>JANQMH010000069.1 GCA_028280195.1 Exilibacterium sp.
AAACCAGTCTCGACACCGGCTTCATGCCCCAGGGCATCGGCGCCGACCTGATCGCCACCCTGGAGGGCTACTGCCGCGAGGATGTCGACACCTTCGCCATGCACTCCCACCGCAAGGCGGCCGCCGCCTGGGATCGCGGCGCCTACCGGGGCTGGGTGATACCGGTGCAGGACCGCAACGGTATTACCGTGCTCGACACCGACGAACTGGTGCGCCCCGATGCCTCCCTGGAAACGCTGGGCGGCCTCAAGCCCTCGTTCGCGGCCATCGGCGAGATGGGTTTCGACGGCGTGGCGCGGGAGAAATATCACTGGGTGGAAAAAATCCATCACGTGCACTCGCCGGGCAATTCATCCGGCATCGTCGACGGCGCCGCCGCGCTGTTGATCGGCAACGAAACCATCGCCAAGGCCTTCGACCTGACCCCGCGCGCGCGCTTTATCGCCGCCGCGGTGGTGGGCAGCGACCCCACCATCATGCTCACCGGCCCGGCGCCGGCGGCGCGCAAGGCGCTGAAGATTGCCGGGCTCAAGGCCGAAGACATCGATCTGTACGAGGTCAATGAGGCCTTCGCTTCCGTGGTGATGCGCTTTCAGCGGGAACTGCAGGTGCCCGACGAAAAAGTCAATGTCAACGGCGGCTCCATCGCCATGGGCCACCCCCTCGGCGCCACCGGGGCGATGATTCTGGCCGCCGCCCTGAACGAGTTGGAGGCGCGCGGCCAGCGCCGCGCCATGGCCACCCTCTGCGTCGGCGGCGGTATGGGTATCGCCACCATCATCGAGCGCCTATAAACGTTTGCAACGACTACCGGACAACGCTATGAACTCTATTCGCTACGAAAAAGACCCGCACAAGATCGTGCACCTGGTTCTGGACCGGCCGCAGGGCAGCGCCAATCTGATGGACGAACAATTCGGCCGCGACCTGCAGCAGGCGGTGCAGCAGTTGCAGGCCGACAGCGACAAGACCGGGGTGATACTGCGCTCGGCCAAGAAGACGTTTTTTGCCGGCGGCGATCTCGATACCCTGGTAACCATTACCCCCGCAACAGCGCCACAGCTGTTCGCAGGTGCCGAGGCCACCAAGGCCGCCATGCGCCAGTTGGAAACCCTTGGCGTGCCGGTGGTGGCGGCCATTGCCGGGGCGGCGCTGGGCGGCGGCTGGGAGCTGGCCCTGTGCTGTCACCACCGCATCGCCGTCGATGACAACAGCATCCAGCTAGGTATGCCCGAGGTGACCCTGGGGCTGCTGCCCGGTGGCGGCGGCACCGTGCGCATGAACCGCCTGCTGGGCTTTCAGGCGGCCATGCCCTACCTGGCCGAAGGCAGGCAGTTCAAACCGCGCCAGGGTCTTGAAAACGGTCTGCTGCACGAGCTGGCCGGCGACAGCGACGAACTGCTGGCCAAGGCTGCGGCCTGGATCGAGGCCAACCCCGACGCGGCCCAACCCTGGGATCAGCAGGGCTACAAAATCCCCGGCGGCACACCCAAGCAGCCGGCCTTTGCGCAAATGCTGCCGATCGTGCCCGCCATCCTGAAACACAAAACCAAGGGCGTCATGCCCGCGCCGGAGGCCATACTCAGTGCATCCATCGAGGGCCTGCAGGTAGATTTCGATACCGCCACCCGTATCGAGTCGCGCTATTTCGCTGAGCTGGCCAGCGGCCAGGTGGCAAAAAACATGATCGGCACATTCTGGTACCAGCTCAATGAAATCAAGGCCGGCGCTGGCAGGCCTGAAGGTTTCGAGCAGCAAACGGTGGGCAAGGTGGGCATTCTCGGCGCCGGGATGATGGGCGCCGGTATCGCCTACGCCTGCGCCATACGCGGTATCCCGGTGGTGCTGAAGGATATCAGTGTCGACAATGCCGACAAGGGCAAGGACTACTCTGCCGGGCTGCTCGACAAGCGCGTTGCCCGCGGGCGTATGACAGCGGAAAAACGCGAGCAGGTGCTGGGGCTGATTCACACCACCGACAGCGCCGCTGACCTCGGCGGCTGCGACCTAATCATCGAAGCGGTGTTCGAGGACAGAGCGCTGAAAGCCGGGGTAACGGCCGAGGCCGAAGCCCAGCTCGCCGACAGCGCCGTATTCGCCTCTAACACATCCACGCTGCCGATCACCGGCCTGGCGGCGGCTTCGGCGCGGCCGCAGAACTTTATCGGCCTGCATTTTTTCTCACCGGTGGACAAAATGCCGCTGGTGGAAATCATCTGCGGCGAAAAAACCGCGCCGGCGACATTGGCGCGGGCTTACGACTTTGTTCAGCAAATTGCCAAAACCCCCATCGTCGTCAACGACAGCCGCGGCTTTTTCACCTCGCGCGTCTTCGGCACCTTCACTCGCGAAGGCATCGCCATGCTGGGCGAGGGCGTGGCCGCCGCCTCGATCGAAAATGCCGCCTTCCTCGCCGGCTTCCCGGTGGGACCACTGGCCGTCTGCGATGAGGTCAGCCTGTCGCTGAGCGCCAGGGTGCGCGACCAGACCATCAAAGATCTGGCGGCACAGGGCGAAAGCTACCAGCCCCACCCGGCCGACGCGGTGATCGACCGCCTGCTGCAGCAGGATCGCGCCGGCAAGGCGGCCGGCAAAGGCTTTTACGACTACCCCGAGGACAGTAAAAAGTCACTGTGGCCCGGCCTGCAACAACAGTTTTACAAGGCCGATGCGCAGCTACCGCTGCAGGACATCAAGGACCGGCTGTTGTTTATCCAGGCCCTGGAAAGCGTCCGCTGCCTCGATGAAAAGGTGCTGACCTCGGTGCGCGACGCCAATGTCGGTTCGATCTTCGGCATCGGCTATCCGGCCTGGACCGGCGGCGTGCTGCAGTTCATCAACCAGTGCGGGGTGCGCGAGTTTGTCAGCCGCGCCCAGCAGCTGGCAGAACACTACGGCGAGCGCTTCGCGCCGCCGGCCTCGCTGCTGGCAATCGCCGAAAACGGCGGCCGCTACAGCGATACGTAACACATACCCGCAGTCAGGAGACAGTACTATGCTGCCGAGAAACGTGTTTACCGCCGACCACGAACTGTTCCGCGACAGCGTGCGCAAGTTTTTGCAAACCGAAGCCGCTCCCTTTCACCCGCAGTGGGAAAAAGACGGCCAGGTGGACCGCGAACTGTGGCGCAAGGCCGGCGCGCAGGGCTTTCTCTGCCCGACCCTGCCGGAGGCCTACGGCGGTGTCGGCGCGGATTTTCGCTACAACGCCATCATCGACGAGGAGGTGGCGCGGGCCGGACTTTCCGGCATTGGCTGGGGCCTGCATTCGGATATCGCCGTGCCCTATATCGTCAACTACGGCAGCGACCTGCTGAAAGAAAAATACCTGCCGCGCTGCATCAGCGGCGATATCATTACCGCCATTGCCATGACCGAGCCGGGCACCGGGTCAGACCTGCAGAGCGTGAAAACGCATGCGGTGGCCGACGGCGACGACTACATTGTCAACGGCTCAAAAACATTCATTACCAACGGCCAGCTGGCGGATCTGGTGATCGTGGTGGCAAAGACCGATCCAGAGGCCGGTGCCACCGGCACCAGTCTGATTCTGGTGGAGGCGGACACGCCCGGTTTCAACAGGGGCAAAAACCTGGAAAAAATCGGTATGAAAGCCCAGGACACCTCGGAGCTGTTTTTCCAGGACGTGCGCGTACCGAAGGAAAACCTGCTCGGCGCCGAGGGCCAGGGATTTATCTATCTGATGCAGGAGCTGCCGCAGGAGCGCCTGTCGGTGGCCGTCAATGCGGTGGCCGCCGCCGAGGCCGCGCTGCAGTGGACACTCGACTATGTCAAGGAACGCAAGGCATTCGGCAAGCCGATTGCGGCGTTTCAAAACACCCAGTTCAAACTGGCGGAACTGGACACCGAAGTGACCGCCGCACGGGTATTTGTCGACCGCTGCCTGGAGCTGCACTGCGAGGGCAAACTCGATGTGCCCACTGCCGCCAAGGCCAAGCTGCTGACCACCGATCTGCAGTGCAAGGTCATGGACGAGTGCGTGCAGCTGCACGGCGGCTACGGTTACATGTGGGAATACCCCATCGCCCGTGCCTGGGCCGATGCGCGCGTGCAGCGCATCTATGCCGGCACCAATGAAATCATGAAACTGATCATCGGCCGTGCACTGCTCGACTAGTGCGCAAGCGCGGAGCCCCTTATGCCCCAGCCCCTGCACGGATTGAAGATACTCGACTTTACCACCCTGCTGCCCGGCCCCTACGCTACCCAGTTGCTGGCGGACATGGGCGCAGAGGTGCTGCGGGTGGAGGCCCCGACGCGGCCGGACATGGTGCGCGCGATGCCGCCCCATATCGACGATGGCTGCGGCGGCCGGACATCGGCGGCCCACGCCACCCTCAACCGCAATAAAAAGTCTATCGGCCTGAACCTGAAGCAGCCACAGGCAATCGAGGTGGTCAAAAAGCTGCTGGACGATTACGACATCGTCATGGAACAGTTCCGCCCGGGCGTCATGCAGCGCCTCGGTCTGGGATACGACCACCTCTCGAGCATCAACCCGCAGCTGATCTACTGTTCCATCAGCGGCTATGGCCAGCACGGTCCGCTGCGCGATCGCGCCGGGCACGATATCAATTACCTGGCGCTGGCGGGGCTGGCCGGCATCAGCGGCCGCAGCGAAACCGGCCCGGTACTGTCGGGCACACAGATCGCCGATATCGCCGGCGGCAGCCACCACGCCGTGATGGGTGTGCTGGCGGCGGTGATACAGCGCCACAACGGCGGCGGCGGCCAGCATATCGATATCAGCATGAGCGACGCCGCGCTGGCCCTGACCAGTATCTCCGGCGCCAACTTCCTGGCCGCCGGGGCGGTACCCGGTTTGTCCACCGAAGCCTTGAACGGCGGCAGCTTTTACGACTACTACCGCAGCGCCGACGGCCGCTACTTCGCCATCGGCAGCCTCGAGCCGCAGTTTTGCCAGCAGCTGTTCAACGCCATTGAGCGGCCCGACTGGCTGCCGCGCACAGCCGACCCCGAGCCGGCGGCTCAGCAGCAGTTGCGCGAGGACATCCAGGCAGTGCTGGCGACAAAATCCTTTGCCGAATGGCGGCAGATCTTCGCTGCCTGCGACGCCTGTATCGAGCCGGTGTTGACACTGGGCGAAGTCAGGCAGCACAGGCATTTCCAGGCCCGACAGATGTTCGCCGAGGTGCCCAAAGGCGAGCGCGCCAGCCAGCCGCAAATTGCCAGCCCGCTGAAGTTCTCGGCGTCTTCGCCCGAGTACCGGCATATCGGCGCGGCGCTCGGCGCCGATACCGGCGCCATACTGCGCGACTGCGGGTATGCCGAGGAAGATATCGCAGCCATGCGCGAGGCCGGGGCGGTCTGCTGACGCCGGCGCCCTGGCAAGCGGCCGCCAAAGGCTGGTACAGGGCGCAATTAACGGCTATAAATGCGCTTATACTCTTTGTTCAGCCGGCCGGCAGTGCCGCCGTATTTTATGAACCTTTGGTCTTTACTGGGCATTTTGTCCCTGCTTACCGGCGGCGCCGGCATCCTGCTGCCGCTGTTGCCAACCACGCCTTTCGTGCTGCTGGCCGCCTGGTGTTTTGCCCGCTCTTCACCGCGCATGCACGCCTGGCTGGTCAACAGCCGACTGTTCGGGCCGATGATTCACCGCTGGCACGAAAACAGGTGTATATCCATGCGGGTGAAAATAACCGCGCTGTTCATGGTGGTGGGCATCGGCGGCAGTTCGGTGCTGCTGTTCGTTCCCGCCGGCTGGCCCAAGCTGGCCGCTGTCGCGCTGCTGGCTGTCGGCTTCGTCTCTGTGTGGCGGCTCCGAGTCTGCCGCGACTGCAGCTGACAACGCTGCCATCGCCGCACTATTGGCATACCTAAATCCGCTGGCATCCATTATCATAGGCACCGCACAGCCACCGGCAATGGAGGATACTATGGCCACCATCGAAATCGACGAGTCCGTCAATGTCTTCGGGGAGCCGCTACACGCCTGCAGCGAGGAGCCGCTGACAGGCTTTTTTCGCGACGGTTGCTGTAATACCAACAGCCAGGACGTCGGCTCACACACAGTCTGTGTCGAAGTGACAGAGGAGTTTTTGCAGTACTCGCGTTTCAAGGGCAACGACCTCTCCACCCCCAGACCGGAATTCGGCTTCCCCGGGCTCGAGGCCGGCAACCGCTGGTGCCTGTGTGCAGCCAGGTGGCTGGAAGCCCACCAGCAGGGCATGGCGCCGAGAGTTTTTCTTACCCGGACCCATATCAAGGCGCTGCAGACCGTGCCCATGGCGGTGCTGCGCGACTATGCTGCAGACTTGAACTGAGCTGCAGACCTGAACTGAGCTGCAGACCTGAACTGAGCTGCAGACCTGAACTGAGCTGCAGGCCTGAACTGCGCTGCGATTCAGGGCAGGCGGAACTTTGCCATCTGCCGGCTAATCGCCACCAGGTGGCCGTCGCAATCCCAGAGGTAGCCGTCCTCTTCCAGCACCCCATTGGTCAGATAACCGGTTTCGAAATGGCACTGCAGGGGCCCGGGCGCCGGCTTACCCCGCACCTGCACGGTCAGCTCGAGGGTCGGTACCCAGCCGGTGGGCCCGTAAAAGGAAAACACCGGCGGCGGGAAGCTATCGGCAAATAACAGCAGCGACAGCGGGTCAGTAGTGGCGCCATCAGCCAGCTCGGTCCAGCCGCTGAGGCAGCCAGCGCCACTCGGCTTACCCGCCAGCGACTGCACTTGCTCAGGGTTGACCCGCTGTATCACCTGCCGGGAAAAGGTAAATTCGTCCGGCAACGGTAATGGCACGCAGTCGTCATAGGGCTTGATATCCGGCCTGGCGGCATTTATCCGGCTCTCCCCCTGCAGCTTCGCAAGGTCGGTAAACACCGCCACCAGCAGCACTTTCAACTCCCCGTTCTGCAGCAGGCGCACACAGCCGTGGGAGGAGGAGCCGCCGCGGCGCAGGACTTCCACCTGACAGTCCACCGGCCCCGGCTGAGCGGGCACCAGATAGTGAGCGCTGACTGTCAGCGGATCACTGTGCGGCAGTGCCGCCTGCAGCGCACGGGCGCCGAGTGCCATGATATAGCCGCCATTGGGGACACCGGCGATACTCCAGTCCGGTGTTATATGGCCCTGCCAGTGGTTTTCAGCCACCTGCTCCAGCGCCGTCTCTCTGCAGAACTTCAGCATAATGTCGGGGTCTCTGTGCCGTCGAGGCGGCATTTTAGCAGTTTTCCCGGACCTTAGAGGCCACTGAGTGTGACTCCTCAGTATGGCTGCCCGGGCCGGGCTGATCTTGCCGTGCCGCCGCCGCGTACAGACAATAAACAGCAAACGCAGACCCTTTACGGCCGCTGCACAGATTTGCATATTTGCTGCACATTAAAGCGCTAGGCTGGCGCCTGGCAGCAGTTTCGCGATGAGGCCTCAGTGAAAAAGTTTTTACCTTTGCTAGTGCTGGCGGGTTTTGTCGCCGTCACCTGGATGATCAGCCAGACCACGCCATCCAGCCAGCGTCGGGACCAGCCGCCGCAGCCGGCTGTCTCGGTGCAGACCCTGACGGTGGTAGCACAGCCCTACCAGATTAAGATATCGTCCTTCGGCACGGTGCGCCCCCGCACTCAGAGCCAGCTGGTATCACAGGTTTCCGGGCAGATTATCGCCATCAGCCCCAACCTGCGCGAAGGGGGCTTCTTTGCCCGGGGAGAGAAGCTGATAACCATTGACCCCCGCGATTACGATATCGCCGTCGAAACCGCGCGGGCAGAGCTGGCCAGCGCCGAGTCCGTACTGATAGAGGAGCAGGCGCGGGCAAAACAGGCGCGCACCGAGTGGGCCGATGCCCGCACCGGCAGTGCCCCCAGTGACTTCGCCCTGCGCCTGCCCCAGGTCGCCGCCGCCGAGGCCGGTCTCGCCTCAGCCAGGGCGCGCCTGCGCCAGGCCCGACTCAACCGCGAGCGCACCGAAATCGTCGCACCGTATTCCGGCCGGGTACTGAGCAAGGCGGTGGATGTGGGCCAGGTGGTATCGCAGAACACCAATCTGGCCGAAGTTTACGCCACCGACTTCGTCGAGGTGCCACTGCCGCTGAAAAACAGCGAGTTGAGCTATATCGACCTGCCACAGATCAATCGCCTGCAACAGCCCGGCGGCAAACAGCCGCGGGTAACCTTCCGCAGCAACCTCGGTGACGGCAACAGCAGCTGGCGCGGCAAGCTGGTGCGCACCGCCGGGGCAATCGACGCCGACAGCAACCAGCTGCACGTGATCGCGCAGATCGACGATCCCTACGGGGTAGCCGTGGCCGATCAGTTGCCGCTGAAAATTGGCCAGTATGTCACCGCCGTGATCGACGGCAACAGGCTGGCCGACGCGATTGTGATTCCCAATGCGGCTGTCTACCAGGGCAGCTATGTCTATGTGGTGGTGGAGCGCAATGATTACACGGTGCTGGAGCGCCGCGATATCAGCATCGCCTGGCAAAACAGTACCGAAGCGCTTGTCGGCGCCGGCATCGCCGCCGGCGACCAACTGGTACTGACGCCGCTGGGCCAGCTCAGTAGCGGCACCCGCGTCAGCAGGGTTGACAGGCTCCCCGCGCGGCAGGCGCCGCCGTTGCAGCATACCGCCGATGCCGGCGAAAGCGGAGAACCGTCGCCGTGATCGCCTGGTTTGCCCGCAACCACGTCGCCGCCAACCTGTTGATGATCACCCTGTTGGTGCTGGGCCTGCTGTCGCTGTCCCAGCGCATTCCGCTGGAGGTGTTTCCCACCCTCGATCCCGAGCGCATCAACATCAATGTCACGCTGCGCGGGGCGACACCACAGGAAACCGAAGAGGGGATAGCGATCCGGATCGAGGAGGCGATTCAGGACCTGGAGGGCATTGAGCAGATTACCAGCAACTCCTCGGAGGGCAGCGCATCGGTCACTGCCGAGGTGGAATCCGGCTACGATCCGCGCCAGCTGCTGGCCGATATCAAAAGCCGCGTCGACGCTATCAATACCTTCCCGGTGGAGGCTGAAAACCCGGTGATCAGTCTGGCCACGCGCCGCCGCGAAGTGATCAGTGTGGCGGTGGCCGGTATTTACGGCGAGCGCGAAGTCAAACAACAGGCCGAGCAGATTCGCGACGACCTGCTGCGTATTCCCGGCATTACCCAAGCGGACCTGGATTCGGTACGCCCCTACGAAATTGCCATCGAGGTTTCCGAGAGCACACTGCGTCACTACGGCCTGAGCCTCGGCGATATCAGCCGCGCAGTGGCCAGCAGCTCTCTGGACCTGTCCGCCGGCAATATCAAGACCGAGGGCGGCGATATCCTTATCCGCGCCAGAGGTCAGGCCTACCGCCGCGGTGATTTCGACAATATCGTCGTACTGACCCAGCCCGACGGCAGCCTGATCCGGGTCAGGGATATCGCCAGGGTCTACGACGGTTTCGAAGAGTCTTCTTTTCGCAGCCGCTTCAACGGCAAGCTGGCGGCCTTTGTCGAGGTCTACCGGGTCGGCGATCAGAGCGCCATTGAGGTGGCCGACAAAGTCAAAGCCTATATCGCCGAGCGGCGCCAGACCCTGCCCGAGGGCTTCGAGATATCGCTGTGGCGCGACCGCTCGCTGATCGTACAGAAGCGCCTGCAAACACTCTCCAGCAACGCACTGCAAGGCGGCGTTCTGGTCTTGATCCTGCTTGCGCTGTTTCTGCGACCGACCATCGCCTTCTGGGTGGTGGTCGGCATACCGGTGAGTTTTATGGGGGCGTTTATCGCCATGCCGTTTTTCGGCGTGACGTTGAATATTTTCAGCCTGTTCGCCTTTCTGCTGGTATTGGGCATCGTCGTCGACGACGCCATTGTCACCGGAGAGAATATCTACACCCACCTGCGGCGCGCCGAATCGGGGCTGGAGGCCGCCGTGCGCGGCACCCGCGAGGTGGCGGTGCCGGTGACCTTCGGCATCCTCACCACTATCGCCGCCTTTTTGCCGATCGCTTTTCTGGAAGGGCGCCGCGGCCTGCTGTTTGCGCAAATACCGGTGGTGGTGATTCCCATTCTGCTGTTTTCCCTGATCGAATCGAAGCTGGTGCTGCCGGCCCATTTGAAGTCAATCAAACTGCGTGACCAGCGCATGCCCACCCGCTTCGAACGCTGGCAGCAGTCTTTTGCCGACGGTTTCGAGCGCCTGGTGCTGCGCTTCTACCAGCCGCTGCTGCACTGGTCACTGCAGAACCGCTATCTGACCCTGATCACCTTCATCGGCGTGCTGATGGTGATCATTGCCCTGATAAGCAGCGGCTGGCTGCGCTTTACCTTCTTTCCGCGCGTGCAGAGCGAGACCGCGCGCGCCACGCTGACTATGCCGGTGGGTACCGCTTTCGAAGTGACCGACAGCTATGTACAGCGCATTACCGATGCCGCCTACAAGCTGAAAGAAAAACACCGCGACCCCGACACCGGGCTCGATATCATTCTCGATATCAAATCCGTGACCGGCTTTAGCGGCGGCTCCCAGGGCTCCCATGTCGGCCGCGTGACCCTCGAGATTGTGCCGCCCGAAGATCGCACGTCAACTGTCACCAGCGCCGAGCTGACCCGCCAGTGGCGCAGCCTCATCGGCGTGCTGCCCGGCGCCGAAACACTGACTTTCAGAGCGGAGATCGGGCGCGTCTCCGATCCCATCGACATCCAGTTTTCCGGCAGCGACCTCGATGCGCTGTCCGCTATCGCCGACCAGGTGAAACAGCGGCTGGCACTGTATCCCTATGTTTTCGATATCGCCGACAGCCTCTCCGACGGCAAGGAGGAGCTGCAGCTCGAACTGACCGACGAGGCCTATGCACTGGGGCTCAACCGCTCGGATATCATCAACCAGGTGCGCCAGGCCTTCTACGGCTTTCAGGTGCAGCGCATCCAGCGCGGTCGCGACGATATTCGAGTGATGGTGCGCTACCCCAAAAGCGAGCGCTCGGCGGTGGCCAACCTCAAGGATCTGCGCATTCAGACCGCCGACGGCCGCCGCATCCCGCTGGAGCAGGTGGCCCGCCTGCTGCCAGGCAAAAGCCCGGCCTCAATCCGGCGCATCGACCGCTACCGCACTGTCAATGTCAGCGCCGACATCAACAAGCAGCAGGCCAATATGGTGGTATTGCAGCGGGATTTGCGCAGTTATATCGACCAGTTGCTGAGCCAGTATCCGGAGGTCCGCTACAGCTTCGAGGGTGAAGCCAGAGAACAGCGCGAGTCGTTCGGTTCACTCGGGCTGGGTGTGGTGTTCGTGTTGTTCATCATCTATTGCCTGCTGGCGATTCCGTTTAAATCCTACCTGCAACCACTGGTGGTGATGTCGGTGATTCCCTTCGGCATTATCGGCGCCGTGGGCGGCCACCTGATAATGGGTATGGATCTCACCCTGATGAGCATGCTGGGTATTATGGCGTTGATCGGCGTAGTGGTAAACGACAGCCTGGTGCTGGTGGATTTCATCAACAAGCACCGCCACGATATCTCGCTGCAGCGAGCCATACTCAACGCCGGCGCAGCGCGCTTCCGGCCGGTGATGCTGACCTCTATCACCACCTTCATGGGCCTGATGCCACTGCTGTTCGAGGAATCGACCCAGGCCCAGTTTCTGATTCCGATGGCGGTCTCACTGGGTTTTGGCATTCTGTTTGCGACGTTTATCACGCTGATTCTGGTGCCGGTAAACTATTTGCTGGTGGAAGGTCTAAAGGTCCGGGTGACGGCGCTCGTCACCCGCACCGACCGGGCCCGCGCCGTTCCCTGAGCGCTGTGCCCGCTGTCACAGTTTTTGCCCGGCAGCGCCGCCGGCCTCTGATCCGGGCAGTGATTGACGCACAATTGGCTATGATTTAACCAGGCGGTACGAAAACTGAAACTGAAACTGTACCGATGACTTGATGAAAAAACTCCTGATCACCGCACTGTCGCTTCTCACCCTGTGCGCCTGCATCCCCTGGCAACCGCTGGGGACTGACGCGGCGGCGCGCGAACGGCAGCAGCAGTGCCCGCAGTTGTTTGCACGGCTGGATGAAGGCACCGGCGAGGGCCTGTCCGGTGTTATCGAGCTGGTTAACTGGAATCTGCAAAAGGGCAATCGCGACGGCTGGCAGGCCAAACTCCAGACCCTGGGCCGGCAGCACGATCTGGTCTTGATCCAGGAGGCACTCGACGCCGACAACCTCTTCCGGCCCCTGGCATTGCACCGGCACCGGCACTTCGCCCCCGGCTACCATACCGGCTCGGTGCAAACCGGCGTCTTGACCGCCAGCCGGGTGGCACCGCTCGCGCGCTGCAATCTGTCCGCGATCGAACCCTGGCTGGGCACCCCCAAAGCCACGGCAATTACCCGATTCCGCCTAAAAGACAGCTCGCAGACGCTGCTGGTGGCCAATATCCACAGCGTCAACTTCAGCTTCGGCATCGGCGAATACCGCGACCAGTTGCAGCAGGCGGTCGCGGTACTGGCCAGACATCGGGGCCCGATTATCTTCGCCGGTGATTTCAATACCTGGAACCAGCGCCGCCTGACATTGTTGACCGAGGCCGCCGAACAGCTGTCATTGAGCAAGGTGAGCTTCTCCGAGGACCGGCGCAAACGCTTTCTCGGCAGGCCCCTGGACCATATCCTGGTGCGCGGCCTGGAGCCGCTTGCCGGCAGTACGCCGCAGACCGACACATCCGACCACAACCCCCTGTTGGTATCGCTGAGCCGGCCTGTCGGGGTGGCACCAGCCAACTACCAGATCAGCGCTCTTGTTCCCGCCACCCTGGCACAATAATCTGTAAGCGACTATCTGAACCTCTCCGTACCACCAGGCCGGCTCGCATTAGCTTATAGCATCTCAAGCTCTGGAATAGCTCAACAGCCAATTTCAGTCAGTTACTATATTTATTTCAATCAGTTATACATATACTTTCAATTAGTCAAAGAACTATTTACAATTAGTCAAACGATAAACCAGGATGATTGAGATTACATGTACTCGCGCTTTGTTGAACGGCGTATTCGGACTGCTCTTACTGATACTAGGGTGGTGGTATTAGTCGGTCCGCGACAAGCGGGTAAAACAACACTGGCGCAGTGGTGTGCAGACAACCGTATGAACTATTTCACCCTGGATAACGCCACTACCCTGGAAGCGGCACAAGAGGATCCCTCGGGGTTTGTACGCGGTCTCGACCGGGCTGTAATAGATGAGGTCCAACGCGCGCCGGCACTGCTGCTCGCTATCAAAGAAAGTGTGGATGCAGACACCCGCCCCGGCCGCTTTCTGCTGACGGGGTCGGCCAACCTAATGACATTGCCACGCGTAGCCGACTCACTGGCCGGACGTATGGAAGTGATAGACTTGTTGCCACTATCACAGTGCGAGATACACGGCCGGGCACCCACGTTCTTGAACAGCGCGTTCAGGGGTGAAATCCCATCGATCGAACAGACAGCCGTCGCCGAGCAACTTATCGATATCGTGCTGGCCGGTGGTTATCCAGAGGCCCTGACTCGCAAATCATCAAGGCGACGCTCGGACTGGTACCAAAATTACATCAATGCGATTATTCAACGCGATGTGCAGGACGTTGCCGACATAAACAAAGCACAGCAAATGCCACAGTTACTACAGGCGCTCGCTCACCATTCCGGCCGGTTAATCAATTATTCTGCCATCGGTTCGGCTTTGGATATGAACCATATCACCACCCGTAAATACACAGGCGTTTTCGAGCAGCTTTTCCTGGTGAGAAGAGTAAAACCCTGGTTTAACAATACACTAAAACGCTTGACAAAAACACCTAAATTGCATTTTCTGGATACCGGCCTGTTAGCTTCTCTGCAAAATCTGTCAAAGAAAAAACTGCTTGAACAACGCACATTATTTGGCCCTCTATTGGAAACCTTTGTACTCACCGAGTTATTGAAACTCTCCAGCAGCAGCGACCAGCACATAGAATTTTCACATATGCGGGACAAGCAACAGAATGAAGTCGATATCGTCATGCAAAACCAGGACGAAAGCATAGTCGGCATTGAGGTTAAGTCGGCGGCAACTGTTACCCGTACCGACTTTACCGGCTTGCGTAAACTTGCCGAAGGTCATAAAAAACAGTTCGCTCTTGGGCTGGTACTATACGATCACAACCAAATAGTGCCTTTCAGCAATAACCTTTATGCAGTGCCTATTTCGGCACTTTGGCACTAAGCCCGGAAAACAGTATAGCCGGGACTGGCCTCAACGATGTCAGTAGACGTCGAAGCACTTTTCTGGAATGCTATGGCCTTTGAACAACACAGCTATATACAGTGCATATCGCCGTTTGCCGTGTACGTACAAAGTGCTAGGGCGCGGTCATGTACTATATATCTATAAACTAATAAAATCTCATCCGGTGACAAAATCATGGACCTGGAAAAGCTGCTGCAACAATACAACGACTTGTGCGAAGACAACGATTGGCAGGTTTTTCGCACGCCTAAGAACCTCTCCTCGGCGCTTTGTGTCGCCGCCGCCAGAATACTCACCCACTACCAGTGGGTAACCGAAGAGGAATCACTGAGTCTCGGCCTGATCCCGAAACGCAAGGCGGAAATCGCCGACGAGATCGGTGAGACATTTTTTCTGCTGCTGGCGCTGGCAAACAAAACCGGCATCGACCTGGAACAGGCGATTTTGCAGAAAGCGGAAAAAAACCAGCGTTTGTATGCCGGCGGGCCGGACCAACCGGATTAACCCCGGCCCCTCAGGGCCGGGGGCAGAGATAGACGCCGTAGCGGCGGGCGCCGCCCTCGATCTCCGATTCCGCCACCAGCGCATTGCCGCCCATACTGACCGCGTCGTTGCGCGCCAGCGTCGCCAGCTCGGCGGCGAGCTTTTCCCGGCTGCGGGAGACAAAGGCCACCTTGTCGAGGGATTTGGCCGTGGTCTTGCCAAGGGACTTGCACTGCGCTGCCTCCCCGGCGCTGATAATGGCCACCTGCTGCGCCTCCGGTTCCAGCTCGACCCAGGTACAGGCGCTGGCCAGCAGCACCGGCGCCAGAACAGTCAGTGGTTGAATTCGTCGCCCGTAAAAAACGCTCAATCTCAGCCTCCCGATATTTGGGTAAATCCCGTGTAAATGAAAGTTGAAAGGTTCGCTACCGAATGGAACTGCAGATAGCGGGCCTATTGTAGCAGGGCGATATACCGCCAACCGTGACACAGGACAACTGCTGCCGCGTCCAGCTGCCGCCCCGCTAGTCGACTTTCGCAATCACCCGCGTCGGCAGCAGCGGCAGCAGTCGCGCCACCAGACTCCAGGGAAAACGCGGCACCATCGCGCGGTCAACCCGCTTTTCGATTAAATCGGCAATCAATCGCCCGCCTTTCTCCACGTCGATAACAAATGGCCTGCTGTCCATATTGCGGCTAATGGGGGTATTAATATAACCCGGGTAAATCGCCGTCACCTGAATGGGCCGCTCATAGAGCTGCGCGCGCAGAGCCTCCATATAAGTCGTCAGGGCGCTTTTGGAGGCACAGTAGGAGGCCGCGCCGGGCATACCGCGGAACCCTGCCACAGAGCTGATACCCACGAGCTGGCCACTGCCGCGGGCCAGAAACAGTTCGGTGGCGGCATCCAGCGTGGCACAGGCGCCGAGTACATTGGTTTCAAAGGTCTTTTGCGTCTTGGCAAACTCACCGCAACCGACAAGTTCCCCGTAACTGATACCGGCATTGGCGACCACGATATCCAGCCCGCCCAATCTATCCGCCATCTGTTGCAGGCAGACGCGCACCGCCGGATAGTCGGTGACATCCAGTGGCGCGATTTCGACCGCCACTGAAAACTGCCCCGCCAGCTCAGCCTGCAGTGACTGCAACAGATCCTCGCGGCGGGCGCCGAGCGCCAGCCGATAGCCGCGCCGGGCAAATTCGAAAGCCAGCTGCCGGCCGATACCCGAGGACGCACCCGTAATAAAAACTGATTTCGACATCGCTACTATCTCGTTTGACTGGAAATTGTTTCACTACTGTATTTATCGCGATCCAGGTACCGTTTTAGTCCCGGCTT
Source organism: Exilibacterium sp. (assembly GCA_028280195.1). Classification (GTDB taxonomy): domain Bacteria; phylum Pseudomonadota; class Gammaproteobacteria; order Pseudomonadales; family Cellvibrionaceae; genus Exilibacterium. The sequence goes on from JANQMH010000069.1 coordinate 16,053, forward strand.
TTCGATATAATACTCACCTTTATGAATGCGGCTGATCAAATTGGCTGCTGAAAGGCGCTGAATGGACCGCTGTATGTTCGGCGGCACACCCTTGACCCTGGTCTCCCGGCCAATGCGGGCCATAAATTCCTTCGCAAATGGATTCTGCCGTCCACAGAGCGCCAGGAATACAATTTTATCAATCGGTTTCATTCTTCTGGCGATGGCCTCGAAGCCCTCGGCCGCTTCCATCAGCTCGAATACATGCTCTCTGGCTTCATCGACACCGATTCTGAAGGTAATCATATGCGCCACTATCTTCATCATCCAGTAAGGTGAGCAATCAATAGCACTGAAAACCTTTTGGAGAGGACGTGCCGCAATCGATATACGGTGGTCATTTGCCAACTTCACCCGCAAAAAATCTATGAACTCTTTATCGAGGTCAGGAAATGCAACGGGTTCGACAAAATGATAAAACGGTGATTGCACTTCATTGAACAGCAAATTCATATAATGCCTGGACGAGCCGATAAAAACACTTTTGATCAGGCCCTGTCGTTTGTCCAGCAGGGTTCTGAGAGCATACGTAAGGGGGTCGAAGGCCTTTGATGTGGCCAAATGCTGGATTTCATCAATTAATAACAAGACCGTTTTTCTGCCTGCCTTGGCTTGCAATTCTGCCAGTAATTTTTCGATACAGGCCAATTCTCTATTAGCAGGTTTAGATGGATTATCCGCAAATTCCACTTCCATTCGCCCCAGCAGCTCATTACTGACGGTGGTTTTTTTAATTTTTGCCCTCAGCAGGCGATTGAAAACTGCACGCCTGTCGACCGACTGTACCGCCTCCTCTAAAGCGGTAAGCAACCCTTCGTGGGGTGCGTTGATATTTTGCCAGAGGCTGGCATAGACCGGTATGTATTTCTTCTTCTGTGCCAACGGCGCCAGATCCCGCAGCACAAACAGCGTCTTTCCTCTGCGCCGGGGTGCTATGATAGCAAGATTCGAAGAGATCCCGAGCTCCAAGACACTCAGGTAATGGTTTGCAAGCTGCGCCCGCGGAAAGTGCCATTCGTCCATAAACCGTACACCTCTGTTTACCCTGTTTGTCCTATACCCACATCCATTCACATCCCCACACCTTTGCAGCGATACACCTCGCCTATGGGCATTTAATCTAATTATTGGTCATACTATAGTTACAGTTATTGAACACAAGTTATTGGAGATGTTCGTTCTTATGCATGTTTATGCATGCTTTGAATAATTATTCAGTATATAGATAATAGTGCATAGCGCAATAGTTTTTAACACTTTCGCACCATGCACAGTAAACCCTTTGGTTAGCGACAACCGCGCAAGCGAAACGCTTGAGATCCCCCGACACACTGACTATGCTATCATGCGCTCTTTTTACGGCGATAAAATAGAGGCAGTCGATTCCCCATGGCCAAAACTTCCCTCAATAAAGACAAGATCCGCTTTCTGCTGCTCGAAGGGGTGCACCAGTCCGCCGTGGAGACCCTGAAGGCCGACGGCTATACCAATATCGAGTATCTCAAGACTTCCCTGCCCGAGGCACAGTTGCTGGAGAGAATCGCCGATGCACACTTCGTCGGCATCCGCTCGCGCACCCAGCTGACCCGGCGGGTTTTCGAAAACGCACCCAGGCTGATTGCCGCCGGCTGCTTTTGTATCGGCACCAACCAGGTGGATCTGGAAGCGGCCCAGGAGCACGGTGTCGCCGTGTTCAATGCGCCGTTCTCCAATACCCGCAGCGTCGCCGAGCTGGTGATCGCCGAGGCGATTCTACTGCTGCGCGGCATCCCGGAAAAAAGTGCCGCCTGCCATCGCGGCGGCTGGCTGAAGTCGGCCAGCGGCTCTTATGAAATCCGCGGCAAGACCCTGGGCGTCATCGGCTACGGCAGTATCGGCAGCCAGGTTAGCGTGCTGGCGGAGTCGCTGGGCATGAAGGTGCGCTTTTACGATGTGGTCGCCAAACTACCGCTCGGCAATGCCTCCCAGGCGCGCAGCCTGGAGGCGCTGTTGGCCGCGGCCGATATCGTCAGCCTGCATGTGCCGGAAACCGCGGCCACGCAGAATATGATCGGCGCGGCACAGATCGCGCAGATGAAAAAGGGCGCGATACTGATCAACGCCTCGCGCGGTACGGTGGTGGATATCGATGCGCTGGCGGCGGCGCTGCGCGAGCGACATCTGTCCGGCACCGCCATCGATGTGTTTCCGCAGGAGCCGCGCAGCAACGAGGAGGAATTTGTCAGCCCGCTGCGCCAGTTCGACAATGCCATACTCACGCCCCATATCGGCGGCTCGACCCAGGAGGCGCAGGAAAATATCGGCGTCGAGGTGGCGGAAAAACTGGTCAAATACTCCGACAACGGCACCACCACCAGCTCGGTCAACTTCCCCGAGGTGGCGCTGCCGGCCCACGAAAACGTCCACCGCCTGCTGCATGTGCACCGCAATACGCCGGGTGTACTGACCGCTATCAACCAGGTGTTTTCCAGCCACAATATCAATATCTCCAGCCAGTATCTGCAGACCAACGACAAGGTCGGCTACGTGGTGGTGGATATCGACGCGGACTACAGCGAGCTGGCGTTACAACAGCTGCGCAGTATTGAGGGCACTATTCGCTGTCGAGTACTGTTTTAACCAGTACGCCGTCAGTCGTTTCAGTCCCCTCGAGCAGATAGCGCAACAGGGTCTGAAACACCTCGATGCGGTAGGCAGCGGATTCGTTCACCAACTGGTGTCTGGCGCCGGGCACGATCGCCAGCCGCGCGCGCGGAAATTTCTTGCGGATCAGCCGGGTGTTGTAGCGCCAGTCGACAGTGGTATCACCGTCGCCCTGGATTATCAGAAAGCGGCAATCGCCGGGCTTGAAACGGCGCACGCTGCGCATCCACTTTTTTTTCGCGCCGACCCAGCGCAACGGTAAATAACGCGACTGCAGCGGATCGCCGCGGCGCAGGAAGCGCATGAATTCTTCGTTGTGACTGTTGACGGCAAAGGAGCGCGGCACCCGCTTGACAAAGGGCCGCAACAGTTCATAGGCCCAGCGCGAATAACTCCAGCCGTAGGAGCGCACCAGCGGCGCCAGCAGCACGATCTGGTGCAGGCCGCGGGCGCCGCGGTGATGGAGGCTGTTGTGATGAAGGCTGTTGTAATGAAGATAGTTGAGTATGGCGGCAGCGCCGGTGCTCTGGGCGACGACATGACAGGGCGGCGGCACCTTGCCCAGGCACAGCTGCAGGCAGTCGCCCAGCGCCTCGCGATACTCGTCGAAAGAATCGATACAGGCGCGCTCGCCGCTGCTGAGACCGTGGCCCGGCAGGTCGGCAATGGCCACAGCGAACTGGTTCTGCAGCAAAAAGCGAATGATATGCTGGTAAACCCCGGCGTGATCGAAGTAACCGTGTACCAGGAACACACAGCCGCGCGCCACGTCCGGCGACCAGTAGTGCATCGACAGCGTGTAGTTGCCGGCCCGCACCCGACCGAAACGGTGGCTGATACCGTCGAGTGCCTTGGCGAAATTGATCTGGTAATAATTCAGATAGGCCTGCACATCCCTGCCCGCCAGCCAGTCACTCTGGTCGGCGGAAAAGGAAAAGGCCGGCATGCCGGCCACCACGCGTTTGAGCGCCGCCGCTTTCAAGGTCATGCGTGCAGGCTTGGGCCGGACACTCAGCGAACCTGCGGGTCGAGTTCACCGCTGTCATAGCGGCCGCACATGGCCTCCAGGCCGATCGGTTTGATTTTATCGGCATTGCCGGCTGTGCCAAAAGCCTGGTAGCGGTCGATACAGATATCGCGCATTGCCGCGACGGTTTCCTTGAGATATTTGCGCGGATCGAACTCGCTGCGGTTGTGGGCCATAAAACGGCGAATGGCGCCGGTGGAAGCCAGGCGCAAATCGGTATCGATATTGACTTTGCGCACGCCGTGGCGAATGCCCTCGCGGATCTGTTCCACCGGCACGCCGTAGGTCTCGGGAATATCGCCGCCGAATTCGTTGATGACTGCCAGCCATTCCTGCGGCACTGACGACGAACCGTGCATCACCAGATGGGTATCGGGAATGCGGCTGTGAATTTCCCTGATGCGGTCGATGGCGAGAATATCGCCGGTCGGCGGCCGGGAAAACTTGTAGGCGCCATGAGAGGTGCCGCAGGCAATTGCCAGGGCGTCGACCTTGGTGGCGGCGACAAACTGCGCCGCCTCCTCCGGATCGGTCAACAGCTGCTCGCGGCTGAGTTTGCCGGCGGCACCGACACCGTCCTCCTCGCCCGCTTCGCCGGTTTCCAGTGAACCGAGGCAACCCAGTTCACCCTCCACTGAAACACCACAGGCGTGGGCCATGGCAACCGCCAGACTGGTGACCTCGACATTGTAATCGTAACAGGCCGGCGTTTTGCCGTCCTCGCGCAGCGAGCCGTCCATCATTACCGATGAAAAGCCCAGCTGTATGGAACGCTGGCACACCGCCGGCGAGGTGCCGTGATCCTGGTGCATGACCACCGGGATATGGGGAAATTCTTCGATCGCCGCCAGAATCAAATGCCGCAAAAACGGCGCCCCGGCATATTTGCGCGCCCCTGCCGAGGCCTGCACGATAACCGGTGAGCGGGTTTTGTCGGCGGCCTCCATAATCGCGCGCATCTGCTCGAGATTATTGACATTGAAGGCCGGCACGCCATAGTCGTGCTCGGCGGCGTGATCCAATAGCTGGCGCAAACTGATAAGAGCCATAGGGGTATTCCTTTATTCTTGTTGAAAAGCCAGTTGCAAAACTAATCGCCGGCGCGCTGTTCCAGCATCGCAACCGCTGGCAGCGTTTTGCCCTCGACATACTCCAGGAAGGCACCGCCGCCGGTGGATATATAAGACACGTTATCGGTGATGCCGTATTTGTCCACCGCCGCCAGGGTGTCGCCGCCGCCGGCGATGGAAAAACCCTCGCTGTCGGCGATGGCCCGGGACAGCACCCGGGTGCCCTCGCCAAACTGATCGAACTCGAAGACACCGACCGGGCCGTTCCAGATAATGGTTTTGGCCCCGGCCAGTATCTGCGCCAGCCGTGCCGCTGACTGCGGGCCGATATCGAAAATCATCTCGTCGTCCTGCACATCCGCCGCCGGCTTGATGGCCGCCGCCGCGGTTTCCGCAAACTCTTTGCCCACCACCACGTCAGTTGGCAGCGGAATGTCGGTTTTTGCCATCAGCGCGCGGGCCTGATCGATCAACTCGGCCTCGCACAGCGACTTGCCCACCGGCAGCCCGCTGGCGGCCAGAAACGTATTGGCGATACCGCCGCCGACAATCAGCTGGTCCACCTTGGCGGACAGACTCTCCAGCACCGTCAGTTTGGTCGACACTTTGGAGCCGCCGACAATGGCCACCAGCGGCCGGGCCGGATTGGCCAGCGCTGTTCGCAGCGCCTCGAGTTCGCCGGCCAGCAGCGGGCCGGCACAGGCCAGCGGCGCAAAACGGGCGACCCCGTGGGTGGAGGCCTGTGCGCGGTGGGCGGTACCGAAGGCATCCATGACAAACACATCGCACAGCGCCGCATAGGCTCTGGCCAGGGGTTCCTCGTCACGCTTTTCGCCGCGGTTGAAGCGCACATTCTCCAGCAATACCAGTTCGCCGTCGGCCAGCTCGAGGCCGTCGCGCCAGTCCGCCACCACGCGAATCTCGCGCCCGAGCAGCTTGCCCATATGCGCCGCTACCGGCTGCAGGGAGAAGGCCTGGTCGAACTCGCCCTCCGTGGGGCGGCCCAGGTGGGACATCACCATCACTTTGGCGCCGGCCTGCAAGGCGCTGCGGACCGTGGGCAGCGACGCGCGGATACGGGCGTCGGAGCTTACCGCGCCGTCCTTTACCGGCACATTGAGATCCTGGCGGATCAGCACGCGCTTGCCGGCCAGGTCCAGATCGGTCATTAACTTAACTGCCATACAAGGCCTCCAGATAGCATTAGTCCAACAGAGCGGCCCAGTAGGCGGCCACGTCGATCATGCGATTGGCATAACCCCACTCATTGTCGAACCAGGTCAATACTTTTACCAGGCGCCTGCCCGCCACCCGGGTCTGACCGGCATCGACCACGCCGGAGCGGCGGTCGTGATTGAAATCGCAGGATGCCAGCAGCTCCTCGGTGTAACCCAGCACGCCGTCAAAGCCATTGTCGGCGGCCGCCTGCAGGCAGGCATTGACCTGGGACACATCCACATCGCGCTGCACCACCAGCGACAGATCGATGGCGGAAACGTTGACCGTGGGCACACGCATGGCCTGGGCCTCAAAGCGGCCGGCCAGTTCTGGCAGCACCCGTTCGATACCCCGCGCCAGACCGGTATCGACCGGGATAATGGATTGAAACACCGAGCGGGTCTTGCGCAGATCCGTGTGGTGGTAGGCGTCGATCACCGGCTGATCGTTCATGGCCGAGTGAATGGTGGTGATAACACCGCTGTCGATACCAAAGGCATCGCGCAGGCTCTTGATGACCGGCACGATGCAGTTGGTGGTGCAGGCGGCGTTGGAGACAATGCGGTGTTGCGGGTTCAGCGACTGCTGGTTGACGCCGTAAATAATCGTGGCGTCGACATCCGCCCGCGCCGGCTGCGAGAACAGCACCCGCCCGGCACCGCGGGCGATATGCCGTTCGGCCTCGCGGCGATCGGAGAAGGCTCCGGTACATTCCAGCACCATGTCCACACCCAGTTCGGCCCAGGGCAGCTCCTCCACCTGCTCGCAGTGCAGTACCTGGATGGTATCGCCGTCGATACGCAATGTGTCGTTGTCGGCGCTGACATCAGCGGGAAAACGCCCGTGGGTGGAATCGTACTTGGTCAGATGGGCAATGGTCTTGCAGTCGGCCAGTTCATTGATCGCCACGATCTTCAGGCTGTCCTCTTTCAGGCCACCCTTGTTCGGGCCACCCTGCTTGCGGCCGCGCTCCGGGCCACCAGCGACCGACACCGCCGACCACTGCCGGCGCTCGTAGAGGGCGCGCAGGATACAGCGCCCGATACGGCCATAGCCATTGATTGCGACTCGCATGCTCATAGGATGACGTACCCGGCGTTCAAACGCACCTAGTCCAGCAGCTCCCTGGCGGCAGCGACCACATTCTCCACGGTAAAACCGAAGTGCTCCATCACCTGGCCGCCGGGCGCCGACTCACCGAAACTGTTCATGCCAACGATGCGGCCGTCGAGGCCGACATATTTGTACCAGAAATCCTCGTGCGCCGCCTCCACCGCAAGCCGGGCGCTGACCGCCAGCGGCAGCACCGCCTCGCGGTAAGTCGCGTCCTGGGCATCGAATACCGAGGTACAGGGCATGGAGACCACCCGCACCGCATGCCCGGCTTCACCGAGCTGCAGCGCCGCCTCAACCGCCAGCTGCACTTCGGAGCCGGTGGCAATCAGAATCATATCCGGGCTGCCGTCGCAGTCTCTGAGTATATAACCGCCGCGGCCGACCGCCGCCAGCTGCGCCTCGCTGCGCGACTGCGGCTGCAGGCCCTGGCGGCTGAAGACCAGGGCACTGGGGCCGTCGCGCTGTTCGATTGCCGCTTTCCAGGCCACTGCCGATTCCACCGTATCGCAGGGGCGCCAGGTGTGCAGCCCGGGGGTGGCGCGCAGCGCGGTCAGCTGCTCAACCGGCTGGTGGGTGGGGCCATCCTCGCCCAGGCCGATGGAGTCGTGAGTATAGACAAAAATACTCTGCTGCTTCATCAGCGCCGCCATGCGCACGGCATTGCGGGCATATTCCATAAACATCAGGAAGGTGCCACCGTAATTGATGAAGCCCCCGTGCAGCGCGATGCCGTTCATAATGGCGCTCATGGCGAATTCACGCACGCCGTAGTAGATATAGTTGCCACTGGCATCCGCCGCACTGACGCCCCTGGCGCCGGACCACAGTGTCAGATTGGAGCCGGCCAGATCGGCCGAGCCGCCGAGCAGTTCCGGCAGCTCCGGACCAAAGGCATTGAGGCAGTTTTGCGAGGCCTTGCGGCTGGCCACTTTCTCCATGGCCTCCTGAGTCTGGCGGATATAGGCTTCGGCGCGCTCGCCAAACCCCTGTGGCAGGTCGCCCTCGAGCAGGCGGCGCTCGAATTCCGCCGCCAGTTGCGGGTGCTGCTGGCGATAGGCCGCCAGGCGGGCATTCCAGCCGGCCTCCGCCGCCTCGCCCTTCTGCTCGGCGTTCCAGCCGGCATAAATGTCCGCGGGTATTGCAAACGGCGGATACTCCCAGCCCAGGGTCTGCCGCGCCAGCGCCACTTCCTCCTCGCCCAGGGGTGCGCCGTGACAGCTCTCCTTGCCCTGCTTGTTGGGGGCGCCGAAGCCGATTACGGTCTTGCAGCAGATCAGCGTCGGCCTGCTGTCGTCGGCGCGCGCCTGCTCGATCGCGCTTTTGATGGCGCCGCTGTCGTGGCCGTCGACAGCCGCAATCACATGCCAGCCGTAAGCCTCAAAGCGCCCGGGCGTATCATCGGTAAACCAGTTCTGCACCTCGCCGTCGATGGAGATGCCGTTGTCGTCGTAAAACGCGACTAATTTGCCCAGCCCGAGGGTGCCGGCCAGTGAGCAGGCCTCGTGGGAGATACCCTCCATCAGGCAGCCGTCGCCGAGAAACACATAGGTGTAGTGATCGACAGGCGTGTGGCCGGGGCGGTTGAACTGCGCCGCCAGCACCTTCTCGGACAGCGCCATACCCACGGCGTTGGCGAGACCCTGGCCGAGCGGCCCGGTAGTGGTCTCGACCCCGGGCGCATAGCCGCATTCGGGGTGCCCCGGCGTTTTCGAGTGCAGCTGGCGGAAGTTTTTCAACTCCTCCACAGGCAGATCGTAGCCGCTCAGATGCAACAGTGAATAGATCAGCATGGAGCCGTGGCCGTTGGACATGACAAAGCGGTCGCGATCCGGCCAGTGGGGATTTTTCGGGTTGTGTTTGAGAAAGTCGTTCCACAGCACTTCGGCGATATCGGCCATGCCCATCGGCGCCCCCGGGTGACCGCTTTTGGCTTTTTGAACCGCATCCATACTGAGGGCGCGGATAGCATTGGCAAGTTGAGTGCGGGAGGGCATGGGCTCTGGGCTCCTGTCGATAGAAGAAAGGGCGGAACTAGAAGGGGCGCCATTTTCGCTTACCGCGCGGGCGGGGTCAAAGGTATGGCTGGATATTTTCTGAACGGGCAGTGGTCCTTTTCATTCAACCACCTCCGGTTGGTCATTCGAGAGCTATCCACAATATGAAGTCCAAATATGGGATCGGAGTCGAATGGCATGACTTTGAGAAACAGCGGTGGTGGCCGACCCGGCCCTAACCCGGTCAGGGTCTGGGGGTCGAGACCCGCCGTAAACCCATCCGTGGGGGCTTCACGCCAGCATCCCTGCTGGCGAGAGTCTCGACCCCCAGACCCTGACCGGGTTAGGGCCTACCACCGCGGTTTCAACAATATCTGTTGAGAACGCTGGAGATAGGTCCGCCGCTGGACAGGGCTTTCAGAAACTCTCGCCAGCTGGAGAGCTGCTGCCGGCCGGGCCCGATGCGATTCACAATCTATATCAAAATATTTTGATATGCCACCACATCCCTGCTAGACTCCGGCGACTATGGTCGAAACCACTGCGGTGCTCAAAGCAGCCGATAGCGGGCAGACGCCCTACCGGCAACTGGCCACACAGCTGAAAGCGGCCGGGGATCCGTTGCGGCTGGAAATATTGCGGGTACTGGCGAAGGATTCCTATGGCGTGCTGGAGCTGGGCCGCATCTTCGATATCAGGCAATCGGGTATGAGTCACCACCTGAAAGTGCTGGCCAACGCCGGGCTGGTGGCCACGCGGCGCGAGGGCAACTCGATTTTTTATCGCCGCGCCGCCACGGCACTCGACGAAGACACCCGCCAACTGCAGAACTCTCTCTATCTGGCTCTGGACCGGCAGCCGCTGAGCGGGCAGGTCAAAACCAGGCTGGCGCGAGTACAGGCGGAGCGCGCCGAGGCATCAAAGCAGTTCTTTGCCGAAAATGCCGATAAATTCCGCGAGCAGCAGGACCTGATCGCCAGCTACCCGGTCTACGCCGAGCAGGTACAGGAGCTGCTGACTCACACCCCGCTGCCGGCCACCGCCTGCGCCCTGGAGGTCGGACCCGGTGAAGGCGAGTTCCTGGCGGTGCTGGCGCCCCGCTTCGAACAGGTGGCGGCACTGGACAATGCCGCCTCCATGCTGGATAAGGCGCGCGCCCGCGCCGCAGCGGCAGGGCTGGACAATATCAGCTTCATCTGCGGCGACACCGGCGAGGCGCGCCGCAGGCGGCTGGCCGCCGACTGTGTCGTGGTGAACATGGTGCTGCATCACACACCGTCGCCGGCCGCCATATTTCAGGATATCAGCGCGCTGCTGCGACCGGGCGCTGCAGTGCTGATTACGGATTTGTGCCGCCACGACCAGAGCTGGGCGCGCGAGGCCTGCGGCGATTTATGGCTGGGCTTCGACCCCCAGGATTTTTCCGGCTGGGCGGCCAACGCCGGCCTGGAGGAGGGCCAGAGCGTCTATTTTGCCCTGCGCAACGGCTTCCAGATTCAGCTGCGGCAGTTTTTCAAGCCGGCGCGGCCGCCCTGAGCGCGGCCCTCGGGATGCGTACTATACTAATCAGTACCCATTCGGAGGCTGAGGAATAACTAGTGACTAGTGACTAGTGACTGAATTTAACACCAACAGATCAGGACACAATTTCTGGAGAATAGCGAAAATGTCTGAGTATTCCGTCTTCACCTCCGAATCGGTATCGGAGGGTCACCCCGATAAAATGGCCGACCAGATTTCCGATGCTGTACTGGACGCCATTATCAAGGACGACGCCAATGCCCGCGTGGCGGTGGAAACACTGGTGAAAACCGGTATGGCGATCGTCGCCGGCGAGGTCCGCACCTCCACCTATATCGATCTGGAGGATCTGATTCGCAGCGTTATCCTGGATATCGGCTACAACTCCAGCGAGGTCGGTTTTGACGGCGCCTCCTGTGCCGTACTCAACGCCATCGGCAAGCAGTCATCGGATATCGCCATGGGCGTGGACGAGGCCACCGACAAGGATATGGGCGCCGGCGACCAGGGCCTGATGTTCGGCTACGCCACCAATGAAACCGACGTGCTGATGCCGGCGCCGATTTACTATTCCCACCGCCTGGTGGAGCGCCAGGCGCATCTGCGCAAACAGGGCGTGCTGCCGTGGCTGCGCCCGGACGCCAAAAGCCAGGTAACGCTGCGCTACGAGAACGGCAAGCCGATCGCCGTCGATGCCGTGGTACTGTCAACGCAGCACGATCCGGATGTCAGCCAGGAAAACATCCGCGAAGCGGTAATGGATGAAATCATCAAGCACACCCTGCCGGGGGAATGGCTGCACGCCGACACCCGCTATCACATCAATCCCACCGGCAACTTCGTCATCGGCGGCCCGGTCGGCGACTGCGGGCTGACCGGCCGCAAGATCATTGTCGACACCTACGGCGGCATGGCCCGCCACGGCGGCGGCGCCTTCTCCGGCAAAGACCCCTCCAAGGTGGACCGCTCCGCTGCCTATGCCGGCCGCTACGTGGCGAAGAACATCGTCGCCGCCGGCCTGGCCGATCGCTGCGAAATTCAGATTTCCTACGCCATCGGTGTGGCCGAGCCGACTTCGATATCCGTCAATACCTTCGCCACCGGCAAGGTCGACGACGACCACATTGTGGAACTGGTGCGCGAACACTTCGACCTGCGCCCGCGCGGGCTGATTGACATGCTCGACCTCAAGCGCCCGATCTACCGCGACACTGCCGCCTACGGCCATTTCGGCCGCGAGGGCGACAACTTTACCTGGGAAAAAACCGACAAAGCCGAACTGCTGAAGTCTGTGCTTTGATCTGCCGGCACAGACTCGAAACCTGATCAAACGGAGATGTATCCATGACAGCTAATGTAAAAATCGTAGAAAACTTCAGCGACTACAAAGTCCGCGATATCAGCCTGGCCGACTGGGGCCGCAAGGAAATCGATATCGCCGAAGGTGAAATGCCGGCGCTGATGGCGCTGCGCCGCAAGTACAAACAGTCGCAACCGCTGGCCGGCGCCAGGATTATGGGTTGCATCCATATGACCATCCAGACCGCGGTGCTGATTGAAACGCTGGTGGAGCTGGGAGCGGAAGTGCGCTGGTCGTCCTGTAATATCTTCTCCACCCAGGACCACGCCGCCGCAGCCATCGCCGCCGCCGGTATTCCGGTGTTTGCCTGGAAAGGCGAAACCGAAGAGGAGTTCTGGTGGTGCATCGAGCAGACCATCGTCAAAGACGGCCAGGTCTGGAACGCCAATATGATCCTCGACGACGGCGGCGATCTGACCCAGATGGTCCACGATAAACACCCCGAGTTGTTGAACCATATCCACGGCATCTCCGAAGAAACCACCACCGGTGTCCACCGCCTGGTGGAAATGATGGAAAAAGGCGAGCTGCTGGTGCCGGCCATCAACGTCAACGACGCGGTGACCAAGTCGAAAAACGACAACAAGTACGGTTGCCGCCACAGCCTCAACGACGCCGTCAAGCGCGGTACCGACCACCTGCTGTCCGGCAAAAAAGCGCTGGTGATCGGCTACGGTGATGTCGGCAAGGGTTCCGCCGCGTCACTGCGCCAGGAGGGCATGATCGTCAAGGTAACCGAGATCGATCCGATTTGCGCCATGCAGGCCTGCATGGACGGCTTCGAGGTTGTCTCCCCTTACAAAGACGGCAACAACACCGGCAGGCCCGAGGATATCGACACGGCGCTGCTGCAGAATACCGACCTGATCGTCACCAGCACCGGCAATATCAATGTCTGTGATGCGCCCATGCTGCAGGCGGTCAAAAACGGCGCAGTGGTGTGCAATATCGGCCACTTCGACAATGAAATCGACACCGCCTATATGCGCGACAACTGGAGCTGGGAAGAAGTCAAACCCCAGGTGCACAAAATCTACCGCGCCGCCAGCAAGGAGCAGGCCGGCGGCGACCATATTCTGCTGCTGTCCGAAGGCCGCCTGGTCAATCTGGGCAATGCCACCGGCCACCCCTCGCGCATCATGGACGGCTCGTTTGCCAATCAGGTACTGGCACAGATTTATCTCTACGAAGCCAAATTCGCCGATCTGCCGCAAAGCGAGAAAGCCGCCAAGCTCTACGTCAAAGTGCTGCCGAAGAAGCTGGATGAGGAAGTGGCGCGGGACATGGTCGAGGGATTCGGCGGTGTTGTCACCAAGTTGACCAGGGACCAGGCCGACTATATCAACGTCAACCCCGAGGGTCCGTTCAAGCCGGATACCTATAAATATTGATACCTGTAAATACTGATCCGGCTCGAATAGCGGGGCGGCACCAATCGGTGGTCCCGCTATTCACAGCCCGGAATTTAAACTACCAGCAGTAAGAAAACGCCATGAGCGACAAGCAAGATCTGCATCTGAGTTTTGAATTCTTCCCGCCGAAAACGCCGGCCGGCCACGAAAAACTGGCTGCGGTGTGCGAGCAGCTGGCTCAGTTCGGACCGGAATACTTTTCCGTGACTTACGGCGCCGGCGGCTCCACCCGCGACAATACCAAGGGCACGGTTTTCGGCATCAAGGAAAAAGGCCTGGCGGTAGCCCCGCACCTGTCGTTCGGCGGCGACAGCGAGGCAAATACCCGCGCGCTGCTGGGGCAATACCGGAGCGCCGGTATCGATCGCATTGTGGCGCTGCGCGGCGACATGCCCTCCGGCATGGGCGGCGCCTCGCAGCTCGTCTACGCCAATCAGCTGGTGGCCTTTATCCGCGAGCACTTCGGCGACCAGTTTCAACTGGCGGTGGCCGCCTACCCGGAAATACACCCGGAAGCGAAAAGCTATGATGCCGACGTGGGCTTCTTAAAAGGCAAGTTCGACGCCGGCGCCGACAGCGCCATTACCCAGTACTTCTACAACCCGGACGCCTATTTTTATTTTATCGAGCAGTGCCGGAAGCAGGGCATTACCCAGCCGGTCTATCCGGGCATCATGCCGATTACCAATTTCAAGAATCTGGCGCGCTTCAGCGATAACTGCGGCGCCGAGATTCCGCGCTGGCTGCGCAAGCGTATGGAAGGCTTTGGCGATGATACCGACAGTGTCAAAGCGCTGGGGCTGGACCTGGTGACCGAGCTGTGCGAAACACTGCTGGAAAACGAGGCACCGGGGCTGCATTTTTACACCATGAACCAGGCCGAGCCCACAGCGTCGATTTTGCGCAACCTGGGTTTGAGTTAACCCGGCAAGTCCGGCCTTATGCGTCTCACGCGTATCTATACGCCTCAACACCTCACACTGAAGCAAAAGCTGGCACTCGAGGCGGGCGCATCCCGGCATATTGCCAAAGTACTGCGCATGCGGGCGGGGCGCGAACTGGTGGTGTTCAACGGCCAGGGCGGCGAATACCGGGCGCAGATCACCGCAGCCGGCAATAACGCCGTCGAGGTCATATTGACGGATTTTTCCGCCGTCGACAGAGAGTCGCCGCTGGCGATAACGCTCGGCATCGGCATCTCCCGCGGCGACCGCATGGACTGGGTGATTCAAAAGGCGGTGGAGACGGGTGTGGCCGCAATCGCCCCGCTGTTTACCGAACGCACGGAAGTCAGGTTAGCCGCAGAGCGCCTGCAGAAAAAACACCGCCACTGGCAGCAGGTGATGATCAGCGCCTGTGAGCAGTGCGGCCGCAACCGGCTGCCGCAAATCGCACAGCCGCAGCTGCTGCAGCCCTGGCTGCAGCAGGCCGCCGCGGATAAAAAATTCGTTCTACACCATAAAGCCGGCCGCCATCCGCTCGATGCCGGCGCAGAGCCGGCTTCGGTGGCGCTGCTGATCGGCCCCGAAGGCGGACTGGCCGGGCCGGAAATCGATGCCGCCGAAGGCCACGGCTTCGAAGCGCTGGCGCTCGGGCCGCGGGTATTGCGCACCGAAACCGCGCCGCTGGTGGCCATTGGCATACTGCAGCAGCTGTGGGGTGATATTCCCTGACAGCCCGCCGGCGGCATTAATTGCCGGGTCTGGTGGTGCCGGAGCCAGCGCTAAAAGCGATAGCTGACCCGCCCGTAAATATTTCTGCCAGTACCATATAAGCGCTCACCCACCGCAAGTTCTCCGCCCGCCACCCGGTTATACCCGGCAAGATGATTGCGATGCGCCTTATCAAATACATTGTCAATACCGCCACTCAAAGTCAGCTGCCTGGTGACATCGTAGAAAGCCCGCAGGTTAACCAGCCCGTAACCGGCGGTTTCCTCTTCACCATTGAACTCGGCAACCCGGGACTGCTCGGCATAAAGCTCCGATTCCAGCGTTACCGAGTAATTCGTCTGCTGATAGGTCAGGCCGATGCGCCCGTTAAGCGGCGCGATGCGGTACAGGTCATCGCTGACGTCGGTGCGCTCACCCCTGACATAGCTGACATGCCCGTCGAGCCGCAGCGTATCGCTCAACTGATAGCTGTAAAGCGCATCGATACCATAGATCTCCGCCTCCACATTGTTGAACTGCAACGCCGGGTTGCCGCCCATCATCATACTGACCCTGTTGGCAGTGGCATTGGTGGTGGGCGTACCCTGGATAAAGTCATCGATATCGCGGTAGAAAAGCTCCGGGGAGATGGAGAAAGTGCCGTTATCGAATGACAATCCCAAATTGATTTCATGGGCGACTTCGCTGTCCAGCGACAGGTTGCCGATATAACTGCGGCCGTCCGCCAGGCCGCCGGTGCTCTGCATCGGCAGCCACAGGTAGCGCTCCTGATAGCTGGGCGCCCGGGTCTTGCGCGCCAGCCCGGCATGCAGGCCCAGGCCGTTTTCCAGCCGGCGGGCATATTTCACGACCCAGTCGGTATTGCGGTAAGTCTCGCTGCGGTCGGCACCGTTAAACGCGGCCGCCAGGGCATTGGCGTTGGTCATCATCATCACCGGCATGCCGCTGGCCGAAACCGGGTCGGCATCGGTGTTGATGGTGTTAAAACGCAGCCCCAGCTCCAGCGACCAGTCCGCCTGCCGCTGCACCCACTCGCCAAACAGCCCGTAAGTATTGCGAACCGGGTCGTTAAAGTTTTCAATCGCAAACAGGGGATTATTCGGGTTGCTGACATCGGCATTGTGGATCTCTTCGTTGACGTCCACACCGAAGGTAAATTCTCCCTGCCACAACGGCCGATTGGCTTTGAGGGCATAGTCCAGGGTGCGGCCGGTGGTATGGGCGGAGCGATAGCCCATCGGGCTGGCCGGTGCCTGGCGCAGGGTGAAGTTGTCCATGCCGTGGTCGGCGTGGCTGTAGCTGATATGGCCGAAAACGCTGGTCTCACCGATGGCGGTGCTGAAATTGACGGTGGCGATATCGCTGTCTATGTAAACGATGTCCATCGGCAGCGCCGGCGTGCCGCTGATATTGGTTTCATTGCGCCCCACGCTAATGGAGAACTCGTTGCCGTTGCGCTGGTAGCCGTAATGCAGGTTGTAGCGGTCGCGATCGTACTCGGTGGCCGCAATCGCTTTGTTGCCCTCGAATTTGCTGTCGTTGCCGTTATCGTAGCCGGCGATCAAGGCCACCTTGTGGTGCTGGTTGGCGCCGTAAACCAGAGCGCTGGCGCTGATACCGTCGTTCAGGCCGCTGTAGCTGGTGTCGATATGGCTGTGCAACTCGGCTTCCGGGCCATCACTGAAGTCGCCGTTGCGGGTGACCGCTTCAATATGGCCACCGAGGGTTTCCTGGGCGGCGGATACCGAAACAATGCCGCGGTTGACACGCAGCTCGCGCAGCAGGGTTTTAGGCGCGTAAGACAGCGGCGAGTCCATGCTGTTGGGCCCGCCGTTGGCCAGCACCGCGCCATCGACGGCCACACTGACCCGATCGCCATAGGTGCCGCGGTACTGGGCGATACCAACCAGCGGGCCATTGCTATTGACATTGGCGCCGGGCACGCGCCGCAGCAGGGTGGCGGTATCGGCACTGATACTGACTTCGGGTTCGACGCTGGTGGCATCGGGCGCCGCCAGCGCCGATTCAACTACCACAATTTCCGGCAATTGGCCGCGACCTTCGGCGGCGATAGACTGAGCGGCCACGGCGGCCGCCAGGGGCAGGTAGGCAAACGTCTTTATATTCACGGGAAATCCTGTGCTGCACTGATATTGGGCAAAGCAAAGCGCCCATCATAATCACTTCTGCCGCGGCGGGCCTGTGACAAAATGTCGCAACCCGGCCGCAGGGGCAGAGGAAAGAGTGTTCAAACTGCAGCAAATGGATGGATCTATCGCTTATCTGCGGTGCCTTCGGCGCAAAAGCCGGCGCTCAGGGCTTCGACGATCCGCTGCGCGGCTCTGCCATCGCCATAGGGATTATGGGCCACAGACATTTTCCGGTAGCAGGCCTGATCCAGTAACAGGGTCTCCACCTGGCGGATAATAGCCCCGGCATCGGTGCCGACCAGCACCACAGTGCCAGCCGCTACCGCCTCGGGCCGCTCGGTGACAGTGCGCATCACCAGTACCGGCTTACCCAGTGAAGGCGCCTCCTCCTGAATGCCGCCGGAGTCGGTAAGAATCAGATCGCAGCGGTCCATCAGCCAGACAAAAGGCGCATAGTCCTGGGGCTCGATCAAGAAGATGTTTTCAGTATCGCCCAGCAACTGATTGACAGGCCGCTGCACATTGGGGTTCAGGTGTACCGGATAGACCAGGTCCCAGTCGGGGTGACTCTGCGCCAGCGTTTTAATCGCCGTGCAAAGGTCGATAAAGCCTTGGCCGAAATTTTCCCGCCGGTGACCGGTAATCAAAATAAAGCGCCGCCGGCTGTCGGTAATGCGTTGATAAAGCCGCTCGCCCAACAGCCGGCGCCAGTGCTCACTGCCGGCGGCGGCAACCTTGTCACGCACCATCAGCAGGGCATCCACCACCGTATTGCCGGTTACGAAAATTTTCTCCGCCGGCATGCCTTCCGCCAGCAGGTGATCGCGGGCGCCCGCTGTCGGCGCGAAGTGGTAGTTGCAGATGCGGCTTACCAGACTCCTGTTTGCCTCTTCCGGAAAAGGTGCGCGCAGATTGCCGCTGCGCAGCCCGGCCTCGACATGGCCGACCGGGATATGCTGGTAAAACGCCGCCAGCCCGGCGGCAAAGCAGGTGGTGGTATCACCGTGCACCAAGACCAGATCGGGTTTCGCCTGCCGCAACACTGTGCGCAGGTTCAGCAGTACACCGGCGGTGATGTCGAACAAGTCCTGCCCGGGCTTCATCAAATCCAGGTCGTAATCCGCCTCGATGGCAAAAATCTGCATGACCTGATCCAGCATCTGCCGGTGCTGGGCGGTCACGCAGACGCTGGACTCAAAGCCTTCGGCCCGGCGCAGCTGCAGGACCACCGGCGCCATTTTGATCGCCTCCGGCCGGGTGCCGAAAATGCTCATTACCTTGACGCTCATGAGAGAATACCGCGGGTGTCGATCACCACTTTCTCGTGCAGATCCTGGGGTTTGATACGCCGGAAGGGCTTGTGGTCCACCAGAATCACCACGATATCGGCGCGTGCAATCACCTCCTGATAAGGCAGCAGGTCGAAGTCGCCGTGCCCTTTCAGATTCGGCTCGGCAACCAGCAGCTGGCCGACCTCTTCGGCCTGCAGCTGGTTGACGATATCCAGGGCCGGCGACTGGCGCAGGTCGTTGACATCGGCCTTGAAGGCAAGCCCCAGACAGCCGATAACGGGGTGCTTGAATTTTTCCGCGCTGCTTCTGACTTTGCGGGTAACCCAGTCGGGCTTGGCGTCATTGACTTCGCGCGCGGTTTTGATCAGCCGCGAAACCCGCGGCGCGCCGGCGACGATAAACCAGGGGTCGACGGCGATGCAGTGGCCGCCCACGCCGGGGCCCGGCTGCAGGATATTAACGCGCGGATGGCGGTTGGCCAGGGTAATCAGCTCCCACACATTGACACCCTGCTGATCGCAGATCAGCGACAGTTCGTTGGCAAAGGCAATATTGACATCGCGAAAGGCATTCTCCGTCAGCTTGGCCATCTCCGCGGTACGCGAATCGGTGGCGAGAATTTCACCGCGTACAAAGGTGTGATAGAAATCGGTGGCTTTCTCCGTGGCCAGTTCGTTCACGCCGCCGACAATGCGGTCGTTCTCCACCAGTTCGGTGAGAATCCGCCCCGGCAACACGCGCTCCGGGCAGTGGGCCACAAACACCTGCTCATCGATATTGTGCCCGGACTCATCCAGAATCCGCGCCACCACATCCTCAGTGGTGCCGACCGGACTGGTGGACTCGAGGATAACGATATTACCGGGCTGCACAAACGGCGCGATGCTGCGGGTGGCCGCTTCGATATAACTCACATCGGGCTGACGTTGCTCTTTAAAGGGAGTCGGCACCGCAATAATGAAAATATCCGCAGCGGCCGGCTCCTGTGCAGCGGTCAAACGGCCCGACTGCACGGCAGATTTGACCAGAATATCCAAATCCGGCTCGACAATGTGGATATTGCCCTGATTAATGGTCTCCACCACCGCCTGGTCGACGTCAACGCCATGTACCTGAAAGCCCTTGGTACCCAGTAGGGAGGCGGTGGGCAGGCCGATATAACCCAGGCCGACGACACATACTCGGGTATTACTGATTTCCACTGTCTCGATATCCCTTGGCGGAGCAGAACAGCAAAATGTAAGGGGGCTTTATTAAGGGATTATGACCGGGAGGGAGCTAACGGCCAACTGGGCGCCTTTTTGTATGCACAATCTGACAGGGCGCTAAACGATACGGTTCACGCCCTAACCTGCAGTGATACTCGGACCCAAGGCGAAGTTTTGGTAGTTGCCCGGCCGTTTCTACAACGGTACCGCCGAACGTTTATCCCACTGCCGGCCAAGCACAAATCAGTGGCAGCAAAAACTGAACGTATTGACAGGATTTTTGTCGATCGTACAGAATCTGAAGACGGCGCAAAAGTAGACTGGTAAATACTATGGTGAAATCTATTGCAGGAGTACTGGCGGCTCTTCTGGGCCTGCTCGCTTTATCGGCTTGCCAATCCAGCCCCAAGCGGGAAATACCGGCACTGTTATGCGCGGAACGGGAGATGCAACCGGTTTGCGAGGCTTATAAATCCCGCAAGGTGAATACCCTGTTGCTGGAGTTGGTAGCGGACCGCGATGACGACGGCCCGCAGGTCTCCGCCAAAAGGGTGATAGACAAGCATGGCGGTGAACTACTGCTGTGGTTGCCGGTGAGCCACACGCTGGTGGTCAAGGTAAATCGGGAAGCGCTTATCGAGCTGGCGCAGTTATCAGTGGTTGAAACCATTTCTCTGGATACAGAGCGGGAATTGTATTAAACAGAACTCTCGATTGCAGCAACCGCATTGATAAGGTAGCTATAATGGACAAGTTCTTGACGGCGGCGATTGAAGAGGCCGAAGCAGGGCTAAAAGAGGGTGGCATTCCGATGTGTTCGGGGACAATACTGCTGTACGGTATCCCGCACATTGTTATCGCTGAAAACATTAATTTTATGGGGAAGAAGAGCTTCTTAAATCGAGAGGCGTAAAGCTGCAAGTTTTACAGAATGCTAAACACATCGAGATGATGGGAAAGTTCACTCGGAAATATCCGCATTTGTAGAATGAAGGTATTGGCGAGTGACTTTTATACTTGTCGGCCGCGAGAATCCGGCGTGTCGCCACGAGCTGTGAGATTTTCGCAGAGGAAGTTTCCAACGGCCTGGCTAAGCGGCCTAGTTTTTATAATAATTCTGCACCACCATTTGATATTTCCCATTAGCAGCTGCAGGAATATCGTTTACCTGCTCGACATCGATAGCCAGCTCTGTACTTAACATCTTGCGCAGTTCCCACTTCATAAAATCCTCCTCATCCTGTGAGAAGTTTTTATTGGCCACCAATTTGACCAGAACACGCTCGGGTTCGTTTTGAATAATCTGCGTCTTAGTCACATTCTCCAAATATTCAAAGGCAATGGCAATCGACGCCGTAGAAACCCTTTTGCCCTGGGAGACAATAACGGCCCCCACCTTACCGGAAAGCTCTTCAAGAATCGGTGTATTACGCCCGCACGGGCAAGGCTTCCTGCTGATTTTCCCCAAATCGCCAATGCGGTATCTGATCAGCGGCATGGCCTCATTGAGCAGACTGGTAACAATCAGTTCGCCTTCACCTTCCGGCGTGATTTGACCATCCGCACCCAGCACTTCGGCAACGCCGTATTCCATGGCAATGTGCTTATTGCCATACTCGCATTCTCCGGCAAAAATAACGCTTTCCGCCGATCCATATTGATCATAGACTTTGCAGCCAAGGGCTTTCTCCATCACTTCGCGCTGCTTTTTGGTGAAATTTTCCGAGCTGGTACTGATGCCCTTAGGCGTAAAAGTCAAGGTCCGATCGTTTTGCAGAATAAACTCGGCGATACGAAATACAGAGAGAGGATAGCCTTCAATCAATGTCGGCTTCAATTGATTTAACTTGTCGACATAGTGGGGCAGATTCGCATCGCTCATATGAAACGAAGAAAACAGCGTTTGATGGCCGAAGACATTCTGCCGCCAGAAAGGCGGTGTATTGTCATCCGGGTTTTGCAGTTTACGCCCGAGAAAAGACGCTCTTTTGTCAAAAATACCGACACCAAAACCGCGATAAAAACGATTCCAGAATGCATAGGTTTTGCGGCGGATATCCTTGGTCATACGCACCCCCAGCGGGGTACCGGTACTACCGCCGGTATAGATGGTTAAAAGTGACTTTTGCGAATAACGGTTTGACACAAAATCTCCTGTCGCTTGAGCGATTTCACTGCGATTCAGCACCGGGAACTGAGCCAGATCCGGCTCGCTAATGCCCAGTTTCCGGTAGTAAGGAACATCGGCCATGGCATTTTTGAGCACCTGGCTGAGTAGTGATTGCTGAAGCTGGTCCAGCTCATCACGGCTTTTGAATTCATTGGCAAACAGCGTTTCCGACAAGCTGTGATACACACCACTGTAACGGCGGTGCCGCTCGATCAACCCCGCCAGGCTGGCCAGCGTATTCTGAACAAAGACAGGGCTTGCCAGATAAATATGTTCTTGGAAATGGCTTTTCATAGTCAATACATTCTCGCTGTGAGTGGGTCGGCTCGCCCGCATCGAAGCGAGAGTATAATGGCTCAGTGGTAGTTTTCCTACACAAGCAATAAACCCTTGCCCCGGCGAGGCGTGTAATCAGGCGCCAGCCGCCGCGGGCACAGCTCCATCAGGATGGCGGTATACCGGCAGATCTCCGGCAGATCATGCAGCCGGCCCTCCGCTTCCTCCAGGCGGCCCTGCTTGCACAGATTACTGGCCGGTAACAAGTCGGCCTCCGCCACCGTGCGCTCCTTGCCGGCTTCAATGGCTACCGTTCTGAGCTGCTCGATAGCCTGTTAAGCGTCATCGTACTTCTTCGTACTCTGCACACAGAGCTACCCCAATGCTTTCTGATGATCTGGCGATAAAAAATAAGAGAGTTTAAAGCGATTCTTTTGCATATTCTGGGCAACGTTAGCCTATAGTGCCAGCATAGCCCTTCTTGTATAGATAAACAGTATTGCAATAGGAACCGACTGGAGTCAGTATTAAAACCAGTTAGGCGTGCTTCACTATGCTTTTTATACAAGGGATTCAAATAACTCTCTGATGTTAAAAGGGAATTCTTTATTTCAACTGAAACTCCTATTAGATATATGGCAAGTTGGTGTGCTCAAATATGTCAGGGTGAAAGTCTTTCTTCCATCACAGTACAAAACTTTCAACTGAATGACTGATCGATAAAGAATGCACGAAGCGATAAGTAACAGCGATATCTGTAAAAGAAATCTACTACGATATGCTCGAAATTATATTCATCCACGGGGAATCGATTTTTCTACAGGCTCGTTAGCTTCCTTCACTTAAAAAGGACTTTGAAATGAAAAAGATAGATTTAGCTTCTGGCATGGCGTCCCTTTGTCTATCGCTGATTTATATAGGTGCATTTATATATTTTGGCTTATTCTCGAATTATCCCTATGAAGCATCCACATCGGAGCAAATCGCTTATCTTTCCACACATCATTTCTCTGTCGCTTCAATCTATTTTTTGATTTATGTTGTATTTGGTGTTGTCCTTTCTGTTCTTGTCTTAGGCTTGCATGAAAAGTGTTTCTCTTCATCGGGCTTGTTACGTAAGCTTTCGACCTTATTTGGTGTAATATGGGTAGGCTTTGTAATCGCAAGTGGCATGATTTCTGTAATCGGTCTTAATGCGGTTGTCGATCTGTCCGGGACCGACGTCGATAGAGCGTTCGAGACCTGGATGATTGTTATGTTATTAACGGAGAGCCTGGGTGGCGGCAACGAGTTGCTGGGGGGACTCTGGGTACTACTGGCGAGCATATGCAACTTATCAGCGAAAATATTTAATAAACCTCTAAACTATTTGGGCATCTTCGTCGGTGCGGCTGGTATAGCGACTATATATCCTGCCGAAATATTTACAGAAATATTTGGTTTTTCTCAGATCATATGGTTTATTTTCTTAGGTATCTGTTTTATCTCTAACCATAATGCTGACAACCAACATCAGATACGCGACTGCGACGTTAGACTTTCATGAAGAAAGAAGATCTCATCAATAAAATAAAAATGGTATTTTCAGATGTAACCTTGAGAGATGGTATAGGCCTATGGGAAGCACAAGCTATTGATGATTACGAGCCAGAAAGTGTACAAAGAAAAAATAGGCAAAAGGACGAGAAGACTGATTGGTCTTCATTTAACTACACGGAGCTACAGAGGTGCCATAGCAGCTTATCATTCTTTGATGCCAGTGGAATGAGATTTCATTTACCCGCATTTTTAATTGGCAGTATAAAGGGCGAGCTGGATGATCCGGTATTCCATCTTACTCAGCTCGACGATTATGCAAAATCAAAATTGACCACTTTAAATGCGGAGCAAAGAGAGGCGGTAGTGGCCTATCTAAATTGGTGTTTGCAAAGTATCGAATATCAGTTTGAACATGTCACTATTAAAAGAGCACTGGATAAGTATTGGATTTGAAAAATACAAAAAAACAATGAACTGCGCATTTACGAAACCGGATGCAGCAAAGCGGCACCGGCCATTGATGAGCTATGTTCTCCAGGGAGAAACGATGAACAAACCACAATTTTACACTGTTACTGCTGTCTATATTGTTCTGCTAGCGTTCACGGGCTACTTGGCATTCTTTAAATTTCCAGGGGCATACAGTTTGCCAACACCTCAAATGGTTAAAACTCTGGCAGGAGATGCCGAGTTGAAACAAGAATTATTGGATGATGTAAGAGAATCACGTGCGCGACATACCAAGATAATAGAGCTGGCATCGCAATCGTTTAACATAATATTAGGGGCTCTACTCGGTTTCTTGTCAGCTATTGCAACAGGGAGTATTTCAATTAGTCGCAACAAACCGAGAGAATCAGAACACAAGCAGTCAAGCAG
The DNA here is from genome assembly GCA_028280195.1 of Exilibacterium sp. Classification (GTDB taxonomy): domain Bacteria; phylum Pseudomonadota; class Gammaproteobacteria; order Pseudomonadales; family Cellvibrionaceae; genus Exilibacterium. The sequence continues at coordinate 40,640 of JANQMH010000069.1, forward strand.
CCCAAACGCCGATGACGCTGCTTCTCAAAAAGTTATGCGCGAACCTCTATGAAACTGTTCGAAGCATTATCCCTGTTTTCTGCAGAGATTGAGTAGGGATCAAGGCAAGTCGGAGGAGATTAACTACCTTTTCCAGCCAAAGCCACCCTTACCATACCATGGCGGCCAAGGGAGCCTTCAGCGCTCCCTGTGGAACCCATCGACCAGGAGTAAGGTTTCAGTTCTCTCCCTGGACCCCAGAGATCAAAGGGCGATATGCCTCCCCCTTTGAAAACCCCGCGCATCAATACCTTGCCGTTAGTAGATCACAATCAAAGTCTCGCCGCCTCTGGAGCTGTGCCACCACTTTCAATCAGACTGTAATCAAGCATGAAATACTGGCTTTCCCTCTTTGTCCATTTTGCCTAAAGGGCCGCTTTTAGGCGTGTGACGACCAGCGATATGTCATGTTTATAGAAGTAAAAACTTGTATTGTCTTTAATACTACTGAAACTTCTGGCGGTGGCGCTGTAAAGTTTGAGAAGGCAGCTCCCCAAACTGTTTTTTATAATAATTAGCAAAACGACTAAAGTGAGTAAAGCCACTGTCAATGGCCACATTGGTCACCGAGATAGAGCTAGCAGTAGCGGACGCCAATGTCTCATAGGCTAACCTTAATCGCTCCACACGCAGGAATTTCATTGGAGTCATACCATAATATTTCTTAAATTCAGTGTATAAAGAAGTCTTGGTTAAGCCGGAAGCCTGGACTATATCATCCAAATGAATATTTTCGGTTGCATTTTCTTTTAGGTAATTAGCTGTCGCCCTGCAACCTACAGAAGGTTTTAATTCATGAATTTTGGTAAGTTTATCCGTGTAATTATTCGGAACATTCAACAACAGCATTGAGGCGAACAACCCTTCTAACTCCCTGCCAACAGCTTCATAGGTAGATAATGACTTTCTCTGGTGACATTCTCTCCACACTTGTAAAATCATATTTTTCAACGACTCTGTACTATCTTTTAGCACCTGAGGGTGGCAAGCAAAGGTCAATGGTGAATTTGGTCTTTCCCCCAGATGTTGAACTAACACTCGGTCTATCGCACTGCGCGTAATTCTTACACTGATATTACGATAGTCGTGGGAGGCCTCCAGTGTGACTGGACAAGTCGGGTTGATTACGGTGAGTGAATCCGATCCTCCCTCAACTCTTTTACCGCCGGCTTCAATGGAATAATGGCCGCCGACTGGTAACATCAAACAATAGTTTTCATCCGAAAACTCACCAATGCTATTGCTCAGCTCTCTTCCATAAGCTAACCAGTTAATGCAGATATCAGCAATCCAAGCATAGGAATGTTCAAACTGGATTTTCTTGCCTCTACCTACCGGCTTAATATTATGAGGGCCAAATAAACCGGTAATTCTTTCAATAGCAATATCTATGTCCTGGGTCTGAAATGAGCCAGACCTAGCCATATGTTTGGCATGAATAGAAGCATCTTGATGATATTGCGCAGAGATATTATTCACCCGCTCATCTCAGAAAAACTTACAGCCCAAAACAGATGTTAACTGAGTCTACTACTCGAAAACAGCCAAGTCAAGAATGGCAAAAAAGGGATTTTATTATTAATTTTCAATAACTTAAACTTAAAAAAAATATAGAGACCTAAAACATATTACAACTATAGAAGTTTTAGCTATCGAATTAGGCCTCAAATATCTCTATATAAGAGTGATCACGCCATGCGTATATCTCAGCATTTGATACTCCAAAGACACTATTATTTCCCTTCGTTCCTGTACAAATGGCTGGCCAAACTGCCTGTTAAGATCATCATGGCCTTTCCATTAGCTTATTATTGCCATTGGTAGCTCAAAGTCGCGACAACCCACCTTGGCTTACCATAAGCTTCTTCAGTACAGCCACAAAGCGTTGACAGGTCAAAACCGGTGGTCTGATAGCGAGAGTCTGTGAAATTGGATACAAGCAGTGATGCCTCCCATTTTTCATTGCCGGACAACCATGAGAGACGTGTATTAGCTACCGTATAGCTATCCATCCTTTGTGACTGAAAGTTTCGAATATTATGGAAAGCACTGGACGCGTAATTGGCGTCAAGCTGGGCCGTGATCGTCCCACCTAACAACGCATTTGGCCACTGGTACTGCACCAGAGCCGCAATTTGTGTATCTGGTGTAAAACTGGGTTCTACATCGCGTAACACACCATCCGCTACTGCAAGGTTTTCCACTTCTGCATCGATATAAGCCACACTTAGCATAAAACTTAGACGGTCTGTCGGCGTTGTCTGAAGTTCAAGTTCAAAGCCCTTGTAAGTGGCATCTGTATTACGGATAAAGCTGGAAGAGCGAATAAAAAGCAGTGCTTGATAATCAGTATAGTCATAGTAATAAAACGAACCATTCAATCTCGTTTTACCATCCATCCAGCTGGTCTTAAACCCTGCCTCGTATGCAAGCAGTATTTCTTCATCATAGGGTATTTCAGAAGTCAATAAGGCAGGTGTCACCAGATCATTAAGTTGTGCATTAAAGCTCCCTGCTTTCACGCCTCGATTAATACCCGCATAAAGCAGCACATCATCGTTAGGGCGGTAATCGAGTTGAATTTTTCCTGTCCATAAGGAGTCAGAAATTTTGTCATTGAAGGACGGATACTCCAGTCCAGTTACGAAAACGGGTGCGTCTGCATCGATAAAAGCATCATCAATATTAAGCAATATTGGGTTGCTGTAGTTGTATTCTTTCTCTTCCAGCACAGCACGAATACCAGCGATCACAGTAAACTCTTCATTTAACTCGTAATCTACTTGTCCGAATATAGAATAAGAATCGGTCTCTAAATCAACAAAGGTATCTGACTCTATAGAAGGGAAACCGGGAAATAACAGTGGAGACTCTTCAAAAAAGCCAAGACCTTGTTTGGCATCGACTTCTGCGTTTAGATAATAAAAACCAGCTACCCATTTGCCTCGTTCCGTACTGCCACTTAGACGAAATTCTTGAGTAAAGCTTTCATGTTCGGAATCCGCCATAAATGCACCCAAAGGTGCTGGTGAGCCATCGACGTCTAATGTTGCCCTCTTATCAGCAAACATATAGTGGCTAACCGACGTTAACGCTATGCCCCCTAAGTCCCAATCTAGCTTCGCTGTCAGGCCATGGGTTTTGTATCTGTTTGCGTCGTCGGGCGCATGATCCGATGACGTATCAAAGTCATCTCCGTCTGGATCAATATAGCCATAAAGATCGCCACCCGGTACAGGGCGAATGCTATCTTCATTCAATCCAGGAACCTCCCCATCAACAAAAGACAGCGGTAAGCATCCGCCAGTTGCCGCATCTATAGCTTCACAATTAGACGGATTGCTCGTTAAGGCGAATACCGAATCCACATGCAAACCATTCGAGAGTACGGGAACTGTTCCTGTTGATTGATATGGGCCTGTAGAGGCTTCTTGGTCACCCGAAAAACCACTGACAAGCAATTCTGCATCGGCATTAATTTCCCATAACAGTTGACCACGAAAGGCCAGCTGTTCATCTGTCCAGAGGTCGTCAGCGCCGCTACGAGAGGGCGCAATAGGCTCTCCGGTAAATGGGTTAGTCGCCTGCGCAAATGGAAAGAGATTATCCAGAATAGCGCCGTGTTTGTTATAGAGCATTGAGACTCTACCAGAAAGACTGTCACTCAATCCTCCACCGGCAGCAGCTTCCAAACGTACCTGATCGAAAGAACCGAAACCTGTGTTGATAAACCCGTCCCTCTCCTGGGAAGGTTTACGCGTAATGTAATGGGCAAGCCCACCAGTTGCATTCCGGCCAAATAATGTGCCTTGAGGACCTTTCAGTATTTCAACGCGTTCCAAATCGAACAGCGCGAAGACCTGGGCCTGCGGGGAGATAATGTAACCCTCATCGATATATACGGCATTTGGCGCTTCTGTATGATCGGCAAAATCATTTTGTGTCACGCCACGAATAGTAAACTGCCGTGTTTGCCCGCCACTGCTAGACGATATATGAACACCTGGCGTTATCGCAGCAATTTCGGTGCTCTCAATCAAGCCAAGAGCCTGAATTTGCTCTCCGGAAAATGCAGTAATCGAGATACCCACATCCTGAATATTCTGCTCACGCTTTTGCGCGGTAACAAGCACTTCTTCCAGTAATTGTGCATGACTTAAAGTCGGAATAAGTAACGAAAAGCTAAGTGACGCAACGTAAGAAAAACGCTTGAATCGGTTATAACGTATGATAGACATACTGGTTCCTCCCCAAATTTAGTATTTTTATCCTCGCGTGATACCCCACGAAGAATGCTTAACTCACTACCATCAAACCTACTGTGGGAAAAGGAAGGGTACTATCCGTAATAATCTTTACTTGTATCCGTATTTTCCGCTTGAGAGAGCGATCTCCAATCTAATTTTTCTGTTAAAGCAAGGCAAACAGCATCGGTATTTTTACACCACTACGACTGTCATTTTGTGGGGACTTTGAGAGAAGTAGCTATGAAATCTGGAATTAGATAACGGGTCGAAGATTAATGTGATAGCTTCACTCTGACCGCAAAGTCAATTTAGTGATACCCGTGAGTGATACCCGTTAGAGTAAGATCTGGTTAGTTTTACCTTGCTTTCTAATCAGCATCGTAAAAAAAAGCGAGTGATCGGGTCTGCACCCATATACTGCCTTAATTTGGCCATATCCCCCCGTTCTTTGCGCCATGCCAGATAGGCAAAATAGGCTTCCTTTGCCGTCCATTCCTCTACCATAAACACGGTCCCGGGTGACTCTTCTTCCGTGTGCAATTCAAATTTGATACAGCCTTCAAAGTTCCGAGTCTCATCCTGAGTCTCAATTAAATAAGTAGAAAATTCGTTCTCTAACCCTGTTTTCGCCGCAAATTCAACCGTAATAACAACAGACATATAGGCACCTTTTGATAGTTTGTGAGGTTTTCATTTGCTAGATTCAACGCGGCTAGCATGCGTTTTAGCTGTGCCGCCGCCGGCCCAGGTAGGCCAGCGACGACCAGGACGAGATTGTTTACCACGCTTTTCTCATAAGCTCTATGCCGACTTAAGTTGATTCAGCGGCTGTGAAATATCATGTTGCGTGTTGTAATGTGTAATCTCCGGCGCCTGTTTTAAACGGCGAAACTGAATCGTTTCCCCATCCTTTATTTTCAAAGCGATCTGCGCGAGTGGACCCAGTTCAACACTGCCCTTTGCTACGTCAGCCGATACTGCAACCCAGCTTCTGAGTGGCGCACCAATCGATGGCACAAACTCAATCATCTCGCCATCTTTAACACCAAGCATGCTGGCATCTTCTTGGCTAAGAGTGCTAATACGACAACCTCGTTCGTCGTAGGTATCGTCCTTCACAAGATTGATTTTTATATAGTGTTTTTCCTTAAATAGTTTTGCCCGCAAAGCCTCTGTTCCTTCTTTGTCGACATTGCTATCCTTAATTACAACACCGTAAATATCATGGGCTCGCTGTTCACTAACATATTCCAGTAGAACGTCGTTTAGTACCAGTTCAGGTTCGCGCTCCAAGGGGTCACCAACGCCACCACCAGCAGTCGCACGCATAATGACCAGATCATCACGCTTGAGCTGGAATGAACGCACCTTTCCGGGCAGAGAAGAAGGTGCTACGGGTTTGCCATCGCGAATCACGCCACATGCATTAAACCCACCTTCAGTGGCACCGGCCACACCCCAGGGCGGAATCACCGAGGCATCGGACATCACATTCAGCTGGCTGTTATCACTCAGCACGCGAATACGACGGGTGATACCAAAACCACTGCGAAAGCGTCCGGCACCTTCGCCATCCCGAGTGACTTCCGTGCTTTCGATACGCAGGGGCTGACGCTGCTCCGAGCTCTCAGCGGGGTAGATACTGGGTACATCACCCCCATCATAGGATGGGCTGCCTGTTGAGCCGTCACTGTGGCTGGTGCCTGGAAAACCACCTTGCGGATATTCATACAAAATATTGTGGCGGGCAGCAACGGGATCATAACTGGTGATATAGATATGGTTGATCGTCTCCATCGCGCCACCGCCGGCATTTTCAGGTTGTACCTGACTAAATATACCCGCCATCGCCGATTGTATTTTACGATAGAGCTCCCAGACGCCGGCAACGGCGCGGGGAGGGTTACAATTAACCACACTGCCTTTCGGTAAATTAAACTCCAAGGGTCTAAAGGTGCCACCATTAACCGGGGTATGGGGGTCCAGCCATGCCTTGACCACAACGAATACACCAGCCTGTGTCACCGCAGGGCCAACATTCATTGGACCTTCAAACTCTTCTGCGGTACCGGTGAAATCAACACTTAAGGTTTCATCCTTCACCGTCATGCGAATCCGCAGCGGCACAGGGTCAGGCGTGATACCGTTACTATCAGCATAATGCTCGACATAGTATTCACCCAGCTCAAGCTTTTTAATCTCTTCTCTTAGCGTTTGCTCAGCGCGATCCAGCAAAGCATCACGACACTGCTCTACGGCATCAGTACCATATTTCTCACAAAGCTCATTAATCTGCTCCTCACCTACCTTGACACTGTCCAACATGGCCAAAGCATTACCTTCCTGCTCGTCAGCTATACGCACATTGGCAAACAGCATGTCCCATACACCCTGATTTAACACACCCTGATCGACCAGTTTCACTGGGGGAATACGCACACCCTCTTGATAAATCTCGGTATCCTGACCAGAAAAACTGCCCGGATTGGCGCCACCCACATCAGACCAGTGAGCACGCACCGTTTCAAACAAAATAATTTTGCCATCAACAAAATGGGGCTTATAAAAAGCGATGTCGTTGAGATGTGTACCACCGGTATAAGGGTCGTTAAACATGTACACATCACCCGGCTTCATTTCGTCACCGAATTTTTCCAGGATAGGCGTCAAGCCCACCTGTAGGGAAAATACATGCCCGGAAAAATCCCCTTCAGACATTGCCACTAACTCGCCCGTATGGCTTAGCAGCGCGCATGACAAATCACGGGTGTCGTAAAGAATCGGCGCAAAGGTAGTACGAATGAGGGTTGCACGCATATTACGCACGGTTGTAATAAACGAACCCTGGATAACTTCAACGGTAATGGGATCAATTTTCGCAGTCATAACCTTATTCCTGTATACGTCTTATATGTAAATTACCAAACTCATCAGCTGATGCCTGCCAGCCGGGAGAGATTACATTGGTCGACCCATATTCCTGGATAACCATTGGACCGTTAATTTTTTCACCGATCTTGAGTTCGCTGCGCTGATAAATATTGCAATTATGGAAACTGCCATCGAAATAGATATCTCTTTTTTCGCAATTGCTCGCCGTTGAAGAAGAACCTCTCTCTGCAGACGGTAAGGGTTTATCAACGACGCCAACAGCGACAACACGCAAGTACACGAGTTCTATAGGTTTATCCAGCCGATTGTAGCCGTAGATATTTTGGTAACATTCGTTAAAGGCTGCCTCCATTTCCTGCAGACTAACATCCTCAGTTATTGGCACCTCCAATTGAAAAGACTGGCCGAGATAACGCATATCTGCACTGCAGCGAATATCTATATGATCATTTTCAAGTCCCTCAGTACGTAATTGTTTCCTGCCCTCGACACCCATTTCCTTGACCAGACTATGTATCTTGCCAACATCTGCTTCATGCACCTCAGTGACATAAGTGCGAACGTAATCATGTTGCAAATCAGAGGTAAGCAAACCCATGGCACAGGCGTTACCCGGATTGGGGGGAATAAGGACATGGTCGATACCCAGCTCATCTGCCACTGGCACGGCATGCATAGGGCCAGCTCCACCCATCGGCATCAAGGCAAAGTCACGCGGGTCAAGACCACGTTCGACTGACACAGTGCGCACTGCACCAGCCATGTTGTTATTACATATTTGCAGTATGCCCTCAGCAACGCGGTAGGGGTCATCAATGCCAATTTTTTTACCCAAATCGGCAATCGCTTTTTCTGCGAGGGATTTATCCAGCTGCATGTTACCGCCAAGCGCGGAACCCTCGCCCATTCTTCCAAGCAACAAATTAGCATCGGTGACCGTGGGCTCAGTACCACCACGCTGATAACAGGCTGGGCCAGGCATGGCACCGGCACTGCGTGGACCGACCTTGAGACTGCCATCCTTATCTACCCAGGCGATACTGCCGCCACCTGCACCAATCGCAATAATGTCCAGTTGCGGTGTCTTGATAACCGTACCGGCAAACTGCTTTTCATGGGTAATGATGGGATTCATATCCTGTATCAGACTGATATCTGTACTGGTACCACCCATGTCGTAAGTGATGATGTTCTTGACGTCGCCATAATTGCCGGTATGAACTGCGGCACGAATGCCCGCGGCAGGACCGGACAATAGGAACTTGACTGGTTGCTCAGGCGCTGCGGCCTCAGTAAGAATGCCGCCATTGGAAGTCATATAAAATAACTCGCCACGATAGCCAGCATCGCGCAGCGTGTTACTCAATTTACGCAAGTAACGGCTGACTGAACTGTCGACGTAAGCATTGAGCACGGTTGTCGCCCAACGCTCGAACTCCCTGAATACAGGTGAAACCTTCATAGACTCTGAAACACCTACGTTAGGTAGGGCTTCTCTTATACGTTTTGCAACATATTGCTCATGATCAGCATTGACATAAGAGTTAATCATGCAGACAGCAACTGACTCAATCTTATCTGCTCGTATGCGCTCTATAACCGAATCTAATTCAGCATCATCGACAGGAAGCAACACATCCCCTTCGGGCCCGATACGCTCACTGATTTCGTAGCGCATGTTACGCGGAATAAACGGAGCCGGTCGCTGATAATGACGATTAAAAATGACGTTATCGGCATACACTCGTAACTGCCCGATTTCGACTATGTCACGATGACCCTTGGTTACCACCACAGCAGCCGTGTCACTATTACGCTCCAACACAGCATTCGTTGCAATAGTCGTCCCATGGACAATACGTGAGACACTTGCAAGATCAATATCAAGTTCGCGTAGACCGTTCATAAAGGCCACGGTAGGGTCCTCTGGTGTCGATGCAGTCTTTGCAACATTCAGAGTATTATTATCATCATCGAATACAACGAAATCTGTAAAAGTTCCGCCGGTATCTACACCTATATTGAGCATGACTTCTCCTGCAATTTACTCGTTCCCAAACCAAAAAATGTTTTTATCACTCGCACGACAACAGGGCTGTCGAGAACCTTTTGCATTTTTATTGACGCATGCTTATATAACTATCCATTTTTGCCGTTAGCGCTATCCAATTTTTCCGTTGACCCCTCATGGTAGTTTTGGAATTTTTGACTTTTTCCCAGATGAAGCCGGTAGAGCGGAATATTTTGCAGGTCAAAAAGAGCCTAGCGAACACTCAGTAAATGCAATCCAGGCGACCTACAAAGCATAGATTAACCATCTTGTTGTTGGAGGTTAGGAAAATGGTATTCTAAAAATATTCACAACTTTGCAGTTATTCTGGAAGCAGAAAAATAATTTTAGCTTCCTGATTTATTTAGCTGTAATATGCCTAACAAGTTAATTGTGTGGGATACGCTAAACATGCATCCCATATTAAGGCGTTATATTTTTATAAAGTATTAATAAAATTTTATAAAAAATAAATATATTAATTTTAAGATCGACAGTAAAAAGTACGATTTTGACGTGCAAAAACCTAAAGGAGATTCATATTTTTACCATTGCGGTATATGCCAAACTATATTGCTATCCAATCCTAAAGACCCTGTGCGATGTGTGTGCCGTAATATCCACCTAGATCCCCCCATGTTTAAAATGGGCGTCCGCAATTATTCAAGATTTTCGGTGTTAGAACTTGTTATATAACAAGTCGCAGCACAAAGCAGCTTCGCTGCTCGGACACGCTAACGCGTGCCCGTGTGCGCGGCATTATGGTGCTCGGCCCAGACTTTTAATCGATAGCATCACAAACGGAAACTCCCTGCCACAGGTTGGCAGTCCGGCATCAAGGAACGTGCTGCCCTCACTTTCAACGGCTTCGTTCCGGTGCCTTCGTTAAAACGAAGGGTATCGGCACTACCTACCGGCTTATTGGGCGTGCCACTCAGACAGTAAACGGTCGCGGCAAGTGTGGTATGCTTGCTGGTGTCTTAATCGGCTGTGGCCGTTCGCTGTCGCTCAGGCAGCGCAGTCCTTGCGTACAACAGTACATCGCAGCCATAACCAGGGCAGCCAGCGGACAGCTATTCCGCCGCTTCGCGGCTCCATCGCTGCCCTTGCTACCGGCGTTAAGGCTCTTGACATCTTTTGGTATGTACATACAATGTACATATGGTTAAGTTCGAATGGGATCAAGCTAAGGCAAAGTCCAACCTCAAGAAGCATGGTGTTTCATTTGAGGAGGCTAAGTCTGCGTTTTACGATGATCTCGCCGTCCAATTCTATGATGAAACTCCAAACGAAGAAGAAAGGTTCATCCTGCTTGGTATGAGCAACCTTTCCCGTATTCTAGTTGTAGTTCATTGTGAGCGTGGAGATGGTAATGAAGTCTTACGCATCATTTCAGCACGCAAAGCTACCAAAAATGAACAGCGCCACTATCGAGGTGAAGAGTCATGAAAAAAGAGTATGATTTTTCAAAAATGAAATCCCGTAAGAATCCTTATGCGTCTAAATTGAAGAAGCCTGTCACAATTCGACTCAGCGAAGATGTAATTGAATATTTTAAAGAAATGTCCGAAGAGTCAGGAATCCCTTATCAAAGCCTGATAAATCTCTATCTACGCGATTGTGCTAATCATCATCGTAAAGTTGACGTTCAGTGGCAGCCCTAAGCCTTAACAAATTGCAGCAGTTCGCCCCTTCGGGGCCGGACGCTCGTACCTCGCGCCGCTGTGCAAGGCGTTAAATGTACGAGGCCTTATGGGAAAACCAATGATTCTAAAAACAGCTATTCTCCTGATATTTTTCCTCTTAGCAAGTTGTGTTTCTATACCAGAATGCGTCTCGGGTGATGATCTAAGTGATAGTGCCAGGGTTGTTGTGTATCGAGAAGCGGCATTAATCGGTTTCGCAGCTTCACAACCCATTCAATTTAATGATTGCTATATGGGCAAACTCAGGAATGGGAGCTATCTGGTTCATATGGCTGGTGCCGGCAAAAATAGCATTTCAATATTAAACGACTTTGGCAAACCCGTATTTGCCATCGAGATAGAGATGGCTGCGGGAGAGGCTTACTATCTTCGCCGCAAAGAGAATATAGATGGCGTTTTTGTATCTGGCAGCACCGGTGTAGCAACGGGTTCACAATACCTGCAAGTGGTCGATAAGAGCGTGGCAGAAAGCGAATTACCGAAACTTAAAGATCTTTAACAATCGACTTCGCAACTTCAGCGCCGGGCAGTTGAAGACAGTCATGTCTCCGCTCGGCATTATACATCAGCAAGGAGAGATCTAAATGACATCGAAACCTATCAACGACGACTACCGAGCGACTCCATACTTGATTTGCCGTAATGCAGCAGAGGCGATGGATTGGTATGAAAATGCTTTTTCCGCTTCAGAAGTCATCCGAATGGCGGATTCATCAGGAAAAATAATGCATGCAGAAATGCGAATAGGAGTCGCGCCGATCATGATTGCCGATGAGTTCCCTGACATGGGATACAACAGTCCGCAGAGTATCGGCGGCACTGCCGTTTCTATTCATATGCTGGTTAATGATGTAGATAAGATATTCTCACGAGCAATCGAGCTTGGAGCCCGGGAAGTGATGGCTGTAACGGATCAGTTCGATGGTGAGCGCAGAGGAACCCTTACTGACCCATTTGGACACATCTGGTTACTCGCAACAAGGGTCGAAGATATTACATTCTCAAAGATGTTGGAACGATTCCAGAAAATGATGGAAGGCGGTGCATAGCAAAAACATCATGCCGCGGCCCTCAGTCGCTAGGACACCCAAAAGTTATGTTTTTGGGTGCCCCGTATGTCAAATGTCAAGGCTACAGAATGGGGAGAGTTAAACTACCACCAAAGAACATTCCGGTCATATGGGTGGCTTTAATTCCTGTGGTCTAAGTGGTAATGAAGGCAATAACAGTTTGCACTAAGCGATGATTCCACAGGCTAGGAGCTGATACAGCCTTAAGCGCTGAACAATCCGGATATTTTCTTGAGCGTCACCAGCGTTGTCTTCAGATCCTCAAGTGAGATTTGACTCACACGCTGGTTTGCCCACGGAATCTGAATGGCCTCCATTCTCTCGTATGTGGCCTCGCCATTTGGCGTCAATACAATAAGTTTGGCGCGCTTGTGATTGGGGTTATTCTGGAATTCAACCAGCCCTGACTCGCACATGATATTGACCAGGCTTTGTACCGCCTGGCGAGACTGCCCCATATTACGCGCAATTTGCGACACGGTCAGTGGCGTCTCAGACCGGGCCAGTGCACCCAGAATTTTCCATCTCGCACTGCTGAGGCCGAGGGGTGCCGCAATTCGGTCTCCTTCGGTCGCCAGCAGCCCACTCAGTTTGAATGATTCGATGACAATTTCTGTAAAAGCATCACCTTTTGCGCTGTGCTTCATGGATTTTCCTTAACAGGCCAAGTTGACAACATACTGTCAATTTGACAATATATTGTCAACCTTCATATCGGGGCAATTGTCGTGAAACAAGTCATCCACTGCACCGCGGCCATAATCGCCACTCTATGTGTCGGAACATTTTTTATTTCGACTGTTGCCGTCGAATTGTTCGGTAATAACGCAATGATCGCTGCGGTTAAGCATCTCATTGTAACACCAGGTCTATTCATACTCGTACCTGCAATAGCCATCACCGGCGCAACAGGCTTCGCGCTCGCGGCATACCGTAAAGGCGAGTTGGTCAATAAAAAGAAAAAGCGCATGCCATTTATCGGCGCAAACGGCATTCTGATTTTATTGCCTGCCGCGATCTATCTCGATCATCTTGCCGCAAATGGTAATTTCGATATGTCTTTTCATATAGTCCAGGGAATCGAGATAATCGCCGGCGGCGTTAACTTTATATTGATGGCGATGAATACTCGCGACGGGCTCAAGTTGTCGGGACGGCTGCGCCGTTTGAGTTGATCGGTTGGCTAAAACCTAGGCCTCATATCTAAAATATCCACTGGCACTGCTGTCTCAACAGCCCCTTGCTGGCAAAAGCTATCCGTGAGACCTTGTCAAAACCCATGGACGATAAAATTACATAGAGTGTAAATATATACGGACCTACAGTTCCTTTGTCATAAATATACTGTATGGATCTTCAAGATAGTCCGCAAACGGTTCACACTCTTTGAATCCAAAGCCCACATACAGTTTATGTGCGGCAGAGAACGCATCCATCGATCCGGTTTCCAGGCTCACCCTTTTATAGTGCCGGTTTTTCGCTTCATTCAATATATGCTTTAAAAGCCCTGCAGCAACACCTTTGCGCTGATGCCCAATCGCGGTTCGCATCGACTTGATTTCGGCGTGTCGGCAATCCAGCTCCTTGAGCGCTCCGCAACCCAGCAATTCGCCGCCACGCCATCCGCTCCAGACGGTGACTTCCGGCCGGCGCAGTTCATCCAGATCCAGCGCATGTATGCTCTCCGGCGGTGAGTACTTTGCCATACTGCGCAAATGCTGTTGCATGAGTTCAGCTATTTCAGGCCCCGCCAGATCATCCACCCTTATATCCATTTCCATTTGCATATAACACCATCTATAGCGCTTGAATCAACAACAACATAGCCAGAGTAAACAGCAGCGCTCTGATCACTTTTCTGTAAACGCTCAGTTTGATCTTCCGCTTGATAAAAATACCGAAGCCCAGCCCCAGTGAAGTGGCGGCGCCATAACCTTGGTCAGGCCACCCAGCACACCCGCAGAGATACCAAACAGGCATTTGGCACTCAGGGGATACCTCCTGATCCATCTGAGATTCAACTTTATTTTATCAGCGAACAGGTAAATCAGTATCGCTGCCGCCAGCACGACTTTGAAAATATCGGCTTGAGTGAATATCAATATCAGCGTGCCGATCGCACTGCCAAATACCGCCAGTAGCGCCAGCAGATAATGGCGGCGGAGGGCAGCGGCCATATCGCCCTCACTGAAGATACTGACGAGATTTACTAGAATAGTTGGGATCAAGGTAAGCAGAATCGCCGTCTGCATATCGGTGACAAGCGCCAACAGCGGCGTAGCCACCATTGGAAAGCCAAAGCCGATACTACCGTGAATCAGTGCCGCAATCAGTAAGATGCCCGCCAGGGCGGCGACTGCCTCCGGACTCAAGCCCATAACGTGGTTGACTATCCCGTTACTCCTGTGGCCGCTTTTTTCTCTGCCCGGGTTGCAGTGAAACCCAGGCAATCAAGCCGCTGAGTGCGGCCAGCACGCCGCAAACCACCATCAGCATGCGAAAGGTATCGACGTACGCCAGCGCCACTGAGCTGGCGACCGTTGCGGCGGCAGGCTCCGGTACCCCGGCGGGTGCCTGCAGCTCCGCCAGTTGCGATGCCTGCCCGGCCAGCTGTGTAACCAGTGATGGCGGCAGTTCCGCCTGCTGCAGGCGCTGTTCCAACACGCCGCCAAAATACCCTACCGCAACTGCCGTCAGCGCTCCGACGGCGATGACGCCCGCCAGGCGCGCGGCGGTATTGTTGACCCCCGAGGCCACACCGGCCTGACGTTCTGGTACCGCCCCCATCACCACCGTGGTCAGCGGTGCAACGCTCAGGGTCATGCCGACACCGACAATGGCGATGCCCGGCAGAAAGCCGCTGACAAAGTCGGCGTCCCGGCCCGGAATGGCCAGTGCCATAAAGCCGGCCGCTGCCACCATCGGCCCCAGCGTCAGCACCAGTCGCGGATCAAAGCGCCGGATCAAATCACCGGCAAAGGTTGAGCCAAAGCCCAATATCAGGGTCAGCGGCAGGAACGCTGCACCTGCCTGCAGAGCCGAATACTGCTGCACCTGAATCAGATTGAACGGCAGAAAGTACAGGGCACCGCTGAGGGCACTGTAGAGTAATAAAGTCACCAGATTGGCACCGCTAAACGCGCGCGAGCGGAACAGACTCAATGGCAGCATGGGTGCGGTAAACCGCAATTCGCGCCAGATAAAACATGCCCCCAATAGAAAGGCCACAAGCAAAAGCACCAGCCGCTGCGCCTGCGCGCCCGGATTGACCAGCGCATAGATCAGCAGGCCCAGCGCTGCGGCGAGAAAAATCGCACCGGGATAATCGAGTTTATCCGATCGCCGCACCGCACCGGCCGGCACCCGCCACCAGGCGATGCCGGCCGTTAGCGCCGCCAGCAGTGGCACGAAGTAAAATACCGCCGGCCAGCCCCACAAATCCACCAGCCAGCCACCGATTACCGGACCGATAGCGGTTGTCAGCGCCGAGGCACCGGCCCAGGTGCCGATGGCGCGCCCGCGCTCGTGCTCATCGAAATAACTGCCGATAAGCGCCAGGCTGGACGGCACCAGCAGCGCGCCGCCGAGGCCCTGCAGCAGGCGCGCGGCGATCAATAGCGGCAGCGAATCGGCGAGACCGCAGATTACCGAGCTGGCGCCGAAGATAAACACGCCGAGAATGAAGATCCGCCGCAATCCGTAGCGATCGCCGAGCGAGCCGCCGATCAGCATCAACGAGCCCAGCATCAACAGATAGGCATTGACTACCCATTGCAGACCCGCCGAGCTGACGTCCAGATCGGCCTGTATCGCCGGCAGCGCAAGGTTGACCGCGGAGCCTTCGATAAAGGCCAGACTGGAACCGAGAATCGCAGTTGCCAGTACCCAGGGTTTGTCGCGCCGGGGGCAGGCGGGTTGCGCCGGCTGCGCGCCGATCTGGGCCTGGTCGCAGGGTGGCCGCACGGCTGAGGCAAGTGTCATAAGCTATATCCGCTAAGAACAGATCACAACGGCGGCATCGAAAAAGACGCCGGCTCATGCGAGCATAAACAGCTATTGATGCCGTTGTGTGACAGGGTATCGCGAATCAGTCACCGCCGCAGCAGGCGCCGGCGATAAACTTCCCGGTTGGCCGTCATTCGCGCCACAGTCATTCGCAGTAACAAGGGCCTTAGCGACGAAAATCCAGATAAACTTTTTCCAACGCGCCGACATCGGGGATAACGGCAGTTTCACCGGCGACGGAAACATGCATTAATTCAAACGGCTTCTTGTCTTCTACCGCTACGGTGCTGATTTCTTCGGCATTGACCCGGGCCAGGCGCGGGATACCCTGGGTCGGCAGGGCGATAAACGGCAGGTTGTCGCTGACACCGGTATTGTTGAGCACAGCCACCCGGCTGTGGGAGGTGGGATCGGGACGGGGTTCGCCATTCAGTACTTCAAAGCTGAGCAGCGGCACCGGCTGTTCGCGCCAGATAAAAACCCCCAGGTACCAGTCGGGTGTATTCGCTTCCGGCTGCGGCTGGCGGTAGGGCGCCATCTCCGCCACCGTAACGGTGGGCAGCAGCAGCAGCCGACCGGCGAGAGGAATCAGCAGGCTTGCCACTTCCTCTACGGTTTGATGATTTACTACTTGCGGTGAGTTCATAAGCTGTTACCGATTTCCACTGTATACACCGGATGAATCCAGCGGCATGGGGCCGCGCATAATTTTAGTCAATTCGGCCGCCAGTGACTGCGGTGACCCGTGGTAGCCGACACATCCGGTCTCCAGGGCAGCGTCGGGCATTGACGATACGGTACAGGTAGATGGCGACTGTGCCCACACCCGGCCGCCCTGGCGGTGCATCAGCCGTGAGCTGACGGCGCCGTCGTCGCCCATGCCGGTAAATATTATCACCCCGCTGCGCCGGCCGTAACTGCGCGCCAGATTGGCAACCACCTGGTCGACAGAGGGTTTGTAGGGCCCCGACCATTGCTCGTCGAGCAGCGCCAGGGTGCCGTTATCCGATATTTCCACCCGCTTGTCGGTGGCAACCACCACTACCGCATTCTCCACAATCACAGTGCCGTGGACGGCCACCTGGCCGGCATAGTGTGAGCCTTTGCCCACCACCTGCGCCAGCGTGCGGTCGAACTCGGCGTCGATATGCTGCACGTAAATAAAGCCCACACCGATATCGGCCGGCAGGGCACACAAAAACTCATTCACCGCCCGCGGCCCGCCGGTGCTGGCCGCCAGTACCCATATCTGTCGCGCCGCCTCGGCGGTATTGCGCTCGAGATTGATGGTGCCGGCAAGCTGCTGCAGTTTGCCGCGCAGGCGCCGCGACCAGGCCAGGTATTCCGGCCCCGTGGCAGAGGGTACCGGACCTTCGCCGAAAATAATCGGCGGCGCAATGCCGTGCAGCCAGTCATCCAGTTCGGTCACCCCGGGGCTGGCCAGGTCCACATGCACCAGCCAGGCATCGACCGGCTCCGACAGCTGCAGCTGTTCCACCTGAGCCGCCAGGTGCGAGGTCGCTACGCTATAGCCGAACTCCAGCACCACGTGGCGCAAGGTATGCTGCTGCAATGCGGTGTCGGCCAGAATGCCGATACGCAGGGGCTGCAGCGGGAACCTGGCCACACGCTCAATCCTCCTCTGCGCCGATCAGCTCGCGGATATTCTCCAACAGCGCGTCTTCCTGATAGGGCTTACCCATGTATTTCTGCACGCCCAGGCTGAGGGCGCGATCGCGGTGCTTCTCACCGGTGCGCGAGGTGATCATAATAATCGGCACATGCTTGAGGCGGCTGCTGGAGCGCACGTTTTTCGCCACTTCAAAGCCGTCCATGCGCGGCATTTCGATATCCAGCAGCATCAGCTCGGGAATATTGTCCTGCAACTGGCGCAGCGCGTCGGCGCCGTCTTTGGCGGTGACGACATTGTAACCCTCGCGCTCGAGAAAACGCGAGGTCACCTTGCGCACGGTCACCGAGTCGTCCACCACCATCACTGTCTGCAGGTCCTGTTCGTCCTCCGCCGGCACATCCTTCTGCAGTACCGGCATGGCGATACTGGCCAGTGCGGCCTGCTGGCGGATCATGGCGTGCAGGTCGAGAATCACTACCACGCTGCCGTCACCCATTACCGTGGCGCCGGAAAGCCCCAACACGGCGCTGAACTGTTGCCCCAGGCTCTTTACCACGATCTCGCGGCTGCCCAGCAGGCTGTCAACCTGGAACGCCACCGCATTTTCCGCGGTGCGCACCAGCACTACCGGCAGCGGCAGGGCCTGGCCTTCGAGTTTGGGACTGGCATCGGACTTCAGCAGTGTGCCGAGGTAGCGCACTTGATAGTTTTCACCGGCATATTCGAAGCGCGCGTGTTCGTCCTGGTAATAGTGCTCGAGCTCGAACGGGCTGACCCGCACAATACCCTCGATGGTGTTGAGCGGAATCGCATAGCGGTCATCACCAATTTCCACCATCAGCGCGCGGTTCACCGATACGGTAAACGGCAGGCGCACCACAAATTCGGAGCCGGCGCCCGGGGTGGAATCGATAAACATCGAGCCGCCCAACTGTTTGATCTCGCTGTGCACCACATCCATGCCCACGCCGCGGCCGGAAATTTGCGTGACCTTGTCGGCGGTGCTGAAACCGGCGTGCAGGATGAACTGCAGAATATCGTGATTACTGAGCTTGGCATCGGCGCGCATCAGGCCGCGCTCGATGGCCTTTTCCCGCACTTTATCGAGATCGACACCCTTGCCATCGTCGGCCAGCCGAATCAGTACGTCGCCACCCTCGCGCCCGAGGCTGAGTACGATACGCCCCGCTTCGGGCTTGCCGGCGTTGAGGCGATCGCGCCCCGGCTCAATGCCGTGGTCGACCGCATTGCGCAGCATATGCTCCAGCGGCGCCACCATGCGTTCCAATACCGAGCGGTCCAGTTCACCTTCGACATTGTCCAGCTCGAAAGTTACCTGTTTGCCGAGTTCGGCCGCCACCTGCCGTACGATGCGCCGCAATCTCGGTACCAGACGCGAGAACGGCACCATGCGCGAGCGCATCAGGCCTTCCTGGAGGTCGGTGTTGATGCGCGCCTGTTGCAGCAACAGCGTTTCGGTATCGCGGGTTTTATCCGTCAGGGTGGATTTCAGGTCCATCAAGTCGGACGCCGATTCGATCAGCGCCCGCGACAAATGCTGCAGCTGGGAATAGCGATCCATCTCCAGCGGGTCGAATTCCTCGTGCTCCGCCATCTGTTCCTGGCGGAACAGGATCTGCGCTTCGGTTTCTATATCCAGGCGCCGCAATTGCTCCTGCAGGCGCTGGATGGTGGACTCCATTTCCTCGATGGCAAAACCGAGTTCACTCACCTGGGTTTCCATCCGGCCGCGGCTGATGGAGGTCTCACCGGCGAGGTTGACCAGCTCCTCCAGCAGTTCGGAGGAGACCTTGACCATCTCCTGCGGCCCGCTGCGCCGCGCCGCCATTGGCGAACTGGCCGACGCCGTTGCCGGCGGTGACGGCATTTCCGCCGCGGCCGGCGCCGGCGGCACGCTCTGCAGCGGCTGGCGCTTGGGTGCAAACGGCAGAATGGCGGCGCTGCCGCTTTTGCCGGCTTCGCCGGTGCTATCGTCGAGGTCCTGCAGATTGTGTTCAGCCGCTGTGTCGCCGGGCTGCCCGGTGGCGGCCGGCTGCTGCGCCTCGGGCGCGGGCTGTTCGGTGTCGGTGCTGGACTCCTGCGCCTGCGCCACCATGACTTCCTGCAGCCCTTCGGGCAGGTGCCCGGCCAGCCTGCCTTTGACCTTCTCGGTGCTTCTCAGCAGGCGGTCCTGATAACCGTGTATGCGATCAAAAAAATTCATATCGGCCGGCGCCCGCCCGCCCAGGTCTATCAGGAAGGTTTCAAATTCGTGGGCCAGTTCGCCGATGCCCATCAGCCCGGCCAGCCGCGCGCCGCCTTTGAAGGTGTGCAGGGCGCGTTTCAGTTCCTCGACACTGGCGCGGTTATCCCAGTCTTCCTGCCACTCGTGAATGGCTTCGTCGATTTCCTCCAGCAGCTCATCGGCCTCTTCGGTGAAAATCTCCAGAATTTCCACGTCGATATCGTCGCCATCTTCATCCTCGAGCGGGGTATCGACATGCGCGCCGGTGACTTCACTCACAACTTCGGCCGGCGGCTGCGCCGCCTCGGGCGCGCTGACAGGCTCTGTTTCAACATCGAAGGACTGGGCGGTTTCCTCGACTTCGATATCGGTGGCCTGTTCATCGAGATCGAGGCTCTCGGCAAAAATACCCGCCGGCTGCGCATCTGTGCCGGCCTGTGTCCCGGTTTCTGCGGCAATCTCTACGCCAGGCTCTGCCTCTACCTCGACCTCTGCCTCAACCTCTGCCTCAACCTCTGCTTCCACTTCAACGACAGGCATCTCGGCAGTTGTCGCATTTTCATCCGGCGCGTTCGGCAGCGGCTCGGCCAGATCGTATTCGAGCGGCTGCGCCTCCACGGCATCGGCGATTGCGGGAATATCGGCACTGTCAACCGGCAGCAGCTCGGGCATCTCCTGCGGCTGCAGCTCGACTTCGATACCGGGTAATTCCTCCAGCGGCTGCGACGGCTGTGGCGCCGCCGAGGCCAGCAGCAGATCAAACTGCGCCGCCAGCTCGGCGGGAATTTCCGCCAGGTTCTGGCCCGCGGCCACCGCGTCCACCATATCCAGCAGGCACTCGTGACCTTCGCTCAGCAGGGAAAAAACCGATTCGTTGTCGTAGTGGGAGTCGGACTGCAGCAGCTCGTAAACATTGCGCAGGTATTCGCTGAGGCCGGCCATGGGCGGCAGGTTGGCCTGCCCGGCGCCTTTTTCCAGGGTCTGCAGTTCGGCAATCAGGCTCAACAGCTCGTGCGAGTCCAGCGCCGTTTTCAGCCAGCGCTGCAGCACCTTGTCGGCGTCGAGCAGCAGATTCATGTCCTCCGCCATGAAAATCGACAGCAGGTGCGGGTCGACTTTTTTGCTGTCGGCAGCGGTGGCTTCCTTCTGCCGGATCAGATGGCCGACGGAAAGCTCCTTGAGTTCGGCAATACGGGCCACATACTGGGGCAGGCGCTGAATCTCCACAGTCTGCCCCTGCTCAATCTGCGTCAGTGCCTCGCGGGTATAACTGACACCATCCTTGAGCAGCTGCAGAATATCGTCATCGATACTGACCTGGTAGGTACGCAACTCTTTGACGAAGCGCTCCAGCGGCGTGGCCAGTTGCGCAATCGGCATCACATCGGCCATATGCGCGCTGCCCTTGAGGGTGTGCAGGGCGCGCTGCATGGTATCGCTGGGCGGGGTGTACAGCGGCGCAGCCAGGGTCATGTCGTCGATATAGGATTGCACGGTCTGCAGGTGCGTAATCGCCTCGGAGCCGAAAATCTCCCACAGCACAGTCTCGCTGTCGGCGTCTTCGTCCTCGGGTTCCACTGCCGCTTCGGCGGCGGCCTGCGCCGGCGGCACGAAGCCTTCCACCACGGCGCCCTGCGAGTCCACCTGTGCAGCCAGTTCCGCCGGCGTAGCGCCTCTGGCCAGTTGCTCGCCCCAGTCCATATACTGCTTTGTTTCGGCCGGGTAGGGATTGTCGGTTTTGCGACTGAAGGCATCGACCATGGCCGGCAGCAACTGCCGCACTCTGTCGATCAGGCCCACGAGGTACTGATTGGGTTCGATCGTTGCGTCGATAACGCGGTTGAGCATATTCTCGATGGCCCAGGCCAGTTCGCCGATATCATTGGCCTCCACCATGCGGCCGCTGCCCTTGAGCGTATGAAAGGCGCGCCGCACTTCGGTCAGCGCTTCTTCATTATTGAAGCCGTCGATCCAGACCGGAAAGAATTCGTTGATGGTCGCCAGTACCTCACCGGCCTCCTCGACGAAGATTTCCAGAATCTCATCGTCGACATCGCTGCCGGTATCATCCTCTTCAGCCGTGGCGGCGACCTGGCCGGCGCCGGTATCGGGAGCCTGGGAGGTATGAAGAGGATCGGGGGTATGAGGCGTATCGG
The DNA here is from genome assembly GCA_028280195.1 of Exilibacterium sp. Classification (GTDB taxonomy): domain Bacteria; phylum Pseudomonadota; class Gammaproteobacteria; order Pseudomonadales; family Cellvibrionaceae; genus Exilibacterium. The sequence continues at coordinate 62,683 of JANQMH010000069.1, forward strand.
CACTGCCGCTGTCGGCTTCGAGACGCCCGCCATCGACCCGGTCGCTAAACTGAATCACTTCGGCGGATACCGGCGCCGGCGCGGGCTGCTGCTCCACCTGCTCCGATACCGGGCCGGGCGAAAAGTCCGCATCGTCCCCGGCCACTTCAGCGGCGGCTGGCGGCGGCTCGCTTGCCGGCGCCGCCTCAGGGACGGCCTCGCCGGGCGACTCCACCCCGTAGCCCAGCGCCTCGACACTTTCTTCGGCTACGCCCAGCAGCAGTTCATTGTCTTCGTCCTGGTCACCACTGAGTCGCTCGAGATAGTACTCCACGCTGGCAATGGCGTCGGCCAGGGTGTCGAGGGTAGACCACTCGGGTGTATGTTTCTGCTCCAGCAGTTGCTCCTGGATATAGCGGGCACAGGCTTCGAGTATGCGCGCCGGCCGCGGCAGCGGCACCATTTCCAGGCCGCCGCGAATCTCGTTCAGCAGTTTCGGTACGTTGACGAGGTGGTCGCGATCCCACTGCGAGGCGATATATTCGATAATGGCGTCTTTGGCCTGTTCCAGTCCGTTGCGCGATTCGCGCAGTACCGATTCCTGTGCGCGGTCGATATGAATATCGCGATGCCCGGCATCCGCCTTACCGGCCTTGCCGGCACCGGCCGCCAGGGCCTCCAGCGTATGTTCGATTTCGATGATTTCGCCGGCGATGCGCATCAGCAGATCCTGGGAAATGCTCTGGTTGTCGGCCGCCTCCTGCAGCCGGCTGCCCAGCGCCAGCACCTGCTTGCGCAGGCGCCCTATTCCCATCACCGCCATGGTATCGGCGACGCGCTTGAAGATGGGCAGGGCTTCGGCCAGCGCGCGGCCGTCGTCGTCGCCACTCAGCACCACATCCAGCGAGTGCTTGATCGCATCGAGTTCATCTTTCAACGCCGCCACTACCGAGCGCACGGCATCGGGGTCCGGCGCCGCCATCAGCTCTTCGCTTTCGCCGGCGGCCTCTTCGGACTCGGGCAGGGCTTCCTGCAGGTTGTAGCGCTTTTTGACACGCTGTATGTGCTTGCCTTTGCCCGGTGCGCGGGCAATGTAGTAAAGGATGTTTTTAATTAACTCGTCGTTGCTGAATTCATCCAGGCTCGGCAGGCCTTTCAAAGCCAGCACCTTGATTTCCCTGTCGAGCTGGCGCAACAGGTTTTTTACCGACACACTGGCTTCGATGGCGTCATTGGTGAGCCCATCGCCCAGCGCCAGAGCGATATCCCACAGCGGCTGGCGGGCAGTGCCCTGGGTGAGTTGGTAGAGGCGCGCAAACACCTTGTTGAGATAGGCCAGATTGTCCTCGGGGTTGACATTGCGAATCACCCCGGCGGCGGCATACTGATACATCTGCCGCAGTTTTTTCACTACCGACAAGAACTGTTTGGCATCCCTGGCAATGGCCTGGCGCTCGCCGCTGACGCGGCGCGCAGCCTTGAGGTCGGGTGCAAACAGTTTGGTTTCGGTCAGCAGACTTTCGCCGCGCACTGCGCGCAGATCGTTGAGCAACGGCAGCACCATGGAGGGGTGATCGCGGCGCGTGTGCTTTACCTGCTCGAGGTAGACCGGCAGCTGCAGAATCGCCCGCATCAGCACCTCCTGTGCTTCGGTCTCGTTGTTGACGGTGTTGTTCATCAGCGCCTGAGCGAGGTTTTCCATTTCCTCAGCCAGCAGCGCCGCGCCAAAAAACTCCACCATCTGCAGACTGCCGTGCACCTGGTGGATGTGGGTCAGGCAAAAGCGGATACGCGTCGAGTCGTTTTGATCTTCGACATAGGCCTCGAGTGCCTGCCGAGCTTGAGTCAGTGTTTCCCCAATCTCACCAATTACCCAATCGAGTGCTGCGTAATTGCGATTCTCTCCCATACCGGAGGTTCCTCGTTATGCTTTTGTTCTGCACTTGGCCGCAAAGCGGTTCATTGCATCAACAGCGGACATACGCCTGTATGTGGTTATCCCTAACCCGCTGCATGTGTTGATGTTCCCAGTCGACCACTTCACCGAGGCCAATAACCAGCGTACCGCCCGGTTTCAGCCGTTCGACAAAGCCATTCAGTACTTCCCGCCGCCGCCAGCGGCGAAAGTAGATCAACAGGTTCTGGCAAAAAATCACGTCCATTTTTACAACAGGCATATCGGCAATCTGCAACACATTGCCCTGGCTGAAGCAAACCCTGTCCCTTAACTCCGCATTGATGCGGTAGCACCCATCCTCGGTTGTACGGAAATAACGCTGCCGCTCTTGCGGCTTCATCGACTCCAGTTTGCGCGCCGGGAACTCACCTTTGCGCGCCCGGCTCAGCGCCGGCTTGCTGATATCGGTGGCGGTGATGCCGTAATAGGGCTCCAACACCGCCAGTTCGAAGCAATCGTTGACCACCATCGCCAGCGAGTAGGGCTCTTCTCCCGTGGCGCAACCGACGCTCCAGACATCGAAACTCTGCGACAGGCTGCGGTTGTTGATACGCTGTTGCAGCAGGTCGCGCACATACTCAACGGAAGGCCGGTGGCGAAAAAAGCTGGTCTCCTTCACCACCAGCCGGTCCACCAGCATGGACCATTCCACCACACCCTCAACGCCGCGCATTACCTCTTCGAGGTAGCGGCCGCAGTCCTCATAGCCCAATTCGCGCATGCGAATGGCAATCTGTGTCTGCAGAAACGCCCGCTGGCGCTCCGCCAGCTGTATGCCCGTGCGCTCTTCCAGCAATTTGCTCCACTGCGCAAACTGCTGGTCGGACAGTTCCGGCAAGGCTCGTAAAGACCACACCATCAGGTCGCTGTCACTTCACTCTCCACCCGCCAGTGCGCAATCAGGCAATAGCCTTGGACGAACCCCGGCCTGTATCAGGATCTAACAACAGCTCGTCGCTTTCCTGCAGAACCTCCGGCACTTCGGCATCGAGATTCGCGTCAAACTCGTCGTCAAGGCTCAGGTCCACCGCATCGTCGAGCACCTCTACCGGCTCTTCCTGCATCTGCTGGGCCACTACCGGTATGTCGTCTTCGCTCACCGCCGGGTACTGGCCGGTCTGCTCGATCTCTTCCGGCAGTTTGAAGCCGGCTACGGACTCGCGCAGGTCGAGGGCCATATCCGCCAGGTTACCGATCGAGGTGGCGGTGGCACCGGTACCCGAGGAAGTCTGGGAGGTAATTTCCTGGATCACGTTCATCGTATTGGAGATATGGCCGGCAGAGGAGGCCTGCTGGCGGGCGGCGTTGGAGATGTTCTGAATCAACTCCGCCAGACTCGACGATACATTCTCGATCTCTTCCAGCGCCACACCCGCGTCCTGGGCCAGGCGGGCACCGCGCACCACTTCGGCGGTGGTCTGCTCCATCGAGATAACCGCTTCGTTGGTATCGTTCTGAATGGTTTTTACCAGCGCCTCGATCTGCTTGGTGGCCGCTGCCGAGCGTTCCGCAAGGCGCTGCACCTCATCCGCAACCACCGCGAAGCCGCGGCCCGCGTCACCGGCCATGGAGGCCTGGATCGCGGCGTTCAAGGCGAGAATGTTGGTCTGGTCGGCAATGTCGTTAATCAGGCTCACGATATCACCAATTTCCTGCGAGGATTCACCGAGGCGCTTGATGCGCTTGGAGGTGTCCTGAATCTGCTCGCGGATGGTGTCCATACCGTTGATGGTATTCTGCACCACTTTGGCGCCGTTGTTGGCAATCGATACCGAGCGCTCGGCCACCGAGGTGGACTCGGCGGCGTTGGCCGATACCTGGTCGATGGTCACCGCCATCTCGTTGACCGCCGCCGAGGCGCCGGCAATTTCCTGGGCCTGGTGCTCGGAGGCCTCGGCCAGATGCAGCGCTGTCTGCTGGGTGTCCTGGGCGGCGCCCGATACGTTCACCGCCGTTTCGTTGATGCGCGATACCAGGATTCTGAGCTGGTCGATGGTGTAGTTGATGGAGTCGGCGATGGCACCGGTAAAGTCCTCGGTTACCGTGGCGGCGGTGGTCAGGTCACCATCCGCCAGGTCGGCCAGTTCGTCCAGCAGCCGCAGAATCGCATTCTGGTTGCGCTCGTTGGTTTCCGCAGTCTCGCGCAGTCGCTGGCGGGTATTGCCGTAGATCATAAAGCCGATTATCACGCCGAACACCACCGCAAAACCGGCCAGGAACAGGCTGACGGTGTTGTTGGGCATACGCACCGAGGCCTGCAGGGCGATGCGGTCGGAGAGGCTGGTCAGGGCCTCCAGCAGTACCGGTGAATCGTCCAGCAGGTCGTTGGCGGCCTGGCGGGCTTTAAACAGCGCCGGCGAGGCTTCGAAGATTTCCCGCACCGAGGAGCTTACGAATTCGAACAGTTCGCTGATCTCGTTGAGGCTGGCAATGGCATCCGAGTCGGTTACCCGGGAGATGCTCATGGCGGCATCGCCGCCCTGCATACCCGCCAGCACTTTTCCGAACAGGTTGGCGTCGAGGTTGAACTGGTCGGCCGATTCGGTGGCATCGCTGCCGCCGACCAGCATTTTGTCCACATTTCGGCCGATGCGCTCGGCGCGCCACGACTGCATCTGCGCTACCGCCACCTGGTCGGCCGGGGCGTCGTTTTCCAACAGGATCTCAACGATATTGTTGTGTTCGGCCTGCAGTTCGGGCAGGGATTCATTCAGCGTGGTGGCAACATCGTTGAGGAAGATAATGGTGTCTTTGTTGGTAATAATGGTGTCGGCATCCCGCTTCACCCGCTGCCACACGCCCTCGTAACCGGCAAATTCCTCGGCCAATGCCTGGCGGGTGCTGGGATCACTGGCCCGCAGCCTGTCCCAGGTGGCGTTCATATTGCTCATCACCCCCTGCAGCTCGGCAAACGCCGCCTCGTTGCCCGAGGTGGCGTCCCGCGACAGCGAGGTCACGCGATAGGACAATGCCCGCAGTTCCGCCGCCATCTGCAAGTACTGCTGATCGCGCCCGGCGTCCCTTTGCACCAGATAGATACTGGCCGCCAGTGCCACAAAACACAGTACCAAGCCACCTACCAGCAAAGTCATGGTCGGGTTCGCCCGTATGGTGGCGAAGAGGTTCCTGGATTCAATTTTCATGCTACGCTCCTGACCAACGTTGCGTTTTCTTTAGTTTAAGCCTTGGCCGCATTGACAAAGCGCGGATCCTCGGCCAGCTTGGCGGGGTTGAATACCCACCAGCGCTGTTCTCCCACACTGTAACTGCCTGACACCAGCGACCGTAACTGCACATCCACTTCACCCAACTCGGCCGAGTAGCTGTCCACCGGAAAATGCTGCATGCCGAACACCTGATCGACGATCAGCCCGCTGTAGAGGCCGGCGGCGTCGAGAATCAGCACCCGCTGCAGTTTGCGGTGCGCCTGCAGGCGGCCGCCGAAAAAACCGGCCAGATCGAACAGCGGCAACAGCCGCCCGCGAACATTGGCCACACCCCGCACCCAGGGCTGCACACCGGGCAGGTGGGTGTAGGACGGCACCTCGAGCATTTCCGAGACCACACCCATGGGAGAGACAAACTGCATGTCTAACAGGGTAAAGCCGACACCGCTCCAGTGGGGCGTAATATCAACCTGGGCCGGCAGGCCCTTGGCGGCCCGCCGGGAGCGCTGGGCCAGCTCCACCAGCGCCTGAAAGGCGGCTTGCTGCTGCGCCATAAGTTACCCCTTTCCTCTTCTTTCCCGTGTCCGATCTTTCCCGTGTCCGACACCTGCTGCCTGCCACTCACTGCGCGTCCGCCGGCGGCGCCTGCTGTCAAGTCATGACTTCGGCAATGGTGTCGAGCAGTACTTTTTCCTCAATGGGCTTGGTTAAATAAGCCTTGGCCCCCTGGCGCATACCCCACACCCGGTCGGTCTCCTGATCCTTGGTGGTAACGATAATCACCGGGATCTCGGCCGTTTCCTGGGCCTTGGTCAACTGGCGGGTAGCCTGGAAGCCGTTCAGACCCGGCATCACGATATCCATCAGCACCACCTCGGGCAGCTCCTTTTTCGCCAGGGCGACACCGCCCTCGCCGGTCTCCGCCGTCAATACGACGTGGCCGTTTTTTTCCAGCATGCTGGTTAACTTGTAGGTCTCTGTCGGAGAATCATCAACGATCAGTACTCTGGCCATAGTTTCCTCTAAAACGCACTTACCTCAGTTGTTATTATGGGTTAGCTGTAACCTACGATGCTTTTGCCTGTTTGACGTGAGCTTCTATGGCACCGAGAAGCTCGCTTTTGCTGAAGGGCTTGGTGAGATACTGGTCCGAACCGACAATACGACCTTTGGCTTTGTCAAATAAGCCGTCCTTGCTGGACAACATGATGACGGGCGTGGATTTGAATTCACTGTTGTTCTTAATCAGTGCACAGGTCTGATAGCCATCGAGTCGCGGCATCATGATATCCACAAAAATAATGTCCGGCCGGGTGTCGGCAATCTTTGCCAGAGCATCAAAGCCATCCGTAGCTGTCACCACGGTGCAACCAGCTTTCTTGAGCAAGGTTTCGGCCGTGCGACGAATCGTTTTACTATCGTCAATCACCATTACCTTTAGACTTTCCAGCTTAACGTCCATCTCTAGTGACCTTCGTCTCTTTTATCGCTTTTTGTTAGCTTTTTTGCCATTTATATAAAGTCTTTACATGCAAAAACCGCGCGAGCTTAATTTTTTAACACAGTTCTCAGGTTTAATCCATAAGCATCTGAATAAAAGGAGAATCTCATTTTTACAGGAGATGATTTCTGTGCGTAAATTGGCATTTCACTGCACGGATAAACGCGCCAGATCGGCCGCTGTGGCAAAGGCCGAAAAAAAGTGCTCCAGAGGCTGTCCGCGCCGCTTGAAAATGACGTTGAGCGGGGTTCACCAATGCCGTAAGCTTGCTGCGCATATTCACTTTTAATGGCCTGCCGGCGGGACAGTTTTATGGGTGTTTCCCTCGGGGTGGTAATGGACCCCATCGCTTCGATCAATTTCAAAAAAGACTCAACCCTGGCACTGCTGTTGGCGGCACAGGCAAAGGGCTGGCAACTGCACTACATGGAACAGGCCGATCTCTACCTCGAGCAGGGTGTGGCCATGGCCTCCACCCGGGCGCTGGCAGTCTGCGACAACGCCGAGCGCTGGTTTGAGCTGCAGCCGGCAGTCGGCACCAGGCTCGGCGATCTCGACGTTATTCTGATGCGCAAGGACCCGCCATTCGACAGCGAATACGTCTACAGCACCTATGTACTGGAGGCGGCCCAGGACCAGGGGGCGATGGTAGTCAACGACCCGCAGAGCCTGCGCGACTGCAACGAAAAAGTCTTTGCCACCCGCTTCCCGGCGTGCTGCCCGCCGGTACTGGTGAGCCGCAATACCGAACAGCTGCGCCAGTTTCACGCCAGCCATCGCGATGTCATCTACAAACCGCTCGACGGCATGGGCGGCAGCGGTATTTTCCGCTGCGGCCCTCGAGATCCTAATATCGGCGTCATTTTGGAAACCTTGACCCGCCACGGCCGCGAAACGATTATGGCGCAGCGCTACATCCCGGAGATTACCCGGGGGGACAAGCGCATACTGATCGTCGACGGCGAGCCGGTGCCCTATTGCCTGGCGCGTATTCCGGCCGCTGGTGAAACCCGCGGCAACCTGGCAGCCGGCGCCCGCGGCCAGCCCCAGCCGCTGACCGACCGGGACCGCTGGATTGTGTCACAGGTCGCACCGACCCTGAGGGCAAAAGGGTTACTCTTTGTCGGCCTGGATGTCATTGGGGACTATCTCACGGAAATCAATGTGACCAGCCCCACCTGTGTCAGAGAAATAGACAGCGCCTATGACACCGCCATCGGCAGCCGGCTGATGGACGCCATAGAGACGCGGCTGCAGGCCTGAGGCGCCGCCGCATTGAGCCGAGACCAGCAATGACCACCGCCGCCCAACCGGTAGACACCGCAGACCGCCTCAGCTTTACCTTATTCGTCGCCCTGGCGCTGCATGCATTATTGATTTTAGGCGTCACCTTCTCGATCGACCCTCCCGATAAAGTCGCCCCGACACTCAATATCACCCTGGCTACCCACAAAAGCCAGGCGGCCCCCGAGAATGCCGACTACCTGGCCCAGTTCAATCAGGAAGCCAGCGGCACCCTGGAAAAGGCCGAGCAGCTGACCAGCGAACAGCAGGCACAGATCTCCGACACCGAGATCCGCGATATCAATCCACAGCCGCAGCTGCGGGCCTCGACACCGGTACTGCGCACCATGGAGGTCGTCGACAGCAGCGGCCGCAACCCGCGCAAAGTGGCGGAAAACATTGATCCGCAGGAGCAGCAGGAGGTAGAAATACGCGACGGAGAGCAGGTCGACCAGCTGCAGATCAGCGCCGAAATTGCCAGCCTGCGGGCCAAGCTCGACCAGCAGCGCCAGCAGTACGCCAAAAAGCCGCGCGTGCGCCGTATCACTTCGGTGGCCACCAAGGCCTCCTACGACGCCGAATACCTGCACAAGTGGAGTAACAAAGTGGAGTTTGTCGGCAACCGCAACTACCCGCAGGAGGCGCTGAAAAACAACCTCTTCGGCAACCTGCGGCTGGCGGCGGTGATCCTGCCCAACGGCACCATCGAGCGGGTGGAAATCCTCAAATCCTCCGGCCACCGCATCCTCGATGATGCCGCCCGGCAGATCGTACAACTGGCCTCGCCCTTCGCCCCCTTCCCGCCGGAAATCCGCCAGCAGGCCGATCAGTTGGAAATCATTCGCACCTGGCACTTCGAAATCACCGGCGTCAGCACGACCAACTAGCGCAGACAGCTTACAGCTGTCAGCTCAGTGAATCCCCATATAGCCCTTGTTTTCCGCGCTTGAACCCCCAATACTACCAACATGTATCAGCCATATACTTATCCACACGGCAAGTCGAACGGTATGTCGGGGTTATCTAGCCATGGGACGTAAAGCAGACCAGATAGAACAGAACGATCTAACCCAGGGCAGCAGCCTGCGCAACCATTTCCTGGTGGCGATGCCGAGTCTGAAGGACCCGATTTTCGCCCATACGATTACCTATATTTGCGATCACACCGCCGATGGCGCCATGGGTATCGTGATAAACCACCCGCTGAACCTGTCCCTCGGCGAAATCTTCGAACAACTGCAGCTGCCCGACGATACCGAGGTGGGCCGCCAGTCGGTGCTGTCCGGCGGCCCGGTGCATATCGAGCGCGGTTTCGTGCTGCACTCCAGCGGCCCCAAGTTCGAGTCCACCATCCAGATTTCCCCCACCGTCAGCCTCACCGCATCGCGCGATATCATCGCCGCACTGGCGGAGAACCGCGGCCCGGAATCGGCACTGGTCGCCCTCGGTTACGCCGGCTGGGGCGCCGGTCAGCTGGAGGCCGAGATTGCCGCCAATGCCTGGCTGACGGTGCCGGCCGACCACCATATCATCTTCGACACCCCGATCGAGCAGCGCTGGTCAGCGGCGGCGGCCAAGCTCGGTATCGACCTCAACCTGATATCCTCATCCGCCGGTCACGCCTGATCGATCGGTGCCGCAAACCATTCTGGCGTTTGATTACGGCACCGCAACTATCGGTGTCGCCGCCGGTCAGACACTGACCGCCACGGCAGCAGAACTGGCGCCGCTCAAAGCCCGCGACGGCATCCCCGACTGGAAGCAGATAGAGCGCCTGTTGCACGAATGGCGGCCGGCGCTGCTGGTTGTCGGCCTGCCGCTGAATATGGACGGCAGCGAAAGCGAACTGGCTGCGCGCGCACGCAAGTTTGCCCGGCGCCTGCACGGGCGTTTCGGTGTCGGCGTGAAAATGATGGACGAGCGGCTGTCCACTTTCGAGGCCAAACAGATAGCGGCCGAGCGGGGGCAGCGCGGCAACTATGCCGCACAACCGGTCGATTCCATTGCAGCGCGGTTGATTCTGGAGAGTTGGCTGGGCCGGGACTCGGGCTAGTATTACGCCAGAGGCTCTGGCTCAAGTAGTAAAGCGGCACACAGATCTGTCAGAGCGATGCGCCAGCCTCAATCGTATTCAAGGCGTTTGCCCAGGCCGACAACATTGTCATTGCTATAGCCAATGGCGGCATAAAACGACAGCACATCGGTGTTGGCAGTGCGAACCTGTAAATTGATTTTGGGGCAGCCCCTGCTCTTCAAGCGATCTTCTATGGCTTGCATGAGCCTCTGACCGTAGCCTTTGCGTTGCTGCTCCGGTTTGACTGCCAGGTAGTTGATCCAGCCGCGATGACCTTCGTAGCCGCCCATCACGGTAGCAATCAGTTCAGTTCCATTGTTAGACATGCAGCTACCGACGAGAAACAGATCGCGGTCGATTTTCAGCTTTCTTTCTATATCCTTGGCCGGATCATTTTGCGGTGTAAGCAAGCCGCATCGTCGCCACAGTGCGATGACCGCATTTAGATCCTCTTCACTGTATGCCCGTATTTGCATTTTTCCCAGCCCCGCCCAGCGCTCGCCCGGCAGATTGATTTCCTTGCAAAAGCGGCCTAAAACAGCCGCGTGCGGTCGCTTTCATCTTCCTGTATCGACAGCTCATCGGCGGCGTTGGACAGATACTCCGCATCCGATTCGGAGGCCAGTTTGATCATCAGGCGCAGATCGTTGGGCGAATCGGCATGGGCGAGTGCATCCTCGTAAGTAATTTCACCGCGATCATAGAGTTCGTAAAGCGCCTGATCGAAGGTTTGCATACCCACTTCGTTGGACTTTTTCATCAACTCTTTAAGCTCGTGCACTTCCCCCTTGCGAATCAGGTCCGACGCCAGCGGTGTATTGAGCATGACTTCCAGGCAGGCACGGCGACCGTTGCCGTCCGGGGTCGGGATCAGTTGCTGGGCGATAATACCCCTCAGGTTCAGAGACAGGTCCATCCACAGCTGATTGTGTCGATCGGCGGGGAAAAAGTGAATAATGCGGTCCAGCGCCTGGTTGGCATTGTTGGCGTGCAGGGTGCACAGACACAGGTGGCCGGTTTCGGCAAAGGCAATGGCATGCTCCATGGTCTCGCGGGTGCGCACCTCACCGATCAGAATCACATCCGGCGCCTGCCGCAGGGTATTTTTCAGAGCGACATCGAAGGAATCCGTATCGATACCCACTTCGCGCTGGGTAATGATACAGCCCTGATGCTGGTGAATGAATTCGATCGGATCTTCAATGGAGATGATATGGCCCTTGGAATTGCGGTTGCGGTGGCCGATCATCGCCGCCAGCGAGGTCGACTTACCGGTGCCGGTGGCACCGACGAAGATGACCAGGCCGCGCTTGGTCATGGCCAGCTCCTTGATGATTTCCGGCAGCCCCAGATCGTCGAGCTTGGGGATATTGGTTTCGATGCGCCGCAATACCATGCCCGCCAGATTGCGCTGGTAAAACGCACTGCAGCGAAAGCGGCCGATACCGCGCGCGCTGATGGCAAAATTCAGCTCTTTCTCTTCCAGAAACTCGGCCCGCTGGCGTTCGTTCATGACACTCAGCACCGTCTCGCGCGCTTTTTCCGGCGACAGTGGCGTGGTGGTGACCGGTACCACGCGGCCGTGCAGCTTGATCGACGGCGGCACGCCGGCGGTGATAAAGAGGTCCGAGGCACCCTTTTCCACCATTAACGACAGGAAGCGATCAAAATCCATCAGCTTTATACCTCTCTAGATAGTCTCCGGCCGGATATTCTCCGACTAGAAGTTTTCCGGCATCTTGGCTTTTTCGCGAGCCACATCGCGGGCAATGATGCGCCGTTCGACCAGGTCGGTCAGACACTGGTCCATGGTCTGCATACCAATGGAACCACCGGTCTGAATGGCCGAATACATCTGTGCCACCTTGTCCTCGCGAATCAGGTTGCGGATGGCCGGGGTGCCGCGCATGATTTCGTGGGCGGCGACGCGGCCGCCGCCGTTCTTCTTCATCAATGTCTGCGAGATCACCGCCTGCAGGGATTCCGACAACATAGACCTGACCATGGCTTTTTCATTGGCGGGAAACACATCGACGATGCGGTCGATGGTCTTTGCCGCCGAGGTGGTGTGCAGGGTACCGAACACCAGGTGGCCGGTTTCAGCCGCGGTCAGCGCCAGGCGGATGGTCTCCAGGTCGCGCATCTCGCCCACCAGGATGATATCCGGGTCCTCACGCAGCGCCGAGCGCAGGGCCTCGGCGAAGCCGTGGGTGTCGCGGTGCACCTCGCGCTGGTTGACCAGGCACTTCTTGCTTTCATGGACGAATTCGATGGGGTCTTCGATGGTCAGAATATGTTCGTACTTGTTGTCGTTGATATAGTCCATCATCGCCGCCAGGGTAGTGGACTTGCCCGAGCCGGTGGGCCCGGTCACCAGCACCAGCCCGCGCGGCACGGCGGAGATGTCGCGAAATACCTGCCCCATGCCCAACTCCTCCATGGTCAGCACCTTGGAGGGAATGGTGCGGAATACTGAGCCGGCGCCGCGGTTGTGGTTAAAGGCATTGACCCTGAACCGGGCCACCCCCGGCACCTCGAAAGAAAAGTCGGTCTCCAGAAACTCTTCATAGTCCTTGCGCTGCTTGTCATTCATGATCTCGTAGATCAAACTGTGCACCTGCTTGTGTTCCATGGGTGGCAGGTTGATCCGACGCACATCGCCGTCGACGCGAATCATGGGCGGTAGACCCGCAGACAGGTGTAGATCCGATGCGCCCTGTTTCGCGCTGAACGCCAAGAGTTCCGTAATATCCATACAGCTACCTTAAATATGATATTTATTTTAACCCGAGCCACCGGGTGATGGCGGCTCGGGTTACAGAGCCTGTATTGGGGTCGGGCGCGCTGGCGCGGACGACCTCTATTAATTAGTGTACCAAGTATATGCACAAGATCGGTGATAACCTCAACAAAGTTTCGACCCGAATCGAGCAAGCTGCAAACTCGGTCGCACGCGCGGCGGCCGGCGTCCGCCTGCTGGCGGTCAGCAAAACCCGGCCGGCCAAGGCCGTGCGCTGCGCCTACCGCGCCGGGCAGCGCTGTTTCGGTGAAAACTACCTGCAGGAGGCGCTGCAGAAACAGGCGCTGCTCGACGATCTGGACCTTGAATGGCATTTTATCGGTCCCATACAAGCAAATAAAACCCGCGCCATTGCCAGTCATTTTGACTGGGTTCACAGTGTCGACCGCGCCAGGGTGGCCGAGCGGCTCAGCGCCCAGCGACCGGCGGCGCTGGCGCCGCTGAATATCTGCCTGCAGGTCAATGCCGATGCAGAGGCCTCCAAGGCCGGTGTAGACTATCGCCAACTGCCGGCGCTGGCCGCCGCGGTATGCGGCCTGGAGCGCCTGCGCCTGCGCGGACTGATGGCGATTCCGGCGCGCCGCAGCGATCCCGGGCAACAGCGGGCGGTGTTCGAACAGGTCGCCGAAGCGCTGCGGCAGCTGCAGCGCCAACTGCCGCAGGCGCCGCTGGATACGCTGTCGATGGGCATGTCCGGCGACCTGGAAGCGGCGGTAGCGGCCGGCGCTACCATTGTCAGGGTTGGCACCGATATCTTCGGACCGCGCCAGAGCCGGGCGACGGCCGGCGACTAGAGGCTGTTCGGCAACGCCCGGCGGCAGCGGAGCGAGCGTTGCGAAACAGCCTGTAAACAGCTTATACCATCAGCAAACAGCATAAGGACCGACGTTTTGAGCAAACCGATACTCGCCTTTATCGGCGCCGGCAATATGGCCAACAGCATCATCGGCGGCCTGATTGCCAAAGGTTATCCCGCCGCCAATATCATCGCCTGCGACCCGGTGGCAGGCAACCTGCAAAGCCTGGAGACCAGTTACGGCATCCGCACCAGCACCGACAACGGCAGCGCCGCGCGCCAGTCCGCGGTTGTCATCCTGGCGGTCAAGCCCCAGGTGATGAAGGCCGTGGCGACGCAGCTGCAGCCGCACCTGGCTCACGGGCCGGTGGTCATCTCCATCGCCGCGGCCATCTCGACGGCCAGCCTGGAACGCTGGCTGGGCGCACAAGCGGCCATCGTGCGCTGCATGCCCAACACACCGGCCCTGGTTCAGGCCGGCGCCAGCGGCCTGTTCGCCAACCGGCACACCAGCGCTGAGCAGCGCGATATCGCCGGCGAGATCCTCAGCGCGGTGGGTATTGCCATCTGGCTGCAGCGCGAAGAGCTGATCGACGCGGTAACTGCGGTCTCCGGCAGCGGCCCGGCCTATTTCTTCCTGCTGATGGAGGCGATGATCGACGCCGCTGAAAAACAGGGCCTGAGTCGCGACACGGCGCGGCAGCTGACCTTGCAGACCGCCCTCGGCGCGGCCAAACTGGCGCAGGCCAGCGATGTCGGGGTGGACGAGTTGCGGCGCCGGGTAACATCGCCGGCCGGCACCACCGCGGCGGCCCTGCAATCCCTGGAAAGCGGCGATCTGCGCGGCACTGTCGAAACCGCCATGCGCGCCTGTGCCCGGCGCTCGGTGGCAATGGCCACGGAAATGGGCAGCTAACCTGTACTCGAACCGGGATCTGAATTCATGACCTTGCTTTCTCAAATATCTGTTTTTGTGCTGCAGACCATCAGCTACCTCTATATCCTGCTGGTGCTGCTGCGCTTTCTGTTCCAACTGGTGCGCGCCGACTTTTACAACCCGCTGTCACAAACAGTGGTTAAGCTCACCAACCCGCTGCTGATTCCGGTCCGCAAAGTGGTGCCCGGGCTGTTCGGTGTGGATATTGCCTGCCTGGTGCTGGCGCTGATACTGCAGTGCCTGGCCTTCCAGGTCATCGAACTGGTGAGCGGCGGCGGCCTGGTGCCGCCGCTGCTGCTGGTGTTTGCCTCACTGGTCGAACTGCTGGCAGCGGTGGTCGATATCTACTTCTGGGGCCTGTTGATCATGGTGATTGCCAGCTGGGTAGCGCCGCAGAGCTACCATCCGGCGCTGTTGCTGCTGCGCCAGCTGATGGAGCCGATGCTGCTGCCTTTCCGGCGCCTGCTGCCGCCCCAGGGCGGATTGGACTTTTCACCGTTGATAGCCGGCATGGTGCTGTTTATCGCCAAAAACATGATTGTGCCGGCAATCGGCGTATCGGTAATCAACACTTTTCGCTAAGCGGGCAGTGCGCCATCGGCCACGCTTGTGATCCGGCCGCCGGCGGCGACAGACCGCACGGCGGCCTAATAACTATTGGTTATAAGATTTTAAAAGCGCAGGTGACCTGTTCGCTAGTAATAGCGGTCACAAAAGCACACTATTGCTAGCTCTCACTTGCATTTTGTACCGGGCCTTATGGACGTGACATCCCTACATCGCCAGATGGCGGCCTATGACTTGTGGAAACACAAGCTGGTCTCGCAGCTGACTCGCTTTCGGGCCTGGTTCGGTGCCCATGGGATTTCAGGTGTCGAAGCGCAGTACTGTATCGATCAGTCGCTGCAGACGCTGAACGACAGCAGCTTCACCCTGGCAGTGGTGGGCGCCTACGGCCGCGGCAAAACCACGCTGGTCAATACACTGCTGTTCGGCCAGTACGGCCAGCGCATTCTGCCCTCGGCGCCGAGCGGCAGTATTCGCTGCACCACGGAAATCTTCTGCGACCCCTCACAGCCCAGCTGCGTGCGGCTGCTGCCGATTCAGACGCGCGACAGCAACCAGAGTATCGACCGCTTCAAACGTATTCCCCATCACTGGCTGACCTTCAATTTCGACCCCAGAGACCCGGCCCAGGCGCGCGCGGCGATGGCCCGCATTGCCAAGGTCAAGACCGTTACCCGTGCCGAAGCCGATGCACTGGGCTACAACAGTGACCTGCTGACCCCCTGCAGCAACGAACCGGCGCGGGTGGAAATTCCGGTCTGGCGCCACGCCCAGATCAATCTCGACCACCCGCTGCTGCGCAAAGGCCTGCGCATTATCGATACACCGGGCATGGATGCACTCAACAACGAGCCGGAGCTGGGCCTGCATCAACTGGCGCAGGCCCAGGCGCTGTTCTTTCTGCTCGATGCCAAACAGGGTCTCACCAAAACCGACAAAGCGCTGTGGCAGACCCACCTGCAGGTATTTGCCGACAGCCCGCTGTGCAGCACTCTGGCCCTGGTAAACAAGGCAGATATGCTGCTGGAGGGCCACATCCGCCAGAGCGATATCGAGCAGGCCGGCCGCCGCCTGCGCCGCCTGACTGCGGAGCAGCTGTGCCTGCCGCTCGAGCAGGTCTGCCTGCTGTCGGCAAAGCAGGCGCTGTTGGGCAAGGCGGCGCAGGAGTCGAATCATGTCAGCGTCAGCAACTGGCGGCATATCGATGCGCTGCTGGCGCAGCTGGTGCGGCAGCACCAACTGCAGCTGATGTCGGACCCGCTGCTGGCGGATGTACTAGCAGTGATGAAAAACTCGCGCAACGCCCTGAAACAGCGGCTGTTCAGCTGCGACTCCGAGCGCGAGCGGCTGCAGTCGACACTGGGCACAGCCGACCAGCAGCAGATGATCAGCGAGCAGCGCGCCACTGCCAAACGCATCCATGCCCAGCTGCACCGGCAGTCGCTGAACCTGCGCGCCAGCCAGCGCCTGCTGGAACGCATGCGCAGCGAACTCGACGCCTGTGTCTGCGACAAGAAACTGCAGAGCCAGATTCACGCCCTGCAGCTGCAGTTACGGCAGAGCTATACGCCGCTGGCGCTGTTTCGCAACCTCACTGCTTTCTTTCAGATCCAGGCGCAAAACCTCGACGATCTGTCACAACAGAAAAAGCGCGCCGACCGGCTGCTGCAGGAAATCCACGAGCGCACCACCGGTTTCGATTTTCCGGTCGATGGCGACCTGGCGCCGCCGCTGCGCGCCTTCGGTGTCACCCTGCACCAGCAGCGACTGATACTGTTAAAGCGGCAGGTCGACCAGAGCCTGCCGGTATTTGAAAATCTCAAGGCGGGCAACAACCAGGTCGGGCGCTTCATCGACTGCCTGATCGCACAATTGCAGAGCCTCTACAGCGACCTGCAGCAAAAGATCGCCTCCTGGGCCTGTGTTTCGCTGGCGCGCCAGCATCACTATACGCAACTGCAGAAACAGCTGCTGGAGCGGCATATGGTGCTGCTGATCAGCCTCGGCCAGACCCAACCCACACTGCCGCAGCAGCTGCAGCGCATGCGCACAGAAATCGCCGATCAGGAAGCCGCGCTGTTTACCCTGGACAAAATTCTCGACGAAATGGATACACTGCCCCAGGCGGATCGCCGGCAGGCGGCCGCCGCGCCGGAGCCGGAGGCCTTGCAGGCACCGAAATCGGCGTAGTGAAGCTTACAGTTGACAGCTTGCAGCAGAAGCCCGGCTGTTTTTTGCTGTAAGCTGTCAACTGTGAGCTGACTCCCCCCTTGCAGCCGCCCGCCCGCGTCCTTAGACTAGCTAGCTTTTAGCTGACAGCTGCGCCCGCGTGAATTCGACAAGGCAACAATTTCCGCCCGACTCAGTGGGCCTGGTCTCGCCGCAAACGCTGCGCTGCGAGCAGCCGCTGGCGCTGGCCAGTGGGCGGCAGCTGCCGGCTTACGAACTGGTGTTCGAAACCTACGGCCAGTTAAACGCCGGCAAAAGCAACGCCGTGCTGATTTGCCACGCCTTGTCCGGCAGCCATCACGCCGCCGGCTATTACAGCGCCGACGATCCCAAACCCGGTTGGTGGGACCACTATATCGGGCCCGGCAAGCCCATCGATACCAACCATTTCTTCGTCGTATCACCCAACAATATCGGCGGCTGCCACGGCTCCACCGGGCCGCGCAGCATAAACCCGGCAAGCGGCCGGCCCTGGGGTGCCGATTTTCCCGCGCTGCGGGTCAGGGATTGGGTGGAAACCCAGCGCTTTCTCGCCGACCACCTGGGTATCGCACAGTGGGCCGCCGTTATCGGCGCCAGCCTCGGCGGCATGCAGGCGATGCGCTGGTCGCTGGAGTATCCCGACCGACTGCGCCACTGTGTAGTGATTGCCTCGGCGATGAAACTTACCGCGCAGAACATCGCCTTCAATGAAACCGCGCGCCAGGCCATTTTGTCAGACCCCGACTTTCATGCCGGCAGCTATATGGCGCACGACACCTATCCGAAAAAGGGCCTCTCGGTGGCTCGCATGATCGGCCATATCACCTATCTGTCCGACGACGGCATGGGCCAGAAATTCGGCCGCGAGCTGCGCTCCGGCACTTTTGCCCGCGGCACCGACGAACCGGTGGAATTCGAAGTAGAGAGCTATCTGCGCTACCAGGGCGATGTGTTTTCCCGCCAGTTCGACGCCAACACCTATATGCTGATGACCCGGGCACTGGATTATTTCGACCTGGCGCGGGAGTACGGCCACGATCCGGTGACGGCTTTCAGCCACGCGCGCTGCAGGTTTCTGGTGCTGTCATTTACCACCGACTGGCGTTTTTCACCGGCGCGCTCGCGGGAGATTGTCGATGCACTGATCGGTGCCAACCGCGCCGTCAGTTATGCCGAGATCGATTCCAGTTTCGGCCACGACGCATTTCTGATTCCCAATGCGCGCTACCGCCAGCTGTTTCACCGCTATATGCTCAACGCCGCCGGCGAGGCGCCCTGATCCCATGCGTATCGAACTGGACCAAGTCATGAACTGGATCGCACCGCGCAGCCGCGTATTGGACCTGGGCTGCGGCGACGGTTCGCTGCTGCGCAAGCTGGCCGACACCCGCCAGGTAGAGGGCTACGGCCTGGAAATCGACCCGCAACAGATCGCCGCCTGCATCGCCCGCGGGGTCAATGTGATCCAGCAGGATCTCGACCGCGGCCTGGGAAATTTCGCCGACAACAGTTTTGACACCGTCGTCATGACCCAGGCCATCCAGACCATGCACTTCCCCCATCGGGTACTGGCGGAAATGCTGCGCGTGGGCCGCGAGTGTATCGTCACCTTTCCCAACTTCGGCCATTGGAAAGCGCGCTGGCACCTGAGCCTGCGCGGGCGCATGCCGGTCTCCGATCTGCTGCCCTACGAGTGGTACGATACGCCCAATATCCATTTCTGCACCTTCAGAGACTTCGAAGTGCTGTGCCGCGGTCTCGACCTCAACGTGCTGCACCGGCAGGTGGTGGCAGAGCGCCGGGTGGGACGGCTGCTCAAGGACTGGCACCCGAATTTATTTGGTGAAACCGCCATTTACCACCTTGCCGCCAACGGCGTCAGCCAGTAAGGTCAGTGGCAACGCCAACCGCCACAGCCAGTCTTAACCACTGTCACCGCGACAGGGAGCAGGTACCCATTATGAAAAATGTCAATAAGCTATTGTTTTCCATACTTATTTTCTTCGCCACCACAGCGCTGGGCGCGGGCCTGGCAGAGGCCCGTGACAAGCCCTTCGAACAGTTCGGCGAGTACAGGGTGTACTACACCGTTTTCAACAGCACCTTCATCACCCCGGATATCGCCCGGATCTACAACATTACCCGCGGTAAGGACCGCGCCCTGGTAAACATTGCCCTGGTCAAAGACAATCAGCTGGGCGGTATTGCCGCCGAGGTGAGCGGCACCCGCACCAACCTGATGCAGCAGCAGCGGCGGCTGGAGTTTTTTGAGGTCAGGGAGCAGGATGCGGTGTATTATCTGGCCCCGGTGCGCTTCACCAACGAAGAAGTACTGAACTTCGCCATCGAAGTGAAGGCCGAAGGCCAGCGCCGCCCCTATAAATTGAAATTTACCAAGACCCTCTATGTCGACAACTGAGCCGGCCTCTATTGTTCTGGCCAGTGGCAATCCCGGCAAGCTGCGCGAACTGCAACAGCTGCTGGCCGATCTGGGCACCCGCATCGCGCCACAGTCGGACTACGCGGTGCCGGAAGCGGAAGAAACCGGCCTGACCTTTGTCGAAAATGCCCTGATCAAGGCCAGAAACGCCTGCCGGCACACCGGCCTGGCGGCAATTGCCGATGATTCCGGCATCGAGGTCGACGCTCTCAACGGCGCACCCGGGATCTATTCAGCCAGATTTGCCGGCGCCGGCGCCAGTGACGCGGAAAACAACGCCCTGCTGCTGGAAAAACTGCGCTCGGTACCGGAGGCGGCCCGCAGCGCCCGCTTCCAATGCCTGCTGGTGCTGATGCGCCACGCCGAAGACCCGACCCCCCTCATCTGCCAGGGCACCTGGGAAGGCCGCATTCTGCGCGCCGCGACCGGCGGCAACGGCTTCGGCTACGACCCGCTGTTCTGGGTAGCGGAAACCGGCTGCAGCTCCGCCGAACTCGACAGGGCCCACAAAAACCGCATCAGCCACCGCGCCCAGGCCATGCAAAAACTCAGAGAGTCACTAGCCACTACCCCCCTAGTGACTAGCAAC
>JANQMH010000007.1 GCA_028280195.1 Exilibacterium sp.
ACTTGCCGTCGCAGTAGTCAATGGGGGCACCGGCGGCGGCAGCTTTTATACCTGCCAGCGGCGTGATGACATAGTCGGGCCGGCCGTCGCTGGAACCGCGGTCGCCGAGATTGGGGCGATTGGCCAGTGCGCCGATAACCGCGAGGGATTGTGTCTTGGCCAGTGGCAGCAGTGGGGCATCGGTGTCTGTGCCGTTTTTCAGCAGTACGAAAGACTTTCTCGCCGCCTCGCGCGCCAGTGCCGTATGCGCGTCGCAACTCAACACGCTGCGCGGCGGTATGGGCAGGTCGCGATATTTCAGTTGCTGGCTCAGAATGCGCGTTACCGCTTCGTCGACCACCTGCTGCGGTACTTCGCCGCTTTCCACCAGCTGTTTGAGAAAGCGCGCATAGTGCATCTGGAAGGGCATCTCCAGATCCTGCCCGCCGAGCGCCGCGCTGCGCGCATTGCGCATGCCGAAGACGAAGTCGGTCACGACAAAGCCTTTAAAACCCCAGCGCTGTTTGAGAATATCGCGCAGCAGCCAGCGGTGGTGGCCGCACCACTCGCCATTGACGGCATTGTAGGCGCTCATTACCGCCGCCGCGCCAGCGTCGACTACGCGTTTGAAATGGGGCAGATACATTTCGTGCAGGGTGCGTTTCGAGGCGCTGACATCGACTTTGAAGCGCGCGTTTTCCATCGAGTTGAGGGCGAAATGTTTGACGCAGGCCATCACCTGCTGCTGCACACCTTCAGTCAGTGCGGCGCCCATTTCGCCGAGCAGATAAGGATCTTCGCCGTAGGTCTCCTGGGCGCGGCCCCAGCCGGGGTGGCGCAGCAGATTGATGCAGACACCGCCAAACAGGTTGCCGCCGAGGGCGCGGTGTTCTCTGCCGATGGCAATGCCGATGCGGCGCTCGAGATCGGTATCGAAGCTGGCGCCGCGGGCCATGGGCACGGGAAAGGTCGTGGCGCCGCCTTCCAGTACCACCCCGCGCGGGCCGTCGATAAAGCGGATGCCGTCGATACCGCGATCGGGCAGGCTGCCTGCCGCGACCGGGTGCTTGTGGTAACTGTCCTGTTCGAGCATCTGCGCGAGGCCCTCCTTGAAGGGCAACTCGCCGTGCATGATCCAGATTTTTTCTGCCAGGCTGAGCTGGCCGAGCAACTGCTGTACGCGCTCTGCCGCTTCGATTTCGCTGGTGGTAGACATTCTCGCTCCTGTTGCCGGTTCGCCGCCGCCACCGGCAGCGGGGCGGCTGCAGATTGCCAATCGCAAAGCTGGTGGTAGGCGCAGTATTGCTATACTATCCGATCGGATAAGTTAGTCCAGTAGTGATATGAACTTCTTGAATGCAGTCGCCGGCAAGGTGGGGAGCGGGGGTGGGGTTACGATGCAGGGTACTAGATGCAGGGTACTAATCGATGAGTGAAGCACTGCCACTGCGCACCAAACTCGGCTTTGGCGCCGGCGACTTCGGTTTCAATCTGGTGTTTTCCGGCGTTCAGCTCTATCTGCTTTATTACTACACCGACGTATTGGGAATCTCCGCAGCGGTGGCCGGCCTGGCTTTTATGGGGGCGCTGATCTGGGACGGTATCACCGATCCGCTGATGGGGCTGCTGGCGCAGCGCACCCGCAGCCGCTGGGGCAGCTACCGGCCCTACCTGTTGTTCGGCGGCATACCGCTGGCGCTGTCTTTTTGCCTGATGTATCTGGCACCCGATTACCAGGGCAATGCCCTGGTGCTGTATGTGTTTGCCACCCATGTCTTGTTTCGCACCGCCTATACCGTGGCCTCGATTCCGTTTTCGTCGCTGATGGCGCGGATCACGCGCGACAGCATGGAGCGCAACTCGCTGGCCGGATTTCGTATGGTGGGCGCTACACTCGGCGCGTTGACGGTAGCTTTTACGACCTTGAAGCTGGCGGAATTTCTCGGTGACGGCGATATGAAAGCGGGCTTTCGCTCCGCTTCGCTGATCTTCGGCGCGGTGGCGGTGCTGATGTTGTGGCTGACCTTTGCCACTACCCGGGAATCCGCGCCGGCACAGATAGCGCACAAATACCGCTTTAAAGAAGTGATGGCAATGCTGCTGTCTAACGGCCCGTTTTTGACGGTGTTTGCCGCGACGCTGATCAGTATGTCCTGCACCACCCTGTTCAGCAAGACCCTGGTCTATTACTTTAAATACAACCTGGACGCCGAGGCATCCATTGGCCTGGCGCTGTTCACCTATATCGGTGTGATCTCTCTGTTGACACCTTTCTGGATGTGGGTGACCAAAAAAACCAGCAAGCGCAGTGTCTGGCTGATCGGCTCGGGTCTGCTGGCGCTGGGCCTGCTGGTTTTTTCTTTTTACCGCGGCCAGCAGCTCGACGTAGTGTTGCCGATATTGCTGCTCTGCGGCGCAGGGGCCTCCGCTTTTCCACTGACGTTCTGGTCGATGTTACCCGATACGGTGGAATACGGTGAGTGGAAGTCGGGGGTGCGGGCCGAGTCCTTCGTTTTCGGACTGGTATCGCTGGCGCAGAAGGTGGCTCTGGGCGTGGCTGTCGGGGTGCTGGGTTTTCTGCTCGATGCCATCGGCTTCGAGGCCAATGTGGCGCAGGGAGCTGATACGCTGGCAGGTATTCGCTTTATCATGACCTGGCTGCCGATCCTGGGAATACTGCTGGCCGCTGCGGTGATCTGGTTTTATCGCCTCGATGCCCTCACTCACAGTCGCATCGTTGCCGAACTCAAAGCCCGCTCCTAGGTAACCGTGTCCCGTCTAGCCATTGCCGCTTGCGCCGTGCCGGGAGAGGCTGGATAATCGATCGCTATGTCCCAGTCTGCCTCCCGATCCAGCCCCAGCCGCGCCCAGCAGGGCATACAGACCCGCCAGCGCATCCTCGCCACCGCGCTGGAGTTGTTTTCCGAACGCGGTTACGACGGTGTCAGCCTGCGTATGATTGGCGATGCCGTCGGTGTCAACCACGCCATGATCCGCTACTACTTCGACAACAAGGCCAAACTCTGGGAGGCGGCGATCGACTTTCTGTTCGAGCGCATAGAGCGGGAGGTCAGCCAGCACAAACGCGCCGCGCTGGCCGCTGGAGAGCTGAACGCAAAGGAGAGGGCCAAGGTCATTGTTCGCGCCTATATTCACTACTGCGCCCGCCATCCCGAGCATGCCCGCATCATGATTCGGGAAAATATCTGTGCCAATGACCGCCTGCAGGCCACTTCCCAGTACATTGCCAGACACCACGCCGCGGTTGCGCCGGTACTCGAGTCGTGGATAAAGGCCAAACTGGTGCCGGATATCTCTGTGGTCTCTCTGACCTATGCCATTGCCGGCATGTCGCAGCTGCCGTTTGCCCTCGCCAGTGAAGTCAAGGCCGTGCACGGCATCGATATCAACACCCAGAGCGCCATCGATGCCCACTGCGATACCGTGATCAAGCTGCTGTTCCGCGACGACGACTGAGCCTTCACAGTGCACGCCTGCACAGCGGCGGGGCATGGCGCCCGGCATTTCCCGCAACCGCATTTCCTCCCTGTTCAGGTTTTGACCAGTTTTATACGGGCTCCCGGGATAATGGCGTAAGATCTTGAGATGCTTAGGTTTTTATCCGCTTAAATGGTTAAAAATCCGCGTTTTGCTCTGGTAAGGGGGCAGCCTCATCTTTATAATTGCGCCGGCTTGATTCCGGTCCGAATGCGCTTTGCCGGCATTCGTCTAAACTGTTTATGAAACTTTGGCCGCCGTTTGCCGTAGTTTTGTGCGACGTTAACCGACGTTCGGTTCGTTTTCTGAAGCTGGCGCGAAAATTATTCCGGCCTCGCGCCTGCGATCAAGCCGTGTAAGCGGGTCTAAGGCGACGCACAGCAACCCGTATCCAACCAGTGATTAGGCAGAGATAGAGATATATGATCAAGATCCGTCGCGGATTGGACTTACCGATAACCGGGGTACCAGAACAAGCCATTGTCGATGGGCCGCCGGTGCGTTCCGTCGCCGTCATCGGCTTTGATTACCACGGCATGAAGCCCACCATGGAGGTGCGGGTCGGCGACCGCGTGAAGCTCGGGCAGCTGCTGTTTACCGACAAGAAAACCGCCGGTGTTCGCTATACCGCGCCCGCCGCCGGCACGGTAGCGGCGATAAACCGCGGCGCCAAGCGGGTGCTGCAATCGGTGGTCATCGATGTGGAGGGCGACGCGGCGGAGAGCTTCCGCCAGTATGACAGCGCCCAACTCGGCAGCCTAGAGGCTGAGCAAATCAGAGAAAATCTGGTAAACTCCGGTTTGTGGACTGCGCTGCGCACCCGCCCCTACAGCAAGGTGCCGGCTCCGGACGCCGCTGCCAATTCCATCTTCGTTACGGCAATGGATACCAATCCGCTGGCGCCGGACCCGCAACTGATCATCGAGCCGCGACGGGATGATTTTGTCGATGGTCTGAAGATCTTAAGTAGGCTTACCGAAGGTAAGGTTTTTGTTTGCAAGGCGGCCGGCGCCGAACTGCCGGCCGTCGATGCCGGCAACGTCGAAGTCCACGAATTCGGCGGTGTGCATCCGGCCGGCAATGCCGGGACCCATATCCACTTTCTGGATCCGGTCAACGCCAGCAAGTCGGTATGGACCATTGGCTATCAGGATGTCATCGCGGTCGGCAAGCTGTTTACCAGCGGCACACTGTTCACCGAGCGGGTGGTCGCACTTGCCGGGCCCCAGGTGGAACAACCGCGCCTGCTGCGCACGCGCCTGGGGGCCAACCTCGACGAGCTGACAGCCGGCCAGCTCAAGCCGGGCGACAACCGGGTGATTTCCGGGTCGGTATTCGGCGGTCGCGGGGCGCGCGGGGCTTTTACTTATCTGGGCCGTTATCACCAGCAGGTCAGTGTACTGCAGGAAGGACGCGACCGGCCTTTTATGCACTATATGCGCGCCGGTTTTGAATTGTTTTCCACCATGGGCATTTATGTGTCCAGCCTGTTTGCCGATAAAAAATACAATTTCAACACAAGTACCAACGGCAGTGAGCGGGCCATGGTGCCGGTGGGTAACTACGAGCGGATTATGCCGCTGGATATCCTGCCGACGCAGTTGCTGCGGGCACTGATTGTCGGCGATACGGAACTGGCGCAGAAGCTCGGCTGCCTGGAACTGGACGAGGAGGATCTGGCGCTGTGCACCTATGTGTGTCCGGGCAAGTATGAGTACGGCCCGATTTTGCGAGATAACCTGACGCGAATTGAGAAGGAGGGTTGAGCATGGCTCTGCGCAAGTATCTCGACGGTCTTGAACCGCATTTTCACAAAGGCGGCAAGTGGGAAAAATGGTATGCGCTGTACGAAGCGGTGGATACCATTTTTTACCGCCCCTCCGACGTTACCAAAACCACTTCCCACGTGCGCGACGGTGTCGACCTGAAGCGCATCATGATTACGGTGTGGATGTGTACCTTTCCGGCCATGTTTTACGGCATGTACAATCTCGGCTGGCAGGCCAATACCATTATGGCGGACATGGGCATTGCCGCGGTGGAGGGCTGGCGCGGCGGCCTGATCGAACTGTTCGCCGGCTATGACCCCAACAGTGTGTGGGATTGCCTGTGGCACGGCGCGGCCTACTTCCTCCCCATTTACATGGTGGTCTTCGCTGTCGGCGGCTTCTGGGAAGTGCTGTTTGCCACGGTGCGCGGGCACGAGGTCAACGAGGGCTTTTTTGTCACCTCGGTGCTGTTCGCGCTGATCTGCCCGCCGGATGTACCGCTGTGGCAGGCGGCGCTGGGTATTACCTTCGGCGTGGTTATCGGCAAGGAGGTGTTTGGCGGTACCGGCAAGAACTTCCTCAATCCCGCCCTGACCGGCCGCGCTTTTCTGTTTTTCGCCTACCCGGCGGAAATGTCGGGAGATGCGGTATGGACCGCCGTCGACGGCTATACCGGCGCTACCGCCCTGTCGGTAGTGGCTTCCTCGGGCATGGCCGAACTGCAGGGGCAGATGACCTGGCTGGACGCCTTCCTCGGCAAGATGCAGGGCTCCATCGGCGAGGTTTCCACGCTGGCGATTCTGGTCGGCGGTTTCTTCTTGATCATTACCCGGATTGCATCACTGCGTATCATTCTCGGGGTGTTGCTGGGTATGTTTGTCACCTCTACGCTGTTTAACTTTGTCGGCGATGCCGACAGCAACCCCATGTTCGGCATGCCCTGGTACTGGCACCTGGTGCTGGGCGGCTTTGCTTTCGGTATGATCTTCATGGCAACCGATCCGGTGTCGGCATCGATGACCGATACCGGCAAATTGTGGTTCGGTGCGCTGATCGGTTTTATGGTGGTACTGATTCGGGTGGTGAACCCGGCTTTCCCCGAGGGGATGATGCTGGCGATTCTGTTTGCCAACCTGTTTGCGCCACTGATCGACCACTTTGTGGTACAGGGCAATATCAAGCGGAGGTTGGCGCGTGGCTAGTAACGATACTATTCAGAAGACCATTACTGTCGCTCTGGTACTGTGTTTCGTCTGCTCGGTGGTGGTGTCCACCGCCGCGGTGCTGTTGAAGCCGGCGCAGGTGGCCAACAAGGCACTGGACTACAAACGCAATATTCTCCAGGCGGCCGGTATGCGCGACGAAAGTCTCAGTATCGAGGAGCAGTTTGCGCAAATCACGACCCGGGCGGTGGATCTGAGCAGCGGCAAATTTACCGATGCGGTCGATGTCGACAAGTATGACCAGCGCCGTGCCGCCAAGGACCCGGCATACTCGGACAAACTGTCCGATGATGATGACCTCGCCAATATTTCGCGCCTGGAAAAATATGTCATGGTCTACCTGGTGGAGGGCGACCAGGGCCTGGAGAAAGTGATTCTACCGGTCAGGGGTTACGGCCTGTGGTCGACCATGCGCGGTTTTCTGGCGTTGGACAAGGACCTCAATACGGTGGTGGGGCTGGGTTTTTACGAGCACGGTGAAACGCCCGGCCTGGGCGGCGAGATCGACAACCCCAACTGGAAGGCGCAGTGGTCCGGCAAGCAGCTGTTTGCCGACGACGGCAGCCTGGCTTTTGAGGTCATTAAAGGTAAAGCACCCCCCGATTCCCGGCATCAGGTCGACGGCCTTTCCGGCGCCACCCTGACCGCTCGCGGTGTGCACAACTTAGTTCAGTTCTGGTTGGGCGAGAGGGGCTTTGCCGGCTTTCTCGACAACCTCAGAAGAGGGGAGGCCTGATCGATGAAAGTAAAAGAACTCCTGTTTAAACCCATTTTTGACAACAACCCCATCGCCCTGCAGATTCTCGGTATCTGCTCGGCGCTGGCGGTGACCAGCAGCCTCAGGGTCACGCTGGTGATGTGTGTGGCGCTGACCCTGGTGGCGGGGTTTGCCAACTTTTTCGTCGCCGTGGTGCGCAATCATATTCCCAGCAGCATCCGCATTATCGTGCAGATGACGATCATTGCCTCACTGGTGATTCTGGTCGATGAGGTACTCAAGGCGGTGGCCTACGATATCAGCAAACAGCTGTCGGTATTTGTCGGCCTGATCATCACCAATTGCATTGTCATGGGTCGCGCCGAAGCGTTTGCGATGAAAAATCCGCCGATTCCGAGTTTCTTCGACGGTATCGGCAACGGCCTCGGCTACAGCGCGCTGTTGATCGCCCTGGCCACAGTGCGCGAGCTGTTCGGCTCCGGCAAGCTGCTCGGCTATGAAGTGCTGCCGCTGGCGACCGAAGGCGGCTGGTATGTGTCCAACGGCATGCTGCTGCTGCCGCCCAGTGCGTTCTTCCTCATCGGCCTGATTATCTGGGGCATCAGGGCCTGGAAGAAAGATCAGATAGAGGAAGAGGAATTCAAGATGGCCGCCAACACGCGACCGAAGGAGGCTTGACGGTGGAACACTATTTAAGCCTGTTTATCCGCGCCATTTTTATCGAGAATATGGCGCTGGCTTTTTTCCTCGGCATGTGTACTTTCCTGGCCATCTCCAAGAAGGTCGAGGCCTCGTTGGGGCTGGGCATCGCAGTCATTGTGGTGCTGACTATTACTACGCCGGTCAACAATCTGATCTATACCTATTTGCTGGCCGACGGGGCGCTGGCCTGGGCCGGCATGCCCGAGGTGGACCTGAGCTTTTTGGGGCTGATCAGCTATATCGGTGTCATTGCCGCGCTGGTGCAGATTCTGGAGATGGTACTGGATAAGTATGTACCGGTGCTCTACAACGCTCTGGGTGTCTTTCTGCCATTGATTACCGTTAACTGCGCCATTCTCGGCGCCTCCCTGTTTATGGTGGAGCGCGACTATACCTTCACCGAAAGCGCCGTGTTTGGCGCCGGCTCCGGCGTCGGCTGGGCACTGGCCATTACCGCACTGGCCGGTATTCGGGAAAAGATGAAATACAGTGATGTACCGGAGGGCCTGCGCGGATTGGGGATTACTTTTATCACGGTCGGTTTGATGTCTTTGGGCTTTATGTCGTTTGGCGGCATCGACCTGTAATCAACGAGGTTAGGACGGAGCATGAATATAGAAATTATTTTCGGTGTCGCCATGTTTACGGGCATCGTGCTGGCTCTGGTGATGGTTATCCTCAGTGCCCGCGCCAAGCTGGTCAACACCGGTGAGGTCAGTATCGAAATCAACGGTGAGAAAACCCTGAAAGTACCCGCTGGCGGCAAGCTGTTGCAAACCCTGTCCGGCAACGGTCTGTTCCTGCCGTCGGCCTGCGGCGGCGGCGGCAGCTGCGCCCAGTGCAAGTGCATTATCAGCGCCGGCGGCGGCTCCATGCTGCCTACCGAAGAAAGCCACTTTACCCGTCGCGACGCCAATGACGGCTGGCGCCTGTCCTGCCAGGTACCGGTCAAACAGGATATGGTGATCGAGGTGCCGGAGGATGTCTTCGGTGTGAAGCAGTGGGAGTGCACGGTTGACTCCAATCCCAATGTGGCGACGTTTATCAAAGAGCTGACCCTGCGCCTGCCCGAGGGCGAGAACGTCGACTTCCGCGCCGGCGGTTACGTACAGCTGGAGGCGCCGCCACACCATGTAAAATTCAGCGACTTCGAGGTGGAAGAGGAATACCGCGGCGACTGGGAGCGCTTCGGGTTTTTCAAGCTGGAATCGAAGGTGACCGAGCCGGTCATTCGCGCCTACTCCATGGCCAACTACCCGGAAGAGAAGGGCATCGTCAAATTCAATATCCGCATTGCCACACCGCCACCCGGGGCCAAAGACATTCCGCCGGGCCAGATGTCCTCGTATACCTTCAGCCTGAAGCGGGGCGATAAGATAACGGTGTACGGCCCCTTCGGTGAGTTCTTTGCCAAAGATACCGAAAACGAAATGATTTTCGTCGGCGGCGGCGCCGGGATGGCACCGATGCGCTCGCATATCTTCGATCAGCTGAAGCGTTTGAAAACCGATCGCAAGCTGTCGTTCTGGTACGGCGCCCGCTCGCTGCGCGAGCTTTTTTACCAGGATGAGTACGACCAGCTGGCGGCGGAAAATGACAATTTTGACTGGCATATCGCCCTGTCTGACCCGCAGCCGGAGGACAACTGGGACGGCCTCACAGGTTTTATCCACAATGTACTCTACGACAACTACCTGAAGGATCACCCGGCGCCGGAGGATTGTGAGTACTATATGTGCGGCCCGCCGATGATGAATGCGGCGGTGATTAAAATGCTGCAGGACCTGGGTGTCGAAGAAGAGAATATCATGCTCGATGACTTTGGCGGTTGAGGTATTCGAGATATTGACGGCGAAAATGAGGTCAGCAGTGCTGGCCTCGTTTTGGTTTGGCTGCGCGCTTTTGCTGGCCGGCTGCGACACCGGGCCCGAGGTCATCAAGCTGCACGGCAATACCATGGGCACCACCTACCATATCACCCTGGTCGGTATGGAAGGCGGGCAACAACTGCAGCAGCGCTTGCAGGCCGAG
This sequence comes from Exilibacterium sp., assembly GCA_028280195.1. GTDB lineage: Bacteria > Pseudomonadota > Gammaproteobacteria > Pseudomonadales > Cellvibrionaceae > Exilibacterium. The sequence goes on from JANQMH010000007.1 coordinate 9,921, forward strand.
GTGGAACGGGAGCTGGCGCAACTCAATCAGCAGCTTTCCACCTATGTGCCGGACTCGGAACTGAACCGCTTCAACCGCGCTGCGGCCGGCGAATGGCTGGATGTATCAGCGGCCCTGTTTGAAGTGCTGGAGGTCAGCCATCAGGTGAGTGAACTCAGCGGCGGCGCCTTCGACCCGACCGTGGCGCCGCTGGTGGAACTGTGGGGTTTCGGGCCCGAGCCGGCCGACAGCCTGCCGGCGCCGGCGGCGATAGCGGCAGTCCTGCAGCGGGTGGCTTACACCCGCGTCGAGCTGCACAGCCAGCGACCGGCGCTGCGCAAGCGGGCGCCGGTCAGTGTGGACTTGTCCGCTGTCGCCAAGGGCTATGGGGCCGATCGCCTGGGGCGCTTATTTGATACAATGGGTGCGGCCGGTTATCTGGTTGAGATTGGCGGCGAATTGCGATTGAAAGGCCTCAACCCCAGAGGCGAGCCCTGGCGCATCGGCATTGAAGTGCCGGCGCTGGCGCCGGGCGGCGCGCAAAAGGCGATCCAGGTAACGGACGCCGGCCTGGCTACCTCGGGCGATTACCGCAATTACTTTGAGAAAGACGGCAAGCGCTATTCGCATACCATAGACCCGCGCAGCGGTTACCCGATCGAGCACGGTCTGGCTTCGGTTACGGTGGTGGCCTCGAGCAGTGCTCGCGCCGACGCACTGGCTACGGCGCTCAACGTACTGGGGCCGCAGGCGGCGCTGCAACTGGCAGAGCAGCAGGGTATTGCGGCCTATTTTATTGAAAAGGTGGCGGGCGATTTTCGCGAGTTTCATTCCGCCGCTTTTGCAGCTTATCTGCCCGGGGACTGATGCGAGCCGGGTAGTCGATGAGGTGATGTTATGACTGTAGTGATCGTGAGTTTTGTCGTACTGTTATTGATTGTAAGCGCGATGTCGATTGGTGTACTGCTGGGCCGCAAGCCCATCAGCGGCTCCTGTGGCGGGGTGGGTGCGGCACTGGGTGAAAAGGACTATGTATGTGACCTCTGCGGCGGCGATGAGGCCAAATGCGAACAGCGCCAGGAGCAGCAGGGTTTACAGCAGCGCGCACTGTACTATCCGGTGGGTCAGACGGCAGAGCGGATGCAGGCGGATAAATAAGCCATGGAGAACTGAGTAAGCCATGGAGACCAAAGTCGCACGCATGTCGGATTTCAGCCGCAACCTGGACTATAACTACGATGTCCTGGTGATCGGCTCCGGACCGGCCGGCGAGGGCGCGGCCATGGCCGCGGTAAAGAACGGCCTGCGGGTGGCAGTGGTGGAAGACCGCAGCGTGGTCGGCGGTAACTGCGCGCACAAGGGGACCATTCCCTCGAAGGCGCTGCGCAATGCCGTCAAGCAGATTACCCGCTTCAATGCCAACCCGCTGTTTCGCACTGTCGGCGATACCCGCTGGCTGAAGTTTCCGCAGGTGCTTAAATCGGCGGTCAAAGTGATTCCCAAACAGGTGGAATTGCACACCGAGTTCTACGCCCGCAACCGCGTCAAGCTCTATATCGGCGAGGCGGAATTTGCCGATGCCCACACCCTGGAGCTGAAGCTGCCGGACGGCGGCGTGGAAACGGTATGTGCGGAAAACATCATTATCGCCACCGGCTCCCGGCCCTATCGCCCCGACGATGTCAATTTTAAAAACCGCCGCATCTACGACAGCGATACCATATTGGATATGCAGCATACGCCGCGCAACCTGATTATCTACGGCGCCGGGGTGATCGGCTGTGAGTACGCCTCCATCTTTGCCGGCATGGGTATCAAGGTGGATCTGATCAACAGTCGCGAGCGCTTGCTGTCGTTTCTCGATGACGAGATATCCGATGCCCTCAGTTATCACCTGCGCGAAAACGGCGTGATGGTGCGCCACCGCGAAGAGTATCTGGCAGTCGAGGCGGATAAGCACAGCGTTACCCTGCAACTGCAGTCCGGCAAGCGCATTCGCGCCGACGCGCTGTTGTGGTGTAACGGCCGCACCGGCAACACCGAGAAGCTGGGGCTGGATAATATCGATTTGAAAGCCGATCACCGCGGCCAGCTGAAAGTCAATGAAAGCTATCAGACCTCGGTTGAGAATATCTATGCGGTGGGTGACGTGATCGGCTGGCCGAGCCTGGCCAGCGCCTCCTATGATCAGGGCCGCAGCGCCGCGGCGGCCATACTGCGGCAGCCGTGCCGCTATGTGGCCGATGCCCCCACCGGTATTTACACACTGCCGGAAATCAGCTCCATCGGCAGAACCGAAAGCCAGCTTACCGCCGCCAAAGTGCCCTATGAGGTGGGCCGGGCGTTTTTCAAAAACACCGCCCGCGCGCAGATCAGTGGCGAGGACGTGGGCATGTTAAAGCTGCTGTTCCATATCGACAGCTGGGAAATTCTCGGCATTCACTGCTTTGGCGCCCAGGCCTCGGAGATTATCCATATCGGCCAGGCGATTATGAGTCAGCGCGGTGAGGCGAATGATATTCACTATTTTGTCAACACCACATTCAACTACCCGACCATGGCCGAGGCCTATCGGGTGGCGGCACTGGACGGGATCAACAGGGTCAATCGTTTGAAGTGAGGGCCGGCCGGCAGCCGCTGCGGCCATACCTGTGCGAGGGGCCGGTGTCGGCGACAGGTATGGCGGTTGTGGAAATTACTGGCAGTGAGCAACAGCCCGCTCTAACGCTGGGCGCTCTCTTCCCGGGACAGATGTTTGAGCACTGTATGGATCACGTGCTCATATTCAAAATACACCACATACTCGTTGTAGATCCAGCTGGAGATAGGCGGGTCGCCGGTGGGGTCGGTCGAGGTATCGGGCTTGCCGAAGACAGCCTCTACCTGTTGTTTGTTCATGCCTTTTACCGGCCGGTCGATCGACCACTTTTCCTGCGCCTGCTGGCCGATCGGGATCTCGAGGGTTTCTGCCGTCGCCGCAGCGCTGAAAACCAGTAACAGGGCTGCCAGGGTTTTGGTGTTCATGACTCTCTGCGTTTGCCTCCGTTTGCTACCTTTTATATGGGCTGCCTTCTGTTATAGCGGCTGCCCTCTGTTGCCGCCGATTTCTGTTCCGCTTCAGTTGCCAGCAGCCGCTCCACTGGCCTGCTGGCGGCGGCGTTTCGCCTCCAGCTGCGCCTGCATAATCTGCCGCGACAGTACCTGCGCCTGCTGCTCCTGGAGGCGATGGAACTTCGCCGCCAGCTGGTGGCGCTCATCTTTCCCGGTTTCGCTGCGCACCACCTGGGCAAAGACTACCACGCTCACATAGCTGGGTAAAAACAGCAGCCGCAGTGCCAGAAAGCTGCCTTTGTACACGGGCTTCTCCGTGGCAAAGGCAATGCCGCCCTCACTCAGGTTAACGCTGGTGGTCACCAGTTGCTGATTGCCGCTGTCCTGCATCAGCATATGTTGCGTCAGCAACTCGATCTTGCGGTTGATATTGCCCAAATAGTCTGCGATTTGGCGATTATTTTCTGTGATAGAGTGCAATAATTGGCCCGATTCAGCGTCGATTCGTCGCAGCGCGGACAGCAGCTCGCTCAATGGCGAGGCCTGAAACAAGCTGCCGGCATCCTCATGATTGGCGGTATAGGCCTCCACCACGCGATAGTCCAGCACGATATCCTGATTGATACGGAAAAAACTGCGCCGCTCGCGGTTTGGGCCGCCGCTCTTGGCGGCATTGCTGTCGCTGTGATTATCGGCGCGCCGGTCCGGGCCGCTGTCAACGGTATTGTCGTTATCGCTGTGGTCGTTCACGGTTGCTAACTGTTGTTGTCCGAGCCGGCCCGCGCGCGCTGGGCCACAAGTGAATGCTATAGCGCTCAGTTAAGTCTAACAGCCGGGCCGGCAAATGTCCTCTCCGTCATCTTTACCTGCAGCTGCGCGCCGGCAGGTAGATTTAAGCGGCCAATTTAGGTTTAATGCGACGATGCAGAGCCTGGTGCCCCTTTTTATCGGGTTGCGTTATACGCGCTCAAAGCGTCGCAATCAGTTTATCTCCTTTGTCAGCGGCTTCTCCCTGTTCGGCATGGCGATCGGTGTGTTTGCGCTGATTGTGGTGCTGTCGGTGATGAACGGCTTCGATCGTGAGCTGAAAAGCCGTATTCTCAGTGTGGTGCCGCACGGCTTTATCGATCAGACACCGCAGCTGCGCGACTGGCCGCAGCTGGCGCAGCGGGTGGAGCGGCATCCGCAGGTGGTGGCTGCGGCGCCCTATATCGCCGGCTTCGGCCTGATTTCCAGAGGCTATGGGGTGCAGGGTGTCAATATCCAGGGCATTTTACCGGACTGGGAGCAGCGCGTGTCGGTGATTGGCGAACACATGGTGCTGGGCGCGATAGAGGACCTGCGGCCGCGCCAGTACGGTATTGTGATCGGCAATTTACTGGCGCGATACCTGGGCGTGGGGCGGGGGGACAAGATTGCGCTGACCCTGCCGCAGATCACCCTGACCCCGGCCGGCGCCTTTCCGCGACTGAAGCGCTTTACCGTGGTCGGGGTCTTTGAGGTCGGGGCGCAGGTGGATCAGAACCTGGTCATGATTCACCTCGACGATGCACAAAAACTGTTCCGCTACGGCGACGGTGTGCAGGGCCTGCATCTGCAAGTGAACGATATCTACCGCGCCGGCGCCGTCGTGTCCGAACTGTCCGCACAGCTGTCGGCCGACGGGCAGCCGGGCTATCTCAGCAAGGACTGGAGCCAGACCCAGGGCAGCCTGTTTCAGGCGGTAAAAATGGAGAAAACAGTGATTACCGTATTGTTGCTGATCATCGTGGCGGTGGCGGCTTTCAATATCGTCACCAGCCTGGTGTTAATGGTGGCGGATAAGCGCAGTGACATTGCGGTGCTGCGCACCCTCGGCCTGTCCTCGCGCCAGGTCATGGCGATTTTTGTGGTGCAGGGCAGTGCCGTGGGGATTATCGGTGTCGCCATCGGCGCCGTACTGGGTACGCTGGCGGCACACTTTGTCGGCGATATCGCCGCATGGCTGGAACATATGCTCGGTCTCAGCGTGTTTGACCCCAGTGTTTATTTTATCAGCCGGCTGCCGTCGGAGTGGCGCCTCGAGGACGCGGTATTGATCTGTGCCTGCGGGCTGGTAATCAGCGTGCTGGCGACCCTGTACCCGGCGTTCCGGGCTTCCCGCATCGAGCCGGCAGAGGCGCTTAGATATGAATGACAGCACCGTGATCGAGCCGGATTCGGCGCCGCACTTAGCCGTGCTGGCGTGCCGGGGTCTGAGCAAGACCTACACCCAGGGCCCGCAGGATGTCGAGGTGCTCGACAATGTCGACTTTGCCGTGCAGGAGGGCGAAAAAGTTGCCATTGTCGGCGCCTCCGGGGCCGGCAAATCGACCCTGCTGAACCTGCTCGGCGGCCTGGAC
>JANQMH010000096.1 GCA_028280195.1 Exilibacterium sp.
CCTGCTGGTGCTGAGCCTGGTCAGCCGCCGCATCGAGGCCGAAAAAGGCAGATTCAACGATTTGTTCTCAATAAGCATCCAGGCAGACAAAGGGGCAACTGCGCGATGAGACGTTTTATCAATGTGAGCGGCAATGAGCAGGAAGCAACCGTCGATATCACTCCCATGCTCGATGTCGTTTTTATCATGCTGATCTTTTTTATCGTCACGGCGACCTTTGTCAAGGAGTCCGGCATCGAGGTCGACAGACCCCAGGCCACCACTGCCGTGGTGCAGGAAAAAGCCAATATACTGATAGCCATCGACGCGCAGGACAAAGTGTGGGTCAATCGCCGCGAAGTGGATCTGCGCGCAGTGCGGCCCAATATCGAAAGACTGCATGCCGAAAACCCCAAAGGCACGGTGGTCATTCAGGCGGACCGCGATTCCCGCAACGAAATACTGGTTAAGGTCATGGACGCCTCGCGCCAGGCCGGTGTGTATGCCATCGCCATAGCGGCGCAGGATTAATCAACAGGTATTTTCCCGTGAACATCGGCGTTCTCGAAGACAAGCACTATGCCTACCGCCTGCCGCTGGTCGCCATTGCCGGCATCGGCAGCGCGCTGTTGCTGACCTGGTTCATGTATGCGCTGATTCAATCCTCCCACCCGCAGCTGGACGAAAGTGAGCGCGTGCACCTGCTGGATTTCGTCCGCGTTAAAAAAACCGAGCAGTCCCCGCGGGTCGACCGCAAACCGCAGCGACCGATGCAGGCGCCAAAACCGCCGGCACCCGCCATGAAACAGGCCGACAGCAACGCCGATACCACCGCCGCACTGCACATCGAGGCGCCCGATGCGGGCCAGCTGACTGCGGGAATCGGCGGGCTGGCGATCGGCGCCGGAGAGGGCGAATACCTGCCGCTGATAAAAGTGGCGCCGGTCTACCCGCCCAGGGCCGCGCACAATCGCCTGGAGGGCACTTGCGCGGTCTCCTATACCGTGACGAAGAGTGGATCGGTGCGCGATGTCAGGGTAATTGAAGGGGAGTGCGAACACCGTATTTTCGAGAGGCCGTCGGTCAAGGCCGCCGAAAAGTTCAAATACAAGCCGCGCATCATCAATGGCGAAGCCGTTGAGGTTCACGGCGTGCTAAACCGGTTTAACTACGAGCTTATGAAAGACGATGAAGCGATTGACTAGTCAGCGATTCTGCAACTGTCTGCGGCGGCTGTTTCGGCTCGACAGGCGCCTGCTGGCAGCCTGCCTGCTGTCTACCTGCATCGCCGGCGCCCACGCCGACAGGCCCCAGGTGATGCGCGCCAAGGTCATCAAACAGCTGCAGGAAATTCAGACACTGTTTGAACAGGAACAATACTCGCAGGTATTGGCATCGACCGCCAAACTCAGGAGCACCGATCTGCCGGAATATGAACTCTGGCAGGTGCTGTTTATCGAGGCCTACACCCATATCAATCTGTCCGGCCATCGACAGGCGATTGCGATCCTGCGGCAAATACTCAGTTACGACAGTACGCCGCAGGAGCTGCGCCAGAATACCCTCAATACCCTGGTGCAGCTCTACATGGTAGAGGAAGAGCATGCATTAGCACTCGAAACCGCCGATGCACTGATAGAAAACGCCCTGGCCCCGGAACCCAAGCATGCCATATTCAAAGGCCAGGCACTGTATTATCTGGGCCGTCACCGGCAGGCCCTGGCTGAGATTGACAGGGCGCTGGCACTGGCGCGGCAAATGGATCAGGCACCGCTGGAGCCGTGGCTGTTGCTGAAGAATGCCGCCCTGTTCGAACTGGAGCGAATCGAAGACATGGTTGAGGTCATGCGGCTGCTGCTGGCGCTCTATCCCAAGGACCGCTACATTACCAACCTCTCCGCACTCTATTCCCAGCTCGAAATGCCGGAAAAACAACTGGCCCTGCTCGAGCCGCTTTACGAGCAGGGCGGCTTGACCCAGGCTTACCACCTCGTCAGCCTCGCCAATCTTTACATGGCGCTGGGCACGCCCTACAAGGCCGGCAAACTGCTGCAGCGGTCGCTGCAGGCGGAGCGCATAGAGGAAGACTTTGGCAACCTGGAAATGCTGGGTAAAGCCTGGCAGCTGGCGGCAGAGCACGAGCGCGCCATTGATGCTTACAATGCCGCCGCCGACTTCGGCGAAGACGGCGACATTCTGGTCCGGGTGGCCTATCTGCATATCGCCAGGGGAGACTGGCAACTTGCGGAAAGCGCACTGGATCGGGCTTTTGAAAAGGGAGAACTGAGCGAGCCCGGCAATGCCTATATTCTGCAGGGAATGGCGCGCTTCAACCAGAAAAATTTACCGACCGCACGCCGTTCTTTCATTCAGGCTGCGAAGTTCTCACCGGCGCAAATGCATGCGCAGCAGTGGCTTCAGTACGTCGACAACGAATCCAGAAGCCGCCGCAGTCTGGAAGAAGCGATACTGCAGCACGCGTGCCCCCGGCAGCCCGGCGGCACCGTGGAGTGCTAGGGGTGCCGGCCCTAGCTATCCGCCAAAAGGTAAATGAGCCCGGTGGTCAGCAGTGCCAGCGCCAGCGTGCGAACGCCACTGCGCAGCCAGGAAATACCGGCGACGCGGCCGAGATAGACGCCGAGTAAAAACACCAGCATCAGCGCCACAACGATGGCGTTTAACAGCGGCGCCAGCGGCAGAACCAGACCCGCATCGGCCAGCCACAGCGGTGTCAGTATCAGCAGCGAGATGACCAGCGGCGCCGAGCCGTTGACCAGCGCTATCAGCACCGGTACCCAGCGCACCGCTTTGCCGTGGGCGCTGTCCTGTAAATCGGTAATCATGGCCGCTTCGAGCTGCTTTAAGGCCCGCAGCCGTTCGGCGGTTTCGCTGACATAGGCGCTGCTGACGCCGCTGACGGCGAGGGCGATGGCGGCGCCGAGACAGACATTGATGACCACGCCCAGCTCAGTGCTGCCGCTGACCAGAAAACCGGTGATGAGGCCCAGCATGGTCAGCGCGCCGTCAAAACCGTTGACCACGAAGTAGCGCCTGAGAATCCCCTGCGAGCGGGTGATACGCAGCAAAAAAACCGGCAGCTGCAGGGGCTTCACGTGCCGCTACCGCCGGCTCCGCCCTGCGCCTGCCCGGCGCTGCTGCCGCGCACATCCACCGCATCGATACTGTGCAGGGCGCCGCCCATGGCCTTAATGGCAGCCTGTACCGCATCGAAGTCGACGGCCTGACCCGACACTTCGATCTGTATCGTCTCGGTTTTCTCGTCCATTTCATTCACGGTCAGGCGGACCCGATAATCCTCGCCGATGGCGGCAATGGCGCGGGCCAGTTCAAGACAGCTGGGGTGATGGGGTTTGAGTACGTCGAGCAGAATACGTGTTACGCAAGTCATGATATGCCGGCTCCAGATCTGTTTTCGAATTCACTCAACGCGGGCAGCTGCACGGCGCTCGCCGGACACGCTGGCAACGGGTCAGGAGTCGCCGCGCTTCGGCGGCACGATCATCGGCGCCCGCCCGGCGCGGGCGCGAATCCAGTTTATGCTTTTCAATACATGCCGCTCCCGCAGCATCCGCTGTTCCAGGCGCCGCTTGCCGGGAAACTCGATCAGGCTGAGGCCCACCAGCATGGTCAACAGCCCCTGCCCCGGTGTCAGCAGCAAAACGATACCGGCAAGCAGCAATACCAGCCCCGCGATACTCTTGAGCGCCTTGAAAACAATGCGCAGCAGCGGATGCCGCCAGCGCCAGCTGCTGTCCGGCGGCTTATCGGCGACAAAGTAGTCCGGGCTCATTTTGATGATAGCCACCACCAGCACGGCAAGGGAAACCACCGCCAGCAACACGGAGGCCAGTACCACCTTGACTGCGAGATAGGGGTGTGAGTTGAACCAGTCGAGCGCGGCTGTAAATAAATCCAGCATGGGTTCTCACGGGCAATAATACCTGACTTCACTACCTGTTTTACCGGCACCTGTATCAACAGCCAGCGTTTAGCGGATTGATATCGAGCCTGGTAGTGAGATGGGTATCGGCCTTCAGGGAGTTGGTAATCAGGCAGCCCTGCTCGGCTTTTTGTAACAGCCGGGCGGCTCTCTGTTGTTCCCGCTCCCTGCCGGCGGCGCTCATATCAGACTGGTCTCTATCCACACACAGTATTGCGCTTAGCGCAAAGTGTGTAAACCGGGTCGTGCCTTCGCTGCGATCGAGCACACCTTCGACCTCACAGCGCAGTGACGACCAGGCGAAATCAGAGGCCCTGGCAATGGCCTGGAAGCTCAGTACGAAGCAGTCCGCCACGGCGGCAACCAGCAGTGTTTCCGGGGACCAGAGGTCGCCGGGGCCGCCAAATTCGGCCGGCGCAGCCGAGTTCAGCGGGGGTAGTTTTTCGCTTGTCAGGCTGACGCCGGCAGCTGCCGCCAGACTTGCCTGAACCCGGTATTTGTGGGGATAAGCCTGCATTTTGCATTGACCTTTATCAACAGCAACTCTCTGTGAACAGCAACTCTCTGTGAACAGTAACTCTCTATTAACAGTAACTCTCCTTCACCCACTGCTGGTACCCGCTGGTGAGGATCAGGAGACTATGGTAGTGATACCGGCTGCGACCACCTTGATCTGCATCAGCTATTCAATCCTACACTCGATTTATTGAACCATATAAAAACTTTTAAAAAATCAATAGCTTGTATCTTCGGGGGCGATAGGCGGCCAGTTTTCCCGGAGGCTGTCAAAGACCTCACAGCGAAATTCCCATTGGTTGGGCTATTTTTATCGCCAGCGACTTGAAATCCTGCCTGGCACCGCGCACCGCATTGGCATGGCTGCCGATGGCACCATCGGCGGGTGTCAGGTTAAAGATGGGTTTACGGTGCTCCTGTCCCATTGGAATGAGGCTGCGGTAGTGCTTGATCGTGGCCAGGCAGTGAGAATCATCGGCTGGCTTGACAGTGACATCGCCGTCTTGGTGCAAAATTTCACTGCGATAAACCCCGGGGATGCGATTAACCCACTTATCATAAACCTTGACAGGACGGTCGAGACGGACACTATGCTGTTGGCAGAGGTAACCAATCGGTTGCATTTTTCCCCGTGGCAGCTGGAAACCGGGAAAGTCTTCAAACTCCCTACTGCTATTCCAGTTATCCAGCCTTTTTTGCCAAAGACTGTGCCAGCTTTTTAAGGTAGGCCCCAAATTTTTAAGCCCTTGCAAAGAAAAAAGATCCGCACCTAAGGGAATGATGAAATAGTCGGTGGCAATCAGCGCCGAGCGGTTTATTGCACCCAAATTAGGCCCGACATCAACGAGAACGATATCGGCCTGTGTTTTTCTGGAGGCCATCTGCATCACTTGCCAGAACGAACTCAGTATCCGCACGGGCCGATATAGATTAGTATCCGCCATACTGTTTGGCCATTCAGCCGAGAGTACGTCTTCAAAGCCGGATAGCGCTACGTCACCTGGCAGCAGGTAGAGGTCGGTGGCAATACTCTGTAACAGAGGCTCATCTATATCACCAACACCTGTGAGGGGTCTGACACATTGGTAAATTGTCGCGCCCTTTTGTTTAGAGTCCCATATCTCTTCTATGCTATCTTCATCCAGAAATGCAGCGGTCAGATTGGCCTGCGGGTCGATATCGACAACAACCACTCGCTTGCGCAAACTGGCAAACATCCAGGCAAGATGATAAATAAGCGAAGTTTTTCCTACCCCACCTTTATTATTGAAAAACGTCAGCACCGGTGCTGCAGTCATACATTCCCCCTCAGTATGCAGGCAACAGCACTTTGACTGACATCAAACTCCGGCTCAGGATTGCCGTTCTTTCTCATCTCACTTCTGGCCGTGGCAATTCCTCTTCCAAAGGCCTGTATAAAACCGAATGTTTTTAGTACAGCCCCAACGTTAGGGTTTCTATAATCAGTAATCCCGGGATTACCGAAGTTTTCGCGAGTCACATTACCATAGGGGCCGCCTGGGCTATTGATCTCGATACGGTCGTTAAACCAATAGACTCTCACCGGCGCATTAGTCCTTTCATAGCTGCGATGCAGTACCGCGTTATAGAGTATTTGTTGTAGGGCTGGCGCAGGATATGGCACTCCCATCCGATGTGTTGCCGCCGAGGAAATATCAACACTTGTACGGTTATGAGATCTTAACTTTTCTTCCGTGCGGCGCAGCATTTGAACCAGTGCCCCCCCAACTGACTCCTCGTCGAGCACTGGATTTTCCAGCTCAGTGCCGTCAATTCGCAGAAATTGAACATAGGCCCCCGGCAGAAAATCCTGAGGGTTCTGACCAATGGCCAACAAGCCGAGTAAAGTAGGTGTTGTATCATCAGGCGAAACAATCATTTTACATGATGCAAGGCGTTCCTCGTAAGTTCGCCCATTGGTCTCCAATACATCAGCAGCGAATGCGGCCGGAAGGTACTCATTCTCAAAGATAACCTTAGATAGATCCGAGATTTGGGCTGACGGCACCGGATAAATGTCAAAAGGGAGGTTTTTGTACCTTCTTTTTTCGATGAGAACCCGCTCTTCTTGTTCATTTGCAATCGCCCGGCGCGGCCCGGTGCGAATCCACATACGCCCGTCGTACTTCACTGGCGGCATATCTGAAGGCATAACAGTAACGACTGCCATTTCGGCTTTCTTGAGAATGCGTTTTTCCACCGAAAGTACTGGCAGCGGAAGAATATTGCCATCCGTTTTCATATCGGCCAGTGAGAGTAACAGTTGATCAGTTATTTCTAGTTCGCTGGGTTGCCCATCGTCGTTTGCTCCAATGAACAACACGCCCGGCTCGTTATGGTTTGGTAGATCATTGGCAAATGCACATATCGCCTGGCGTGCTCTAGTCGAAACGCTGCCACCGAAGGTACTCTTTCGTTCGACTCGATCTGATTCGATATCATCCAGGAGAGCTTCCAGTTCCCGATCGGAAAGCCTTCGCATTTCAATCACCTACCACCCGTTACTTAGTCTTTGTCTTTTTACTCTCCGCTGCTCCACCGGAGCGGACCCACTTATCGAGTTCATCCTGTTTGAACATCCAGCGGCGGCCAACGCGGTGGCCGGGCATAGAGCGCTGCTCAATCCACCTGTAGACCGTTTCGTTACTGACATTCAAGTATTTGCAGATATCATCGACCGTCAACCATCTTTCGTCCATAGTTGTCGCCTTTTGTTCTTCACGATTTCTACAGAAATTCACCACCTGGGGTAGCCGAACTCGGTACGGTATCGTCGCATGAGCCAGTAACCTACGTTGATGTTATACCAAAATCAAGCGTTTTGGGACGAATAGTAACGATTAAAGACGGTTTGAGCGATGACTATACCGCCAATAATCGATACACCCAATGAGTCAAGGCGAGTCATATCACTGCCATAGGCCACCGCCAGTCAATCTCTAATGCAGTATCAAACAAGACAGTGCCCGCCCGCCTCCATAAGATGAAAACGCTCAGCCTGCCACTTTTGAACCACTGCCGCGCCGGTTTACCGCGGGCCTGGCAAACGGGTTATTATTGGCCATTGCAACCAGAAGTTGACTATGACGGAAATCAAACGCGTATGTGTGGTGGGCGCCGGCGCCATCGGCAGCCTGTTTGCCGGCCACCTCGGCGCCCTCAGAGAGATCGAGATGACGGTGCTGACACGCCGCCAACAGCACGCCCGCGCGCTCAATCAGCACGGCCTCGAGGTCAGCGGCAAAGCGAAGCTGCACGCGCCGGTGCTGGCCTCCACCGACCCGGCCGACCTCGGCGATGTGCAGTTGGTGATTATGGCCACCAAGACCACCGCCGTGGAGGCCAGCGCCCGGCGCCTGCAGGGCCACTTTGCCGATGCCGCGGTAATGATGGTGCAAAACGGTCTCGGTTGCGAAACCCTGGTGCGGGCAATGGGCGACTGGCCGATTATCTCCGGCCTCACCTTTATGAGCGGCATACGCCAGTCCGATACCCATGTCGAGTACGAGTTGGACACCCCGACCTGGATCGGCCCCTGGCACCGGCAGTCGGACCGCCCCGGTTTCGCCTTTATCAAACAGGTGGAGGAGCTGATTGCAGCTGCCGGCCTGGTCTGCGAGGCCTATCGCGATCTGCGCCCGGTACAGTGGTCGAAACTGATCTTCAACTCCGCCGTCAACGCCATCGGCGCGGTTACCGATCTGCCCCATGTGCCGGCCTTTGCCAAACGCGACAGGCTCGAGGATCTGGGACACCTGGTACACGCCATGATGGTCGAGGGAGTGGCCATTGCCAGGGCTCACGGTATCGAACTGAGCAGCGATCCGTGGGCCATGAACTGCAAGGCCGTCAGCCAGGGTGCCAGCCACGAGGGCGACGAGTACGCCCATGTCACCTCCATGCTCAACGATGTGCGCAATAAGAACGACACCGAGGTGGACTGGATTACCGGCTCCCTGGTGCGCGCCGCCGCCGAGGTGGGTGTGCCGGCACCCTACCACGAAACGCTCTACCGCTTGGTCAAGGGGCTCGAGGCCAGTTGGCAGCAGCGCAAAGATTGAGCAGGTTTATACAGCGGACAGTTTACCGCTGGCAGACTGCGCCGGCGATCTCAGGAGATATGCTATGAAAGTCTGTATTGTCGGCTGCGGTGCCATCGGCAGCCTGTTTGCCGCCCATCTCGGCCGCCTCGACGATGTCGAGGTGTGGGCCTACGATCCCTATCAGGCGCATGTCGATGCCATCAATGCCCAGGGGCTGCGCCTGACCGGTGAGAGTGACTTCGTGGCGGCGATCAATGCGCGCAGCAACGCCGCACAAATCCCGCCCTGCGAGTTCGGTATCATCGCCTCGAAGACTCTGCATACCCGCGCGGCGATGGAAGCAACGGCGGCGGTTTTTGCCGACGGCGCCGTCTGCTCGGTGCAGAACGGTGTCGGCAGCGAGGAAATCATCGCCGAGTATGTGCCGCGGGTCATTATGGGCACCACCTTTCCCGCCGGCCACATTACCGCGCCGGGGGTGTGCAATCACGATACCGGCGGCCTCACCACCATCGGCCCGTTTGCGGCCAAGCCCGCCAGCCTCGAGGAGTGCGAGCGCCTGGCCGAAGCGTTGACGCGCGGCGGCCAGCAGACCGTTGCGGTGGCCGATCCGCGCGGCGCCATGTGGACCAAGGTGATTTTCAACTGCGCCTCCAACGGTATCGGCGCGCTGACGCGGCTGCCCCACGGCATTGCCTGCGACCAGGTGCGCGATGTGATGGGCAGTGTCGCCGAGGAAGGCATTAGCGTGGCGCGCAAGCTGGGTATTACCCTGGAAAAAGACCCGCAGGCAATGATCGACTACGGGCGCGAAGTTGCCTATCGCCACAAGCCCTCCATGCTGCAGGACATAGAAGCCCGGCGCCCGACGGAAATCGATTCACTCAACGGCGGCATCGCCAGGATCGGCGAACAGATCGGCGTGCCCTGCCCGCTCAACCACGCCGTTGCCAGGATGGTAAAAGCTGTTGAATTCTCCTGGACACTCGACGACTGACTGCAACCGCAAATTACCCCGAAAGAGGATTGGCTATGACTGACTATATCAATCGCTTCCGCCCCAGCCAGGCGGAAATCGATCGCCGCTACGACAATGTGCGCAAAGCCATGGCCGAGCACGGCCTCGACGCACTGGTGGTCAGCGGCAGCGAATACACCGGCTTCGAAGGCGCCGTTCGCTATCTGACCGGCTTTCTCATCCTGCACCGCTACGCCTATGTGGTGATCACCCCGGACCGCGACCCGATCGTGGTATTTCCGAAAGAGGCCACCTGGGTCGGCGATCACTCGGCCACCTTTCTGCAGCAGCGCGAGCTGCCGCTGCACTGCGGCGAGTGGATCGCCGATTATCTGCGCGGCTGCAGCGCCCGCAAGGTCGGTATCTACGGGCTGGAGTACATTATCAATGTGCGCGATTACAGCGCCATTGCCAAAGGCGACTTCGAGATCGTCGATTTCGACATTCCCTTCGACTACGCCCGCGCGCAAAAGAGCGAGGAGGAAATTGCCTCGGTACGCCACTCCATGGCAATCAACAAACAGGGTGTGCTCGACGTAATCAGGGCTTATGAGCCCGGCAAAACCGAGGCCGAGCTGATGGGCGTGGCCGAGCAGACCTTTGCCGCCATGGGCTGCGCCCGCAGTACCATGGACATGGTGCAGGTGGGCGAAAACGGCTCGCTGCGCCCGCAGATGGTCTTCCCCAGCAACCGCCCGCTGCAGGCCAGCGACGGCTTGATGTACGGCCTGGAAATCGCCGGCGAGGGCGGCCACTGGACCGAGTTTTCGCGCCCGCTGATGCCCGCGGGCATGGATGCGATTACCAGCGATATGATGCAGGCGCAGCAGGAATTCCACGAACTGGTCAGGGAAAACATGCGCGCCGGCCGCACCGCCGAGGAAGTGCATAAAGTGTGTATGCAGCCCTTTGTCGAGCGCGGTTACCGCTCCGGCCATGTCTGCGGCCACTCCATCGGCATGACCATGATCGAAATGCCGCGTATCGGCGAAGGCTTCGACTTCGTACTGCCGGAGAATATGGTCTGCTCCATGCACCCGCATGTGATGAATGAAGAGCGCACCCACTCGCTGTACTTTCAGGAAACCTATCGGGTCACGGCCAGCGGCGGTGAGCCGCTGTCGGGTGTGCCGATCAAGGCTTACGACGGGTCCGAAACGGCGTTTTAGCGACAGCTGAGGGTCTACAGCTTGCGGCAGAGGATGAGCAGTTACTCATCGATTATCCGACTTGGAAGCTGGCTTGCTGTAGACTGCCAACCTCAGGCAGCAAGCCAGTGTTTGCCAGTAGTCTGAAGACGTTAATAAAACTTTGGGCATCCTGCTAAGGATTGCTCAACGCCATTAGACCACCGAGAACGCTTTCCCGTCACCTCCCCTATCACTATATTAAAACCTGTCGGGAACCATATGGCACCAACGTGGTGCCAGAAGCTCAACTTTGTAGGCTTGTAATGGCCGGAATGATTGGTGACAGTCACTTTTTCGCTTTGCGCATCATACCTGGCCTCACCAGCACAAAGACACGGCTGATTATCTGCCGCAAATGTATGCGGCGGCTCGAAGCTATTTTCTGGCGAAAGCTCTTGACTCTCGTCTAAACGTACTCTGCAAGGCACGATATACAGTTGATGGTATATCGTATATACCCACTTGACCCCGTCTGCCCCACAGTCGCGAAGCAATTCATGAAAACCGTCCTCGCCAAGCGTTTTTCGAGGCACTTTAAACTCCAGGCATGGAATGCGTTCATTCTGCACATAGTGAAAAACAGAATTGCTGCAGACGGTGGTATAGAAAGCCTCCCTGAGAGATGGAATCCCCCCGCCGGACTCGTTTCTGGTTTGTGAATAAATGGGATTTGAAATATGCATTTGTCTTTCTTCTTCCTGAGGCATTCGCGGCACCCTCTCTTTGTTGATTAAAAAGCTAGCAGGCCTTGGCAACGACTTCGCAGGCGTCAATCATCTCCATATGCAAATATACATTCAAGGTATTGTTTACTTAAGCTGGCATAAGCACAACGACCCATTCGGGTAGGCAGCCGTGCCGGCGCTGATGGGCACGATGTCGGCTCCCCTATCGGCAAGGCACTTGTCTGACAGGTATCAGCTGCCTGAATCGCCGCGATGCCGGGATACGCTGCTGCGGATGCAGCGGGATAAGGGTACGCCGAGGGATTTCCAAACGCAAATGAGAACGATTGACGCCCGTATTATTGGTTGCTAGACTCAAGCGCCTTGTCACTGCCTCTGGCAATGTCTTTCTCACGGCAATATCCTCCATGCGTATATCGACACTGAGAATCTGGTACCAGATCCACAAATGGACCAGCGTAATCTGCACGGCATTTATGCTGTTGTTGTGCATTACCGGCTTGCCGCTAATTTTCCATCACGAAATCGATCACGCACTCGGCTATAGCGTCGATCCCCCGGCCCTATCCAGCGCTGCAGGGCGCGCCGATGTCGACGCCATCATCGCCGACGCCGAGGCGCGCCGCCCCGGTGACGCCGTGCAGTTTCTGGTCGCCGATCCCCACCAGCCAAATGCCTGGTATGTGCGCATGGGGGAAACTATCAGCAATAGCGACGTCTCGGCCTTTTATACCTATGATGCCCGCTCGGGCCAGTTGCTCGGCGACTACCCCCTCAACCAGGGTTTTATGGCCGTGATGCTCAGGCTGCATGTCGATATGTACGCTGGCCTCGCAGGCACCCTGTTTCTCGGCGCAATGGGCATGCTATTGGCGGCTTCGCTGATTTCGGGCGTGGTATTGTACGGGCCTTACATGGGGAAACTGGCATTTGGCAGTGTGCGGCGGCAGCGCTCACAGCGCATCAGATGGCTGGACCTGCACAACCTGCTGGGGATTGTAACGCTGGTGTGGTTTTTAGTGGTGGGCTTGACCGGGGTCATCAACACATTGTCCATTCCCATCTTCGGGCACTGGCAATCGACACAGCTGGCCGAGATGACCGCCACCCATCGCGACCACCCGCCGCCGGCACAGCGCGGCTCGGCCGCGGCGGCGGTGGCGGCCGCGCAGCGGGCGGAACCGGACATGCAATTGAGTTTTATGGCATTCCCGGGCAATCCCTTTGCCGGCCAGCACCACTATATGGCCTTTATGCAGGGCACCACCGCGCTTACCGCGCAGGTATTGAAGCCGGTGATGGTGGATGCCGCCAGCGCCGAAGTGACGGCCAGCCGCAACATGCCCTGGTATGTCACGGCGCTGCTGCTGTCGCAGCCATTGCACTTCGGCGACTACGGCGGCCTGCCGCTGAAAATTCTGTGGGCCCTGCTCACCGTCATCACCATCGCCGTATTGGGCAGCGGCCTGTACCTCTGGCTGAAGCGGCGCGAAACGCCGATCGAAGAACGCCTGCAAAAGCTGCGCCTGCAAACCGCAGGGGTCGAGGCAGTACGCCAATGAAAGCCGGCCGGCCCTACCGTATCTGGGCGGCACCGTTAGCCCTCGGGCTGATCAGCGGCATCGGCTTGACGGCGGCGCTGCTGGGGGAAGGCTGGTTGGATATCGTCTCCTGGACCGCGCTGGCGGTGCCGGTTATCTGCTGCGCCTGGTATTCCTTTAGCGATCGGGTCAATTGAAATAACATCACAGACGAGAGTTTCTAAAAGTCTTTCGCTAACTTCAGCGCACGCAACAAACATCGATAGACTGCGATGCTAGGTCTTAAGCCGGCTGGTGGAATGACGGTTCGAGACTCTCGACAGCAGGGATGCTGGCGTGAAGCCTACATGGATGTATCCACGGCGTGTCTCGAACCGTCATTCCACCAGCCGGCTTAAGGCCGGATCGATTGGCACCACTCCGCTAAATCAGCATGCAAATCGAATAAAGATCTAGAACGCAGCATTGAGATTAAGTTCGACACTGCGCTCTGCGCCGAGCCAGCAGTTGTTGACATCGCTGCAGGCACCGACATAGTCCTTGTCTCCCAGATTGCTGACGGTAAAACCGAGCCGATAACTGTCGTTGAAGGCATAGGAAAGCGCCAGATCGAACAGTGTATAGGAAGGCACCGTATCTGTATTTTGCGCATCGATCTGACTTTCACCGATATAGCGCACACCACCGCTCACGCGCAGCGCCGTACTGACAAAGTAATCCGCCCACAGCGAAGCCTGTTTCTCCGCCACCCAGACCGGCGTTCTTCCCACCAGCGCAGGATCGAGCGGATTGTCGGTAACACTGACATCCATATGGGTAAAGTTGGCGGTGATATCGAGCTTTTCGCCAATCGAGCCGCTGACAGAAAGCTCACCGCCCTGCGACTGCACTTCGCCGTTTTGCGTGAATTGCATAAAGTCAGGTGTGTTAACCACCACGTTTTCCTTGCGCAGATCGAAGTAAGCCGCCGTAATCAGCAGATCGGCACCGGCACTCCTGTACTTGAATCCCGCTTCGATCTGCCTGGCCGTAGTCGGTTCAAACGCCGCACCGGTCAGGGAATCCACACCCGAAGTCGGCTCGAACGACTCCGAATAACTGACATAGGGCGCCACACCGCCGGCCAGCGTATAAATTGCCGCCGCCCGCGCAGTCAGTTCATCCTGATCGATCTCGGTCCTGGCGGGGGCACCGGCAAAGTCGGCTGCATCGGTACTCTCGTAACTGTCGTGGCGCAGCCCCGCCACCACCGTCAGTGCCTGCCAGCGAATCTCATCCTGGAGATAGATACCCAGCTGAGTCTGCTCGATATCATTGCTCTGCCGGTAGGTATCGATAGGCAGCGTGCGGCGATTGATCTGGCGGTGATCGGGGCTGGCCAGATCTATGGCCGGCGTACCGGCACCGAAGGTATCCCGATAGCGGATATCCGAGTCCAGGGTCTGATACTCCAGGCCGACCAGTACATTGTGCGCTACACCGCGATGTTGCAGCGTCAATGCCAGCTGATTATCGACCACCAGCCCGCTTATTTCCTCGTCGGTGAGATAGGCATTGCGCAGCAGGGTGCGACCGTCGGCGGCGAGGCCGCGATTGTAAGTGTTGTTCTGCAGGGCATCAGCGTCGGTGTAACGGAAATTCTGCAGAAACGACACACTGTCACTGAAAGCGTGATTGAATTTGTATCCCAGCATGGTGACCTCGCGCTCGAACTTTGCCCAGTTTGCGTCGCCGGCATAGGCATCGGCGTCCAGCCTGCCGTAGCTGGCGCCATAGCGCGTCCCCAGCGCCGGCAAGGGAGTCGAGGGGATCATCTCGGGATCGTTCTGGTAGTAAAGGTTCAGATTCAGGCTGGTGTCGCTGCCCGCCTGCCAGGTGACGGAGGGCGCAAAGGTCAGACGTTCCTGTTCCGTAGTGCGCTGCTGGCCGTCCTGCTGCCGCGCCAGTGCTATCAGGCGGTAATTGACACTGTCGCCGGCCGGCCCCGTGGTATCCACGGCCAGCTCCCTGAGACTGGCACTGCCAAGGCGGGTTCGAACCAGGGTTTCAGCCTGGCCCCGGGGCTGTTTGGCGGTTTGATTGACCATTCCCCCCGGCGGCGCCGAGCCGTACAACACAGAGGTCGGGCCTTTCAATATTTCTATACTTGCGGTAGCGAAGGCATCGACCTGCGGCACCAGGTTCCAGAGCCCGTTATATTGCAGCGGCAAGCCATCGTAATAGTTGCGATAGCTCTCGAAGCCGCGGATGGTGTATTGATCGAAAATGGTTACCGTACTTCTGTTCTCGGGCGTAATACCCGATACATAGCGCAGCGCCTCATTGACGCTGTCGACCTGCCGCAGTTCGAGCAATTCACTGTCGTAAATCTCAAAACTCATCGGCGCCTCGAAAGGCATCAGCCGGGATTTTGTACCTGTGGTCCGGTAGCCGCTGCCGTAGACATTGACCTCTTCCAGCAGCCGGTCCTGTGCCGGTGCCCCGCCGCCAGCGCCATCAGCGGCCATTGCGCCGGCTGCCGGCAGTGTCATTGCCAATACCCCAAGCCACGAGTTTCGAGCCATAAGATTTACCCCTGTCTGCCTTTATTTATGCGTTGAGTTTTTATATACGCCAAACTTTTAATAATAATATTTCTTATTTACATTCGCAAATAATTTTCATTCGCTGCTATTGCAGGCATATTAGCCTGCACGCGGCTACCTGCCGGCGTACTGGCACTGCGCCAATATCCGCGCTAGGGTATGCGGCGGGCAGCAGGCAGAAAAATATTGAGTTTGAGACCTGAATATGACTGACAAAGACGATGACAAGAGCGAGTTTTACTACCCGCCCGATACCCTCGGCCTGGAGACCGAACAAATGCGGCGCCTGGGCTACCAGGTAGTGGACATGGTCGTCGACCGGCTCGCGCGCAAGCACCGCGAGGCCGCCATCAGCCGCGCAGAGGCCGCGCAATTGCAACAGGCGCTCGGCGGACCGCTGCCGGAACAGGGGCTCAGCCCCGAGGCATCGCTGGCGCTGCTGGCCGATATCGCCCTGATCCACCAACAACGCGGTGACCACCCGCGCTATTTTGCCCGCGTTCCCGGGCCCAGCTCCTTTGCCGCGGTACTCGGTGAATGGCTGGGCACCGGCTTCAACACCATTGCCGCTTCCTGGGCGGGCGGCTCCGGCCCCGCCACCGTCGAACTGGTGGTAATCGACTGGCTGCGCCAGTTGATGGGTCTGCCCGCGGGCACCGAAGGCGTATTGGTCAGCGGCGGTTCCAACGCCAGCCTCACCGCTTTTGCGGCCGCCCGCAGCACTGTCGGCAGCGGTGTGGTTTACCTGACGGACCAGACCCACTCCTCGCTGCCGCGGGCGCTCGAGCAGTTGGGCTTTGCCGCGGCCGAAATCCGCATCCTGGAAAGCGATGCCGACCTGAGGATGCCGACCACCTCGCTGCAGTGCGCAATCGCAGCAGACCGGCAAGCCGGCCGGCGCCCCGTGATGGTGATTGCTACCGCCGGCACCACCAATGCCGGCACGGTGGACCCGCTGGAGGAGATCGCGGCGATCTGTGCGCGGGAGAATCTCTGGCTACATATCGACGGCGCCTACGGTGCGCCGGCGGCCATCACCCCACAGGGGCGCGAATACCTGCGCGGCATGGCCAGGGCCGACTCGCTGGTGCTGGACCCCCACAAATGGCTGTTCCAGCCCTACGATGTGGGTTGCCTGCTGATTCGGGCGGGAGTCCTCGAGACGTGTTTCAGCATGAACCCGGAATACCTGCAGGACGTGCGGGCCGGCAGCGGTGAAGTGGACTTCCGCAATCGCGGTTTCGAACTCAGCCGCCGCTGCCGCGCGCTCAAACTGTGGATGAGCCTGCGCACCTACGGCATAGCGCGCATCCGCGATGCCATTCAAACCGGTATCGGGCTGGCCGAATATGCCGAGGCCTACCTGCGCCGGCAGGCGGAGAAATGGGAAGTCGTCACCCCGGCGCAGATCGGCATTGTCTGTTTTGCCCTGCGCGGCGCATCTGCGGCGGCACAGCGGCGGCGCGCGCAGGCGCTGACGGACTCCGGCTTTGCCTGCGTGACAACCACAAGGCTGAAAAACCGCACCGTGTTGCGTCTGTGCACCATAAATCCACTGACCACGAAAAGCGATATTGCTGAAACTATCGATCGGCTCGGCCGGTAGAGCTGCTCATTTGATGCGGTTTACTCGCATCTTGATATGCTTGGCCTCGAGATAGTTCTCCAGGCCCTCGCGCCCGAGTTCGCGTCCCATGCCGCTAAGTTTCCAGCCGCCGAACGGCGCCTGCAGTTCGGAGGTATCGTTGACATTAATGCCGACCGCGCCGAATTCAAGCTGGTCTGCCAGCGCCCAGGCCAGTTCCAGGTCTCCCGAGTAAACGTAGGCCGCCAGGCCATAAGGCAAGCTGTTGGCGATGGTCAATATGTCATCCACACAGCGGCAGGCGTGAATGGCCGCCAGGGGGCCAAAGGATTCCTCGGTCATGGGGAGACTGTCCAGCGGCGCATTGTCGATCAATGTGGGCCGGTAGAAATGGCCCGATCGCAACGCTTTCCCATCGGCGATAACACCGCCACTCACTACACTGCCGCCTTTTTTCACCGCATCCGCTACATGCCTGCGGGTGCGATCGACGACACTTTGATTCAGCACCGGCCCGTACTCGATACCCGCCTGCAGGCCGTGCCCGAGTTCAATGGCCGAGGTCAGCGCCTGCAGCCGCGCTACAAACGCCTTGTGCACATCCCGGTGAACCAGAATGCGGTTAACGGTAATGCAGATTTGCCCCATATTGGAAAACGAGCGCCGCATCGCCGCGCGGGCCGCCGCGTCGAGATCCGCGTCGGGCAGGACGATAAATGGCGCCTGGCCACCCAGCTCCAGACACAGGCGCTTCAGGTTGCCGGCAGCGTTGCGCATAATCTCCCGTCCGGCCGGTACCGAGGCAGTGGCGGAAATCAGCGCGATATCGTTATGAGCCGACAGCGCGGCGCCGGCCTCGGGGCCATGGCCCTGCAGATTGCCCAGCACACCGGCGGGCAGGCCGGCGCGGTGAAAACAGTCTACTACCGCCGCCACTGCAAAAGGGGTCTCATGCGGCGGCTTGACGATAATGGTACAGCCCGCCGCCAGGGCCGGCCCCACCTTCCAGCAATACAGGTCGACGGGATAGTTCCAGGGTACGATCGCAGCGGCAATACCCACCGGATAATAGCCGACCACGTTTTTGATATCGCTGCTGGTAGCAGGCCGCAGCGAGCCGCCGATACGGCAGGCCTCTTCAGCGTAGTAACGCAGTACCTGCACACCAAACAGAATTTCCTTGCGGCTGTCGGCCAGCGGTTTGCCCTGCTCGCGAGTCAGGGTTTCGGCAATGCCGTCGGCGCCATCCTCGATCAGCGCCGCCGCCCGCCGCAGCAGCCCGGCGCGCTCAGCCGCGCAGGTCTGCGCCCAGGATCGCTGCACCCGCTTTGCGGCGCTAACGGCGCGGTCGATATCGGCAGCGCCGGCCAGCGCCGCCCGCCCCAGTAGCTCACCGCTGGCGGGGTCATTTACCTGATACCAATTGCCGGCAGCGGGTTTGTGCCATTCGCCGCCATAGTAGAGCGCGCATTCCCGCATCACAGACTCCGCGCGGAAAGGCGGCGCCACAACTCGGCATAGTTGCGATCGTTCTGGCGGTCGGCCTCGACTTTGGCGGTAGTGTTGGGGCTGACCATAATCATCGGCTGGCAGCCGCGCTGCACCAGCTCCTCGACGGTGGCCGCATTGATACTCTGGCCAATGGCAATGGCGACACTGGTCGAACTGGCGCCCACGGGACTGTCGAGCCCGTCGATAACAATACCGGCATCGGCCTTGGGCGCCATGGTATCGATAACAATATCGGCCAGCTCAAACAGGCGCTTGCCGCAGGAATGGCGCGACGGCACCTGCGAAGAATGTGGAATACTGGTAACACCGATGACTTTCATACCGTGCTTTTTCGCTCCTACGGCGATATCCAGTGTCACTGCGTTGATACCGGAGTGTGAAAAGATCAGCATGGTATCTTCGGATTCCAGTTGGTGCGACGACAATATTGCATCGCCGTAACCCTCACGGGAATGGATGAAGCGGTATTGCCGCGCGCCGCCATCGCCCAGTACCCGGTGAAATGAAATCATGGTGCTCTCGACAATCGGCCTGAAGCCCACCGTCGTGCCGGTGCGGGGGAACATCTCCATGGCGGCAAAGGAGCCGTGACCGGTGCCGAAGGTAAACACCAGTTTGCCTTTTTCAATGCTGTCGGCACAGACTGCGGCCGCCTGCGCGATTGCATCGGCCTGCGATACCATCACATCGTTGAGGCGTTCAATCAGGTTGGTAAAATAACGCTGGGTCATATTCATAGGGGATACTCCTGCATAGCGCTTATCGAACTACACTGAAGGCGTTGCGGACAGCGCCTCGAGCGCATAGCGAAACAATCCGGGCTCAGCCTGATCGAGTTGAGCCTGTGCCAGTTTCTCGCCAGAGGCAGCGTCGACCGTGGCCATACACAGACAACCGGCGCGCGTGCGCAGTGTTCGCGCGACGGTCAACAGCGCCGAGGTTTCCATATCCAGGGCCATCACATGCAACTGCTTCATCTGTGCCAGCACGGCCTGTTTTTCTTCACTATCACTGCCGTCCAGTGCATACATTTGCCGATAAAAACCGTCGAAAGAGGCGTAGACACCACTGCGCCAGCGCGCATCGCGACCGATGGCATTTCTGAGTGCACTCTGCAGTTCGAAATCTGCCACGGCGGGATAGCCGACCGGCGCATAGGCCGCGGAAGTACCCTCGCCTCGATAAGCCGCCTCGGCAATAATGAACTCGCCGCGCTCTGCCGGCGGCAGTGACATGGCCGTACCGACACGTAAAAAAGTGCGCGCGCCGAGATCGAACAGTTCGTGCATAACAATAGCGGCGATCGGCGCTCCCATGCCAAAAGCACAGGCGGTGATGCGGGTGTCACGATAGTTTCCGCTTAGGCAATGCAGTCCGCGCTGCTGCGGATACTGCTCAACATCGCTCAACAGCAGCCCCAGGCGCGCAACCCGCCCCGGATCTCCCAGCAGGATTACGCGTTCAGCCACATCTTCCGTTTTGCAACCTATATACCAGGCAGTTTTCGACATACTCGATTCTCCAGTTAAGTCGTCGATCTCGGCAACAGCAAGCGATAGGCCGCGTCGATGCCCTGTCGAACAGCGGCTTTGCTATCCGTTTCGCCACTCAGCACCGCGGCCAGTGTGCCGCCGGCCAGCGTATCGCCGGCACCGGTGGTGTCGATCACCTGCAGGGAGCAAACCGGCAGCGTGTGGCGCGGCAGTTCCCCCTGCTCGACGACTACCGCTGAGCTGCCGGCGGTTTCCACAATCACCGGAGCCGCCCTGTGGCGCCCCTGCAGCGCCGCATTTACCGAGGCGCGTTCCATCGGGTTGCAAAAGATATAATCCGCGCGCATGCCGAGTGCCTTGCGCAATGAGGCGGAAAAAGAGATCTCATCGTTTTTCGCCACCCAGGCAACCAGAGCGTCCTGCCGCGCAAGCTCCAGCAGGCGCTCACCGATGCGCGCCGGGCCGACGGTGATACACAGCAGATCCGCCTGCCGTGCCGCCTGCTGCTGTACCGCGGTCAATACTTCCCTGCCGATAAAACCGGGATCGAAAAGACAGCCGCAGCTGCCGTCCCGCTCGTAAACCAGCATGCACACCGGTGTTGCGCCGCCGGCCACCGTCGCCACGGTGGACGTATCGATACCCTGAGCCCGGGCCTCATTTTCATAGAGATCGCCGTGGTGATCGTCTCCGGTCCAGGTCAAGACCTGGCAGTGCGCAGCTGCCGCCAGCGGCTTGGCGCAGTAAAGCGCACAGCCGCCGGGATGCGGCCAGGGTTCAGACGAGCGGTCGTTGATCAGCACGGTATGTCCCGGCTGATAATGGCCGGCCAATCCCACGGCAAAATCCAGCGAAGCGTAGCCGCACACCAGTGCCCTTTTCAAGTCGGCCCCTCCTTCAATCCGTCATCGTCTTCACACAATGCCTGCAGAGCGCGGTCCAGCTCGACGACCCAGCCCATATAGCGGTCCACGTCTTCCAGCGCGGCGCGGGCCAGGCCGGTGCGGTTGGAATTGGTTGCCTGCCGCGGCAGCAGGCATTGAAAACCGTGGCTAAAAGCATCCTGAATCGTTGCTCTGACGCAGACATTGGTTTTAACGCCGGCAATTACCAGGCGCTCAATCCCATGCTCGCGCAGCAGCAGCTGTAGATCGGTAGCAAAAAACGCGCTGTAACGGCGCTTCGGCAGCACCAGCTCCGGCCGGTCCGCCCGTACGGTGATTTCTTCGATCAGCTGTGCATCGATAGTGGCATCGAGCCCGTGCGGGGGAATCTTCAACTGCTCGAAATCATTGAAGCCGCTGCGGTGGCGATCCACCACGTAGACGATCAGCCGGTTGCCCCGGCGTGCCGCGTCTACCAGTTGCAGGCAGGGTTCGATAATGTCCCGGGCGTTGGGGTAATAGTTTTCACCGCTCTGATGCAAAAAAGCGTGCTGTAGATCGATCAGCAGCAGCGCGGTGTCGCCGCTGCATGCCCGCTCCCCCTCAAACTTCATATTGCGCTCCCGCCAACTGCTACAACACGTTATGTCTGCCGGGGCGTATCGCCGGCAAACAGGACCTCGGTAAGGCCGCGTGAACTGACCAGGTGAGCCTCGTAGGTATAGGATCCACCGCTGTAAACACCCTCGGTGATTTCCAGTAAGCGGCCTTTGGCATCGAAGCTTTTGCGGTGCACCTGCATCACCGCTTCGCCTGCCGCCATTTGCAGCAGCCCGGCGTCCCGCTCACCGGCAATACGGGCGCGCAGGATTTCATCGGCGTGATCGACACTAAACCCGGCCTCGGCAAAGGCCTCGAACAGAGAGAAATTGCTTTCCTCCAATAAGCGGGCGTGAGGCTTTCCCGCCTGTATTGTCAGCTCTTCGATTTGCGCCGCCACAGAGGCCGGCACGATATGCTTGTGTATGGCCCAGGGAATGCCATCCACAAGCCGCAGCCGCTCCAGTATCACTGCCGGCTCGTCGCAGCCGAACTGGATCACATCGCGGCGCGCCAGCCTGGCGATATCGAGAAACTGTTGCGAGGGCTGGCGGCCCTGATTGCGCACTCCGGCGGTAAAGCTCAGCAGGTAACCGGGTTTTCGGTGCAGCGACTGGCGGGCGACGAAAGTGCCGACACCCTGCCGGCGCTGTGCCAGCCCCTCGCGCAGCAGCATATCGAAAGCGCGCACCACGGTGCCGCGGCTGACGCCGTACTGCTGGCACAAGGCGGCCTCGCTGGGCAGCATATCACCGGGCTGCAACCTGCCCGATTGAATTTCGTTCTTTAAGTCCTGCGCCAGCCGCGCATAGAGCGGACCGGTCGCTTTAACTGTGCGGCGCATTGAGTTGAGTCCTGAAGGTGGAGATAGCGAATCAGCCCCACTTTAACCGGCTGCAATTCTAACTACAATCGGCTTGACTAGTCAACTAGTTGTTTGTATGATCCGCCCATAGTCAGGACCCTGTACCGGTATCGCGTCGGCCTAAAAGCAATTAAAGACATGATGTCGAGAAATAAAAAGAGATAAGAAATAAAGATAAAGAGATAAAAAGACAAAGAGATACGGGAGAAGCCAGATGATCAAAACCGAGACCCTCAGCACCTTGAAATACGGGGGCTTAATCGCAGCTGCCGGGGTTCTGCTGGGGCCGCCCGCCGCTTGCGCAACAGAATCCCCGGAGTTCCTCGAAGAGATCGTTGTTACCGCGCAAAAACGCGAGCAAAGTATCAACGAGGTCGGTATTGCCGTCGATGTACTGAGCGGCAGTGATCTGCGTTCGACCCGCTCTTTCCAGTTGCGCGATATCGCTACACAGTCTCCCAACCTCAATATCCACGGCCCTTTCGGCGAAAACGGTTATCCGGAAATTACCATTCGCGGTATGAACGCCGACAGTTTTCAGCAGTCGGCACCCCAGGCGGCAGGCACCTATGTCGACGGTGTCTATCTGTCCAACCCGCCGCTGACCGCTTTTCAGTTATTCGACCTGGATCGCGTCGAAGTGTTGAAAGGCCCGCAGGGAACCCTGTACGGCCGCAACACCACTGGGGGTGCGGTCAATTTCCACTCGCGCAAGCCGACTTTCGAAACTGAAGGCTACGCGCAGATCGGTTACGGCCGCTACCAGCGCACGGATTTCGAGGCCGCCCTCGGCGGTGCGCTGTCGGATACGGTCGCCGGGCGCTTTGCGCTGAAAACCGTGCAGCAGAGCGACGGGCCCTTGAAAAACCTGTTTAACGGTGCCAGGGAAGGTGAAATCGACAAAACCGCCTGGCGCGCGCAGTTGCTGTTTCAACCCCGCGACCAGTTGCAGGTTCTGCTCAACTTGCACGGCGGTCAGGATAAATCCGATACCTGGCGCTTTTCGCAGATACCGGCGTTTACGCCGGGCAGCAGTGATCTGTGCGCCGACTTCATCGCTGGTAATCGCAACGCCGCCATTGCCAACTGCCGTGACCTTGCCGGTTATCACGACACCGACGGCGATAAATACACCAACTCGGTGGATACTATCGGCAATAACGATACCGATGCCGTCGGCGGTTTTGTGCAAGTGAACCTGCAGACCGGTATCGGTACGCTGACCTCGCTGACCGCCTACGACACACTGGAACGCAAGGAATTTTACGATGAGGACGGCGGCCCGTTCGTATTGATCAACAGCGTGCGCGAAACGGATATGGATCAGTTCTCGCAGGAAGTGCACCTCACCTCCGCCGCCGATGGCCCGCTGACCTGGATCGTCGGCGCCTATTACGGCACCGATACGCTGGAAGGACCGCCGGATGTCAGCTCCGACTTCAGCGACTGGTTCGGCGGCGTGATCGACCTGTTTTTTCAGCTGGATACCGATACCTGGGCGGTTTTCGGTCAGTCGGAGTACGCACTGTCGGATACCTTGAGCCTGATCACCGGCCTGCGCTGGAGCCACGTCGAGCGCGAAGTGGATTATGCCGAAACCTTTAACGGCCCGGTGACCTTTGCCGGTGAGGAGGATCTGGATGAGGGCGACTGGTCGGGTAAAATCGGCCTTGACTACCAGCCGACCGACGACGTACTGCTTTACGGCAGTATTTCCCGCGGCTTTAACGCCGGCACCTTCAACACCGCCTTTGTCGGTAATCAGGCGGGGCTGCAGCCCACTGACGCCGAGACTTTGATTGCCTACGAGACGGGTTTCAAGGCAACCCTGGCTGACGGCACCGCACAACTCAACGGTGCAGTGTTCTTTAACGATTACGACGATATGATCGTCACTTCTATCGAAGACCTGGGCGTCAATGCGCCGGTATTGCGCAATGCTGAAGGCGCATCGATTTTCGGCGTGGAATTGCAGTTGTTCTGGCGTCCCACTGACAATCTGGATATCCGCCTCGGCGGCGCCTACCTGGACACCGAACTGGAAGAACTGATCCTCCAGGACTATATGAACGGCGGGGTAGCCCGCGACTACGACGGCAACCGCCTGGCCAATTCACCGGAATGGTCCTTTAACGGCCTGGTGCGCTACAACACTGCGCTGCCCAACGGCATGACGCTGGTATTGCAGAGCGATTTTCTGTGGGAAGATGAAATCTTCCGCGATCTGCAGAACGAAAAAATACTGGCTTCGCAAGACCATTGGCTGGTTAACGGCCGCATCAGCCTGACGCCGGCTGACGATAAATGGGATCTCTCTGTCTGGGGCAGAAATCTGGGTGACGAACAGTGGGTTACCGAAGCCTTCCAGGTGGTGGGCGCCGGTATTGCCGGCGTTACCTGGAGTTATCCGCGCACCTATGGCGTCAGCGCCGAATGGAAATTCTGATTAAATGGGGCCTGCAGCTGCCGGCAAAAGTCAATGCTTAGCAGTGAGCTGCCAGCTAAAAAACCTATGAACCCAGCCGATCGCCGCAGTACCTTTGCCGGCGCCCTGGCGGTGTTTACCGCCGGGGGCTTGTTCTGGGCATTTCTACCGCTGTTTATCGGCCTGCAATCCGAGGCCCTGCAGATCTCCAGCACCGGCGCCGGCGCTCTGGGCTCAACCTACCTGGCCGGCTTCTCGTTGATGTCGATCAGTGCCCTGCTGTGGGTGCCCAGAGCTAATTGGCGCTATACCCTGGTGGCCGCCGGCCTCACTGTGATTGCCGGGTTCTGCACGGTTTACGCGGCACAGAACTATATCACGGTACTACTTGCCTGCCTGGTGATCGGTATTGGCATGGGGGCCAAATGGGCCATCAGCTATCGGCTTTTCGGTGCCACCTCCAACCCGGATCGCGCTTTTGGCCTGTCCATTGCCATTTCCTACAGCCTGCTGGCCGCGATTGTTTTTGTACTGGGGCGCTTTATCGTCGGCCGCTACGGGCTCGATGGCGCGGTGCTGTTCATTGTCAGCGCAGTGGCAGTGTTGACGCTCGGCGCTTACTGGGTGCCTGCCAACCTCTCCGGCGGCGGCCGGCCCAGCGGTGCCGCAATCAGTTATAAGCCCCCGCTGGCGGTGGCTCTGGCGCTTGCCGGCATCCTGCTGGGCGGTCTTGGCATTGCCGCAATCTGGGCCTTTGTCGAGCGTATCGGCGCGGCGGCGGGTTTCAGTGCCGAACAGATCGGACCGGTGCTGTCAGGCAATCTGCTCGCCATTGGCGCCGGCTCACTGCTGGCCTCGGCAATTGCCGCCCGCATCCCCCGCCTGCTGCTGCTGTCGATCGGCTATCTGGTTCTGCTCGGTTCGCTGTGGTGCCTGCTGGATATCGCTGAGTTCGGCGTTTACGCACTTGCCATTACCGCGTTCGGGCTGGGAACCGGGTTTGTCATGCCGCTGCAGATGGCAACGCTGGCTTCGGTAGACCAAAGCGGCCGGTTTGTGGTGTTGATTGCCGCCGCCCAGGGGTTTGGCTCGGCGCTGGGGCCGCTGCTCGGTGGCCTCGCCGGTGACAGCGGCGGGCGGGCGGCGCTGGTGGCGACCGGAGCGATCATCTTTCTACTCAGCTATACCCTGTTCGTGTTGATTCGACGGACCGCCACGGCACCGCAGAGCAACTGAAATCCGCACCGCCGGGCAGCTGCCACAATTGATAATTTTTCCATCCGTTTTAATCCCGTTTTGTCTGTTTAAATACTCGCGCACTGCAGCGGATGCGCTGCAACGGACAGCGGTGGGCAATGATAGAGGTGGGCGATGAAACACTACGATCTGGCGGTTGTCGGCGGCAGCTTCAGCGGCCTGGCCTGCGCCCAGAGCGCAGCGATAAAGGGCGCGCGTACGATTGTATTTGAGCGCAAAAAAACGCCGGGCGCCTATACCCAATCGACCGGGCTGCTGGTCAAGGAGATTGCCGAGTCGATCAATGTACCGCGGCATCTTACGCGCAAAATCCACGGCATTCGGCTCTACTCGCCGAATATGCAGTGCGTCGATCTCTATTCGGACAATTACTACTTCCTCGCCACCAACACCGGCGGCGTGCTGGATTGGATGGCCCGGCAGGTGAAAATTGCCGGCGGGCTGGTGCGCTGTGGCGAAAAGGTGGACGCTATTTTTCGACGCTCGGATCGCTTTGTTCTCGCCAGGCAAAACACATCCTGTTCCTACCTGGTCGGAGCCGACGGCGTCAATTCCAGCGTCGCGCGGCAATTCGACCTCGGCGTCAATCAATCCGTGCTGCTCGGTGCCGAATACGCGGTGGCGGGCTTTGACCGCCTCGACCCGGACTATCTGCATGTCTTTCTCGATTCCGATCATGCGCCGGGCTATATCGGCTGGTTACTGCACGGCGTCGATCATACCCAGGTGGGGGTTGCGGTGCAGTATCCGCGGCGGCCGGACCTGAAGGCCTTTGTCGTGCATTTGCTGGGTCACTTTGGCGGCGGCGCCGAGATTCTCGGCAAGCGCGGCGGCTTTATTCCCTGTGGCGGCATCGTCCGGCCGTTTGCCGGCGAGCATATCTGTTTACTCGGCGATGCCGCCGGCATGGTGTCGCCGCTGACAGCGGGGGGGATACATCCGGCGATCGACATCGGCCGGCGGCTCGGGCAGGCGGTGGCCGATTACCTCAATTACCACGGCGCTGCGCCGCCGCGGGCGATTGCCGGGCTGGTGCCGGACTACACCTTTAAACGCTGCCTGCGGCGGCTGCACGGCCGCTTTGCAGCGCCGAACTGGCTATTGAACGCCTGCCTCGGCAATCGGGCGTTTCAGCGGCTGGCGAAAATCATCTTCTTTCACCACCGCGGACTGTTCTGCAAGGAAGCGTGGCGGGAGATTTTGTTGAAGCGCTCCTAACTTTACTTTGCCCGGCAGTGTGCCTGCCGGCAGTTCCTAACTCAGGGCCTTGGCCACCAGATAGCCCGACATCCCGCCGAGACCCGGTCCCGGGTGTGTAGAGGCGCCGATTTGGTAAAGATTTTTTACCGGTGTGGCGTGATTCTTCAACGCCGGCAGCGGTCTGAACAGCAACTGCTGGTCGACACCGCAGTGGCCCGAGTACGGGTCGCCGCCCACCAGGTTGATATTGGCCGCCTCCAGATCCGCCGGCGATATCACTTTGCGGTAGAGCAGTTTGTCTTCCAGGTTGGGCACCACCTGCGATAACTGCTGGACCAGCCTGTCGGCGAAGGCCTCGGCGACTGCCGGGTGCCAGCGCCCGTCTGCGGGTACGCTGATTTCGCCGCCGGCATCACCCTTGATGACTTTCGGCAACTCCAGCAATTGCAGCCATAAAATCCATTTGCCACTGGGTGCGCGCGACGGGTCTACCGCCAGCGGCTGTACTACGCAGATAGTGGGTTCGGCCGGCAGCAGCCCGCGGTCGGCCTCGCCGACCGCGCGGGTGACACTGTCGAGGCCGGCGGTGAGATGCATCAGGGCCACCTGGTTCATTTCCGCCAGCGGCCACTGCGGTTTTTCATCGAGGGCAATATGCACTGTCATACAGGCGCGGCCATAGCGAAACTGCCGGCTCTGCGCGGCAACGCTGGCGGGAATACACGCCGGCGGCAGCAGGCGGCCGTAGAGCTGGGTCGGGGTGACATTGGCGATGACGGCGCGCCGGGCCTGGTAGCGGGTGTTTGCCGCAGTTTGCACGCCGGTGGCCGCGCCGCGCTCGATCAGAATGCCGGCAATGTCCTGCCCGGTCAACAGTGTGCCGCCGTGCTTTTCTATCAGCGTTTCAAAGGCCGCCACCAGTCTGTCGCTGCCGCCTTTGACCATGGGATCGGCGGCCTGTGCCAGGCTCAGGGTTACCAGCTGCCCCATCAGCGCCGACAGCGTATCGTCGGGGCCGAGCCCCGTGTGCAGGCAGCCGGGCGCCAGCAGCGCCCGCACCTGGTCGGATTCAAAGTCGCGTTCGAGCATGCGGCGATTGGAATGCAGTAACTTCGCCAACAGCGCCAACAGGTTTATCGGCCCGCGCCGGCGCGCCTCGCGCAGCAGCATTTTCAGTGTCGCCCACGACCGCGGCTCGCCGCCGAGCAGGCCGAACACCACCCCGGCATCTTCCCCAAAGCTCTCTACCATGGCGTCATAGGCACTGGCGTCGCGCTGCGACAGCGCGGCGATGCGCTTGAGATTTTCACCGTGGTCGGTGGTCAGAATCAGGCCGCGCCCGTCCGGCAGCAGCGCGGCCACCGGGTGCCGGTTAAAACAGTATTCCAGGCCTGCAGCGTGCAGCTCGTCCTTCAACTCGGCATAGGCCGGCGAGGTAGTGAACTGTACGTGGGAGGTGGACATCAGATCGAAGGTGAACCCCGGCAGGCTGGTGCTGTCACTGCGGATACAACCCCCCAACTGCTGGCTGCGCTCCAGCACGCAGACAGCGGCGCCGCGCCTGGCCAGCAGCGCAGCGCAGACCAGGGAATTCAAACCGCTGCCGATAACGATATAGTCAAACTCAGCCATCTTCCGCCCCACCCCGCCGGTTTGCCAAAGCCGGCCCACTGCGCCGGCAGCAGGCGGGCCTGTTGATTCGCCTAGGCTGCCGGCTTGGCCTGGCGCGACTGCACGGATACCAGCTCCGCACGGTTGGGCTTATTGACCGCCTGCATCAGGATAGAAGGCGAATTGTGCGACTCGCTGACAATCACGCCCTCACCGTACAGCGCGTCCTGCACCGCCGCCGACAGCGTATGCAGCGGCGCGCCGCCGCCCTCGCCGCAGCCCTTGGCGCCGTTGTAACTGAACGGCGACGGGGTTTCGATAGCCGCGCACTGCAGCGGCGGCATATTCATGGAAGTGATCGGCGCGTAGTCGGTAAAGGTGCTGGTGATCATATTGCCGTTGTCGTCAAACTGGAAGGCCTCCTGCAGCGCCGCGCCGATACCGTGGCAGGTGGCGCCGTGTACCTGGCCGGCGACGATTTTCGGGTTGATCGCCACGCCGCAGTCGTCCACCACCACATAATCGAGAATACGCGGCTGGAAAGTCTGGCGGTCGATTTCCACCACCGCGATATGTATCTGAGCGGCATAGGTCAGGGTCTGGTTGCCGTATTTGCGCTCTGCATCCAGCGGTTCAAAGTTCGGTTTGTAGATATGTTTGACATTGAGATTGATATCGCGCAGGTGTTCCGGTGTGGTGGAGGTGTTGGAGTTGGCCAGGTTCGACAGCATCCAGTAGTTGATGGCCCGCTCCGGCTGCCCCTGCACCCGCACTTCCGGCCCGGTTTCACCGACACCAAATTGTAATTGTTCCTCGCCGGCCTGCAGTGCGAATACCGCCAGGCGTACCAGTTCGGCCTTGAGTTTATCGACCGCGCCCTTCACTGCCGACAGACCGGTGACCACAAACTGGCTGGCAATGGTGCCCGACAGCCCGGCAAAGGTATTCCAGTGGGAATCGAAACCGGTGCGCACCTTGACCATATCGGGGCTGATCTGCAGCACGTCGGCTACCACCTGGGCGGCCACCGTTTCATGGCCCTGCCCCTGCGGCACCGAGCCCAGCATCACCACCACCGAGCCGTCGAGATCGACCTTGACCCGCGCCGCCTCGTTGTTGCCGGAAAATACCGAACCGGCGTTGATATATACCGACTGGCCGAAGTTGTTGGTACCGGAGTCGAGGGTGGAGCCGATGCCGATACCGATCCAGCGCCCCTGGCCGCGCCACTGCGCCTGCTTTTCCTTCCAGGCGCTGTAGTCGATCAGGTCCAGGGCCTTGTTCAGCATCTGCGGATAATCGCCGGAATCGTAGATATTGCCGTTGGGTGTGGTATAGGGAAACTGCTGCGGCTGAATATAATTGCGCAGCCGCATCTGCTCGGCGGGAATATCCAGCTCGTGGGCGCAGATATCCAGCACCCGGTCCATAAACCACAGGTGCTGGGAGCGCGAGTAGCCGCGATTGGGCGTGCAGGGCGGCTTGTTGGATACCACCTGGGTGAAGTCGATATGCAGGTTGCGCAGTTTGTACATGGCGCAGTAAACCTGCGACCAGATGGAACAGCCGAGCGGTTCGTAGCGGGTATAGGCGCCGCAGTCGTCGAGATGGCGCGAGCGCAGCGCGGTAATCACCCCGTCTTTATCCAGCGCCACTTCGGTATCGGTGAAGGTGCGCTCGCCGCCCTGGAAAGAGGCCAGGTTTTCACTGCGCGTCTCGATCCACTTCACCGCCCGCCCGCCCACCAGTCGCGAGGCCAGCGCGGTCAGCGCGACAAAGGGATAGGTCACGGTCTTGGTGCCGAAATTGCCGCCCACATCGTAGGAGCGCATGCGGATCTGCTCGGTGCTGACGCCCAGAAACGGCGCTATCATCTGCGCCGCAATGGCCGGCAGGCCGGTGTTGCAGAGCACGTCGATATCGCCCTGCTGCGACCATTTCACCACGGCGCCGGCGGTCTCGATCGGCGTGCTGGAAAAACGGTGGTGGTGCAGGCGCCCTATCTTGACGATATGGTCGGCCTCGGCAAAGGCCCGGTCGACATCGCCGTGATCCCAGGTGCCGTGAAAAATCCGGTTGCTGCCGACTTCGTCGTGCAGGATGCTGCTGTCGGCCAGCGCCTGCTCGGAACTCACGTTCGGCGCCAGGACTTCGTATTCCACCTCGATCAACTCGGCGGCATCCTCCACCTCGCGCGCGCTGGCGGCGACGATGGCAACCACCGGCTCGCCCTGGTAGCGGGCGCGGTCGGTGGCGATACCGTAGTCGATCAGATTGGAACCCGGCGCCTCGCCCATTTGCATAAACGGCTGGGTCTGTGCCGCCACCTGGGCGCCGGTGAGGGTGCAGACCACACCGGGCAGGGCCTCGGCGGCGCTGACATCGATGCCGACGATTCTGGCGTGCGCATAGGGCGAGCGCACGAAACCCAGGTGCAGCATATCGGCGGCCTGCTCGTCGTCGACAAACAGCCCGCGGCCGCGCACCAGGCGCACATCCTCTTTGCGGCGCAGGCGCTGCCCCACCCAGGGTTTGCCGCCATCGCCGTCGACGTCGATACGCTGGGGTATATCCTTGAAAGGAATCAGCGGGTCCTTGTAGCCTTTGGCCGTCGCCGCTGCCGGCGCGGCGGCTACCGCCGCCTGCGGCTGCGGCGCTGCAGCGGCCGGCGCCGCCGGTTCGGGGCCGCCGAACAGCCGCCTGAAAAAGTTGGCTATCGACTCGATCAGGCCCGCCTGCGGCTGTGGCCGGGTCTGGGCCGCGGCGGCTACCGCTTCGAAGTGGCGCCTGCTGCTGAGCGCATCGCGCAGGCTGTCGATGACCTGTTTGATTTCCCGCTCCGCGTAGCTGCGGATGCCACCGCCCGCCAGCGACAGGATTTTGCCGTAAACACAGCCGGTGCCGTGCCACTTGACCAGGGTGCCGCCGCCGGCGCTGTCCTGCAGCTCAAAAGCGGTGGTCATGGTATAAGCGCTGCCCATCACCTTGCCCTTGCCGGTATAACTGGCACGCAGCGGCGCCTCGCGCTCCGACAATGTCATTTCCGTGGTGGCGATGCCGCGCACTTTGCCGATACCGACCCTGACTTTGACAATGGCGGTATCGGCATCGCCCGGCTTCATCGACATACTGTGATAGGTCGGCAACACCGGGATGAATTTTTGCGGGTCCACCAGCAGGGCAAAGGTATCGGCGCGCGGCGTGGCGACTTCGAATTCGCCGTTAAATGACATCTCCATCGCTCAGTTCCCCCCTTTCGCCGCGGCGTCCACCGCCTTGATGATATTTTGATAACCGGTGCAGCGGCACAGGTTGCCGGCGATGCCCTTGCAGATTTCCTCGCGGCTGGGACTGGGGTTTTCCTGTAACAAACTATAGGCACTGATCAGCATACCCGGTGTACAGTAACCGCACTGCAGCCCGTGGTGTTCGGAAAACGCCGCCTGTAGCGGATGCAGCTGCTGCTCGCCTTCCAGGCCCTCGACGGTGGTGACCTCACAGCCGTCGGCCTGCACCGCCAGCGCGGTGCAGGACTTGATCGGCTTGCCGTCAAGCAGAATCGTACAGGCGCCGCAGTAACTGGTATCGCAGCCGATATGGGTGCCGGTCAGGCCCAGCTCTTCGCGGATAAACTCCACCAGCAGCAGCCGCGGTTCGATATCGCGCCGGTAGTTATGGCCGTTGACCGTCACCTCGATACTGACAGGTTGAATGGCTTCAAGCATAGCGGTGCTCCCCTTTGATCTGTTCGCCGCGGCTGCGGGCCAGCGCCCGCTGCGCGCTCTCGACTACCAGTGTGCGCAACATGGCGCGCTTGAATGCTTCACTGCCGCGGGCATCGGCCGGCGGCTTGGCGGCAGCGACGATGATATCGGCCGCCGCCCCCAGGTTCTCCGCTGTCAGCGGCTGCCCGCGCAACAGGTTTTCCGCCTCGGCGGAGGTTACCGAGGTGGCGCCGGCCGAGCC
>JANQMH010000112.1 GCA_028280195.1 Exilibacterium sp.
GACAGCCGTTTTGGCGGGACGCGTGTGTCGCCCCTGCTGAACCTCGCGGGGGCCTTCCTGGCGCTTATCATCGGGTATCTTATCGGTGCGCGCGAGGCCCGCCGCGGCGTTTCGCCATTGCTGGCCGGCGCTGGCGCAAAACCCGCCGCCCTGGTCGCCGCCAAGGCCCTGACGACCTTCGGCTTGGTCACCCTGGCAGCCTCGCCCGCGTTACTCCTTGGCGCTATGGGCCTGTCAGGCGCAGACGCTCTTGGCCGGTTTGCGGTGTTTGCCTTGGGCTCACTGGCGCATCTCGGCACGCTGGCCGCATTTGGCGTCGCGGCCGGGTACCTCATCGGCGCGTCGCCGGGTGGACTGGCGGCGCTGACAATGGTCTGGGCATTGGGCGCGCTGATTGCGCCGCGTGTCGCCGATATTGCCGCCGAACAGATCCTGCCGAGCACCCAGACCGCGCTGGCGGCCACGATCGCCGCTGATTTTGCCCTCGGACCTGACGGCCACGCCGAGGGGCCCTCTGCAGCGAATGAAAAATTCAAACGCGACACTCTCGCCAAGTATGGGGTCGAGCGCGTCCAGGACCTGCCGGTAAACTTTGATGCGCTCCTGATGCAGGCGGATGAAGAGTATCGCGGCGGCGTCTATGACCGTCGCCTGGCCGAGGCGGACCGGCGTCGCCAGGCGCAGGATGCGGTCCGCGCAATAGCCTGGGCCTTGAGCCCAACGCCCGCCGCACTCGACCTGTCGGCGCGGATGGCCGGCTCGCACGCGGACTATCAACGCCGCTTCGATCAAGCTGCAGAGGCGTTCCGGCGTGACTTCGTAGAACGTCTCAATCTGCACATGGCGGAGAATTCCCGCTCGGGTGATTGGTCGTGGACGCCGGAGGATGGCTATTATGCAAGTTTCGCAGCTTTCGATCCGCCCCGCCCCTCCTTCGCAGAAGATCTTCGCGGCGCTGTCCCCGCGATGACGGCTTTGATGCTGTGGAGCGCAGCCGCGCTTCTTGCACTGATGCTGGCAGGGCGGCGCCAGCCACTGGGGAACACATCATGATCTGGTCGCTGATCCGGCTCGATGCGCAACTTTTGCTGCGCTCTCCTACGGCACTTGCCGCGCTCGCTTTGCTTGCCGGGGTGAGTGTCCTGGCGCTCGCCAGCGGGCTTGACTGGCGGGCGCGCTATGTGGCGGCTATAGAAGCCGATCGGGCTGTTGTCGCCGAAGCCAGGGCAGCCCTCGTTGCCGTCTATGATGGTCTTGACGATGGGACTGTGACGCCGACAGACGTTCATGCGCCGAGAAGCGAATGGCCTGAGGGGCCTTATATTCCAGACCCTCGCGATCCCTATGTGGAAGGGTTTTATCATAAACGTCTCGCCGCCCTTGCGCCGGGCCCGCTGCTGCATTTAGCCGTCGGGGCGAGCGAACTGGCCCCCAATCGCCAGATCCTCTACACGGTGCCGCTGTCCGGCCTCGCGCGTCCCGGGGAACCGCCCGAAGCTGTCAATCCGGCCGCCCTGGCCGCCGGTCGTCTCGATATGCTCGCGGTACTGATCTTCGTTGCGCCATTGATCCTGATCGCGCTCCTTTTCGATGCGACGGCGCGGGAACGGGAAAGCGGCATCGGACCGCTTATCAGTGCGCTTGGCGCAACACGGCGTGATCTTCTGGCCGCCAGGGGCATCCTGCGTGGCGGCGCCGTGGCCACATTGGTGGTACTCTTCATCACAGTCGGCGCCATAGTGGGTGCCGCGCCTCTCGGGACAAGCGGCCTCTTTGTCGCCGGGGCTGTTCTCTATACGGCCTTTTGGACTGCGATCTGTCTGGTTGTCGCATCGACGCAGGTCACGGCAGTGGGCGCCGCCGCGACGCTTGCCGGACTTTGGGTTGCGGTGACTTTGCTGAGCCCCAGTCTTTTGGAAAGGGCGTTGCGGCCGGACGGGCTTCTCGCTCCGCGGGCTTTGGCCGATGCCGACGTGCGGGCCGTGGCGCGTACCTGGGGGGCTGAGGAACGCGTCGAGGCGCGGATCACGGAAGTCGGAAAGCGCTTTTGGAATATCGATACTGCCTCTCTGCCGGCATGTGCGCAGTACGATGGCCCTCTTGTCGACTGGTCGATACGCTGGCTGATGGACGCAGCCTATGTGCGCTCAATCAAAAACGGGCAAGCGGCGGAGGCCCGTTTCGATACCGGCCTCGACCGCATCGGATGGCTGTCGCCGCCGCTCGGCTTCCGCCGCGCCATGGAATCGGTTGCGGGCAGCGACCCGGCCCGCAACCGCCTGTTCGAAAGTGAGGTCATCGCCTATCATCAGGGGATGAAAGAGCGCGTCGTCGCGCACTTACTGGAATGTGATCCCATCGATCGGGAAGCGTTCAACGCCGCGCCTGAATTTGTGTGGCGCGAGCCGGCTCTCCGCAGCGCCGCCGTTGCCGGCGGGTTCGGAAGCGTCGGCTTCCTCGCCGCCGCGGGTTTTGCCGTCGCCCTGCGACGCTCGCGCAGTCGATCTCTCTGACCTCGCCCTCAAAGGTCAAAGTCAGCCGCCAGCGACATCGACACACGCCGCTGCGGCTCATAGCTGAAGCCGCCGCCGCCCGAAACGCGCCAGCCGAACTCGTTGGTGAGATTGCTCACCTGCACGCGCAGAACCGTCGGCGCCCCTGCCAGCTTGAATCGATAACGGGCCCCGAGGTCGATGATCGTCCGCTCCGGAATGAACAGTGTGTTGTCCGCACGGGCGACGCGCTTGCCGGTATAGGCCAGCCCGGCATCGATGGAGAGCTTCTCGAACCAGGGGGGACGATAGTCGAAGCGGGCGTCGAAAACAGTCTCGATCGGCCCCAGCGGCAGCTCGCCAAGACGGCCGTCGTCGACAGCGTCGCCGGTCACTTCAGGCTCCAGCAGAACGGCGCCGAGGACGATGTTCAAGCCATCCGCAGGAGAGCCCGACAGGGAGAGTTCAGCCCCCTGATGGCGCACTTCTCCAAGTACACGGAAGACATTGCTGTTCGCGTCGAGTTCGAAATACGGCCGCCGTACCTCGAATACCCCTGCAACGAGCCGCAGGTCGTAGGGCAAGACGTAGCGAATGCCCACCTCCATTTGGCGTGTGCGCAGCGCCGGCAGGGTCTGGTTGGCATTGGCGGCGTTTGACGGCGCGGTGCCGCTCTGTTCAAGACCGCGCGTCGCAGCGGCATAGATTGCAAGCCGATCGATGCCGGTAAAGGCGACCGAAGCATTCCAGAGGAGCGGCCTGTCGTCGGTCGACGTCCCCGGCTGACCGGGCAGGGTGACGGTCTGCTCGTAGTAGGTCTTCTGTGCGCCAATGCTGACTTCGCCAAGCCCTCGCCAGCGCAGTTCATAACCGAGAGCCAGACTTTCCTGCTCGATGCGATCTTCGGTCAACTGGCCGAAGACCACATCCGGTTCCGGCTCAGGGTCGGGAACGCCGATAACACCGGGGCCAAGATCGCTGATCGCAAAACCGCCAAAATCATTCTGGACCCGCCGCCCCCGCACCGAGCCAATGATTCGATGGCGCCTTGGCCCCTCGGCGATGTTGCGGATGATCTGTATTTCACCGGAGGTCGAAGCGCTTCTTTGGTCTTCACCCAGCAACGTTTGCCGGTCGGCCGTGCCGTCTGGCCGGGTGTCGTTGAAGAAGGCCGCCCCGAATTCGTCGGTGGCGAAGCGGGAATTGAAAATACCGGCGTTCACTTCCCACGGGCCGAAGGCGGATTTAACCATGAAGCCGGCATTCTGTGAGTGCCCCTCCCAATCCGCCCAATCCTGGCCAAAAAACTTCCGCCGCGGAATTTCCGGCGGCAGGAAGGCGCCGCCAGTGAAAATGACCGGACTCTGTTCCTCATCCCGATAGTCATAGCGGCTGAAAAAGCCTGTCAGCTCAACATTTTCCCGCGGGCGCCAGCGGGCGACGGCGCCGTAGCGCACCAGCCAGAAGTCGGCGGCGTCGGGATACTCGAACTCCTCAAACCCTACGCCGACATTGAGATCGAAGTCGGATGTCACGGGTATTGCCGCATCGACCGACGCGAAGGGAGCGAGGTAATCGCCAAAACCCGCCCGCGCACTGAGGACCCCTTCCTCGCCGACGCGGCGCAGGGAGAAATCGACGATGCCCGTCGGGGCTGGAAACGGATAGCCCAATGCGGCCACCCCCACCCTGATCGTCGATCCCTCTTCGACGGCGCTGCTCAACGACCCCTGGGAGTCGAAATACAGCCCTTCGATACGCACATTCTGTGCGTCGAAGGCGGAGAATCCGCGGACGTCGGAGCCGCTGTAAAGGCCAATCTGCTCATCACCGACGCTGGTCCCGAAAGCGTCGCCGGCGGTCGTCACCGCGTTTTCCTCCGCCCGCTGCGCGAAAACGCCGTGCGGTGTGAGGCCGGCCGCAAGGGCGAGGGTGAGGAGCGCGGATCGCCTGGCGCGCAACCGCGCCCTCACGCGGTGTTCTCCGCAGAGGCCTCAAAGAAGAAGCGCCGCTCGATTTCCTCCGCCGAAAGACCTTGCGGATCGAGGTCCAGGGCGATGCGGCCCTGCGCCATGATCAGCAGGCGGTTCGCCGCTTCGCGCGCCCGCCAGATATCGTGGGTCGCCATAAGCACACCCACACCGCGCGCGGACACGGCCTTGAGCGCCGCATTGAATTCACTCGCCGAGTGGGGGTCGAGCCCGCTCGTCGGTTCATCGAGCAGCAGCAGTTTCGCGTCCTTGGCGAGGGCGAGCGCCAGTCCAACCTTCTGGCGCATGCCCTTCGAATAGGTTCCGGCCCGGCGGCCGAGCGCTTCGCGCGGCAAACCTGCCTGTAAAAGCGCCGCGTCGATCGCCGAGGTTTGTATTTTCCGGCCCGTCGCCAGGCGGAGGAGGTGGGCCAAATTCTCCCGCCCCGTTAGCTCCTCATAGAGAACGACATTCTCAGGCAGATAGGTGAACAGGCGGCGCGCCGCTCCAGGATCGGCCACCGCGTCGACGCCGCCGATCGAGATCTTGCCGCCGTCCGGGTCAATTAAGCCCGCACACATCTTCATCGTGGTGGACTTGCCGGCCCCATTCGGGCCGAGCAAGGCCACAATCGCACCGGCGGGGATTTCGAAACTCATGCCGCGGACGATCTCGCGTCCGCCGTAGAGCTTCGCCAGGTCGTTTACCAACAGTGCGCTTGTCATCGGGCGCCGCCGAAACGTCTCGAAACGGTTGCTAAAACCGTTCGCGGGGCCTGCGGGTAGAGCGCGAAGAGATTTGTGACATAGGCTTCTT
The DNA here is from genome assembly GCA_028280195.1 of Exilibacterium sp. Lineage (GTDB taxonomy): Bacteria > Pseudomonadota > Gammaproteobacteria > Pseudomonadales > Cellvibrionaceae > Exilibacterium. The sequence goes on from JANQMH010000112.1 coordinate 5,279, forward strand.
CATCGAGAACGTTGTTTATGTTGAGCCCCAATTGCCAGTTATCGGTAAGGTCGTAATTGATTCCCAGACTGACCAGCGCGGCTTCGGGGATCTCGATGGTGTTCGGCAGGCTCGCTTCGATACTGCTGTTCCACGTCACCCCGGCATTGACGCTCAACCCTTCAACCGGCCCCTCCCGAAAATCGTATCGGACAAAGGCCGATGCGCTGTGTTCGGGGGCACCGGCAAGCTGCTGGCCGAAACTGGGGTCGGTCCGTTCTTCGACACGCGTGCGGTTATAGGCGTAGGTCGCGATCATCTCCAGGCCCGGCGCCAGTTTTCCCGTGAGATCGAACTCGACGCCCCGGCTTGACTGCTTGCCGCTGGCGACGGACTGACCGAAGCTGTTCACATCGGGAATGACGACGTTGAAACGCTCAATGTCGAACGCAGCCAGCGTCAGCAGGGCGCGATCATCGAACAACTGCTGGCGCACGCCAATCTCGGTCTGCTTGACTTGATCGGACTCAAAGACGTCGCCGTCAATGTCGAACGCAAAATTCGGGGCGAAACTTCTGCCCCAATTGGCAAACAGCACCGTGGTCGGTCGAATGTAGTAGGTTGCGCCGACTCGCGGGGACAGCTGATCGCTTGAGATTTCCTCCCCCTGTCCGTTGAAGCGGCCGTCATTTGTCTGCCAGTCCTGACGGAGCCCGGCCAGGACAGCGAGACGGTCCGTAAGCTGTGAAAACACCTGTGCATAGACCGCATCCCCTTCATAGGTGGAGAAGCCCGCAAAGGCGGGCGTCAGGCCGCCGCCGGGGGGTGGATTTCTCTCCCCGGTGATCAAATCGAGTGTCCCCAGAGTCCGCGAGGACGCATCGTAGGTATACTCACTTTCGAAGTACTCATAGCCGACCAGAAACACGGTCTCCACACCAAGCGCGTCTGTCCGATAGATAAGATCGGCCTGCGCTGTCCCTCGCCACGTTGATTGTGGACCTTCGAAGGTCACGCGATCGACTGTTCGGCCGTCGTCTCGAACGCTGCCGCTCACCCGCGATGAGCCGATATCGATGTCATTATCGCTATAGAGCCCGGCAACCCTCAAGGTGAACCCATCGGCAAGTTCAAAACTCATCTCGCTACCCAGTGACCAGTTGGTTTCGTCAGCGCGCTCAGCACCCGGATCGATGAAAGTCCGTTCGATCGGCAAATCGAACGTGGTCAAGCCGGCGGCCAGGCTGCCGTCGAGAATCGGCAGCCCTTCATCGAAACTGTAAAGGCGGTTCAAATAGCTTCCGTCGACACGGATGGAGACCCTGTGATTGGGGTTCCATTCAACTGAACCGGAGCCGATGTATTTTTCTGAATCGACAAATTCGAGAAAACTGTCGCTGGTCTCGGCGGCGCCGGTCAGGCGATAGCGCCACTCGCCCGAGGCGTCGAGGGGGCCACCGACGTCCCCTTCCAGACGGGAAAAGTCGTCGGAGCCGGCATAGGCGACAATGTCCCCCCGAAACTCGTCGAGCGGGCGCTTAGTGATGATATTGACAGTGCCGGCAAAGGCGCCCGTGCCGCCATAAAGACTGCTGATCGGGCCTTTCAGCACCTCGATCCGCTCGACATTGCTGAGGTCTGCCGGGTTGTCGCCGCGAACGCCGTTTCGCAAGATTTCGTAGTTCGCAAAGAAGCCCCGGATCAAAAAGCCTGCATTGTCGCCAAGACCCGGCAATTGCTGCACGCTGCTCACATATCTGGTCAGATCTTGCGGCAGCGTTGCGCGCGTATCGCTGATCAGATCCTGTGGCAGAATCCTTATTGTATTGGGGAGTTTTTCGACATCGACGGGGAAGCGGCTGCCGGTGGAAGACTGGCGGGCCAGAAGGCCGTCGGTTTCGCTGAAGGCGTCGCCGACGACAATGACGACTTCATAATTAGCGTTTTGTTCGGTTTCCGTACGCCGCTGTTCGGCTTTAACAAGCGTGAAGTTTCGCGGCGTGCTTTGTCTCGCCAAAAGATCCGTGCCCGTTAGCATGATCTTCAGTGCGTCTTGGGGCGCATAACGGCCCCGGAGCGGAGCGCTGCTGCGGCCCGTCACCTGGTCGCCCGACGCGGCGACGGCGATGCGGCTGGTGACGGAAAAGGCGCGCAACGCGTCAGACAGCGGCATGGCCGGGATGTCGAAATCGTAGCTTTGAGTCGCAGTTTCGGTCGCCGCCGGCTGTGCCAAGGCAGGCGTTGAAAGACAGATGCTGGCCATTGCACCGGCGGCAGCCGCAATGGCCAGGATGGATGTCGTACCTAGTTTCACAGAACTGTCCTCTCAACAGAATAGATGAATACCGGACGCGCGGGGTTGTCCCTCCGCTTTCAACTATGTTAACGATTGCGGGCCGGCACGCCCGTAACCGGGAATGAAAAAAAGTTCCGGCGGCATGTTCTATTCTGGTTTTGAGCGGATCAGGACGGCGCCGTTCGGCATAAGGTCGGTCTCGAGGGCAAAGAGGTCTTTCAGGGACTCCACAGCGCCGTCGGCGTCGTCGATGAAGAAGGTTGCCGTGACAGGGCTTTCGGGATTTTTTAAGGCGCCAATCTGCAGGCCCTTGGTGGTGTAGCGGCTGAGGTCCTTGAGCACCTCGACGAGCGCGCGTTCGTCGAACACAAGGAGCCCGTCGCGCCAGGCGCCAATCGTATCGAGAGATGTTTCGCGCACCTTCCCGAGATCTCCGCCCTCAAAAGAGACCGCCTTGGCTTGCGTGAGCCTGACAGCGCTGCCCCCGGCCACCGCATTCACGGCCACAACCCCCTCTTTGACCTCAAAGACGATATGTTCGGGATTGTGTTTATTGACCGCGAATTCGGTGCCGATTACTTTGGCTACCGCTGCGCCCACATGCACAATAAAAGGCCGTTGCGGATCATCGGCGACATCGAAAACGGCGGCGCCGCGCTTGAGATCGACATGGCGTTCGCCATCTATGAACAGGGTTTGGATTTTGCTGTCCCAGTCGAGCCAGACCGCAGATCCGTCTTCAAGCACGACACGCTCTCGCTCGCCGTGGGCCGTCGCATAGCTTACAGCCCTGGGATCCGCAGGCGGATGCGGAATAAGCTCGCTTTCAACCCTTGCCACCATCGGGGAGAAAGGCACTAAGAGGTTCACAAGCGGAAGCGCAAGCAGGGCGATCAGGGCGATCGCCGCTGCCGACAGGCGGGCCGGATGTTCGGCGGCCTGGGCCGCAATCGTCTCAGCGGCAATTTGAAGGCGCTCAAGGCCTTGGGGGCGGGGGTTCGGTAACGCGGCATAAAGCGCCAATTCCGCTTCGGCCATGGCGGCAGCTTCAGCGTGCTCCGGGGACTGCGCGGACCAGTTGGCAAGCGCGCGGTCCCGTTCGGCGGGAGCGTCCGCACAGCGCTCGATTAAGGCCATGGCCTCGGCGACGAGATCGTTGACGGAATCGTTCGTGGGCTGCTCGCTCATCGGTTTCCATTCTGTTCTGACCTACCCTTTAAACGATCCTGATCCGCCGAACCCGTAAAGCCCTTCTCCACAAGCCGCGCGCGGCAGTGGGTGGTGACCTTCGCAATGCGCTTTTCAACCGTCGAGAGACTGACGCGAAACTGTTTGGCGATATCCTTCTGGGCCATACCGTCGACCCTGTAGAGGAGGAACATGCGTCGACTGAGCGCCGGCATCTCCTTTAAAGCACTTTCGACTTCGCGCAGCGCTTCTGCGCCCAAGAAGATGCGCTCGGGATGGAGGACGTCCACCCGCTCCGATGCCGCGGTGTCGCTTTCATAGGCGGATCGCCTGTTCGACGCCCTTGCATGATCCGTTGCGACATTGGCTGCGGCGCGAAAGATATACGCCTTGGGGTTCGCCATATCGCGCTCAATCGGGGCCCTCACGAGGCGTTCAGATAAGGTCTGCAAGACATCCTCCGCCGCGGCGCTGCAGCCGAGACGGTCTGTTAAAAATCGCTCGAGTGCCGGCCGCTCTTGTAAGAGAGCCTGATAAAGAGTGTTCGCCTCAAACGTCATAAGCGCCTGATTTCAAGGGTCTTTCGAGTGAACGCGCCGCAGATTGGGCGCCGTGGATATACCTTTGCGATCTTACCTTGAAACTATCGATATGGTTAGCCCCCTTTTTCTGGCGCTGGAACGCAGTGATATGGCCCGGCGCAATTCGGCGGACGATGTCCGGCCGTGATGCGCTAGGGCTGAAAACACCCGATCGCCTTCATTGGCTTTCGCCAACGGGATGTATTTGTTTTAATTGAGTTTATCCAGTCGGCAATTGTTTGGGTGTTACTTTCCGCATTGCAATAGAGCTTAGCTGCCGACATCTAAATTGTTGTTATATACAAATAGCCTTCTTATATATCCGCAACTTGATTTTGCGGAATGCCTGTTAACCTAAACATTATGATCTTCGGTGCTATATACACTTGCTATATGCCAAAGTTGCTATATACTTCGCGTGTATGGCATTTTGAGGAGTGTTTCCAATGTCCACTGGTTCTGTATTTGTTAATAATCGCACTCAAGCGGTCAGGTTGCCCGCTGATACGCGATTTCCCGATGATGTGAAGCAGGTGACTGTCCGTGTTGTTGGCAAAGATCGGGTGTTATCCCCAGCGGATAGCTCGTGGGATAGCTTCTTCCTATCTGAAGAGCGCATCAGTGATGATTTTATGGAGGAACGGGCTTCTCAGGAGCAGTCTGAGCGGGAAGCGTTCTGATGCTGAAATATATGCTCGATAGCAACATTGCCATCTATGTTATCAAGCGCCGCCCGCCGGAGGCGCTGCCAACCTTTAACCGGCATGCTGACCAGCTCTGCATAAGCTCAATCACATTGGCAGAGTTGATACACGGTGCAGAGAAAAGTGCAAAGGCCGATCATAATCTGCGGCAAGTCGAAGACTTTGTTTCCCACTTGGTGGTGCTGGAGTATGGCAAGAAAGCAGCGGCTCACTATGGGGATATTCGGGCGGTGCTGGAGCGTAAAGGTACGCCAATCGGGGTTAATGATTTGCATATAGCGGGTCATGCCAGAAGTGAAGGGTTGACGCTAGTGACAAATAGCTTACAAGAGTTTGAGCGGGTGGAAGGACTGCGTTTGGATAATTGGGTTTGACTGCTAAAGCTACGTCCTTCCGGTTGTAACCCCCGTATTTATTAAAAGGCATGGAGCCCTATGTTATGACGGATACAGACTACAAACTCGCAAGTATCGATAGAAAAGAAATCCTGGCGGCTGCCCGCAAAGCATTAATTGCAGCAAATGCACAATATTATGCATTGACGGCCCAGGAGCAGGAACGCTTTCGAGCAACGGTTGGTAGGGAGGCACGGCAAAAAATACAGTGTGTATTACTTGATAGCCTGCTTGATATTAAGTGTTCAACGGAAGAAGTTGATGCCATTTGGGATGACATTCCATTAGCCGAGTTAAACCGGCTTAACTGGGCAAGCCTTCTGACTACAGGTATTGGAGAAGATTATATCTACCTTAACGAAGGCATGGGAAAAGGGAAAACTCTGCTGGATTTCCCAACACTCTACGATTATGACTACGCCGATTATTTGTTTCAGGAAAAGGCCAACAATCGTGATTTTCCCGATTACAAAGGCGCTGATTATTACGCTTACAAACATCAGTCTTGGGTCAGATTGTTAATACAAGAGCGGTTTTATTATGCAAGCTTTCTCTCTTTGGCTACCCATGTTTTAGGTGAAATTGACTCCGTTGGCAATGAGACTATTCGGCAATTGATTCCCCATGATTATGTAAATGGGGAAAACCACGGCAAAAAGGAAGACGGTGGCTTTCTTTGGGATATGAAAATTGATGCGGCAGGGCAGGAAGCGCAACTGGACGAATTAAAGAGTCGTTGGTATAGCTATCAGCAAGAGCGCTGGTTTGCCCTCAGCGAGAAAAATAATCACTTGTCACCCGCAGTGTATATACATGACAAAGATTGGGGTGATGATTTCCAGCGGCGTTTCATTTTTACTAATGAAGCTACTTTGAAGCAGATTCGTTGGCGATATTTTTTATCGGACTGTGAGCCAATGATGGCTGAGTATTCGGTGGTGGAAAAGCTATTGGCAGAGGAAATTGATCGGGCTAACAACTGGCTGGTCGAGAATCATCAGGACATAAAGAACAATTTTGATCCCACTGTGATCAAGCTGCGGAAGAAGCGCAAGATCATTATGTCGGCTTCGGCGCTGGAAGACCTGGGTGAAATTGATACCGATGACGGCCCATTTTAATGGCAGGCAAATTATTTGAAAACTGGTTGTCTGGAAGTCCGGATATCGGGGGCAATATGCATAAAAAGCACTTTGCATTTTATGCATATTGCCTCTGTAATGGGGTGGACTGGCCATTATTAGTGGGTTCTTAATAGTCCTGGAAGCGATTGAAGCAAGGGGCTTTGCCTTCTTAAAGGTGCAATGTTGATTGAATTATAGCTATATATGTCGAAATTTGCCCAAAATATCGACATTAATCCTTGACGTGTCGATGCCATCGACATAAGCTCACAATATGTCGATAAAACTAAAATCTATAAATATATGAGCTGGCACCCCGAAAAGCCTTATAATGACCTTCCTCTACTGCCTCCAGCCATTGAATTGGAAACGAAGGCCGTACTAAAGCGGTGCATTTCTGCCCGAGTAGCTCTTGCTGAGCTTAAACAGGCAGCAGAGTTAATCCCCAACCAGGCAATGTTGATTAACACCCTGCCGCTATTAGAAGCTAAAGACAGCTCAGAAATCGAGAATATCGTGACTACCACCGACAGGCTCTTTCAGTTTGCCGACAGTGATGATACCCATGCAGATCCGGCCACTAAAGAAGCGCTTCGGTACCGCAAAGCCCTGTACGGGGGTTGGCAGACATTAGCTCAGCGTCCTATCAATACCAATAGGGCTGAGTCTATCTGTAGCCAGATCAAAGGCGTAGATATGACTGTGCGCAAAGTGCCGGGGACCGTTCTTGTAAATAAAGTGCTAGCCAACGATAAAACCGGTGAAATAATCAGTACACCACCAGCGGGTGAAAAGGTATTACGAGACCTATTGAGTAATTGGGAAAGATTTCTGCATGAACAGCCAGAGTTGGACCCCCTGATTCGTATGGCTGTTATGCATTACCAATTTGAGGCTATTCACCCCTTTACCGACGGTAATGGTCGTACAGGTAGAGTCCTGAATATTCTGTATCTGGTGCAGGAGCAGTTGCTGACGTTGCCTATTCTTTACCTAAGCCGCTATATCATCGCCAATAAAAGCGATTACTATAGCGGTTTGCTGGCTGTCACCCGTGAACAGGCTTGGGAACCCTGGTTACTGTATATGCTTGAGGCCGTTGAAAGTACGGCAATATGGACGACACAGAAAATAATGAATATTCGAGATCTGGCAGATCACACCGCCGTTTATGTGCGAGAGCAGCTACCCAAGATTTATAGCCGTGAGCTGATTGATATTATCTTTGAGCAACCCTATTGCCGCATTAGTAATTTGGTAGAAGCCAATATTGCCAAACGCCAGACAGCTTCGGAGTATCTTAAAAAATTAGTGAGTATTGATGTGTTGGTAGAGCAGCAGGCGGGTCGAGAGCGATTGTTTGTGCATCCCAAGCTGATTCAACTACTGACTACGGATAACAACGGATTTGAGCAATATCCTCAACATTAACAACGAGATAATGAATGAATACGGAACAACTTAAACAGTTGGAGAAAGACCTGTGGTCTGCCGCCGACAATTTGCGGGCTAATACCGACCTGAAATCTTCTGAATATGCAACCCCGGTGCTGGGCTTAATTTTTTTGAAGTTTGCCGACAATAACTACAGCCGTGCAGAACAGGCTATTAACAAAGAGTTTGCCAAGCTTACCGGTACTCGCCGTGAAAAGTCGATTGATGAAATTGCTATAGAAAAGTGCGGTTTTTATCTGCCACCCCATGCGCGCTACGATTACCTGCTAGACCTGCCGGAAAAAGAAGACATTGCTAAAAGAATCAAAGAGGCAATGCAAGATATCGAGAAATACAAGCCTGAGCTCGATGGCGTCTTACCTAAAGATGAATATATCCCGCTGACCCGTACCGACAAAACCATACCGGCACAGCTACTGAAAAACTTCTCTAATATCCCTCGTGATGCCAGTGGCGATATGCTGGGTAAAATCTACGAATACTTTTTGGGCAACTTCGCGCTGGCCGAAGGCCAGGGTGGTGGTGAGTTCTTTACTCCGACTTCCGTAGTTAAACTGATGGTAGAAATTATTGAGCCTTATAAAGGCACAGTGTATGACCCGGCCTGTGGTTCCGGCGGTATGTTTGTGCAGTCACAACACTTTGTAGAGCAACATCGTGAAGAGCTGGAGACATTAGGTGAAACCCATGAAGAAGATCAACTGTATGTATACGGCCAGGAAAAAACACTGGATACAGCAAAGCTTGCTAAAATGAACCTGGCGGTTAATGGCTTGCGTGGTGAAATCCGTCAAGCTAACAGCTATGCTGAGGACCCTTATCAGGGGTTTGGCAAATTCGACTTTGTGATGGCCAATCCACCCTTTAATGTGGATGATGTGCCCGTTGCCACTGTTGAGGCCGATCCGCGTTTTAACACCTACGGCATTCCGCGTAATAAAACCAAAAAGAAAGCCGCCGAAAAAGGCAAGGAAACAGTGCCTAATGCCAACTATCTATGGATTAATCTGTTTGCCACCAGTCTAAAAGACAGGGTAAAAGACGGAGGCCGTGCTGCATTGGTTATGGCCAACTCTGCCTCCGATGCGCGCCATAGTGAGGCAGATATTCGCCGAACCCTGATCGAAAATAACCTGATTTACGGTATGCTCACTCTGCCTTCCAATATGTTCTACACCGTGACATTGCCTGCGACTCTGTGGTTTTTTGATAAAAACAAGCAGGACGACAAGCTGTTGTTTATTGATGCTCGTAATATCTTTACTCAAATTGACCGAGCCCACCGTGAGTTTAATGAAGCGCAAATTAAGAATATCGCGATCATCAGTAAGCTTCACAAAGGTAATCGCCTCGCCTTTGTACGTCTGGTGGATAGCTATTTTGCCAAAGGTATGGAGCTACTGTTGGAAAATCAGCAACAGGTTAGCCCCGTTAGTGAACAGCTATTGGAAGTGCTGGATGATAAGCAGGGTAAGCTTGCTATTGGTGATTTGGTCAAGCAGTGGAAAGGTTTGAAAAAACTTCAAAAAGATTATGAAAACTACCAGATAGAAGCCAGTGTATATAAGAGCAAAAGTAAGTTGGATGTTGATACAAAGAACAAAATTCAGCACAAGTTGCGTAGAGCCTTCGATCCATTTTTTGAGTTTTTGCATGCAGGTTTAAAAACACTGGATAAAATTGTACGGCAGCATGAAAAGGCTACTCTACAAAAGAAGTCCAAAGGTAAACGTAATACGACGGATCGTGAAACCAAAAAGCTTAAAGAAGTGCTAGAGCTATTGCATAAAGAAGTTAAAGTGGCTGAGAGCTACTACAAACATATTCACTGGTTGCAAGAGCGTTTTCCAAAGGCAGAATACGAAGATGTCACCGGTTTGTGTAAATTAGCTAGTCAAGAAGAAGTGAAAGAGCAGGATTGTTCGCTGAATCCGGGGCGTTATGTGGGGGTAGTGATAGAGGAGGATGGTAAGACTGAGGAGGAGTTTATTGCTGATCTTCTGCGGTTAAATAGTGATCTTCAGGAATTGAATAGATTTTCAAAAAAACAAGAATTTACGATTAATAAGAATATTCTGCAGATTACAGGTGAGAAATGAAGAAAGACAGTTTCTGTGAGTATACTCTCCAAGAGGTCCAATGTCAGGATAGTTATGGATCGGTTGATGGCCCATTTGGCTCAAATTTGCCTGCTTCTTCTTATATAGAAAAAGGTATTCCCATAATTCGTGGTGTAAATCTCTCACTTGGAGAAGAGAGATTTAAAGATTTCAATTACAAGTTTATCAGTGAAGAAACGGCTCAGAAGTTACATCGAAGTTCATGTAGGCCGAACGATATTGTTTTTACTAAAAAGGGAACTCTGGGTCAGACAGGTTTGGTTCCGAATGATAGTGTGTTTAAATACTTTATACTCTCATCCAATCAAATGCGAATAAGATTGGATGAATCTATAGCAAATCCACTATATGTATATTACTTTGTTTCATGTCAGCAAAGTCAAGATCGTATCTTGGCTGATGCGATGACGTCCGGAGTACCTAAAATCAACTTGACCTACCTCCGGAAATTTAAGGTTCTCTTACCAGAAATTAATATCCAAAGAAAAATCGCAGCCATCCTTTCCGCTTACGACGACCTAATCGAAAACAACAAACGCCGTATCGCCTTACTAGAAAATATGGCCGAAGAAATCTACCGTGAATGGTTTGTCCGCTTTCGCTTTCCTGGTTGTCAGGGGGCTAAATTTGAAAAAGGAATACCAAATAATTGGAAGTATGAAAAGCTTGGAGACATTTGTTCTCTAGTAAAGAGGGGAATATCTCCAAAATATGATGATGAGGCGCTGAATTTAGTTATCAACCAAAAGTGCATAAGAAATAGTCGTATTGATTTGTCTGAAGCAAGGCGACATGACACTAATGTTAGCGAAGAAAAGTACATTAGATTTGGTGATGCTTTGATTAATTCAACAGGTGTTGGGACATTGGGGCGTGTATCAGTAGTTGAATTTAAATCAGAGAAAATTACTGTTGACTCGCATGTGACGATTTGTCGAGCAAACACCCAGAGAGTCAACCCAATATATTTGGCAAATACTATCACAAAACTGCAAGCATATTTTGAATTTATGGCAGCAGGATCAACAGGGCAGGTGGAATTGAATAGGTCGTTAATAAGTGGAATAAAGGTTTTGGTTCCTGAAGAAGAATTAATGGATAAGTTTGAGAAACAAATAATAGCCATTGTTGAGCAAAAGCAGAGTTTATTTAAAATCAATGACAACTTAACAAAAACTAAAGGGATGCTTCTCCCCCGGCTAATCTCCGGCAAGCTCTCCGTAGAAGATTTAGATATCCAATACCCGCCGAGCATGCAGGAAGACAACGCGGCCTAAGCCACCCAAGGACGAAACCATGAGCGACTCACAAATACAGCTTTTTACCACCGCCGATGGCCAGGTACGGCTAGAAGTCTCCATGGCGGATGAAACCCTGTGGCTCACTCAAGCGCAGATGTCCGAGCTATTCGGCACCAAACGACCGGCTATTACTAAGCACCTAAGCAATATCTATAAAAGTGGTGAACTGGCAGAAGACACCACATGTTCCATTTTGGAACATATGGCCAACCATGGCCAAACGTACAAAACCAAGCAGTACAACCTTGATGCAGTAATATCCGTAGGCTATCGAGTCAATTCTACGCGGGCCACACAATTCCGCCAGTGGGCCACGGCAGTACTCAAGCAGCACCTGATAGAGGGCTATACGCTCAATCAACGCCGTTTGAAAGAACGCGGAATCGAGTTCGAGCAGGCTGTTGCACTGCTCTCTCGCACTTTGGCCAATCAGCAGCTTGTTCAGCCCGATGGCGAGGCAGTGATCAGCGTGATTGCCGATTACGCCCGTAGCTGGAGCTTGCTGCAAGGTTATGATGAGCAAAACCTTGCCGATATCACCCGCAAACAATCCGATATGCAGGCGCTTGATCTTGATCAGGTGTTAACCGCTATTGCCCAACTTAAACAGGAGCTTATCCAAAAAGGCGAAGCCACTGAACTGTTTGGCCAGTTGCGTGGCGATGGTCTGGCTTCGGCGATTGCGACTATCGAACAGGGTTTTGGTGATGAGTTGTTTTATCCCAATGTAGCCAGTCGTGCTGCGAATTTGCTGTATTTTGTGATTAAAAACCACCCCTTGGCTGATGGCAATAAGCGCTCTGGATCATTCCTGTTTCTGTGGTATTTACGTCTGCACCAGCACTTATTAGCCAAGCCTGTTGAACAACTGATTAACGACAATACCTTGGTCGCACTGGCTTTATTAGTGGCTGAAAGTCTACCAGAGCAAAAAGAATTAATGATAAGGTTGGTTGAACACTTTATTTTGCTACAGGATTAATGAATAAGAAGGCACTTTCAGAAAGATCTTATAAAAAGGCCTATAAAGGAAGGGCATATGGCGAAGAACTTTATTTCTGAAGACGATATTGAACAGGCGCTGCTACAGCGTTTACAGCACCTGTATGGCTTTGACGTGCTGGATTGCAATACCGCCAAGCCTGCCGACCTACAGGATGGTTCACAGCGTACCGATAAGCGTGATGTGATATTGGCTGATCGTCTGTTAGCGGCCTGTATCCGCTTAAATCCCGGTATTCCGCAAGCAGTGATTGAGCAGCAGGTGATGCCTCGATTGATGGATCGTCGCAGTGCCATGAGTCCTCTTGCCGCTAACCGTGAAATGGACGGGTTGATTCGTGATGGTGTATTGGTTGAATTTGATCAAAAAGTTTCTGGCAGGCCTACAGTACACAAAAGCAAAAAACGCCAAGAGCGCGTTCGATTGATTGACTTCGATACGTCTGCCAATAATCACTATCTGGCTGTTTCACAGTTATGGATCAAGGCCATCGGCCAAGCCCCTAAAGCCGCATACCGTAGGCCCGATGTTATTATTTATATCAATGGATTACCCTTGGTATTTATTGAACTAAAAAATTCTAACGTAAAGCTACGTTCAGCCTTTGATGACAACCTGTTTAACTACAAACACGATATTCCCCAGCTCTTTCATTGCAATGCCTTTTGCCTGTTATCCAATGCCATAGAAACAAAAGTGGGCAGCTTAACGGCGGGGTGGGAACACTTTTTTAACTGGCTGCGAGTCGATAGTGAAAATGAAGTGGTTAACCGCAAACAGGTTGCCGAACAAGGTACTAGTTTGGAGTATGTCGTAGCCGGTTTATGCCAACCCCATAAGTTGCTGGATTATGTGGAGAATTTTGTTCTGTTTCACAAAGACAACAGCAAAATTATTGCTCAGAATCACCAGTTTATTGGCGTTAATAACGCCTTTGAACGGTTTTTACAGCGGGAACAGCATCATGGTCGTTTAGGCGTGTTTTGGCATACTCAAGGTTCAGGCAAAAGCTTTTCAATGATTTTTTATGCCCGTAAAGTGTTTCGTAAAGTCACCGGTAATTTTAGCTTTGTGGTAGTCACAGACCGGCAGGATTTAGATGGACAAATTTACCGCAATTTTTTAAATACCGGCACCATCAAAGAAAAAGATGCTGCTCAGCCTGCCGATGCAGAAGAAATGCGCAAGTTTTTGGGGCAGAACAAAAAGGTTGTATTCACACTTATTCAAAAATTCCGTTATGACAAGGGTAAGCAATACCCCAGATTATTTGATCCCGAAAAGGAGCAGCGGGAAATCATCGTTATGGTCGATGAGGCCCATCGTACTCAATATAAATCGCTGGCCGAAAATATGCGTGCTGGCTTAAAGGGAGCGCATTTTTTAGCGTTTACCGGCACACCGTTATTAGGCAAAGATCGAAAAACCAGCGCCTGGTTTGGTGATTACGTTTCTGAATACAATTTTCAACAGGCCATGGAAGATGAAGCAACTGTACCCTTGTATTATGAAAAACGCGTGCCCGAGGTTTTAATTCAAAACGATGACTTAGGCGATGAGTTTTACGAGCTGTTGGAAGATGAAAATCTTGATGAGGCCCAACAGCATAAGTTGGAGAAAAGATTCGTCCGCGAAATGGAAGTCATTAAGCGCGATGATCGGTTGGATACGATTGCCAAAGATATTGTGTATCACTTCCCGCGGCGAGGCTATCTGGGTAAAGGCATGATGGTATCGCTGGATAAATTCACCGCTGTGAAAATGTATGACAAGGTACAGCAGCATTGGAAAGATGAAATCAAGCGTTTGCGCGGTGTTATCAAAGCCTCTAACAACGATATTGAAAAAGCTCGTTTTAAAAAGATTATTGACTACATGAAATCGGTGGACATGGCTGTAGTGATCAGCGATCCCAAAACCGATGAGGCGCGTTTCGAGAAAGCCGGATTGGATATCAAACCACATATCAAACGTCTTGAGCAATTGAATGAACAGGGTCACGACTTGGAATATAACTTCAAAGACCCGGAACATCCGTTGCAGCTGATTTTTGTTTGTGCCATGTGGCTAACGGGCTTTGATGTGCCTACCGTATCGACGCTTTATCTTGATAAACCCATGAAAGACCACACCCTGATGCAAACCATTGCCAGGGCCAATCGAGTGGCTGCCTATAAAATCAAAGGCCACAACGGTGAGCTTGTCGAAAAAAGAAATGGCGATATCGTTGATTATTACAATGTATTTCGCAATATGAAGAAGGCCTTGCATGACTATGCTCAAGGCAGCGCGCAGAGCGATGATGAGAGCAAGGAGGGAAGCGATAACGCGCCGGTTAAAGAAAAAGCCGAATTGTTTACATTGCTGGATGATGCTGTTGGTCAGACCGTTGCATTTTGTAAATCCCGTGATATCGATTTGGCTCGTATTGTAAGAGAAGGCGATACTTTTAAAAACGTCGTTCAATTCGAGCAGTTCGCGGATACGTTGCTGAGTTTAGATGAATGGCGCAAGTCCTTCTATGTCTATGAGAATACCGTGTCGGGTTTATATGAGGCTTGCAAGCCAGAGATATTCGAGCAAGCACCAAGGCCCTTGATTGCTGTGATTCAATACTTGCGTGGCGTGATTGATATGCACGTTGAGCAGGCCGATATCGATACTGTCAGTCAGAAAATAGCTGAGCTTTTGGATGAAAGCGTTGTCGTTGATAACGCCGGAAAATTTGCGGTTAAAGAGCATCGGGCCGAATACAAAATCGTACAAAAAGGTAGGGTCTGGGATTTAAGTAAGCTCAATTTCGAAAAGCTCAAAGAAGAATTTAAAGACGTTAAGTATAAAAATATTCAAATTGCTGAAATGCGAGCGTTTATTGAAGATAAACTTCGGCAGATGATGGAGAAAAACCATACTCGTGTGGATTTTGCTCAACGGTTCCAGGAGATTATTGACCAATACAATGCTGGAGGTTCTTCAACCGAGAATTACTTTGAAGATTTGGTGACGTTTGCAGCAAGCATTAAAGAAGAAGACGAGCGCCACGTGCGCAAAGGCTTAACCGAAGACGAACTGGAACTCTATGATACTTTGCGCAAAGACAAACTGACTAAAGCGGAAGAGCAGGCAGTAAAGCTGGCCGCTAAGCATTTGATCACTCGCTTGCTGGATGAGCACCCTAAAGTATTGGTACAGGATTGGTGGAAGGATGGCCAAACCCAGCTCAAGGTAAAGACTGCCGTGGAAGAAGTATTAGATCGGGATTTACCGGATAGCTATGACAGAATCACCTTTAAAGAAAAATCCGATAATGTGTTTGATTTGATTGTTGATTTTGCATCGAAGGGCAGAAAATGGGTTGCTTGAGTGTTGATGCTTCAAAATCCAGGCAGTTCACGATTTCGAAGATTTTTTAAATAAGCCCATAAGAACTTAATTGGGGGGCGATTGGGGGGCGATTCCTGAGACTGTTTCAGACAATCTGAAGCCATTAAACCAGGAATTGTCTGGTTAGAACAAGGCAATAAAATCAATGGGTTACCGTGGTTTGGGGTGGCCTGAGAGAGTTTGTCAAATGGTGCCCAGGAGAGGACTTGAACCTCCACGGCCTTGCGGCCACTAGCACCTGAAGCTAGCGTGTCTACCAATTTCACCACCTGGGCAGGGGGAACGGCGCGGGTTGGAGCCCGCCAAGGACGCGAATCTTAGTGTCCCGCCACTACCTTGTCAATTCCCGGATTCGCCGAAACAGTACTTCCACCTGCATAATTCCGGTATAGTGCCGCCCAGAGGTGGTCGCGCCGGGGGTTTTACCCGCCGGCAGGCGGCCGAACACAAGCATCAGGACACTATATTATTGAAGAAACAAAGGACACGTTCAGACCCCGATAAAGACAAGGCCTTGAACCCCAAAAAGACGAAATCCGCTGACCCGGGCAGGCGCGGCGGCAAGAAAAAATCCCGCCGCGACCCCCATGCCGAGCGCGAAGCGGCCAAATACGACAACCCCATCCCCAGCCGTGAATATATCCTCGAGGTGCTCGCGGCGGCCCCCGGCCCGCTCACCCACGAGGCCCTGTGCGAGACCCTGGGGCTGCAGGACCCGGAGCCGGTGGAGGCGCTGCGGCGGCGGTTGATCGCCATGTCCCGCGACGGGCAGCTGATCAGCAACCGCCGCCAGGGCTATATGCCGGTGGATCAGCAGGATCTTATCCGCGGCCGCATTCAGGGCCATCGCGACGGTTTCGGCTTTCTGATTCCCGCCGAGGGCGGCGAGGACATCTACCTGTCCAACCGGCAGATGCGCAAGGTCTTCGACGGCGACGAGGCGGTGGTGCGGCTGACCCAGGAGGACCACCGCGGCCGCCGCGAGGGGGCGATTGTGGAGGTGCTGGCGCACCATACTCACCAGCTGGTGGGGCGCTTTGTTACCGATCACGATATCCAGTTCGTGCGCCCGGACAATGCCCGCCTGGGCCACGATGTGTTGATCCCGCCGCAGGAGCACCGCGGCGCCAAAAGCGGGCAGTTTGTGGTGGTGGAGATTACCCAGCAGCCGCAGCGCAATACCTGGCCGGTGGGCCGGGTGCTGGAGGTGCTGGGCGATCATATGGCGCCGGGCATGGAGATCGATGTGGCGATCCGCTCCCACGCCATCCCCCATCTGTGGCCGGCCCAGGTGCGGGCCGAGGCGGCGCAGCTGCCGGCCGAGGTGGTGGCGAAGGATAAGGGCAAGCGGGTGGATCTGCGCGACCTGCCGCTGCTGACCATCGACGGCGAGGATGCGCGGGATTTCGACGACGCGGTGTACTGCGAGCGCAAAAAAGGCGGCGGCTGGCGCCTGTTTGTCGCCATCGCCGATGTCTCTCACTATGTGCAGGTGGGCTCGGCGCTGGACGGCGAGGCGCAGGTGCGCGGCAATTCGGTCTATTTCCCCGACCATGTGATTCCCATGCTGCCGGAGGCGCTGTCCAACGGGCTGTGCTCGCTCAACCCGCAGGTGGACCGCCTGTGCATGGTCTGTGAGATGACCGTCAGCGCCGCCGGGCGCGTCAGCGGCTACCAGTTTTACGAGGGGCTGATGCACTCCCACGCGCGCCTTACCTATACCCAGGTAGGGCAGGTGATTGCCGAGCGCGACAAAAGCCGCAGCGGTATCCGCCAGCAATTCCACAGCCTGCTGCCCCATCTCGACGAGCTGCACAATCTCTACCAGGTGCTGCGCGAGGCGCGCGATGTGCGCGGCGCCATCGATTTTGAAACCACCGAAACCCGCATCGTTTTCGACCAGGCGCGCAAGATCGATCGCATTGTGCCGGTGCAGCGCAACGACGCCCACAAGCTGATCGAGGAGTGTATGCTGTGCGCCAATGTCTGCGCGGCGCGCTTCCTCGAGAAACACGCGCTGCTGGGGCTGTACCGGGTACACGAGGGGCCGGGCTCGGAGAAGCTGGAAAACCTGCGCGAGTTTCTCGGCGAACTGGGCCTCGGCCTGGGCGGCGGCGCCAAGCCCAGGCCGCGGGACTACCAGCTGCTGCTGCAGTCGATCAGTGAGCGGCCCGATGCCCACCTGATCCAGACGGTGATGCTGCGCAGTCTCAGCCAGGCGGTCTACCAGCCGGAGAACAAGGGGCACTTCGGCCTCGGCTACAGCGCCTATACCCATTTCACCTCGCCGATCCGGCGCTACCCGGATCTGCTTACCCACCGCGCCATCCGCCATATTATCCGCTCGCGCAAAACCTCCTACCACGTGGCGCGGGTGGCCGGCGCCAAGCCGCTGGCGAAGAAGGTCATCTTCCCCTACGGGCCGGAGCAGATACTGGCCTTCGGCGAGCAGAGTTCCATGACTGAGCGCCGCGCCGACGACGCCACCCGCGATGTCGTCAGCTGGCTCAAATGCGAGTATCTGCAGGATCATGTCGGCGAGGTGTTCGACGGCGTGGTCAGTGGCGTTACCGGTTTTGGCCTGTTTGTCGAACTCAAGGACCTCTATGTCGAGGGCCTGGTGCATATCACCAATCTGCCCCACGACTACTACCACTTCGAGGCCGCCCAGCACCGCCTGGTGGGCGACCGCACCCGCCAGGTATTTCGCCTCGGCGACCAGATGGTGGTGCAGGTGGTGCGGGTGGACCTGGATGAGCGCAAGGTGGATCTGGAGCTGGTGCAGCAGAAACCGCGCAACAAGGTCAAGGTGTCGGCGCGGGCGCGGCAGTTGGCGCGGGAGTATGAGGAGGGGGAGAAGCAGGGTAAGAGTAAAGGGAAAAGTGATAAGGGAAAAGGGAAAAGTGGGGGCGGGCGCGGTGTTCAGGTTAAGAAGGCTAGAGGGAAGAAGGGTGCTGGCGGCGGCAAGAAGTCGGTGGCTGGTGGTAAGGCGCCGGGGAAGAAACGCTGAGGATGGCGGGGCTGGAGGCGGTTTACGGGCTGCATGCGGTGCAGGCGCTGTTGAAGAGTACGCCGCAGCGCGGGCGCGAGTTGTGGCTGTTGCAGGGGCGGCGCGATCAGCGCCTGCAGCGGGTGCTGCAGCTGGCGGAGCTGCACGGGATTGCCCACAAAACGGTGTCGCGGCGGCAGCTGGATGAGCGCGCCGGCGGCAACCATCAGGGGGTTTTGCTGCTGGCGGAGGCGGGGCCGCTGTTCGATGAACGCTATCTGCTGGGGCTGGTGGAGACGCTCGAGCGGGCGGCTTTTCTGCTGGTGCTCGACGGGGTTACCGACCCCCACAATCTGGGCGCCTGCCTGCGCTCGGCCGAGGCCGCCGGGGTGGATGCGGTGGTGGTGCCAAAGGATAATTCGGCCGGTATCAATGCCACGGTGCGCAAGGTCGCCTGCGGCGCGGCCGAGGTGCTGCCGCTGGTGCCGGTGACCAATCTGTCGCGCACGCTGAAGGCGCTGCAGCAGCTGGGGGTGTGGGTGATCGGTGCGGCCGGTGACGCGGAGCAGACCCTCTATCAGGCCGACCTCGGCGGCGCGCTGGCGCTGGTGATGGGCGCCGAGGGCAAGGGCCTGCGGCGCCTGACCCGGGCGTGCTGCGACGGCCTGGTGCAAATCCCCCTGCGCGGCAGCGTCGGCAGCCTCAATGTGTCGGTGGCCACCGGGGTGTGCCTGTTTGAGGCCCTGCGCCAGCGCAGCGCACTTGCATCCCCGCGCCCAAGCCCCTAGAATACGCCGCCCGATAACATTGTCAGAGCCCTGTCGGCAGTATATGTCGACAACGGATGCCGGCAACAGTTGTCGGCCGATAGACGGCCGGGCCCGCGCCCGGTTCTCCTTGCCTCACCGGAATGTGCCCGCGGCGCATTGGCGGGAGGCGTAACCCGTAAGGAGCGAAAGCGAACATGCGTCATTACGAAATCGTATTTCTGGTTCACCCGGACCAGAGCGAGCAGGTGCCCGGCATGATCGAGCGCTACAGCGCTGCGATCACCGGCAGCGGTGGTCAGGTCCACCGCCTGGAAGACTGGGGGCGCCGCCAGCTGGCTTATTCCATCAATAAAATCCACAAAGCCCACTATCTGCTGATGAATATCGAGTGCGGCGATGAAGCTCTGGAAGAGCTGACCACCAACTTCCGCTATAACGATGCGGTGCTGCGCAACCTGGTGATCCGCTGCGACGAGCCGGTAACGGAAGAGTCGCCGATCATGAAGGCGGAGAAAGAGAGCCGCGAGCGCAAACTGCGCAGCGACCGCCGCGAGGAGCGCAGCGAGCGCGAGCGCGGCGAGCAGGCCGAAGCCCGGAGCGCTTCCGGGGCCCAGGGTACCTCTGAGTCCCAGAGTGCTGCTGAGACCCGGAGTGCTTCTGAGACCAAAGGCGATGGCGAAACTCGGGCCGCAGCCGAGCCCGCCGCGGCGCAGCAGCCGGCCGCCGAAGCTGCCGGCGGCGACAGTGCAACTGTTGAACCGGTCCAGGAATAATCAGGAGATTGACCTATGGCACGCTTTTTTCGCCGCCGCAAATTCTGTCGTTTTACCGCCGAGGGCGTCAAACAGATCGACTACAAAGATCTCGATACCCTGAAGGCCTATGTTTCCGAAACCGGCAAGATAGTACCCAGCCGTATTACCGGCACCAAGGCAAAGTACCAGCGCCAGTTGGCCACCGCTGTCAAGCGCGCCCGCTTCCTGGCCTTACTGCCCTATACCGATAGTCACGAATAACGTTTTCACCGGCCGCTGCGGGAGTCGTAATCAGTGCGCGCGCTAGCTGACTTCATCATGCGCGGGCGCGTGCAGGCGGTAGTGGTGGTGCTGCTGGGCAGCTGGGTACCGCTGATCAGCCCGGCCGCCGTGGCGCTGATCACCCTGCGCCGCGGTGCCCTGGACGGCTCGCAGATCCTGCTGTGGGCGATGCTGCCGGCCATTACCGGCTTTTTTGTGGGAAACGTCGGCAACCTGATGCCCTTTGTGTCCCTGGGCGGTTCCGTCGCCGTGTTCGCCGCCGCGCTGGTATTGCGCAGCAGTGTGTCCTGGGGCTACGGCCTCACCGCGATCGTATCGCTGAGCATGTTGACCGTGCTGCTGGCGGCGCTGGCGATGCCGGATATGGAGCAGCAGCTGCTGGCGGTGTTTCAGGATGTGCTGCGCCCGCTGCTGGCCGGTTCCGCCGAGCAGGAGGTGAGTATCAGCAAAACCTTCGCTGCCGGCTGGCTGGCCTTTATGACCACGGTCAATATCATGCTGGCCCTGTTGCTGGCGCGCTGGTGGCAGGCGCTGTTGTATAACCCCGGTGGATTCCAGACGGAGTTCCACCAGCTGCGGCTCAATCCGGCCCAGGCCCTGGTAACGCTGCTGGCGATGCTCTACTGCCTGTTGCAGGGCAGCGAATACCTGGCCTGGGCCGGCGTATTCGCCATGCCGCTGCTGCTCGGCGGCATCGCCCTGGTGCACTTCGGGGTGGGCGCGCGGCAGCTGGGGGTGCCGGTGCTGATCGTGTTTTACGTGCTGTTGCTGCTGTTCAGCCCGCTGTCGTTTCTGCTGCTGGTGCTGCTGGCGTTTGCGGATACCTGGGTGGGGCTGCGCGCCTGGCTGAAACCGAAGGGTTCACAGTAGCCGGGCTGCCGCTGGCGGCGCCTGCGGGGCCTGGTGTAAGGATTGGCAGAGGCAGGGTTGAAGAATTACTGCAGTTTGAAAGATTAGAGAATCAGAGGGTAAACGAGATGGACGTTATTCTGCTCGACAAGGTGGGTAAGCTGGGCAAGATCGGCGACAAAGTGGCGGTAAAAGCCGGCTTTGGCCGCAATTACCTTATCCCGCAGGGCAAGGCGATCCCCGCCACCGAAGCCAATCTGGCGGAGTTCGAAGCGCGCCGCGCCGAACTCGAAGCGGCGGCGGCGAAGAAACTGAGCGGCGCCGAGGGCCGCGCGGCGCAACTGGCGGAAGTCTCCGTTACCATCGGCGCCCACGCCGGTGACGAGGGCAAGCTGTTCGGCTCCATCGGCACCCGCGATATCGCCGAGGCGGTCACTGCCGCCGGTGTGGAGATCAGCAAGTCCGAAGTGCGCCTGCCCGAGGGCACGCTGCGCGAAGTGGGCGAGTACGAGGTGGATATCCAGCTGCATACGGATATCACCCAGAGCGTCAAAGTCGCCATCGTCGCCGAGTAAGCCGCCGGTTTCCGGCGCGGGACATTAAGGCCTGAATCGGGCACCATTGACATGGCCGGGATTACCCCCGGGCGTTTGTCACCGGTGCCCGGTTTTGTTGCTGGCGCCGGTATAACAGTCAGTGCTCGAGCACGGGTGGTTCCCAGCTTATGTCCGACGCCGAAGAATACTTTCAATCTGCCCAATCTGCCGCCGGCGCCGAAGCCGCCGCGGGCACCGACCCCGAACCGCCGCCGGCCCCGGCCGGCGCTGCCCAGGAGCCCAGCCTGCCGCACGCCATCGAGGCCGAGCAGGCGGTACTCGGCGGGCTGATGCTCGACAGCCAGCGCTTCGACGCGGTGGCGGAGGTAATCGCCGAAACCGACTTCTACAGCGCCGTCCACCGCGATATCTACCGCATGATGGTCAAGCTGGTCGATGCCGGCAAGCCGCTGGATGTCATCCCGCTGTCGGAGGAACTCGACCGCCACGGCGAACTGGAGCGGGCCGGCGGGCACGCCTACCTGATCGAGCTGGCCACCAATACCCCCAGTGCCGCCAATGTGGTGGCCTATGCCAATATCGTGCGCGAGCGCTCCACCCTGCGCCAGCTGATTGCCGCCGCCGGTGAAATCAGCCGTTCCAGCTTCAATCCGGCCGGTCTCGATGCCGACGACCTGCTGCAGCTGGCGGAGAAGCGCGTGGCCGAGATCGCCGAGGAGCGGCCCAAGGAGGGCGGCTTTCAGGAGGTCAACAGCCTGCTCAAGGCCACGGTGGAGAAGATCGACCAGCTGTTTCGCTCCGACAGCGACATTACCGGCCTGTCCACCGGGCTCGACCACCTCGACGAGCGCACTTCCGGCTGGCAGGACGGCGAACTGATCGTACTGGCGGCGCGGCCCTCCATGGGCAAGACCGCACTGGCGCTGAACTTTGTCGAAACGGCGATAATGACCCAGACCAAGCCGGCGCTGGTCTTCAGCATGGAAATGCCGGCCGGCTCGCTGATCATGCGCATGCTGTCATCGGTGGGCCGCATCGACCAGGGCAAGATCCGCAACGGCAGCCTCACCGAGGAGGACTGGCCGAAGCTGTCGGCGGCAGTGGGGAAAATGAAAGACAAGCCGCTGTTTATCGACGATACCCCCGGCCTCACCCCCCAGGACCTGCGCGCGCGGGTGCGGCGGGTGGCGCGCGAGCACGGCGACCCCGGGCTGATTATGGTGGACTATCTGCAACTGATGCAGGTGGCCGGCGCCAGCGAGGGGCGCACCCAGGAGATCTCCGAGATCTCGCGCTCGCTGAAGGCCATTGCCAAGGAATACGACTGCCCGGTAATCGCCCTGTCGCAGCTCAATCGCGGCGTCGAGCAGCGCCCCAACAAGCGGCCGATGAACTCCGACCTGCGCGAGTCCGGCGCCATCGAGCAGGACGCAGACGTGATTCTGTTTATCTACCGCGACGAATACTACAACGAGGACAGCCCGGAAAAAGGCATCGCCGAGCTGATTCTGGGCAAGCAGCGCAACGGCGAAGTCGGTACTTGCAAAGCGGCCTTCATCGGCAAATTCACCCGCTTCGAAAACCTTGCCCCCGAATACTTTCAAAATGAAGGGTATTAGTCACTAGTCACTAGTCACTAGTTACTAGTCGCTAGTGACTAGAGACTAGTGATTAGTGGCTGGGGCCGCGGTTTGGATTGATCCTATGTTTAGCTTAGATTTTGTTATTTACCTCTTAGCTAATTCTTTTAGGTATTAGGGAAAGCCATCGTGTACTTCGGTGGGCTCGCTGTGTATTATCGCCGCCATTCCCGCGCGGTTTTACGCGCCCGGCAAGCGGTGTTCGACGATGCAGGTGCTCCACCACACACAGTCTGTTCGCGAGGCTCTCAAGGCCCATCGGGTCGGCGGCCGGCGCATCGGCTTTGTGCCCACCATGGGCAATCTGCACCGCGCCCATATCGAGCTGGTGAAGATCGCCCAGAGCCGCTGCGATGTGGTGGTGGTGAGCATTTTTGTCAACCCGCTGCAGTTCGGCCTGCACGAAGACTGGGATAAATACCCGCGCACTTACGCCGCCGACACGGCCAAGCTGCGGGACGCCAACTGCGATTATCTGTTTTATCCCGACGAGCAGGAAATCTACCCCAACGGCATGGCCGAGCAGACTCGCGTGGTGGTGCCGGCCATGACCGATACGCTCTGCGGCGCCAGCCGGCCCGGCCATTTCGAGGGTGTTACCACCGTGGTCAGCAAGCTGTTCAATATCGTGCAGCCCGACGAGGCGGTGTTCGGTATCAAGGATTTCCAGCAACTGGCGCTGATCCGCCGCATGGTCGAAGACCTGTGTATACCGATAGAAATTGTCGCCGGGGAAATTTTTCGCGAGGCCGACGGCCTCGCCTTGAGCTCCCGCAACAGCTTTATCACCGCCGAGGAGCGACCGCGGGCGGCGCAGCTGAACCAGAGCCTGAACTGGATCGGCGAACAGATCGGCGCCGGGCAGCGGGATTTCGCCGCGCTGGAGGCCGCCGCCAGGCAGCAGATTGAAGCGGCCGGCTTTCGACCCGACTATGTCAGCGTCTGCAACAGCAGGACGTTGCAGCCGGCCGCCGATGACGACAGCGATATCACCGTCCTCGGCGCCATGTATACCAGCGCCGCGCGGCTGATTGACAATATTTCCCTGTCACTGTGAGACCGGGCCTGAATAGCCGGGTCTGAATAGCCGGGTCTGAATAGAGAGGAGATACCATGCTAACCACATTGCTGAAAGGCAAATTGCATATGGCCAGCGTGACCCAGGCCGAACTCTGGTACGACGGCTCCTGTGCCATCGACGCCGATCTGGTCAGGCTGGCCGGGCTGCGCGAGTTCGAGCAGATCGATATCTACAACGTCAATAACGGCGAGCGTTTTACCACCTATGTCATTATCGCCGAGGCCGGGTCCGCTACCATTTCCATGAACGGCGCCGCGGCGCGCAAGGTGCAGGTGGGCGACCGGGTGATTATCGCCGCCTACGGCCAGTTTACCGAGGCCGAGGCCGACAACTACAAACCGCGCCTGGTCTATCTCAACCCGGACAACTCGGTCGAGCGCACCGCCAACACCATTCCCGTACAGGCCGCCTGAGCACCGCGCGGCATCTTTATCCGCAGCGCGGCCCGGCGCCGCTGAATTTGAGCGCGCGGCCCGGCACTAGGCGCTGGAAACCCCCGCCACCAGCGCCGCCACAGCGCGCCGACTTCGACCAAAGTATGAAGCCAAACCGCCCCGCGGGTGGTTTTATTTCCACTGCAACCCGCTATTATGGAGGCCATCGCCCACCAGCAGCCCATAAAAAGCAAGCGGAGTGTCCCATGTCCGAGTTTCCCATCCATCCCGTACCCGCGGCTTTTGCCGAACAGGCCCATATCGACAAAGCTCGCTATCAGGCGCTTTACCAGCGTTCCATTGAACAGCCGGAAGCATTCTGGGCCGAGCAGGCCGAAGCCTTCCTCGATTGGGAGGCGCCCTGGAGCCGGGTGCGCGAGTTCGATTTTCACAGCGGCTCGGCGCGCTGGTTTGCCGGCGCCAGACTCAATGTGGCTTACAACTGCATCGACCGTCACCTGGCCGAGCGCGGCGAGCAGGTGGCGATCATCTGGGAGGGCGACGATCCCGCCGCCGATCAGTCGATTACCTACCGGCAACTGCACCAGGCGGTGTGCCGGCTGGCCAATGTCTTGAAAGATCGCGGCGTCGGCAAAGGCGACCGGGTCTGCATCTACATGCCGATGATCCCCGAGGCCGCCTATGCCATGCTGGCCTGCGCCCGCATCGGCGCCATTCACTCGGTGGTATTCGGCGGCTTTTCCCCCGAGGCGCTCAAAGACCGCATTCTCGACAGCGATTGCCGCGTCCTGATCACCGCCGACGAGGGGCTGCGCGGCGGCAAGGCCGTGGCGCTGAAGGCCAATGCCGATACCGCGCTGGCGGCCTGCGCGGATGTGCATACCTGTCTGGTGGTTAAGAGAACCGGCGCTGATATCGACTGGCACGACGGGCGCGATATCTGGTACGGCGAGGCCGTGGCCGCGGCCGACGGCGATTGCCCGCCCGAGTCCATGGATGCCGAAGACCCCCTGTTTATCCTCTACACCTCGGGCTCCACCGGCAAGCCGAAGGGCGTGCTGCACACCACCGGCGGCTATCTGCTGCAGGCGGCAATGACGCACAAATATGTGTTCGACTATCACGACGGCGATGTGTTCTGGTGTACCGCCGATGTCGGCTGGGTAACCGGCCACTCCTACATCGTCTACGGCCCGCTGGCCAACGGTGCCATCACCCTGATGTTCGAGGGGGTGCCGACCTATCCCAGCGCCTCGCGCTGCTGGGAGGTGGTGGACAAGCACGGGGTCAATATTTTCTATACCGCGCCGACGGCGATCCGCGCGCTGATGGGGGCGGGCGAAGAGCTGGTCACCTGCACCTCGCGAAAATCGCTGAAGCTGCTCGGCACCGTGGGTGAGCCGATCAACCCGGAGGCCTGGGACTGGTACTACCGCATCGTCGGCGACAGCCGCTGCCCGATCGTCGATACCTGGTGGCAGACCGAAACCGGCGCCCATATGCTGACACCGCTGCCCGGCGCCACAGACCTGAAGCCGGGTTCGGCGACGCTGCCGTTTTTCGGGGTGGAGCCGGTGCTGCTCGATGCCGACGGCAGGGAAATCGAGGGCGCGGGCTCCGGCAGCCTGGCCATCAAGTCGTCCTGGCCGAGCCAGATCCGCACGGTTTACGGCGATCACCAGCGGCTGATCGATACCTATTTTTCCACCTTTCCCGGTTATTACTTTACCGGCGACGGCGCGCGCCGCGATGAGGACGGCTACTACTGGATCACCGGCCGCGTCGACGATGTGCTCAATGTCTCCGGCCACCGCATGGGCACGGCCGAGGTGGAGAGCGCCCTGGTGCTGCACGAAAAAGTGGCGGAGGCCGCGGTGGTGGGTTACCCCCACGACATCAAGGGGCAGGGTATCTACTGCTATGTCACCCTGATGGGTGGCGAGCAGCCCAGTGACGAGTTGAAAAAGGAACTGGTGGCCATGTGCGTCAAGGAGATCGGGCCGATTGCCAAGCCCGACCTGATTCAGTGGGCGCCGGGCCTGCCGAAAACCCGCTCGGGTAAAATCATGCGCCGCATTCTGCGCAAAGTGGCGGCCAACGAACTGGAGAATCTCGGCGATACATCGACACTGGCCGACCCCTCGGTGGTTGAGCAACTGATCGACAACCGTCTCAACCGCTAGCCCGGTTCACCTCGCGGTGATTCAGGGCCGCCATTGATACTGCCGCCATTGCCGCGCAAGCGGCAGTTACGGCGAGCTTAGCGGCTCGCTGAAATGGTAGCTGGCAATGCTGAGGCCCTGGTGAAAATAGAATTTATGCGCGCGCTCCCGCTGGGTGCCGGAATCCAGGTGGAGGGCCCGGCACTGCTCGGTGCGGGCGACCTGCCGCAGCCACGCCAGCAGTTGCTCGCCGTGTCCCTGCGAGCGCGCCGCGGCGGCGGTGACGAGATCGTCGATATAAAGATTTTTCCCCATCAACAGGTTGGTGGAAATGCGGTAGCCCGCCACGGCCACCACCTGGCCTGCCTGCTCGATAAAAGCCAGGCGGTAGCCCTCTGTTTGCATATGGCGGATGGTGGCGACAAAGTCTTCGGCTTGTAGATGTGGCCGCAGCTCCGCCATCACGGCAAAGCAGCGTTCGATTTCACTGTCGGCAGCGGCGTGCCGGGGTTCGGGTGCAGGCAAGGTAAAAACTCCCTGGTGGTTGATCGAGGGTGCCGGCCCACAGCATAGCCGACCGCCGCCGCCGGTGGTAGTGTCTGGCGCGGGCCTTGACTCGCCGCGCATACCTGCCACTGGCAGCGCCCGTACGGCAACACCGGTACTGCAATGCTTGTATCGCAACGCCTGTATTGCAATGCGTGTAATTGCAAGGCCTGTAATTGCGGCGCTTGTAATTGCAGCGCTTGTAATTGCAACGATAGTATCGCCCCCCGCTTGCCTGCTAAAATGCGGCGCTGCACTACACTGTGCAGATCAATGCCCGATTTGAGTCGTCCCATGAGTCAGATGCCAAGCCCGGTGGCCAACTGGGATTACCCCGACCCCCACCTGTACTTCGTGACCGCGACCGCGGCGGCTATTGACGGTCTCGAGCACGTCAATAACGCCGAGTATGTGCGCTGGTGCGAGCAGTCGGCCTGGGCCCATTCGGAACACCTGGGCCTGTCGCTGGACGACTACCGGCGCCTGGATCGGGCCATGGCCGTGCGCCGCGGCGAGTTCGACTATATCGGCGCCGCGCGTGAGGGCGAGCGCCTGTGTGTCGCCACCTGGCTGACCGCTACCGACGAAAAGCTGATGCTGGAAAGGCGCTTCCAACTGGTGAGGGCCGAAGACGGCGCCACCCTGCTGCGCGGCAGGTGGTCGCTGGTATGCATCCAGATCAGCAGCGGGCGGCCGCGGCGCCTGCCGCCGGCGTTTCTTCAGGTGTACGCGGCAGCGGTGGTGCCCGCTGGCGCCAACGACAGTTGATGTGGGGGCAGGCTATGTCTGACGACGACCCTGAACAGGACAGCCAGGCGTTTTTTCAGGCCATGGGCGATGTCAAGCCGCTGCAGGCCCAGCGCCGGGTCGT
Source organism: Exilibacterium sp. (assembly GCA_028280195.1). Lineage (GTDB taxonomy): Bacteria > Pseudomonadota > Gammaproteobacteria > Pseudomonadales > Cellvibrionaceae > Exilibacterium. The sequence continues at coordinate 33,706 of JANQMH010000112.1, forward strand.
ATTGAAGCGCGACAACGGCGCCGCGGCACCCGGACTGGAGCGGCGCCGGCAGGCGGCCCAGGCCGAGCAGCACCGCGATGAAAACACCCTGGCCGGTGAGTTTATCGAGCCGGTCGATCCGCTGGATTTTCTCAGCTTCCAGCGCCCCGGGGTACAGCACGGCGTGTTCCGCAACCTGCGGCTGGGAAAATATCGCATTGACGCGCGCCTGGACCTGCACCGTATGAGCGTCGAGCAGGCGCGCGATGCCGTCTACCAGTTCGTGCGCGACTGCCTGGCCCACGATATTCGCTGCGTGCTGATTACCCACGGCAAGGGCCGCGACCGCGAGCCGCAGCCGGCGCTGCTGAAGAGCTGTGTTGCCCACTGGCTGCCGCAGTTATCGCAGGTGCTGGCTTTTCACTCCGCGCAAAAACAACACGGCGGTGTCGGCGCCACCTATGTGCTGTTGCGCAAAAGTGATCGCAAGCGGCAGGAAAACAGAGAGCGCCACGCCGCCCGCCGCAAGCTGTAGCCGGCGGCGTTTTGGTGTCGCCGGCCAGGCCCTGTGTTGCAAGTTCCATATCGCCGGTGCTGTGTCGCAAGGTCTCTGTTGTAAGTTCTCTGTTGTAAGTTCTTTGCCGCAAGGTCCGCGTTGTAAGTTCTCTGTTGCAAGTTCCATGTCGATAGCCAGGCGCTATTGGAACCGCCGGTAAGTAAGCTATTACAAACTTGAACCTCGATCATTATCCGGTAATATCTGCCCCTTAAAAAAAGCAGCGCTCCGGGGGGAGAGACTGTTATATGGCTAGCGATCCACTTACGGATGCCGTTGCAGGCGTTCAGCCTGGCGGTGATTCATCCCGGGGTCGCGCCTATCAGCTGTTGACCGAGTCGGAGCTGGTGCAGATGATCGTCGACCGCAATGTCGGCCATACCCCCCGGCACATGCGCAGTGTGGGCGAGCACTCGGAGCGGGCTTTTATCCTGCAGACCGCCGCTCACAATCAGTTGATTCACGAAAGTATTCCACCTGGCAGTTTCGTTATGATCGACCCCCGTGTCGAGGTCACTGAAGAGCGGGTTGTCGCCTTTGCGCTGCCGGAAAACAACAGCATTGCACTCGGAATTCGCGACCCGGGCTGGGACGGTTATTTTCTTTCCTTCGGCGGCCGCGCCGTGCATATTACCAGCAAGCGCTGCATTCCATTGTGGCCGGTCGTAGCCGTGGTCGGCTACGATTTGTGATGCGGGCCTAAGGCATTTTCCCGCCGCTGTCTGCCTGCCCTGCCTGCGCGCTCTGCAACTCGTTTCATTTTTTTATCGCTGCCTGCTCACACTGTTTGCCAGTCGAGCTCGATAACCTTTCAATCGCCATTGACCTTTCAATCGCCATTGACGCTTTGCCTGCGGCGATCGCGCAGTTGAAGATCACCAGTTGGACAATTAAGATACGACCTTTTGGCCGGATAGCTGTGTTTGGGGTGAGGAATATGCGGCCGCTTGCGTTTTAAATTGTAAACACATTGGGGTGTGGAGTAGAGCGTTGAATCATCGACATGAATGAGACAATAAAAATATTACTGGTCGAGGATGATGACGGCGACTACTTTTTAACCAAGTCGGTTCTGGAAGAAGCCTACGGCGATAAATGCAGAATCGACTGGAAAAACAATATCGGCTCGGCACTGCAGGCAACCCAGAACGAAAACTATGATGTGTTTTTGTTCAGCCTCAACATTGGCGCGGGAAATGGTATCAATTTAACGCGCCAGGTTCACTCCCAGGGCAACGAAACGCCGGTGGTATTGCTCACCGGTACCGACAGCGCGGATTTTGAAATTGATGCGCGTCAGGCCGGCGCCTCCGAATACGTTGCCAAGAAGCACCTCTCGGCGCCGCTGATCGAGCGCACCATCCGCTATGTGGTCGAGTCGAAAAAAGACGAACAGGCGCTGCGGCATCTCGCCCACTACGACCCCCTGACCGGCCTCGCTAACCGCACCTTGTTCAACGCCCGCCTGGCCGAAGGCATCGCCACTGCCAAGCGCCTGCGCGGCTCGCTGGCGCTGTTGTTGCTGGATCTCGATCACTTCAAAAAAGTCAACGATACGCTCGGCCACCCGGTGGGCGACAAACTGCTGCAGGAAGTCTCCAGGCGCATCCAGGACAGCGTGCGCGAAACCGATACCGTGGCGCGCCTGGGCGGCGACGAGTTCGCCGTAATCGCCACCCACCTGGGCAAGCGCAACAACGCCTCGGTGGTGGCCAACAAAGTGATTCGCGAAGTGGCCAGGGTCAAGCAGGTGGACGGCCACAGTATTTCCACCAACGCCAGCCTCGGTATCGCTTTTTTCCCCGAGGACGCCTACGACGTCGACGACCTGCTCAAGCGCGCCGATCTGGCCCTCTACCAGGCCAAGGATGCCGGCCGCGGTGTGTTCCGCTTCTACGATTCCGAACTGGACAAGAAAAGCCGCGAGGTCGCCCGGCTGCAGTCGCAGATGTTCAAATCGATTCAGAAAAAGCACTTTGTACTGCACTATCAGCCGATTATCGAAACCGAAACCTCGGAGCTGGTGAGCGTCGAGGCGCTGGTGCGCTGGGATCACCCGCAACTGGGGCTGATACCGCCGCAGACCTTCATTCCCATCGCCGAGTCCAGCGGCCTGATTATCATGCTGGGGGAGTGGATACTGAAACAGGCCTGCCGCCAGGTCAGGGAATTCCAGGACGGCGGTTTGCCGCATATGTCGGTATCGGTCAATATCTCCGCCGTGCAGTTCAGCCACGAAAAACTGTTTGAACACGTGGCCGAGGCGGTCGACGAGAGCGGTATTCAGCCCTCGCAACTGGAGCTGGAAATCACCGAGAGCACGCTGATGTCCACCGCCACCCAGGTCAACGAAACGCTGCAGAGGCTCAGCGAGCTGGGGGTGCGACTGTCGGTGGACGACTTTGGTACCGGCTATTCCTCGCTCGCCTACTTAAAACGTTTCCCCCTCGACCGCCTGAAAATCGACCGCAGCTTTATCCACGAGGTGCTGAAAAACCAGGACGATGCGGCGATTACCCGCGCCATTATCACCATGGCCAAGGCGCTGCGCCTGGAGGTGGTTGCCGAGGGGGTGGAAACCGATCAGCAGTTTGCCTTCCTGCGCAGCCATGGCTGCGAAAATGTGCAGGGTTTTCTCGTCAGCCGGCCCATGCCCGGCGCCAAGCTGCTGGACTGGCACCAGCGCTATGTAGCCGCGCAGGAGGACGCCGGCCGCAGCTGAACCGCGGCCCGGACTGCACTCGCAGCCGCCATGGATTCGACTATAGTTATCAGTGGCAGATGATTTTCCCTGTTACTGAACAGACCCGAGGTCACTATGCAGTCGTTTATCGGTGTTATTGCAGTGCCGGCGCGCAACCTGATGAGAAGCCTGCGCAACGGCCAAAAATTTCTCTTGATCACCCTGGCGTTTCTGATTCCCATCTGCGTTTCGCAGGTGCTGCTGATGAGCCAGTACGAACGCTCGATTTCGATGTTGCAAAACGAGCTTGACGGCCTGCAGTATCTGCGCAGCAGTCGCCAGTTGATGTTCGATATCGACGCCGCCCTGTTGCGCGGCGATGCCCTGCCCGCGCTGGCGCCGCCGGCACAGGTCGCGCCGTGGCTCGACCGGCACGATGCCGTGGCGACCACCCGCGCGCAGCTGCAGCGCGGCCTCAGCGAGGGCAGCGCCAATATTTTCGCGCTGCTGGGTTTTTACCAGCGCGCCCTGGCCGACTACAGCAGCCTCAGCCTGGCCGACGATCTCGCCACCAACCGCCTGGTGCGCTTCTATGCCGACTATCTGCGCGAGCTGCAGGGGGAGGTGGTCAACGTCGGGCGGACCGCCTCGCGGATCGCCGCTGTCGGGCGTTTCAATCCCGACAGCTTTATCGCCCTGTCCAATGCGGTGGAACTGTCCCAGGGCAAACTCAATACTGCGGATATCTATATACAGGAGACGCTGGATCTGAATGCCGTGGCCGCAGATCGCCTGGGCCTGCCGTGGCAGGCCTTCAATGCGGAGATGTCGGCCCTGCTCGAACTGGTTACCGGCCGCATGCTCGACCCCGAAGTGATCGAAGTGGACCGCCCCCGGGTGCGCCAGTCCTGGGCCCAGGTCAGCGCCGCCGCGGCGCAGCTGGCCGGCCAGCTGGAACCGCTGATCGCCGAACTGATCGGCGCCCGCCTGGATCAGTACCAGCGCAACCGCACCCTGTCGCTGCTGGTGTTGTCGGCGGGCCTGGTGCTGGCGGCGGTATTGTTCTGCGGCTTCTACATGGCCGTGCGCGGCAGCACCCTGGCGGTGACTGCGGCGGTGGAGCGGCTGGCGGACGGCGACCTATGCCAGCGGGCGGTGGTGGCCGGGCGCGATGAGTGGTCCGATATCGGCGAGCGCATCAATGCCATGGCTGCAGCGCTGGAAAACCTGGTCAGCGGCGTCAACGCGTCGGCGCTGACACTTGACGACTCACTGTCGAGCCTGCGGCAGGTGGCGGCAAATGCGCGCCAGGGGGCGCAGGTGCAAAACCGCGATACCGAAATCCTGGTACAGACCATTACCGATCTGCACGCTTCATCGCAGACCGTGCACGGCCAGATTGCCGACACCGTCAGCACTGCCGGCGGCGCCCAGGAGGCGGCCGGCGAGGGGCGCCGTTCCCTGACCGAACTGGAAGCGGTGATGACGCGGCTGAAAGACGAGTTGAGTTCCGCCCAGTCCTCCATCGCGCGGCTGGTAGAGGACACGCGCAATATCGGTGGTATTTCCAGCGCCATTAACGAGATTGCCGAGCAGACCAACCTGCTGGCCCTCAACGCCGCCATCGAAGCGGCGCGCGCCGGCGAGCAGGGTCGCGGTTTTGCCGTGGTTGCCGACGAAGTCCGGACACTGGCGCTGAAAACCCAGGAGCAGACGGAAAAAATCAACGCCACGCTGACGGCGATCGAGGAGGCCTCCATTGTCAGCGAGCGCAGTATGGGTGAAACCGGCGCACAGATGGCGCAGAGCTATGAAAAAGTCGGCGTGGTTGCCACCACCCTCAATCGCCTGGGAGAACTCATCGACGACGTGCACAGTGCCGGCAATGTCATCACCACCTCCACCGAGCAGCAGCACCAGCTGCTGGAGCAGATGATCGGCATGTCGAACGAGATCCGCGAGGTCACCGACAATACTTTCAAAGGGGCGGAGGCCACCGGCGAATCCGTCGAGCGCATTACCCGGGTAGCGGCACAGTTGAGTGCGGAAATATCGCGTTTTAAGGTGGCGTCGGACTAAAGGCGGGTTATGACTTTATCAGCCATAGGTTTTGACAAAGCCTTGCTGACAGCTCTGTGCCGGCAATGGACTGCTGAGACAGCGCCGCCAGCGGGAATTTTGGCATACTCGAAGCGCCAAATTTCCTCACAGCAATAAGGACATCCCAAAACACCGCAACCAATATACCTATCGTCAAACCCTGTTTTCATTTTATACTCAAGCATCGTTCCCTTATTTGCAAAGTCCCTCTTTGCAAAGCCGGCCTATGAGAGTATCGCGTACCGATGGGTGTAAAAACTGACCTCAGGATGAAAATATCAACATACAAGCCAGAACATGAAGAGGCTGTACTGGCAGCCATTAAAAAGGACCCCGACTGGGATATATTCACCAATGAAGGCGCTATAGATAGTTACAGGAAGTCCCTGAGGAACAGTGTCACATATGTATGCCATGATAATGGCGAACTCTGTGGATATATCAGAGCATTTCTGGATGATGGATTGGCTGTTTATATCAGCGAGCTATACGTCTTGCCGGCCTGGAGAAATCGGAAAATAGGGCGATCGCTGCTGAAGCAGATGAAAATGGATTTCTCCAGCCTGACTGTCTATGTCTTATCTGATGAAGATGTTTATTATGAGAAAATGGGATACAAAAAAATAGGTTCAGTGTTCGAGTTGTAGATGAGGGATTGCATGGAGGAAGTAGAAAACATATTCTGTTTTCGCTGACTACAGAACCATAATAGCAGCTGGGCTTTTAGAAGCTACATTAATGGGTAATTTTAGTTATGTATCAGGTGCATGGGATAACTGAATAGGTACCATAAATTCCTCAGCTTCCGTGTCGCACCTAAAATTTGTATGAGATGTCGAGGCCAGCAGTTCTAGGTGTGCCGAAAGCCTGTATCGTAGTAACGGCAGGAGAGCCAATTGGAAAACCAAGCGCTGCATACTCTTCATCTGCCAGATTTTTACCCCAGACAGCTATGCTAAATGCGCCGCTATTTCTTCCAATAGGAATCTCACTCAAAGTCAAACGCGCATTGATTAGAGTGTAGGCGTCCAATCGTGGCGAAGTCACGGGAGAGTGTGCATATTGATCCGTTGAGGTTATGTTTAAATGTGCTCTCAGTTTTCCGAGAGACCAGAGAGGGAATGTATAATCCAGCTTTAAAGAACCAGCGTGTTGCGGCGTTTGTATTATTTCAAATTGTTGTCGTTCGCCATTTGCCAACGGATTTGGTTGTAGCGGCATATCATCGTCTAAGTAAGTGTAGTTCAACCCCAAGATCAGCTCATCTGTTAGCATTGCTGTAAAGTCCATCTCGAAACCACTCAGCTTAACTGTTTTTTCCGCATTAATTGTTTCTATGATAACTACGTTAACAGGGTCTACGAAGTCAAACTGCATATCCTTATAGTTGCTGCGAAATAGCGCTGTATTTATGCGCAGGCGTTGCCCCCAGAGCTGTGATTTTAAACCGATCTCCCATGTTTTAGTCACTTGTTCGTCGAAGGGACTAAAACTTGCGGATCGGATATTAAACCCACCGGCCTTGTAAGCTGTACCCCATTTAACATAAGACGAAATGTCCTCAAACCAGTCATATTGCAATGTAACAGCAGTATCGAAGTGTTCGGTTTTGAGATCAAATTCTTGCGTGGCGAACTGGAATCTTTTACCTAGTTTTTCATCTTCGGTATAACGGCCCCCTAGCGTAACGTGTAAGCGATCCAATGACCAAGTGGCTTGTCCATAAGCAGCAAGTGATGTCGCATCGCTATCAACAAAGGTAATCGGCGTACCACCGGGTGGATCAATTGGAGCAAAGGGAAGTTCAGTAGACGTGTCTAAGCTAAATAAGAACTGAATGTCTTGTTCGACATCTTCGCGAAAGTAATATAAGCCGGCTACCCACTGAATTGGTTCCTGGTTGCCAATGAGCTGGAATTCTTGCGACAGCTGCGCCTGTCGTGTGTCTTCGGCAACGATCAATCCATTGTTGTACAAAACCCCTCCATAGTTATTGTTACTGTCCTCTTTTACATCACGATAGCCGCTAATTGAACGGAACTTCACTTGGTTGTTTAGCGCCCAGTCAATGGTTAATCCATGACCTCTTATGTCAGTTTGGGTAGGGTCCAAGGGCGCTATTGGGTAGCGAGTTTTCGATTGACGTTGCCGCTCTCTACCGATGATTCCATTAGTATCTTCATACAGCTGAAAATATACCTGTGTAGATTCCAATGTAGCATTATCATATGTATAGTCGAGGCTGACAGTTCTGCTCGGCCGAGCGCTTAAACTCAACCTTCCTCCGCTTTTTTCTATCTCTCCATAATCCGCTTGCCCGGCAGCAGTGTTGTCTACCCAGCCACCCCGTTCTGTGTGAAGGTAATCAATTTTTGAACGTATACCTGCTACCTCTGGTAAGTTGAGACGAGTCAAGCTGCGCCAAGCGTCGTATCTGCCAACACCAAACGTTTGTTCAATTCCTAACTTGCCGGTAGGTTTTTTCGAGATGAGGCTGATGGCACCGCCCGTAGCATTACGGCCAAATAGTGTGCCCTGCGGACCACGTAGTACCTCAATCCGCTCAAGATCGGTAAGCTCCATTGACAGGGCTTGGGTACGCCCTATATAAACGCCATCTTGATAAACGGCCACAGCACTTTCGCGAGTTGCTTGTGTCGTGTCAATAGGTCCATTACCACGAATGGTAATCGCCAAAGATGTTGATACGTTGCCATTAGGGCTGACTCTTAACGAAGGTACGATGCCGCTTTCCAGATCCTGCAAACTTGAGATACCTATTTGCACTAATTGATCTTCGTTGAGTACAGCAATCGATATGGGTGCATCTTGAAGTGATTGCTCTCTTTTTTGTGCTGTAACTATTACTTCCTCTAATATCAATTGCTCATTGGCAGCTGTGCCGATTGATAAAGATAACGCCGGTAACAATATCGCTGAAGAAGTAGTAGACAGACATCTCATTATTTGAAGTCCATTTATCCAATTCTAGTTGTGGTATTGTAAGTTAGCGGGTAACTTTGTTACCCCATGCACAAATGGTGAGTCCACCCACTCAAGCTCATCTGCCGACAAGCAGCTAATATTTGAAATATGCGACAGTAAACACTCGAAAGCCACTTGAGTTTGTATCCGTGTTAACGCCATACCAATACAGATGTTGGGGCCGTTTCCAAAAGTCAGATAGTCTTTTGGTTTGCGATTAAACTCAAAGCTATCAGGATTTGTGTACCGCCTTGGATCTCTATTTGCGGCCGCCAACAGAAGCAACACAGGGGCTTCGGCAGGTATAGTTATTCCGTGCAGTGTAACTGGTTGAGTTGTATGCCGGAGAGATATCGGCGCAGGCGAATACAAACGCAATAGTTCATCTACAAATGCTGGAATTTTTTCTGGCTGCCGCAATACTGAACTGAGTAAAGTGGGGTCTTTAGCCAGTTGCAACAGACCATTGCCGATTACATGAACGGGATTTTGATAGCCACCGCGAAAAAGTATGTCGAGTGCGCTTCTAATCATGGCATCAGAGAGAGCTTCACCGTCTATTTCTGCCTTAATGAGTTCGGAAACAATATCGCTCTGAGGCTTTATGCGCCTGTCAGTTATTATAGACGTATAAAATAACTGCTGCCTTAAATAGGTATCTTCAATATACTCAACGATGTGATCTTCAGGCTTTTCATAGTACAGCAGCTCCATAGCTTGAGTGTATTTCCGAACGTTTTCTGAATCGATAGCGTCGTCTAAACCAGTTACTCTTGCAAATACTGCATTTACATAGGGATATGCGAAATGCTCAATAAATTCAACCTCTTGCTTATCCACAAAAGTGGCTATCAATGACTCCGCGATTTCTTCCATAAAGGGGCGCAGTTTACTCAAAGAGCGAGCCATAAATGCCGACGTATTCACTAGCGCACGGTACTGCCCGTGCTTAGCCGAACTGGGGTTTTGAGAAATAACGAAAAGGTCATGTTGACATTTTTTACTTAGCCAGGGTGGAGACATTAGCTCCATTCGCTTTTCTACTGTAAAACGATTAAAATCCTTTGATGCAGCTTTGACATCTTCGTATCGACTGATTATCCACATGTCCTCCGGCTGTACATGGAAAACAGGGTGCTCTTCTCGGATCGAGGCATAAGCCGGATAAGGGTTGGATAATGGAAACGTAAGCATAGTAACCTTTCTTCCTCGCCTGTCAGTGTTGGAGGCGTGATTATGTCTATGAAATTAAACCGAGCTTAAGGGCTTTGTCATAAGCACCGTAGTTGGTTTTTACACCCAAGTCTTGTTTAATCGCGGCGATATGCTTCTCGGCGGTACTTGTAGCAATGCCCATTTTGTCAGCTGCCAAATTGACGGGTAAGTCATTTTTAACCATAGTAAAGAGCAGGGTGTATCTTTTGGCCCTAACTAATTGATTGTAGTGCTGTATACTCCCATTTAAATCGTCCTGGAACTTAATGCGACTGATATCGTTAATCACCTGGCCGAGCACATGTAGCTTGTTTGCCGAAACATTCACTCTTTTTCTAAAATCTTCTTGATTTATTTTTTGAGCGTTTACACTAAATAGAACACGGTTATCATGTCCGCCTATAGACTTTAAAGGAATGCAATAACTATCTTTATATTCAAAGCTTCTGCACAGTGCTAATAGTTCTTTGAATCCATCAAATTCAGTACACTTAAGTGGATATTTTTTTATCCAGCTTGCAATATCGGATTGAAATGCGGGTAAATCACTGGCTTTCGTGTGTTTTAATAAAAAATCATATTCATGAAGCGAATCTGACAAATATGTTACTAGTAGCGATTCGTGAGTATTACCCACAAGCTCAGATATTGTGAGATGGCTGGGTAGATCCAATTGAGCGAAACCCCAATGGCTAAAACCGAGTTTGCATAGTTGCTCCTCGATGCGGGTTTTAAAATCCTTAAAGTCACGTGCGTTTTTTAGATATTTGTAAATTCCCGCTTCATATCTTTCTATGCTTAGCGAGTGATTAGAGTTTCTTTGCCCTAAAGCTAGAAGTTTTGCCATACTGAAGTCCCTGAATAAGACCGACGACAAACTGCAGTGGTCCAGATAAATTGCGTTGTACTGTAATTACGCAGATGGCAGGTTTTACCTCAACTGAAAGTTTCTATATACGGAATATATTGGTTTTTCCGCTTCTCCCCCGATGGATCTGCTAACTAGCAGTATTGATATGTAAGGTATTCTTTTTAGGCATTTAGATGGTTAAATATATAGCAATATCGCATAAATGGTTTTTCTATTTTCGCTAACCTGTTGATATTTCGCTATTTCTACTACGACCACCTTATGCGGTGATCTACTTCTGAGCGCTGGCTATTTGTAGGAAATCCAGCATCTCATGGTTTCTCCATATATGGGATAGCGGAAATCCGCTATATAAACCAGGTAAATCACAATTTAAAACCGCAGTCTTATTCCTATAATTTGATCTCATTCAGATGTAGAGAATTGGGTTAACAAAAGAAAAGCTCGTCGCGAGGTCGTTAGCTTTTTCGCCAGTTAATCCCAATTAATCTTCATTCTGAGAGTCAAGGCTGTCGTAGTTTGTGTGATGATAATAACGAGTATTAGCTGATGGTTTTATTGCAGATATCCAGTTTATTGCAATTCCATATTCGACCAAGGTTCAGTTGTGCATAGCATAACAACCCTCAAAAATAGCAGTAGTAATGAAGGTCAATCATCATCCAACTACTATTTTTACTCACGATTGTCAAACGCGAAAACACTCTTGCTGTTTAAGGAGGCTATTGTAGAGATCCTGGGGACGCTAGGGTTGAATAGCTTTCGTTTCGCGCCCGTGGGGGTAGAGAATCCTAGGTTACTGTCAAACTGGTCTGCTGATTTGCTAGAACAGTACGAACAATACACTGTATACGATTTGGTCTCTCGCCACGCTGAGAATCAAACATCACCTGTCTATATGTCTACGATTGCCGACTACGTCAGACAATCACCACTAGCACTTGAATCTAATGAAAAGTATTTGGAGTTATACAAATTTCTAGTCGAGCGGAATCATTATGATATCTACAACATCCCTTATCGCACACCAATAGGCATTAACTACTTATTCTCTGTAAGCAAATTGAATATGGAACAAGATGAATTTCGCTTGCTAATAGAAAATCAACGGTCCATTCTCTATTTGTTAGGTGATATCGCCGCTAATATCGCGATAGCTAGGTATGCATCATACTTTTTTGGTCCTAAAGCCTTTAGTCAGCGCATGGGTGTTACTCCTAAGCAAGTAGAAATACTGAATATAGTGGCTAAAGGGAATGTGACACTACAGGGTGCAGCTGAACGATTACATATTAGTCTGGATACAGCAAATAAACATATTGCTGCTATTAAGGCTGCTCTAGGGGCAAAAACTCAAGGGGCAGCTGTATATCGTGGTATCGTTACTGGCCTAATTGATATCGATGCTCAGGAATGGGAATAGTATAAGGAAATTTGTGGATATCGTCATACAGTCGTTCAGCAATTTTACCTGGTATCTTTAAAGTAGGGGGTTCGGTGTTTGACCGAAAATCAGTCGACTTTTATTTCTATTCTCATTTATCTGTGGTGCAATCCCCAAAAGAGCTGAAACAGGCTATCGTGAGGGCTCTGGAACCGATGGGCTTAGACAGTTTTCGTTTCACAGTCTTGGGTGTAGAACAACCTCGGCAACTGTCGAACTGGTCTGAGTTATTGTTGAAAGTGTATGAAGACTATTACGAATTTGATCTGATAGCACGGCAGGGAGACAAGACAATAATGAAGCCGGTGTATCAGTCCGCTATTATTGAATACTTAAAGCAGTCCCCCTTTGAACTAGATGTGAACGATAAATTTCTAGCACTTTGCCGGCAAGCTGCTAAGTATGGTTGCCTGGATACCTACAATATTACTTATAAGACCATCATCGGTATAAATTGTCTATTTACAGTTACTAAGTTGGGTGTGGACCCGGAACCTTTTCGAGCGTTGATCGAGACTCATCAGCCGCTACTTTATCTTCTGGGAGATATTAGTACCAATTTTGCGATCAGTCGCTTCGCCCCATTCTTTATTGGCCAGAAGGCTTTTATGCGACTCTCAGGGGTTACACCCAAACAATTACAGCTTTTACGAATTTTAGCTAAGGATAATGTCACTCTTAAAGACGCGGCTGAAAAAATGCATATTAGCAAGGAGACGGCAAACAAGCACATCGCCGCCATCAAGCTGGCTTTAAGTGCCAAGACTCAAGCAACGGCCATATACCGGGGGATCGTAACAGGGCTTATTGATATCGATAATAGGCAATGGGATTGATCGGCATCTTAAAACACTATCTCTTTGATAAATCGGAAGTAGTTTTATCGTTGTAAAGAAATAGAGAGCAAACACGGGAAAAGGGTCTTTAAAAGGCTTCCAAAGAATCTTCAGTCGTTTTGATAAGCTGAATGTTATTTTTAGGTTTTTCATCAGCTTTTCGTCGATTGTAGATAAGTTGATTAGTGTAGACAGGCCCTAACAGCTGCCGGTTTTCCCACCAATCGCCCTGGCCGCCTTGGAGCCGTTTTCGCGCCCCAGCGCCGCGGAGATAAAGTTGCCCGCCCGCACCAGCTTTTGCAGATCGACACCGTGTTCGATACCGAGGCCGTCGAGCATATAAACCAGATCCTCGCTGGCGACATTGCCGGATGCGCCCCGCGCGTAGGGGCAGCCGCCAAGCCCGGCTACAGCACTGTCCACCACGGCGATACCCAGTTGCAGAGAGGCAAAGATATTGGCCAGCGCCTGGCCGTAGGTATCGTGCATATGCACAGCCAGGGCCGCCGGCGGCAGCCGCCTGCCCACCGCCTCCAGCATGGTGGTGACCGAGGCCGGGGTGCCCACGCCGATGGTATCGCCGAGGGAGATTTCGTAACAACCCATCTGCTGCAGTTGCTCTGCCAGCTCGGCGACCTTCTGCGCGCTGATTGCACCCTCGTAGGGACAGCCGACGACACAGGAAACATAGCCGCGCACCGGCAGCTGCTGTTCGCGCGCCGCCGCCAGCACCGGGGCAAAGCGCTGCAGGCTTTCAGCGATGGAGCAGTTGATGTTTTTCTGGCTGAAGGTTTCGGACGCCGCGGCAAATACCGCCACTTCGCCGGCACCGGCGGCCAGCGCGCGTTCAAAGCCCTTGAGATTGGGCGTCAGTGCCGCATAAGTCACGCCGGTTTTTTTGGGCAACTGCTTGAATACCTCGTCGCTGCCCGCCATCTGCGGCACCCACTTGGGATTGACGAAACTGCCGGCCTCGATATAGGTCAGCCCGGTCTGCGCCAGTTGCTCAATCAGTGCCAGTTTGGTGGCGGTGTCGATGGCCGGCTTTTCATTCTGCAGGCCGTCGCGCGGTCCGACCTCGACAATACGGACTTTTTGCGGCATTGAGTTTTGCATTGCGGCCTCCCGTTAACAACAGTTCGGTAAATATACTTTCCACTGGTATCCCGGCCCGCGCCGGGATGACGAATCGTGCAGCCCGTCAGTCGGCCTTAAAGTCCACCAGTGTCACTCCGCCGTCGACCAGTTCGCCCGGCTGGAAGAAAAACTTCACCACCTCGCCGTCGGCGGGCGCGCGAATGGTGTGCTCCATTTTCATCGCCTCCATCACCAGCAGCCCCTCGTCTTTACTGACCCGGCCGCCGGCGCTGGCCAGCAGCGTGACGATGGTGCCGTTCATCGGCGCGGCCAGGCCGCTGCCGCCGGCCTGCTCGGCCTCCTCGCCGTAGTCGGGCGCCACGCGCTTGAACGGCAGCGCCCGGTCCTGGGTGTAGAGACTGAAGCTGTCGTCGTGCGCCGCCACCGTGGCGCGCAGCAGGTAGCCGTCGATATTGGCGCGCAGGGTGGTGCCGCTGAGTGAGCCCTCGGCGTGTACCTGCTGCCCGTCGCAGCTGATCAGATAGCGGCTGCCGGCCACCGTGGTCAGCTGTTCGACTTCGATATCGTGCTGCCGGTCGCGCAATATCAGGCTGAAGCGCTGCAGATTCGGCTCGTTGACGCGCCAGGCGTCGGTGTGGTGCCAGGGCGACCAGGGATCGCCGCCGGCGCGCGCCAGCTCGGCGCCGCGGCGGCTCTGTTCGAGCACCAGGTAGAGCGCCGCCAGTGGCAGATCGCGGGCCAGTTCGTACTGGCTGTCGTGAAAGATGGCGGCGCGGTGTTTGTCGATAAAGCCGGTATCCAGTTGTGCCGCCCGGAACGCTTCGCTGGTGGCCAGGTTGTAGAGAAAATCGATATTGGTGGTCAGGCCGCTGATGCGGTATTCCTGCAGCGCTCTGGCCAGGCGCTGCAGTGCCCGCTCGCGGTCCTCGTCCCAGGTGATCAGCTTGGCAATCATCGGGTCGTAGTAGACACTGACCTCATCGCCCTGGCGCACGCCGGAATCGACGCGCACGTGCTGGCTGCCGTCGGGCGGCTGCAAAAACAGCAGTGGCCCGGTTACCGGCAGAAAATCGTTTTGCGGGTCCTCGGCGTAAATGCGCGCCTCGAAGGCGTGCCCGCGAATCTGCAATTGCTCCTGGCCCAGCGGCAGGGTTTCCCCGGCCGCTACCCGCAGCTGCCACTCCACCAGGTCCTGGCCGGAGATCATTTCCGTTACCGGGTGCTCCACCTGCAGGCGGGTATTCATCTCCATAAAGTAAAACGAGCCGTCGCCGTCGAGCAGAAATTCCACGGTGCCGGCGCCCTCGTAGTCGATGGCCCGGGCGGCGCGAACCGCGGCGCTGCCCATGGCTGCGCGCAACTCGGGGGTCATACCCGGTGCCGGCGCCTCCTCGATAATTTTCTGGTGGCGGCGCTGCACCGAGCAGTCGCGCTCGAACAGATACACGGCATTGCCGTGGCGGTCACAGAATACCTGGATCTCCACATGCCGCGGCCGGGTCAGATATTTCTCCACCAGCATATGGTCGTCGCCAAAGGCATTGAGGGATTCGCGCTTTGCCGCTGCCAGCGCCTGCTCGAACTCGGCCGCCTCCCATACCTGGCGCATACCCTTGCCGCCGCCGCCGGCGGCGGCTTTGAGCAACACCGGATAGCCCATCGTGTCGGCGTGCCGGCGCAGCACCGACTCACTCTGGTCCTCGCCGTGGTAACCCGGCACCAGCGGCACCCGGGCATCGGCCATAATGTTTTTTGCCGCGGCCTTCGAGCCCATGGCTTCGATGGCGCCCACCGGCGGCCCGATAAACACAACACCGCTGTCGCCACAGGCGCGACAGAAGCCGGCGTTCTCAGAGAGAAAACCGTAACCGGGGTGAATCGCCTCGGCGCCGGTCTGGCGCGCCGCGGCCAGCACCCTGTCGCCGCGCAGGTAGGAGTCGCGCGACGCGGCCGGTCCGATATGCACGGCCTCGTCGGCCATATCCACATGCAGCGCATGGCGGTCGGCGTCGGAGTAAACCGCGACAGTGCCAATGCCCAGCCGGCGCGCGGTGCGGATAACGCGGCAGGCGATTTCACCGCGGTTGGCGATTAGGATTTTTGTGAACATGGTTGGCTGCTTTTAGTCTCTGAGTTTGAAATATGGGAAATAGGGAAAAGGGAAAAGTGGAAAGGAAAAAGAAAAACCAAAAACACATACTGGTTTACTTTTCCCTTTTCCCTTTTCCCTTTTCCCTTTTCCCTTTCCACTTTTCCCTATCCCACCTTTGTTACTTGAAAACTTAAGCCACTCACTTGGCACAATGTCATCAAGAACCCCTACCCACATACCCCGGCTTGCGCTTGTCCAAAAACGCCCGCAGACCCTCCTGGCCCTCTGCGGAAACGCGGATGCCGGCAATGCGCTCGCTGGTCTCGGCGATGAGCTCGCCGTCTATCGGGCGCCCGGCGATATCCGCGATCAGTTGCTTTGCCGCCGCCACAGCGCGCGGGCCGTTGCCGAGCAGCGCGTCCAGCCACTGCGCTATCACTGCATCCAGCTGCGCTGCCTCGGTCACTTCGCTGACCAGGCCCAGCGCGGCCGCGGTGGTGGCGCTGAATCTCTCTGCGCTGAGAAAATAGCGCCGCGCCGCGCGGGCGCCCATCGCCTGAATCACATAGGGGCTGATGGTGGCGGGGATCAGGCCGATTTTGACCTCGCTCAGGCAGAAGCTGGCATGGCTGGCGGCCACCGCCATATCACAGCAGCTGACCAGGCCCACCGCGCCGCCAAAGGCCGCGCCCTGGACGCGGGCAAGGGTGGGCTTGGGCAAGGTGTTCAGCGTCGACAGCATCTGTGCCAGGGCGTCGGCATCGGCACGGTTCTGCTCGTGCGAGTAGCCGGCCATGCGCTGCATCCAGCCGAGGTCGGCGCCGGCGGAGAAGCTCTTGCCGCTGGCAGCCAGCACCACGGCGCGCACCTCGGGGTCATCGCCGGCCTGTCGAAAACACGCTGTCAACCGGGCGATCACCCGGTCGTCGAAGGCGTTGTGTTTTGCCGCGCGGTTGAGGGTAATGGTTGCTACGCCGCGGCTGTCGGTATCCAGTAAAACCTGTTCTTCAGTCATCGTCCGGACTCCCGTGATCTACATTCTGAATACGCCGAAGCGGGTCTCGGCGATAGCTTTGTTGAGACTGGCCGACAGCGCCAGGCCGAGAACATTGCGGGTTTCCGCCGGGTCGATCACGCCGTCGTCCCAGAGCCGGGCCGAGGCATAGTAGGGGTGGCCCTGGTGCTCGTAGGTATCGATGATCGGCTGTTTGAAAGCCGCCTCGTCAGCCTCGCTCCAGCTGTCACCGCGGGCTTCGAACTGATCGCGCTTTACCTGCGCCAGTACCCCTGCGGCCTGCTCGCCGCCCATCACCGAAATACGTGCGTTGGGCCACATAAACAGGAAGCGCGGATCGTAGGCGCGGCCGCACATGCCGTAGTTGCCGGCGCCGAAGGAGCCGCCGATCAGCACGGTCAGCTTGGGTACCTGGGCGCAGGCCACGGCGGTGACCATTTTGGCGCCGTGCTTGGCGATGCCTTCGGCCTCGTACTGGCGGCCGACCATAAAACCGGTAATATTCTGCAGAAATACCAGTGGAATTTTACGCTGCGCGCACAATTCGACAAAGTGTGCGCCCTTTTGCGCCGACTCGCCGAACAGAATGCCATTGTTGGCGACCAGGCCCAGTGGATAGCCGAAAATGCGTGCAAAGCCGCACACCAGGGTGGTGCCGTACAGTGCCTTGAACTCGTCGAACGCCGAGGCGTCGACGATGCGCGCGATAATCTCGCGCACATCATAGGGCTGGCGGGTATCTCTCGGCACCACGCCGTAGATTTCCGCCGTATTGTAAAGCGGCGGTTGCGGTGCCTGCAGATCGCAGTGCACCGGCTTGACGCGGTTGAGTCGCGCCACCGCCTGGCGCGCCAGTTTCAGCGCGTGGTGATCGTTTTGCGCGTAGTGGTCCGCCACCCCTGAAGTGCGGCAGTGGACATCGGCGCCGCCGAGTTCCTCGGCCGAGACGATCTCGCCGGTGGCGGCCTTTACCAGCGGCGGGCCGCCGAGAAAAATCGTGCCCTGCTCGCGCACGATAATGGATTCGTCGGCCATGGCCGGCACATAGGCGCCGCCGGCGGTGCAGGAGCCCATGACCACGGCGATCTGCGGAATATTGCGCGCCGACAGGTTGGCCTGGTTGAAAAAGATGCGGCCGAAATGCTCGCGGTCGGGAAAGACCTCGTCCTGGCGCGGCAGATTGGCGCCGCCGGAATCCACCAGGTAGATACAGGGCAGGTGATTTTGTTCGGCGATGGCCTGGGCGCGCAGGTGTTTCTTCACCGTCAGCGGGTAGTACGAGCCGCCTTTGACCGTGGCATCGTTGGCAACCACCATGCATTCCTGACCCGATACCCGGCCGATGCCGGTGATAATGCCGGCCGCCGGTACGACATCGTCATAAACCTCCCAGGCCGCCAGCTGCGACAATTCCAGAAACGCCGAACCGGGGTCGAGCAGGGCGTTGATACGCTCGCGCGGCAACAGCTTGCCGCGCGCCGTGTGCTTGGCCCGGGCCCTGTCGCCGCCGCCCTGCTTGATCTGCGCCAGCTTGTGCCGCAGATCGTCCACCTGGCCGCGCATATGCTCGGCGTTGGCGGCAAAGTCGCTGCTCTGCGGGTTAATCTTGGTCTTCAACGCGGTCATACGTCAGTTCCGAGTTTCTAGTCGCTAGTTGTTAGGGGTTAGTTGCTGCGTTTATTTGGTTTCGTTGAATAGTTCGCGGCCGATCAGCATGCGGCGGATTTCCGAGGTGCCGGCGCCGATCTCGTAGAGCTTGGCGTCGCGCAGCAGGCGGCCGGTGGGGTATTCGTTGATATAGCCGTTGCCGCCCAGGGCCTGGATCGCCTGCAGTGCCATCTGGGTGGCTTTTTCCGCGGTATAGAGAATCACCCCGGCGGCGTCCTTGCGGCTCTCCTCGCCGCGGTCGCAGGCTCTGGCAACGGCGTAGAGATAGGCGCGACTGGCATTGAGTTCGGTGTACATATCGGCCACCTTGCCCTGCATCAGCTGGAATTCGCCGATACTGCGGCCGAACTGCTGGCGGTCGTGGAGGTAGGGCACCACGGCGTCCAGGCAGGCCTGCATAATGCCCACCGGGCCGCCGGAGAGCACCGCGCGCTCGTAGTCGAGGCCGCTCATGAGTACTTTTACGCCGCCGTTTTCCTCGCCGAGAATATTCTCTGCCGGCACTTCGCAGTCGGCGAAGACCAGTTCGCAGGTATTGGAGCCGCGCATACCCAGTTTGTCGAGTTTTTGTGCGCGCGAGAAGCCGGCAAAGTCGCGCTCCACCAGAAAGGCGGTGATGCCGCGGGAGCCGGCGTCGGGCGCGGTTTTGGCGTAGATGACATAGGTATCGGCGTCGGGGCCGTTGGTTATCCACATTTTGTTGCCGTTGAGCACATAGTGGTCGCCGCGTTTGTGGGCCTGCAGTTTCATGCTGACCACATCGGAGCCGGCATTGGGCTCGGACATGGCCAGGGCGCCGACATGTTCGCCGGAGCAGAGTTTGGGCAGGTATTTGCGTTTTTGTGCTTCGGTACCGTTTTTGTGGATCTGGTTGACGCACAGATTGGAATGGGCGCCGTAGGAAAGGCCCACGGCAGCCGAGGCGCGGGAGATTTCTTCCATGGCGACGACGTGGGCCAGATAGCCCATATCGCTGCCGCCATATTCCCCGGCGACAGTCACGCCGAGCAGGCCCATAGCGCCGAATTTGCGCCACATATCGGCGGGAAACACATTGTCGGCATCGATGGCGGCGGCGCGCGGCGCCAGTTCCGCCTGGGCGAACTGGTAGACGCTGTCGCGCAACATATCGATCTCTTCGCCGAGGCCGAAGTTGAGGGTGGGGTAGGTGGTGTTCATGGCTTGGATCTCAGCTGTTATTCAGAGTGTATTGACTGTGTTTTCACTGCTCTGCAGGGCCTGCAGGCAGCGCGCTTCAGCGGCGTCGAGGTCGCCCATCATGCCCTCGATATCGCGCAGTTGCTGCTGTAGCAGGGATTTGCGTTCGCGGATTTTGCCGATCAGGGTATTCAGTTGGCCGGTGTTGCTGCCACCGGGGTTGTACATATCGATGATCTCGCGGCTTTCCTCGAGGCTCAGGCCCAGGCGCTTGCCGCGCAGGATCAGTTTCAGGCGGGTGCGGTCGCCGCTGGAATAGATACGCGCCTGGCCGCGCCGCTCCGGGCTCAGCAGGCCCTTGTCCTCATAAAACCTGATGGCCCGGGTAGTAATGGCGAACTCCCGCGACAGGTCGGAAATACTGTAGGTAGTAGTCATCGGGCTCGCTGCCAGGCCTGCTGTGGCTAGGGTGCGGATATCATAGAGAAAGTTTACGTTTACGTAAAGGTAAAGAATGACAATTAAATAAGAGAGGATTTTCGAGCGGCACAGGGCGGGGTCGGATCCATTTTTCAGGTTTTTTAGTGAAAAATGGCTCTGACCCCTGAGCGGAAGGGGCCACTGTTCTCAATCGGAGTGTATTTGGACGCGGCACGGTTCCAATCGGTGGCGCCCTCTCTATATCCCCAGGTAACGCTTTCGCTTGGCGGGCTTCAGCTTGGTCAGATCGGCAATAAACAGTCCGTCTACGCAGTCGCCGAAATCGGGGTCGACGCTGAAGGCCAGTAACTGAAAACCGCCGCTCTCATACAGCGCCGCATATTGCTTGAACAGCACCGGCAGCTTCTGATCGGCCTGGTGGAATGCCTCCTGCAGCAGGTTGAAAGACGCTTCACGGTCCAGCTGGCCGTACTGTGCCGCAATCGCAGCTCTGGCCGCTGGTGCGATCTGGTAAGGCTGATTCGCCTCCACCAGCGTTTCGGGGCAGGTATAGTGATTCTGATAGTGGAATACCAACTGGTCGATCAGCTCGCGCGGGTAGGCGGCGCTCATACTGACCGGGCCGATCACATAGCGCACATCGGGGTGATGGCGCAGGTAGGCGCCGATGCCCTGCCACAGGTAGTCGAGGCTGGCCTTGCCCCAGTACTGCGGGTTGACGAAACTGCGGCCCAGTTCCAGCGCATTTTCCAGATAGGCGCGAAAGGCGGGCCTGAACCGGTACAGGGTGCTGATGTACAAGCCGCTCTCGCCCTGCTGGCGCAGCAGCCGGCCGGCTTCGCCGAGACGGTAGGCGCCGGCCAGCTCCAGCGTGTCCCGGTCCCACAGTACCAGGTGGCGATAGTGCTGGTCGTAAACGTCGAGGTCGCGGCGCGCGCCGGTGCCCTCGCCGACTTTGCGGAAGGCCACTTCGCGCAGGCGGCCGATTTCCCTGATCAGCGCCGAGTCGGTGTGATAGTCGGCCAGGTAAATGCCGTTTTGGTCGCGGGTTTCGCCCAGCAGTTTAGCCCCTTTTAGTTCCTGCTGCAGGGCGCGGCGATCCTCCGGGTGGGCAATGGTTTTTTCAGTGACAAAGATCGGTCGATGGCGCCTGCCGACTTTGTAGAGGTGTTTTTTCAGCCGCTTGAGCAGCGCTTTATCGTGCAGCTGCTCGCTGCTGAGGGCGCTGCTGGGAATGGCCTCGCCGACGCGGAAGCGGATGACGTGGGAGTGTTTGTTGAACATTTCCCGCGCCAGCAGCGCCGTGCCCAGCGGTTTGAACAGCATGGAGGCGCTGTAAAACAGCAGCGAGTTTTTGGCGCCGATATGAATCGGCAGAATCGGCGCGCTGGCGCGGCGGGCGAAGTGCAGGAAGCCCGGGCGCCAGCGCGTGTCCCTGACGCCGGTGGGGCGCGCGCGGGAGACTTCGCCGGCCGGGAAGATGATCACCGCCTCTTCGCGCTCCAGGCACTCCTGGACGGCGCGGTAGCCGGGTCGCGGGCTGGCGCCGGTCAGGTTGTCGAGCGGAATGAACAGTGAGTGCAGGGCGCTGAAATTCATCAGCATGTCGTTGGCGAGGATTTTGACGTCGCGGCGCACGTCGCCCACCAGGCGCAGGATGGCCAGCCCGTCCAGCGAGCCGATAGGATGGTTGGCGATAATCACCACCCGCCCCTGGGCGGGAATATTGTCGCGGTCGCTGGCGCTGACGGTGTAGCTGAAGTTGAAATATTCGAAAACGCTGTCGATGAACTCGAAGCTGGTGATGTCGCTGTGGCTGTCGAGGAAGCTGTTGATCTCCCGTTCATGGGTCAGTTTGCGCAGCAGTGTCAGCGTCGGCTTGCGTATCAGGTCGGGTTGCTGGGAGAAGGCGGGGAATTTGCTGGTTACAGCCTGTTCGATATTGATCATCTGAAACACCACTTATCTATGGCTGATCATGCGATCAGTGCGCGACTCGATATATCCGGTATCATCACCTGTCAGTTATGTTGCAATTAGACGACCCACCCGTGACGGGTTGGTGACAGTATTGTGACACTTATGTTACCGCAGGCAAAGGTGTTAATTGATACAGCTGATGGGCGCTAAGCGCCTGTCGATGAGATTGCTGTCGCCGAGCGTGTCGAGTGCCGGTTTGCCGGCGGCCATCGCCCGCTCAGAGACTGTGCAGCTGGCGGCGCTGCTTCTCCAGCAGGCTCAGATAAGGTTCGCCGATTTCCTTGACCCGCTGCAACTCGCGCGTGTCTGCCAGTACCTGGAACTGCAGCCGCTGCGCCAGGTCGCCGTCGCCCAGCAGGGCCGCCTCCACCAAGACGCTGTCGGCCGCTGCCTGGCGCAGGTATCTGAGGCTCTGGGCCCGCTGCGCGCCGCTGAGAAAACGCCGGTAAAATGTGTCCTCGGCATCTTCGCCGGCGGTTACCGCGGCATTCAGCCGCAGCTGTACCGATTTGTCGCCGCGCCCCTGCAGACCCAGTATCAACAGCGCACTGCAGATGGCGTGAAAGCTGCTTTCGGCGCGGGAGTTATTGCTGTAGAAGATCACCTGAATACTGTGGTCGTGCAGCTGCAGCAGTTCGCCGTTGTAGAGTGCCGTCACGCCGTTGAGCTGCTGTTCCAGCGCCTGCAGCAGTCGCTTCAGGGCCTCGGCATTGAGCTGTTTGCGCAGCTGCGCCAGGTTGGCGCTGTAGAGGGTCAACAGGGTGCTGTGGTATTGCTTCGGGTACTCCGTTTCCAGCGCTACCACCTCGTCCACCACCCTGGCGGCGGCGACCACTGGCAGCGGCTGTTGCGCCTGCCGCTGCCGGTAAGCCAGGGCGCTGATCAACAGCAAAACCGCCGCCGCTGCGCCCAGGGTCGGCCAGCTGCCGGTGCCCGGCTGAGTGAAGTCCGTGCTGACGGTGACGTAACCGGCGACGCTGTCCTGCAGGGTAATGGCGGCGGTGAAGTGGCGCCTGCTGCGGCCGTCGCTGCCGGGCGAGTCGCCCGCCTGTACCAGCAGGCGGTTTTCTACGTCGTGTATGGTGGCGGTGGCGACACCGCTGCTGGCGGTCAGATTGCTGAGAATAACCTGCAGGCTCACCAGGTCGCGGTTGAGGGTGGCGTCGACGGCCTGTTGCGCGGTCATATTGGCCAGCAGCTGCCCGTAGCTGTTGTGCTGCGCGCTCAGCGTGCGCTCGCTGTGCAGTTGCAGCAACAGTGCCGTGGCCAGCATTGCCAGCAGTGCGCCCAGGCACAGGTAAACGGTTTTCGGCAGTTGCCGGAGCTGTTCGCTAAAAGCTGAGGGCATGGGATAGGGGGCGAGTTATCAGATAAGTTGTCAGATAAACAGTCGATCGATGTCGGATTATGGTTTATAAGCCGGCATTCTAGCTCAATTTTCCGTTAAAGTTGTAGCAACGGTTATATAATTGTCTTTTTATAAAAACAGTGCCAACACTGCCGCCGACCGGTCTGCCCATCTTATCGGGAGCTTGGGGAAGGCGCAGCCGGCATTGCCATTTGTCTGTTAACTGCTTGTCAATCAGAGCCTTTTACGTGAAAGAAATCATCATGATCAATATCACCGGTGAGGATCACCCCGGTGTAACCTCGGCCATTACCTCCATTCTGGCGCAGTACGAGGCCAATATTCTCGATATCGGCCAGGCGGTTATTCACGCCTATCTGTCGCTTGGCATACTGGTGGAAATTCCGCCCGCCTATGAGTCCTCACCGGTGTTGAAGGATATCCTCTTCCGCGTGCACGAACTCGGCATGCAGGTGCGCTTTCAACCCATCGGTGAAGACAGCTACAGCCACTGGGTCGGCCAGCAGGGCAAGCAGCGGCATATCGTTACCCTGCTGGCGCGCAGGGCCAGGGCGGAGCATATCTCCGCCGTTACCGCCGTGGCTGTCAGGCACGGGCTCAATATCGACACTATCAATCGCCTGTCCGGGCGCATAGAACTTGACTCGCTGGCGGACCAGGACAAGGCCTGCGTCGAGTTTTCCGCGCGCGGCACGCCGGCCGATCTGGCAGCGCTGCGGGCGGACTTCATGGAGCTGGCCACGCGCATGGATATCGATATTGCCATCCAGGAGGACACCGTATTCCGCCGCAACCGCCGCCTGGTGTGTTTCGATATGGACTCCACGCTGATTGAGGCCGAGGTAATCGATGAGCTGGCCAAGCGTGCCGGGGTCGGTGCGCAGGTGATGGCAATTACCGAGGCGGCGATGCGCGGTGAGCTGGATTTCAAGCAGAGCTTTGCCAGGCGTATGGCACTGCTGCAGGGGCTGGATGAGTCGGTATTGCTGGAGATCGCCGAGCAGCTGCCGCTGACCGAAGGCGCCGAGCATCTGATCGGCACCCTGAAAAAGCTCGGTTATAAAACGGCGATTCTGTCCGGCGGCTTCAACTACTTCGGCCGCCATTTACAGCGCAGGCTCGGTATCGACTATGTCTATGCCAACGAACTCGAAGTCAGGGACGGCAAGGTCACAGGTGCGGTGGCAGGGCGCGTGGTCGACGGGCAGTGCAAGGCGGAATTGCTGCGCGAGCTGGCGCGGCGCGAGGGGATCTCACTGGAGCAGGTCATCGCCGTCGGCGACGGCGCCAACGATCTGCCCATGCTGAGCATCGCCGGCCTGGGTATTGCGTTTCGCGCCAAGCCCCTGGTCAAGGCCTCTGCCAAGCAGTCGATCTCACACCTGGGGCTGGACGCGATTCTCTACCTGATCGGCTTGCGCGACCGCGAAGCAACCCGACAAACTAAAAACCAGTGACTAGTGACTAATTTTCCATATTGAAGTCGTAGTCCATTTTGCTGGTCGGCGCCTGCAGGTAGTGGCCCTGGATGTAGTGGACGCCGGCCTGCCACAGGGTGGACAGCACGCTGGCGTTTTCCACGAATGGCACGATGGTGGTTTTGTGCTCTTCGTGCAGCTGCTTTACCAGGCCGGTCAATGTCTCCGGGCTCTCGCCGTTGTTCTGAATATCGAGGGTAAAGGAACCGTCGACTTTAATGTAATCGGCACGCACGTGCTTGAGGGTATTGAAGGGGTTTAGCGAGCAGCCGAAGTTGCTGATCGAACAGCTGCTTTTCATTTCCCGCAGGCCTTCGGCGAAGGCCTTTGCCGCTTTCAGGTGGTTGGTAACATCGGCCTCGTTAAGCTGAAATATCAGCGCCTCAGTGGGCAGGCTGGCGGCTTTGAACGCGACACTAAGCCAGGGTAGCAGGCTGGTGTCGCCCAGTGACTGACTGCTCATATTGACGATCAGGCGCGTGCGGTTGCCGTTGTTGCGGTGCTCCGACAGGACCTTGATGGCCTCCAGTACCACCCAGCGATCGATTTTGGCGGTGGCGCCGATACGCGCCGCGGTATCCAGAAATTCGCTTGGCGATATTTCTTCGCCGTCCTCGTTGAGCATGCGCAGCAGCACTTCGTAGTGCTCCTCTTCAGAGCCGCGCAGGCTGATAATGGGCTGAAAAAGCAGGCGGAAGCGGCCCTGATCGAGGGCGCGCTGTACCGCCCGGGCGATGTCTTTCTGCTCCATGTCCTGCGCTGTCAGTTTTGGCTCGTACAGCTTTGCGCCGTTGCCGACACCGGCTACCTCGTGTTCCTCGCGCACGTTGGCGGCCGCCGCCATGGCCTGCTCGATGATGGCATCGGCGCCGCTGGATGCCTCGGTCACCAGGGCCATGCCGATGCTCACTGTCAGTTGCAGGGTTTTGCCGTCCACTTCGACGATATGGTCTTCGATCCGGCGGCACAGATCTTCGGCGCGATCGAGCGCGGCATCGGCGTTGAGGTCGGTTACCAGCAGCATGAAATTGCCGTCGGCGAAGCGCGCCAGGGTATCGGACTCGTCGCACTGCTGGCGTACCAGGTTGGCGATATCGCCCAGCACCAGGTCAGAGGAAGCCACTCCCAGGCTGGTCTGCACGCTGTCGAGAAAATTGTCGATTTCGATACTGAACAGTACGCCGCTGCTCTGATCGTCAGTGGCGGCGTCGACCGCGCGCTCCAGCGTATCCACCAGGTACTGGCGGTTGTACAGCCCGGTTGCCACATCCTGGTGTCTGATCTGATTGATCTGCTGTTCGAGTTCTTCATTGCTGGCCTGGCTGGCGCGCATCATAAACTGAATGCAGGGTTCCTCGTCGTAAATGGCGTGGGCCACCTCGACATTGAAATTGACAGAATCCTCGTCGGCGCAAATACCGCAAAACTCCAGGTTGGTGCTTTCTGCGTCGTCGGCTTTGAGGGTGAAGTCCTTGAAGAACTGCTTGACTTTGCCCTGGTCTTTATCGGCGATCATATCGATGACCGGCATACACTCGAGATCGTCGCGATCCTGGTAGCCAAAGCGTTCGGCAAAGGAGTCATTGGCGTAGAGGTACATGCCGTCCTGAATGTAGGCTACGGCGTCGCGGGAGCTGTCCAGCAGTTGCTGGCTGCGGCGCTCGGCCTCGCGAAAGCGGCGCTCGGCCTTGCGCCGCAGCTGGCGCTGTTCCCGGCACTCCAGTTCGCGCTGAATTACCAGCAGCAGGTGCTGGTCCTCGTCCAGCCTGACAACGTCGGCGGCGCCCTGCTTGATGCCGTCAACCACGGGCTTGGAGCCCTCCTCATCGGTCTGCAGGATTACCGGCACGTCTTTGTTGAGGCGCTTGATCTGTTTGACGGCGGTCTGCGGTGATACACTGCGGGTTTGATCGTGGCCGATCAACAGATCCCAGACCTGTTCCTGCAGCAGCTTTACCAGGGCCTCTTCGCTGTCGACATGTTGAGCCCGGCTGGGGCGGCCGGCATTGCGCAGCATGCTCACCAGGCGTTCGGCCTCGTCGCGCGCATCGTTCAGAATCAGTAGTCTGATAGTTTCGTTCGGGTTCATACCGCTCTAGCTAGTGTCATTCGATACCTCTTTGTGTAACCGCCAAGCTAGACAGTAAGACCGTTTATCTTCAAGAGGTTGACTTATCGGGCTGAAAATAGTGGCCGTTATCTTACTCGATAAATGCCGTGTCCTGGTAGTTTTCTGCGCCCAGGCAGAAGTGGAATGCGAACTGAGTATCACTTCCGGTCACAGGTTGCGGCGGCATCTTGCAGTGTCGATACATACTCAATAAATGTTTTAGACACTATTCCACACCGATGCAAAATCTTCGGCTTTATTTTCGTCCCCGGATGTCTGGCCGGTGTCCAGACTGCGAAAGCCAAACTGGCTCACAGAGCCCGTGGCCAGTAGCTTGCGGGTCAGTTGTACCATCTGTTCTTCACCGCGCTGGTTGAGTTTCACCTTGCAGTATTCCCGAAAAGGGACTACCGCCGTCAGCAGGCTGGCGGGTCGGTTGGCAGCTTTCAGCTCAGGCAGCATCAGCACACGCATATACTCACCGTTACTACCCGTTTTCTGCAGCATGGACGCACCGTAGGGGCTTGCCGACGGTGCCAGAACCTGCACACCCAGCTGCGTGGCGCCGCGGTTCTGCCGCAGCCAGCGTACCACCGCCACGCTCCAGTTGCGGCGGCCCGGTTCGCGCAGCCCCAGCACTTCGCCGGCGCGCACCTGGACCGGCATATGCTCGCGCCAGTCGAGGCAGTAGCCGCCCGGGCTGGCATCGAGAATATGCACCTGCGAGCACTGGCCGATCTCCTCGCAGGTCTGTGCGTCCGCGCCGAGTTTTCCAAGCCGCTCGGGGGCGTCGTAGACTTCCGCCCAGGGGTCGTGCTCGGCGCTGAGCCGGCGCGACCGGAAGCTGCTGGGGGGCGGGCCTGCGGTGGCGCCGTGGTTTAAGAAACTGTTGAATGACACACCCTCGGTAATCTGGAAATGCAGATTGGCGATGCCCACTGTCGTTTCCAGCTCGCCGCTGGCCAGGCGGCGTTCGAAGCTGCGCTGGCGCACCACTCCCCAGGTATCGATCAGGTGAGCCAGCAGTGAGGGACTGATTTCCGCGGGGATGGTGACAATCTGCTCACCACTGCCCTGTTTTTGCTCTTTCTGTTTGCGCAGTGCCGCCAGCAGCTGGCGGGTGTCGATCTCGCGGGTATCGTCGTCCATGGCCCCCTGGAAGCGCGTCTTATACATGGGCCCCATATCGGCAGACAGGTTGACCACAAAGAGGTTTTCCCGGTTGGATTCTTCACCTTGGCTGAAACCCACCAGTGATACCCAGTGGCCGAGCGCCTGGTAAAGGGCACTGACCTCATTCTGCCGCAACTGGTTGGGGCGGGCGCAGGCGAGCATCAGGGCGCGCAGATAAGCGCGCTGGATGGTCGATGCCTGCACATCTGCCGGCAGCGGGTCGCTGACCATATGATCGAGCAGGTCGAACGCCGCTGCCAGCCTGTAGAGATTGTGTATATCCAGCCAGGAATGGGCCGGAATGGGGGTGTACAGCTGGTAACTGCGCAGCAGTGACAGGCCCAGGCCGGTCACCGCGCGATGCAGTGCCAGCGTGAGTTTTTGCCGCAGCGGATTTTTCTGCGCCTTGCTTTTAGCGCACAGATCCCGAACCACCAGCAGGTAGCCATTGGTCATATGCTTCTGCAGGGCCTGTGCCACCGTGGCTGTTTTGAGGGCGCCGTCGGGCAGCAGCAGGGGCTGGTTCAAAAACTCCTGCGACAGCCCCTGAATACTCTGCTGCACATAGGGGCGCAGGCTTTCCAGCATCTCCAGTCGGCTTTCGGCCTCGACCGCGAGTCTGACGATTTCGGGCAGCGCTTTGTAAAGCAACACGCTGGTGTGACTCATGCGGGTTGCAGGCAGGGACTCGGCCCACTGCTTAACCTTGGCCGGGCGGGTGCTGGTGCAGAAACTGAGGGCTCTCAGGTCCTGGGCCGGCAGGATAAACTGCGACAGTAGATGCGAAGCGGTTTCCGAACTCATCTCAATGGTTTTTAGCCAATCCTCTGTAATCTATTCACTGCATATTTTTTATTATAGGAGACCGGCACCCCCCTTGCGGGGGGTGTCGCATCGACGACCTGCGAGGGTTTGCACCAATTATAATTTGCAACCGGTCGCTACAAATGCCTGCTTACTGTCAGCTTTCTGTAGCAATCTCTTGCCAATAAACTGCTTTTGCAGCAGCTTGTATACCACTTTTTCACCCAGGTGTCACAGGATTGGCGTTTTCGACGCCGCCTGCGGCTGCTCCCGCACCAGGCGCGGCACCAGGTAGCCGGGCAGTTGCTCGAGCAACTGGCGGTACAGAGAGCGGGCCCTGGGCAGCGCCACCTCAAAGTGAGCGGCCCCGGCTACTTTGTCGAGCAGGTGCAGGTAATAGGGCAGCACGCCGGCGGCAAACAGGGCTTCGCTCAGCGCCGCCAGGGCGGCGACGCTGTCGTTGATGCCGCGCAGCAGCACCGCCTGATTCAGCACCGGGATGTCGATACTGCGCAGTCGCGTCACCGCGGCGGCCACGTCGGCATCGATTTCGTTGGCGTGGTTGCTGTGCAGCACTACCACCTTTTGCAGGTGTGTCTGTGCCAGCCACTGCAGGCAGCTGTCGTCGATGCGATGGGGCAGCACCACCGGCAGGCGGGTGTGAATGCGCAGGCGGCGGACATGCGGTATTTGCGCTATCTGCGCGGTGAGCCAGGCCAGCTGTTTATCCGCCAGTGCCAGTGGATCGCCGCCGCTATAGATGACTTCGCCGATGCTGGGATCGGCGGCGATATAGTCCAGCGCCGGCTGCCACTGGTCGCGGCCCGGGTTGTTTTGCGCATAGGGGAAGTGGCGCCGAAAGCAGTAGCGGCAGTGAATGGCGCACTGCCGCGCGGCGATCAGCAACACCCGGCCGCGGTATTTGTGAATCAGGCCGGGGTGGGGGTTGCTGCCGGCCTCCTGCAGCGGGTCGGCGCTGTAGCCGGGTTGTACCAGCAGCTCCTCGCCCAGCGGCAGTACCTGGCGCAGCAGCGGGTCGTCGATATTGCCGCGCTGCATTTTGGCCACGAAGGCCCGCGGCACCCGCAGCGGAAAAGCCTGTTGCAGGGCCTCGCTACGGCCGATTTGAGCGGCGTCGATATGCAGCAGCCGCAGCAGTTCCAGGGGGTCTCGTACCAGGTCGGCCAGATCGTCCTGCCAGCGGCCGGTCTGCCATGTTGGCAACGTTCGGGGTATCATTAGCGCCTTTGTTATCTTGTCAGCGGCTGTACGCTGATTTACCAGTAGTCAATCGAGGGGATGATGGCCAGCTATTCTACCAATGAATTCCGCAGCGGTCTTAAAGTAATGCTCGACGGCGAGCCCTGTTCCATTCTGGAAAACGAGTTCGTCAAGCCGGGCAAGGGGCAGGCCTTCAACCGGGTCAAGCTGCGCAACCTGAAAAGCGGGCGGGTCTGGGAGCGCACCTTTAAATCCGGCGAAAGCCTGGAGGGTGCCGATGTCATCGACAAGGACATGGAATACCTCTACAGCGACGGCGAGTTCTGGCATTTCATGGAGCCCGATACCTACGAGCAGCACCAGGCCGACAAGGCCAGTGTCGGCGAGGCGGCCAAATGGCTGAAAGAACAGGATATCTCCGTGGTGACTCTCTACAACGGTGCGCCGCTGGCGGTAACCCCGCCCAATCATGTCGAGCTGGAAATTGTCGAAACCGACCCGGGCCTGAAAGGCGATACCGCCCAGGGCGGCACCAAGCCGGCGACGCTGTCCACCGGCGCCGTGGTGAAAGTGCCGCTGTTTCTCTCCCAGGGCGAGGTGATCCGTGTCGATACCCGCACCGGTGAATATCTGAGCCGGGCCACCGGCAAGTAGGGTTCCCGTGCAGCAGACCCGCTGGCAGCCCGCCGCAGCGCTGCCGGCGCTGCGGGCCAGGGCTGCTGTCAATGCAGCCATCCGCGCTTTTTTCGCCGCCCGCGAGGTGCTGGAAGTGGAGGTGCCGCTGCTGGCCGGCGCCACTGTCACCGATCCGCAGATCGAGAGCCTGTCGCTGGCCACCACTGCCGGCCAGCGCTACCTGCAGACTTCCCCGGAATTTGCCATGAAGCGCCTGCTCGCCGCCGGCAGCGGCCCGATCTACTGCCTCGGCAAGGCCTTTCGGCGGGCCGAGTGCGGCCGGCGCCACAATCCCGAATTCACCCTGCTGGAATGGTACCGGCCCGGCTATGACGACTGCCGGCTGATGCAGGAGGTGGCGCAGTTGCTGGGAGCCGTGCTGGATATCGACCGGGTCGAGCGGCTGAGTTACCGCGATTTGTTTCAGCGCCACCTGGGTGTGGACCCGCATACGGCATCTGTCGCCACTCTGCAGCAGCTGGCGCGGCGGCATATGGAGGTCGACTGGGAGGACGGCGACAGGGATATCTGGCTGGATTTACTGCTGTCGCATGTACTGGAGCCGCAACTGGCAGCCGGCCTGACTTTCATTTACGACTACCCCGCCTCCCAGGCGGCGCTTGCACGGCTGCAGCGGGACGATCAGGGCCAGTGGGTAGCGAAGCGCTTCGAGGCTTATGTAAACGGTATGGAACTCGCCAACGGCTACTGGGAGTTGAGCGATGCCGGGGAGCAGCGGCAGCGCTTCGCCGCCGACCTCGAACGCCGCCGCGCGCGCGGGCTGCCGTGCCCGCAGCCCGACCAGCAGCTGCTGGCGGCGCTGGCGGCGGGCCTTCCGGATTGCGCCGGTGTGGCGCTCGGGGTCGATCGGCTGATCATGCTGAAGCTGGGGGCGGCTTCGATCGATGAGGTATTGGCGTTTCCCTTTGATCGGGCTTGAGGTTGCGCCGTGACATTGGGCTCAAGCGGGGAATGTGCCGGTCTGGCCGGTTTACGCCGCGGCCGGTGCCGGGTGGCACTAACTAACCCCCCCAATATCGCAGTTAAGCTCGTGGCACATATCCAACGCGGGCTGGCTGGACTGCGGCCGCCCCAACACCTTGGCCGGCACCCCCGCCACCGTGGTATGCGCCGCAACCGGCTTGAGCACCACGCTGCCGGCACCGATTTTGGCGCCCTCGCCGATGTCGATATTGCCGAGCACGGTGGCCCCGGCGCTGATCAAAACCCCCTTGCGCACTTTGGGGTGGCGGTCGCCGCTCTCTTTGCCGGTGCCGCCGAGGGTGACCGACTGCATGATCGAGACATTGTCATCCACCACCGCGGTTTCGCCGATCACTATGCCGGTGGCATGGTCCAGCATAATACCCTGGCCGATTTCCGCTGCGGGGTGAATATCGACGGCGAAAACCACTGAAATCCGGTTCTGCAGAAACAGTGCCAGCGGTTCGCGACC
The DNA here is from genome assembly GCA_028280195.1 of Exilibacterium sp. Lineage (GTDB taxonomy): Bacteria > Pseudomonadota > Gammaproteobacteria > Pseudomonadales > Cellvibrionaceae > Exilibacterium. The sequence goes on from JANQMH010000112.1 coordinate 66,113, forward strand.
GCGCTGCCACAGCCAGTGCGCGACGCGGTAGGCCTGCAGGGCGTGAAAGCCTTTGAAGAATAAAAACGGCACCGCCAGTGAAGCGCAGGCGGAGTCCCGCTCGCGGATGGCACGGATATCGGCGCGCACCGCGGCGCCGATCGACGGGTCGCTGTCGAGGGCCTCCTGAATGACTTCGCGCACCAGCAGCGCCGATGCCGCCGGGCTGTCGAGCTTGTTGGCGAGGTGGAAGCTGAGCGCCGCCTCCAGGGTGTCGTGGTTGAGGATGGTGGCGTGCAGAAAGCTGGCGAGAATGGGCTCCTGCTCACTTTGCAGGCGGGTTTCCGAACGGATGGTCTGCCAGACCGTATCGTCTCTGGGTTCAATACTGGCGGCGTCGTGGAGATACATAGGCGGCCTGCCCGGGTTGGTGGTGTTAATACTCACTATTATTGGGGTATAGCGCGGTGAATTCCAGTGCTGCTGTCGACATTATTGCGGTCCGCATGCGCCAGTCACAGCACTGCCAGCGCCGGTTCATCCATCGCTGCCAGCTGCTCGCGCAATTCCAGTATATGCTCGGCCCAGTAGCGCTGGGTATTGAACCAGGGGAAGTTGTGGGGGAAGGCCGGGTCCTCCCAGCGCCGCGCCAGCCAGGCGGCGTAGTGCATGATGCGCAGTGTCCGCAGGGCTTCGATCAGGGCCAGTTCGGCGGTGTTGAAGTCGCAGAACTGCCGGTAGCCTTCGAGTACTTCGGACAGCTGCAGGGTCTGCTGCTGGCGATCGCCGGACAGCAGCATCCACAGATCCTGCACTGCCGGGCCATTGCGGGCATCGTCGAAATCGACGAAATGCGGCGCCTGATCGCGCCACAGAATATTGCCGGGGTGGCAGTCGCCGTGCAGGCGGATGCGGCGGTAGTCGATGCGGGGGAAAATCTGCTGCAGTTTGTCGATCAGATCCTCGCACAGGCTGCGGTAGGCAGTAATCAGTTCGCCTGGAATAAACTGCCTGTCGAGGAGAAAGCGGTAGCTGTCGATGGCGAAGCTCTGCACGTCCAGTTCCGGGCGATGGTCAAAGGTGCGGCTTTGGCCGGCGGCGTGGATGCGACCCAGAAAGCGGCCCAGAATCAGCAGATTGTCGGCATTGTCCAGCTCCGGCGCCTGGCCGCCTTTGCGCGGATACAGGCTGAAGCGAAACTGCTGCCAGTGAGCCAGGGTGGTGGCGGTGTCGCCGGCGCCGAGTGTCAGCGGCGGCACCACTGGAATCTCCAGCTCTGCCAGCGCCTGGGTAAAGGTGTGTTCCTCGAGGATCTGCGCTTCGCTCCAGCGCTCGGGGCGATAAAATTTGGCGATCAGAGGTTCGGCGCCGTCAATACCCACCTGGTAGACACGGTTTTCGTAACTGTTGAGTGCCAGGATACGGGCATCGCTGAGATAGCCCTGACTTTCTACCGCATCTAAAACCGTATCCGGCGTAAGGCTGTCGTAAGGGTGGCTTTGCATCTGGGGAGTCTGTGTGGGCGAGCCGACAGTTTACAGTATACAGCTGACGGCAAAACCCGTTTTTTCAGCGCCCTGGTTGTCGGCTGTCAACAGCTTGGCCTTTACTTAGCGCCTAGGCTCTTCGCAGCAACAGACTGCCGATGGAATAGCCGGCGCCGAAAGAGCAGAGCAAACCGTAGTCGCCGCTGTTCAGGTCGTCGTGGTGCAGGCTGAGCGCGATCAGTGAGCCCGCCGAAGCAGTATTGGCGTAGCGGTCGAGTACGATCGGCGCCTCGTCGTCGCTGGCATCGCGGCCCAGCAGTTTCTTCGCGATCAGGTGGTTCATATTGATATTGGCCTGGTGCAGCCACCAGCGCCTGATGTCTTTGGGGGTGAGGTCGTGGCTCTGCAGGTGTTGGGTGATATGGGCCGCCGCCAGCGGGCACACCTCTTTGAAGACTTTGCGGCCCTCCTGGTGGAAAAGCATATCGGCGGCAAAGGGCGAGGTGTCGTTGGCGTGGGCGACATAGCCGAAATTGGAGCGAATATTATTGGAATAGGCGGTCAGCGCGCGGGTGCTGAGAACGTCGAAGCGGGTGGCGGCGCTGCAGGTATCGGCCTTTTCGACGATGGTCGCAGTGGCCACATCGCCGAAGATAAAGTGACTGTCGCGGTCGGTGTAGTTGACCTGCGGCGAGGTCAGTTCCGGGTTGATGACCAGCACGCAGCGGGCGGTGCCGGCGGCCACCATCTCATAGGCGCGGTGCAGGCCGAAGGTGGCGGCAGAGCAGGCCACCAGCATATCGAAGCCGAAGCCGTCGATACCGAGCTGTGCCTGCACTTCGATGGCAATGGCCGGATAGGAGCGCTGCGTGTAGGCGCAGGAGACGATGACCGCATCGATATCCCCGGCCTTTTTATTCGCCGCCGCCATGGCCGGACGCGCCGCATTGAGGGCCATCTCCGCCTGATCCGACAATTGCTCGTCGCCCCGCGGTGCAATCAGCGGGCGCATGCGCTCGACATCGAGAATGCCCGCTTTCTGGTAGGCAAAGCGGCTTTTGATGCCCGAGGCCTTTTCAATGAATTCGACACTGGAATAGGGCTTGGCGGCAAGTTCACCGGCGTTGATGGCGGCGGCATGTTCGGTGTTGTATTTGTCGGCGTAGGCGTTGTAGCTGTCCACCAGCTCCGCGTTGCTGATGCTCTCCGGTGGGGTCCAAAGACCGATACCGCTGATTACAATGGGGCTGCTCATCATTTGTCGCTCGGTAGGCCGCGCAGCCAATTGCGCGGCGCAGGTCGTTTCTGTTTCTGATAAAGCAAATTATTTTGCCGCAATTGCCCTCGCTCCGACAGCTTTATTTTGCGGATTGTGGTGTCAGTAGCTCTGCGCGGTGCGGGCGATACACCAGATATCGATACGGGTGGCACCGGCTTCAACCAGCGTCATGCTCATCTCGGCGACTGTCGCGCCGGTGGTGACAACGTCGTCGACAATGGCGATATGGCGGCCGCTGACAGCCTGCGCCATATTTCGCCGCAGGGCAAAAGCCGCTTTCAAATTCCGCTGCCGGCGGCGGCGCCCGGTGCCCTGTTGCGGTGTGGTATGACGCTTTCTGCGGCAGCAGTTCACCACCGGTAACTGCAGCGCCGCGCCGAGGTCTCTGGCCAGCAGAGCGGCCTGGTTGAAGCCGCGCGGCAGCAGCCGGCGCCAGTGCAGGGGCACCGGTGTAATCAGCTGGGGCCAGCTGTCGCGGGCGTAGCTTTGCCGCAGGTGTGCCGCCAATAACTGTGACAGCAGTCTGCCGACGGCCAACTGGCGGCGGTATTTGAAAGCCAGGATCAGCCGGTCCACCGGCTGGGCGAAGGTAAACGCCGCAACGCTGCGGCTAAATGGCGGCGGGTGCTGCAGGCAGTGCCCGCAGCTGCCCTGGCCTTGCGCCAGCGGCAGGCCGCACTGCCGGCAGTGGCTGCCGAGCCAGGGCAGATCGAGGCGGCAGCCGCGGCACAGATATTCGCTGGCGCCGCCGCCGCAGAGCAGGCAGCGGCCGGGCAGTAGCAGGTCGAGAAGCGGAAACAGAGGGATCATAAGCTGTTAACCATAAAGTCCATTTTGGGTTGACAGAGCAGTGTTGCCGGTTATTATTGTGCTCTGGCCAGGCACCTGGACACAAGTGCCGGCGCCGCCAGTGCCGGGCAATGGACGGCAGCAATGATCGCAGTGACAGGAGGGCTACCGATGCAGTCGGGGCAAGACGAGACTATCCGCCACGACTGGCGGCGCGAGGAGGTAGAGGCGCTGTTCGCCCTGCCGTTCAACGACCTGATGTTCGAGGCGCAGGCCCGGCACCGGCGCTTTTTCAACCCCAATCGCGTGCAGGTGAGCACCCTCTGCTCGATCAAAACCGGCGCCTGTCCGGAAGACTGCAAATACTGCCCGCAGAGTGCCCGCTACGACACCGGCCTGGAGAGAGAGCGGTTGATGCAGGTCGAGAAGGTGATCGCCGAGGCGCAGCGCGCCAAGGCCGGCGGCGCTACCCGTTTCTGCATGGGGGCCGCCTGGCGCTCGCCGAAGAACAGGGATATGGCCTATGTCACCGACATGGTCAGGGGCGTCAAGGCCCTGGGTCTGGAGACCTGTATGACCCTGGGTATGCTCAGTGGTGAACAGGCGCGGAAACTGGCCGACGCCGGGCTCGATTACTACAACCACAACCTGGATACCTCGCCGGAATTCTACGGCGATATCATCACCACCCGCACCTACCAGGACCGCCTCGATACCCTCGCCAATGTGCGCGCGGCGGGTATGAAAGTCTGCTGTGGCGGTATCGTCGGCATGGGTGAGGAGGTGGCCGACCGCGCCGGCCTGCTGCTGCAGCTGGCTACCATGGCCGAGCATCCCGAGTCGGTGCCCATCAATATGCTGGTCAAGGTGCAGGGCACACCGCTGGCAGACCAGGAGGATCTGGACCCCTTCGATTTCATCCGCACCATTGCCGTGGCGCGCATTCTGATGCCCGGGTCCCATGTGCGGCTGTCTGCCGGGCGCGAGCAGATGAACGAGCAGATGCAGGCTCTGGCATTTTTGGCCGGGGCCAATTCCATTTTCTACGGTGAGAAATTACTGACTACCGGCAATCCGGCCGCCAACAAGGACATGCAGCTGTTTCAGCGCCTCGGTATCGAGCCCGAACCCTACCGGGCAGAGCAGAGCGACGAGGTGGCAGAGGAGGCGCTGTTTTCCGCCATAGAGGAGTCGCGCAACGACCGCTATTTCTACGACGCGGCCAGATAAATGAACCTCGAGCAGACTCTGGCGCCCGCTCTGGCGCAGCGCCAGGCCGAGCATCTCTATCGGCGCCGGCGCGTGTTAGAAACCGCCCAGGGGCCGCGAGTGGTGGCCGACGGCAAGACCTTTAGCGCTTTCTGCAGCAACGATTATCTCGGCCTCGCCAATCACCCGCAGGTGATCGCCGCCTTCAAGCGCGCCGCCGACAGCTATGGTGTCGGCAGCGGCGCCTCTCACCTGATTGCCGGGCACGGCCGCGAGCACCATCAGCTGGAGGAACAGCTGGCGGCGTTTACCGGGCGCGAGCGCGCGCTGCTGTTCTCCAGCGGCTACCTGGCCAACCTCGGCGTGATAAAGGCACTGCTGGGCAGAGGCGATGCGGTTTACGAAGACAGGCTCAATCACGCCTCGCTGCTCGATGCCGGCCTGCTGAGCGGGGCGCGCTTTCAGCGTTTTCGCCACAATGATACCGGCAATTTGCAGCGCCGCCTCGAGGCCGGCACCGCGCAGCGCAAACTGGTGGTGGTCGACGGCGTGTTCAGTATGGACGGTGATATTGCACCGCTCGACCGGCTGGCGGCGCTGGCCCGGCGGCATCGGGCCTGGCTGATGGTGGACGATGCCCACGGTTTTGGCTGCCTCGGTGAAAACGGTGGCGGCTGTGCCCAGCACTTCGGCCTCGATCAGCGCCAACTGCCGGTGCTGGTAGGCACTCTCGGCAAGGCGTTTGGCACCTGTGGGGCTTTCGTGGCCGGCTCCGAGGCGCTGATCGAAACACTGATCCAATATGCACGCACCTATATTTACACCACCGCGCTGCCGCCGGCGGTGGCGGCAGCCAGCCGTGTCAGCCTGCAGCTGTTAATGACCGAACACTGGCGGCGCCAGCGGCTGGCGGCGTTAATTGCGCGCTTTCGCCGCGGCGCGGCGCAGCTGGGCCTGCAGCTGGGCGATTCCGTCACCCCCATCCAGCCGCTGATCCTCGGCGATGCCCGCCGCACCCTGGCGGTCGCCGCGTTTCTGCAGCAGCGCGGTGTGCTGGTCGGCGCCATCCGCCCGCCGACTGTGCCGGCGCACAGCGCGCGGCTGCGCATTACCTTCAGCGCCGGGCATCTGGATGACGATGTCGATCGGCTGCTGGCACTGCTGGGCGATGCCCTGAGCAGGTATCCCTGATGGAGGCGCGGCAACTGCCCACAGACCTGATCCGGGTCCGGCAACTGCCGGCGGCGACGCCGCCGCTGCGGCAGGAACCACTGGTGTTGCTGCACGGTTGGGGCAGTGACAGCGGGGTATTCGAGCCCCTGGTGGCCGCCCTGGACGGCCGCCTGAATCTGGTGCTGGTGGACTTGCCCGGGTTTGGCTGCGGCTCCAGCGGCGGTCTGTTGAAGCTGGACGAGCTGCTGCAAGCGCTGCGCCGGTGCCTGCCGCGGCGCTGTGTGCTGCTGGGCTGGTCGCTGGGCGGCATGCTCGCCACGCAATACGCCAGCCGCTACCCGCAGCAGGTCAGCGCCCTGGTTACCCTGGCCAGCAATCTTGCCTTCGTCGCCCGGCCGGACTGGGCGCCGGCAATGCCCGGGCGCGTATTCCAGCAGTTCTACAGCAGCTTCAAGCAGCAGCCGCAACAGGCGCTGCGGCGCTTTGACAGCCTGCAGGCGCAGGGCGACAGTAATGAACCGCTACTGCGCAAGCAGCTGCGCCACTGCCGCGGCGACGGCAGCGGGCACCGGCATCAGCCGCCGCCGCACAGTCACTGGTTGCGCGCGCTCGGCTTGCTGGCCAGCATCGACAACCGCCGCGCTTTCAAAGCGCTGGCAGTGCCGGGCCTGCACCTGCTCGGCGGGGCGGACAGCCTGGTGCCTGCAGCGGCGGCGCCGGCCATGGCCGGGTTGAACCCGGCGCAGTCGGTGCAGGTGCTGGCCGGCGCCGGTCACGCCCTGCCACTGTCACAGCCGCGCGAGCTGGCCCGGCGCCTGAGCGCTTTTCTGTGCCGCCCGGGGTCCCACAGCCATCGTCTCGATAACGGCCGGCAGCTCGATAAAAGCAAGGTAGCGGCATCGTTCAGCCGCGCCGCGGCCACCTATGACTCGGTAGCCGAGTTGCAGCGCCGGGTTGGCGGGCAGCTGCTGGCGCACCTCGACGCTATGCAATTGCCGGCGCCGGCCGTTGCGCCGGTACTGGATCTGGGTTGCGGCACCGGCTGTTTCAGCGGCGCGCTCGCCAGGCGGTTCGGCGATAATGCGGTGCTGGGGCTCGATATCGCCGAGGGCATGCTGCAGTTTGCCCGCCGGCGCTGCCGCGGCGAAGGGCGGTGGCTGTGTGCCGACGCCGAGCGACTGCCGCTGGCGGACAACAGCGTCGATGGCATTTTTTCCAGCCTCACCGTGCAGTGGTGTGAGCAGCTGACACCGCTGTTTCAGGAGATGGCGCGGGTGATCAGGCCCGGCGGCTGGCTGGCGCTGGCAACACTGGGGCCGCACACCCTGCACGAACTGCGCAGTGCCTGGAGCCGGGTCGACAGCTACACCCATGTCAACCGTTTCGCCCCGCGCGGCGATCTGCAGCGGGCGCTGGCGCGCGCTCGTTTTGCCGATATAAGCTGGCGCGATGAAACCGTGGTGATGCAATACCGTGAAGTCCGCGACTTGACCCGCGAACTGAAAGCGCTGGGCGCCCACAATGTCAACGCCGGCAAAAGTGCCGGCCTCACCGGGCGCAGGCGCATACAGCAGTTCCTGGCAGCCTACGAGCCGTTTCGCCGCGACGGCAAACTGCCGGCGACGTATGAAGTTTACTATGGGTTTGCCCGGGTCGAGGGGGAGGGTGGCGGGTGGTGAGGTTGTTGAGAGCTGCGGTTGATAAGGGAAAAGGAAAAAGGGAAAAGGGAAAAGTAAAACCGGTGTTTGCCCTTGCCCTAACACTTTTCCCTTTTTCCTTTTCACTTTTCCCTGTTTTTTCCCTTTCCCGAGAGTCCTATGTCGCGATCATTCTTCGTAACCGGAACCGACACCGAAGTCGGCAAGACTTTTGTCACCTGCGCGCTGCTGTTGGCGGCGCAGCGTCGGGGGCTGACCACTGCCGCGCTCAAGCCGGTGGCGGCGGGCTGCGATGAGACTGCAGCGGGGCTGCGCAATGACGACGCCCTGCAATTGCAGGCGGCGATGACGCTGGAGCTGCCCTACGAGCAGGTCAACCCGGTGGCGCTGGCGCCGGCCATTGCGCCCCATATCGCCGCCGCCCGCGCCGGGAGGCAGTTGAGCGCGGCACGGCTGGCCGGTTTTTGCCGCGGGGTGATGATGCAGCGCTGCGATCTGCTGCTGATCGAGGGCGCCGGCGGCTGGCGGGTGCCGCTGAACCGGCGCGAGAATCTGTCGGATCTGGTGCGCGAACTCGAGCTGGATGTGATTTTGGTGGTCGGTATGCGGCTCGGCTGCCTCAATCACGCCCTGCTGACTGCCGAGGCCGTCAGGCGCGACGGACTGCAGCTGGCCGGCTGGGTGGCCAATCGGGTCGATGCGCAGATGGATGTCTACCGGGAAAATCTCGATACCCTACACCAGCGCCTGTCATTCCCCTGCCTCGGTGAGGTACCCCATCTGGCTGCCGAAGGCCCGCAGGCAGCGGCAGATCATCTCGATATTCAAAATTTGCTTAAATAAGCACATTTTTAAGATAAATAAGTATTAAAGCGACAGCTAATTTGCCAATTTCTGTCTGTTTTTTGTCCACAAAGCCGTTAGACTAACAGTTACGGGTGAATTGGCGCGGATTGCCGCCAGCGTCTTGGCGGGCAGCCAGCCGGGCCCCGGCGGTGTCGTCCGCCACCGGCAGTGCCAATCGAGCATCAGTGCAGAGGTGAACATGACGATAGGTTCCGTGGTCAACCAGGGTTTGGCGGGTATACAGCAGAGCCAGCGTGAAATGCTGCAGGCTGCCGGCGATATTGCCACTGCCGGCAGCGTCCAAAAAGACAGCGCCACCGTCCGGGATGTTGCCGAGCCGCTGATTGAAATGAAGATACAGCAACAGGTATTCGATGCCTCGGCCAGAGTCATTAAAGTAGCCGACGACACCCTCGGAACCCTACTGGACGTAAACGCCTGATTGGAGACAATTTCAGTAACTAGTCACTAGCAACTGAATCAAACCAATGATACCCAGCATCCCGCCCCCCAACTTTGCTACCGCGTTTTCGCCCTTCAGTCCGGCGGGCAGGGCGACTGTGGGGGAGGAAAGCCGCGAGTTGAAGGGATCCCCGCTGCAGGCGGTGGAGGCGCCGGCGCAGCCGGCCCGCGCCGAGAACCGCCGCGGGCCGGATGAGCGGCCGGCGGAGGTGGAAGAGCGCGAGCGCTTGCGCGATCCGCGCCGCGAGTCGCAGCAGCAGGCCTCACAGGAGCAGGCCGCTGAACAGCGACAGCAGGAGCAAGACCGGCGCCAGATCGAGCAGCTGGCGGCGCGCGATCGCGAAGTGAGGGCTCACGAGCAGGCTCATGCCGCGGTCGGCGGGCAGTATGCCGGCGCCCCGCAGTTTACCTTCAAGCGCGGCCCCGACGGGCTTAACTACGCCGTTGCCGGCGAAGTTAAAATCAGCACCGGCGCCGTGGCCAACGACCCCGAGGCTACCATCGCCAAGGCGCAGCAGATTCGGCGCGCTGCGCTCGCCCCCAGCGAGCCTTCGCCACAGGACCGGCGAGTGGCGGCGGAGGCTGTGCAACTGGAGCTGAATGCACGGGCGCAGCTGCAGGAGCTACGGCGCGAGGAAGCGCGTATTGAGGAAACGCGTATTGAAGAGGCACAGCTGGCCGAGGAGCTCGAAGCCCGCAAGCAGGAGGAAGCCCGCCTCGAAGCGCAGCGCCGCGAGTCGACGCAGCGCGATGCCCGCGACGCTGAGGAGGCTGCCGGGCGCCTTGCCGAGTTCAATAACCGCAGCATCGATATCAACCGGCGGCTGATCGATATCGGTGTCGCCGCGCCGCTCAACCCCGCCGGCAGGCTGTTTGATCAGATCGTTTAATCGCGCTGACCGCTTCGTTTGTCCCTTCCAGATGCGACTCCAAGGTCGCACCGGCAGTACAGCCGGTGCAAGGGCCGCACCCATATCGAGGGCCGGATCAGTTTCAAACGCTTGTTTGAAGCTGATCCGTTTTTGTACTAAAGTGCGTACATTCCCGCTGCGCCCGCGCTGTTTACAGTGAGGGCGACAGCTGTCCGAAAAGCGTCTGCCGGCCGCCTGAAGCCGGGTCAATGAGAGGCAATCATGGCTGATTACAAAGCGCCACTGCGCGATATGCGTTTCGTCCTCAGGGAAGTTTTCGAGATCGATAAACTCTGGGCCTCGCTGGCGGGGACACGCGACAGCGTCGATGTGGAAACCGCCGATGCGATTCTGGAACAGGCGGCGAAGATCGCCGCCGAGGAAATTGCACCCCTGAGCCGCGAGGCGGACGAACACGGCAGCCGCTGGCAGCAGGGCGAGGTAGTGTCTCCGCCGGGTTTCAAGGCCGCTTATCAGACCTTTGCCGAGGGCGGCTGGTGTGGCCTGGGCGGCAACGCCGAATACGGCGGTATGGGCATGCCGAAGACGCTGGTGGCGCAGGTGGAGGAAATGGTGCAGGGCGCCGATATGTCCTTTGGCCTGGCGCCGATGTTATCGGCCGGCGCCTGTCTGTCTATCGATGCCCATGCCAGTGAGGAGCTGAAGGATAAGTACCTGCCCAATCTCTACAGCGGTATCTGGTCCGGCGCCATGGACCTGACTGAGCCCCACGCCGGTACCGACCTCGGCATGATTCGCACCCGCGCCGAGCCCAACCCCGATGGCAGCTACAGCCTTACCGGTACCAAGATATTCATCACCTGGGGCGAGCACGACATGGCGGAGAATATCATTCACCTGGTATTGGCCAAACTGCCCGATGCACCCGCCGGCTCCAAGGGCATATCCATGTTTCTGGTGCCGAAAATACTGGTCAACGACGACGGCAGCCTGGGGCAGCGCAACAGCGTCGCCTGTGGTTCGATCGAGAAAAAAATGGGTATCAAGGCCTCCGCCACCTGCGTGATGAATTACGACGGCGCCAGAGGCTGGCTGGTCGGCGAGCGCAACCGCGGGCTGGCCTGTATGTTCACTATGATGAACTACGAGCGCCTGGGGGTGGGCATTCAGGGGCTGGGTGCCGCCGACGCCTCTTACCAGAACGCTGTCGAGTATGCCCGCGAGCGCTTGCAGAGCCGCAGCCCGGAGGGCGCCAAAAATCCAGATAAAGCCGCCGACCCGATTATCGTGCACCCGGATGTGCGCCGCATGCTGTTGACGATGCGCGCGTTCAACGAAGGCGCGCGGGCGTTTTCCACCTATGTGGCGAAGTGGCTCGATATCGCCAAATTTTCTGACGACAAGGTGGATATAAAGCACGCCAGTGGCATGGTGGCCCTGCTGACACCGATTGCCAAGGCCTTTATCACCGACAAGGCCCTGGAAACCACGGTGATTGGGCAGCAGGTGTTTGGCGGCCACGGGTTCATTCGCGAGTGGGGGCAGGAGCAACTGGTGCGCGATGCCCGCATTACGCAGATTTACGAGGGTACCAACGGCATCCAGGCCATGGATCTGATGGGGCGCAAGACCGTCGCCAACGGCGGCGAATTTTTGCAGTTGTTCGTCGCTGAGGTGGAAGGTTTCATTCGCGCCAATAGTGACAGCGAGGCGCTGGCGGAGTTTATCCGGCCGCTGAGTGCCGAGCTTGACAATCTGCAGCGGGTCAGCACCACGGTAATCGAGCAGGCTCGGCAGGACCCCAATGCCATCGGCGCCGCCGCTGTGGAATACCTGCACCTGTTCGGTTATACCGTTTACGCCTATCTGTGGGCCTCGATGGCAAAGGCGGCACTGGCCGGTATCGAGGGCGGCGACGCTGATTTTTACCGCGCCAAGCTGGCGGTGGCGCGCTTTTACTACGGGCGCCTGCTGCCCCAGACCAAGGCGCTCAGCGCGCATATCCTCGAGGGCAGCGGGCCGCTGATGGCCCTGGAGGCGGAGCTTTTTTAGGTGGCGGCGCCCGGCGCCGGCTAGCTGTAACCGCCGCTGTCCCCCAACTCGCCCGGGCCGTGCGCCGCGGGCGATGGCGGATGTGTACTTCCGGCAACACGGTGCCCGGTGTATAGTGGCGGGGTTTCCCCACTAACCTATTACCCTTGGTGCTTTGCCGTGCAAAATCAACTTTCTCCGCAAGACCAGGCCCGGGTTGAGCGGCACCTGAACAGCCCTACCTACGCCGGCGAGCGCAAGCCGTTTCGCGTTTGGGTATTGCTGGGTGTCATCTGGCTGGTGATGGTGTTGCTTGGCCTGGTCAGTTACTTCATTGCCTGGAAGATAGGCGTGGTCTGACTGCGGGGCGCGTCGCCATGCTGTCGGCCCGGCTAACGCGTTTTTATCATATAGTCCCTGGCCCAGTGGGGAAATTCCTGTGCCGGCATCGGGCGGGCGATATAAAAGCCCTGCACACAATCACAACCGAGCGCCGAGACCAGGTCCCACTCCGCCTGCTGTTCCACCCCCTCGGCGATACAGCGGATATTGAGCTTGCGGGCGAGATTGATACTGGACTCGAGAATCGCCTGACTGGCCTTGTTTTGCGCGGCGTTGCCGACAAAAGAACGGTCGATCTTCAATTCGGTAAAGGGAATCTGCTGCAGTTTTTCCAGTGATGAAAAGCCGGTACCGAAGTCATCGATCGACAGCCCGAAGCCCTTCAGCCGCATGCGCGTAAGAATATCCAGGGTCACGCTCATATCGGTGGAGAGGTGGCTTTCGGTGACCTCCACCGTCAGGTGGTGAGGGCTCAGGCCGCAGCTGGCGGTGGTCTCGCTGAGCAGTTCCGGCAAGTCGAGATGGGACAGCGACTGGTCGGAAAAGTTGACCGACAGGCTGATGTCGAAACCCAACTCCCGCCAGCGCGCCGCCTGGGTGACGCTCTTTTCAAACACCAGGTCGGTCAGCTCGCGAATCATGCCGTGTTTTTCGGCGATACCGATAAAAATACTCGGCGGGATCACCCCTTTTTCCGGGTGGTACCAGCGCGCCAGCGCCTCGACACCGATCAGGCGCCGGTCGTTGACGGCTACCTGTGGCTGGTAGTGTACATCCAGTGCGCGGTTGAGAATGGCCCCCTGCAGTTCGTCGGCGAAGACCATCGCCGCCGGCCCCTCCGGGGTGGTTGCCGGGCTCGGCTCGAAGCTGTCGAGCAACTCGCCGAGGCGGGCTTTGCTGACCGGTTTCGGCAGTGTGCCGAGCATGGTAAGGGCGTGCTGCTGGCCGAGACTTTTTACCGATTCCAGCAGGCGCGGGTCCTCGCCGCTGATCAGGATAATGCCGACGTTGACCCCCAGCGCACTGAGATGACGCAACAGCTGAATGCCGTCCATTTCCGGCATATTCAGATCGCTGATAACGATATCGATAAAATTGCTGCGGTTGGCGATAAACTTCAGCGCGTCCTGGGCATTGTCAGTGCGAATGACCTTGCCCACACCCAGAGCGTGGAGCAGCGAAGACAGGGTCGCCAACATAAAGGGGTCATCATCGACGACCAGCAGGCAGAGTTCGCTGAGCTGTTGCATTGGGGTCACATCTTCGCAGAGCGGTATTAAAAGGAGCTTTTCACAGGGTCATTAGTTATTATGGACGCTCCCGCCGGCAGCGTCCAAGCTGCTGTGGGTTGGATGTGACAGAGTAGACGTGTGACAGAGTAGAGGCACACCGCGGCGCAGAACCCCGGCGCCCGCCCGGGGCAGGCGGTGGGCGATGCGGCACACGGGTGATGCAGGAGGTAATAGCGTTTTGGCCATGGGTAGCGACAATTCCGCCGGGCTGCTGGACACCGGGATTCTGGCATCTCTGCTGGGAGGCGACGCCGGACTGCAGCGCGAGATACTGCAGGAATTTTGCAACAGCGCCGGCGGCTACTCGGAGGCGCTCGAGAAGGCTTACCACGGGCACGCTTTCGACGACTTGAAAAATGTTGCCCACAAACTCAAGTCGTCGGCACGCACGGTGGGGGCAATGCAACTTGGTGAACTCTGTGAGCGCCTGGAAGTTGCCGGGCGGGAACGCAACTGGCAGCGGGTGGAGGCCTGTTACCCCGCGATCAAGCCGGCGCTGGCCGCTGTCAGCGGTTTCATTGAAAGTGACCTTCTATAAAACCGGCTTGTAACCTTTACTTGGACACCGGTCATGGCGCCTGCGGATAGCGGTGGGTGAGCATGTGAAAACAGACAGCTTTACTTTTTTTGATTTGAGGCCTTTGACTTGCGGTGTCCTTCCTGCCCGATAGTCCGGCGTATCGGCATGACAGCGCAGAGCGCCTTATCACTCCTCTTGCCAGACCCAGCGCACCGGTTCGCCAAAATCGTCGCGAATCAATATCCTGGCAGGCTTTTTGGCTGGGTGCTTTTTCTGCGGCGCCTTGTTCTTCCGTGCATCGACAGCCTGGATTTCCTCCAGCAGCGGGGTGCGCGTGGTTTTCGGCTGGCTGAAATTCACCGGCAGCGCCTGGTTGATATCGCGCCCGCTGGCGCCCGGCTCGAGTTCTTCCACCTGGCCGCCATGGGCGAGATAATCGCGGATCTGCTGGCCGATTTCCCGTCGCACCTCGGCCTTGGTCTTGGTTGGTTTCATCGGAACTGCCGGCAAATCGCTTGCGTGGATCAGCTGGTGGCACTGGACACCTTCTGCACCATTGTAGCAAGTTTACAGCAGTCGAGCGCGAGTATTCGACTTCGATTTTTACGCAGTAATTATCTGTCTGGGCTATTGGTCTGAAAAGCACATTGCACCCGGGTGGTGCAATCAGCCGCCGGCCTGCAACAGGTGCACGCAGAACAGCTGTCTTGCCGCGAGCCACTTGCGCACGCCGCGCCAGCCGGCTTGGCCGGCCAGGTTCAGAAACTCCGCCGGGGTATATTTGTGGGAGTTTTCAGTGTGGATATTTTCCCCCTGGGAGAATTCGAACTGGTAGTCTTCGACTGTCACGACCTGCTGTTCACGGCTGATCAGATGCATTTCGATGCGGCCGCGACCGGGGTTGTAAAAGGCGTAGTGGTCGAACTTTTCCACGTCGAAGTCGGCACCGGTTTCGCGGTTGATATGGGCCAGCAGGTTGCGATTGAACTTTTTCGTCACCCCCAGGCTGTCGTTATAGGCACTGTGGAGAACCTCCGGCGACTTTTTCGTATCGACGCCGATCAACAGCAGTGCACCCTCGCCCAGGGACTGGCGCGCCCGATCCAGAAATGCCACTGCTTCCTGCGGGGAGAAGTTGCCGATAGTCGATCCCGGAAAGAAACCGAGCTTTTTCACGCTGTTGCGGTCGGGCAGTTCGACCCGCTGGGAAAAATCGGCTTCAATGGCCTGAATATCGAGCCGGGGAAATTCGCGCTGCAGTTCGGCTGCGGCGCTGCGCAGGTGGTCGCCGGCGATATCGATCGGCAAAAAGCGCCGTATCTGCGGCATATTCTGCAGCAGTAGCCTGACCTTGACCAGCGAGCCCGCGCCGAACTCGACGATGTCGCAGGGTTCCTGCAGCATATGCGACAGGTCCTTGGCGATGGCCGGCAGCATTCCCAGTTCGGTGCGATAGGGGTAGTATTCCTCCAGATTGCAGATCTCGTCGAAATAGCGCGAGCCGGTGGTGTCGTAAAAGTATTTGGAGGGCAGCTGTTTCTGCTCCAGGCTCAGGCCTTCGACGACATCGCGAAGCATAGCGCTTTCCGTGTGCTTGACTTTAGCGTTGGCTGACTGCATTGGGGGCATACTAGAGGTCCTTGGCTAGGCGCAGACCGGAAAACTGCCAGCGCTGATGGGGGTAGAAAAAATTGCGATAGCTGGCGCGCATCTGCTGCCGCGGAGTCGCGCAGGAGCCGCCGCGCAACACGAACTGGGCGCACATGAACTTGCCATTGTATTCGCCGATGGCCCCGGCCGCGGCGTTGAAGCCGGGGTAGGGCGCGTAGGGGCTGCGGGTCCATTCCCAGACATCGCCGTAAAGCTGCTGCAAGCCCGCGCCCGCCGCTGCCGGCCGCGGGCGCCAGTGTTGATCTTCCTGGAAGTTGCCGGCGATCGGCAGCGCGCCGGCCGCCACCTCCCATTCCTGTTCGGTGGGCAGGCGCGCGCCGGCCCACTGGGCGAAGGCGTCGGCCTCAAAATAGTTGATATGGCACACCGGTGCCTCGGGATCTATCGGCTGCAGGCCATAGAGCCCGAACTGGTGCCACTGGCCGTCGCGCTTGCGCCAGTACAGCGGTGCCTGCCACTGCTCCGCCTGGCACTGCGCCCAGCCATCCGAGAGCCAGAGATTGGCGCTTTGGTAAGCGCCGTCATTGATAAACGCCAGCCATTCGGCATTGCTGACGCAGCGGTTGGCCAAGGCGAAGGGGCGCAGATAGGTCTTGTGCCTCGGCCCCTCGCAGTCGAAACTGAAACCATTGCCGGTGGCGCCGATTTCATACAGACCTTCATCGCAGGCGATAAAGTCCAGCGCCGCGGCGCGCACAGCATTTTTCTGCGGTGGCAGCTCGCGCATGGCCGGGGCCGTGGGGTTGGTGGACAAGGCGTGCAAAATATCTGTCAGCAGCAGTTCCTGGTGCTGCATTTCGTGGTGCAGGCCGACGGTGACGGTATTGGCGAGGCCCCTGGCTCTGGGGTGAGGCTGTTCGAGCAGATTCGAAACCGCCGCGTCCACTGCCCGGCGGTAGGCCCTTACCTCGTCGATTGTGGGCCGGGTCAGCATACCCCGCAGCGGTCGCGCGTGGCGATCGCCAACACTGTTGTAGTAGGAGTTGAACAGATAACTGTAGTCGGCGTTGAAGCGCTGGTATTGCTGCTGGTATTTGGCCAGCACGAATTCCTCGAAAAACCAGGTGGTGTGGGCCAGGTGCCATTTCGTCGGGCTGGCGTCGTCCATCGACTGCACCACCATGTCCTCGGCGCTCAACCCCAGGGTCAGGCTTTCAGACACCCCGCGGCGGTGGCGGAAGGTATGCTGCAGTTTATTACTCTCTTTGTTGCTTACTGCTGTGCTACTCGATGTCACTGAGGGGCCTCCTAGCTGGGGCACAGTATAGGTGTTGCAATTACGATTATGCAGTGGCTATATATGCCCTTCTCTGTTGCATATATGAGACGCAGGCGGCACGTTGGCCGTATTAGCCGTAGTTTCAGCGCAAAACGGGGTTTATAGGATGGAATGGTCCGATCTGAAAGTATTTTTAGCCATGGCTGATGCCGGCTCGGTACGGGCGGCGGCACAGAAACTCGATGTCAGCCACTCGACGGTTTCGCGCCGCATTTGCGCGCTGGAGAAGGACCTGGGGGTGCGCCTGTTCGATCGACTGCCCGGCGGCTATCGCCTCACCGCCGAGGGGCGCGAGGTGTTTTTCGAGCTGCAGGAAGTCGAAGATAAAGTGCACGCCCTGCAGCGGCGCATTCTGGGTAAAGACTCAAAACTGAGCGGGCCGCTCAAAGTCACCATGCCCGACATTCTGGCCTCGACGCTGCTGATGCAGGATATTGTCAGCTTTACCCGCAAGTATCCGGAAATCGAGCTGGACGTAGTGGCCACCTACGACGCCCTCAGCCTGAACAACCGCGAGGCGGACGTGGCGATACGCATTACCAATCGCCCACCGGGCGACCTGGTGGGCCGCAAGGTTACCACCTATGCGCGTGCCAATTACGCCGCGCGCGGCTACATTAAGAAAATCGGCCTCGAGAATCTGGCCAAGCAGGCCTCCTGGATCGGCTGGGACGATGTGGACTCCCATCCCGATTGGGTTAAAAACAGCCCTTACCCGGCCCTGCCGACCCGCCACCACCTCAACAATCCGCTGCTGCAGCTGTCTGCGGTGCGCGAGGGCTTGGGTATCGGCATGCTGCCCTGCTTTATGGCCGATCAGTATCCGGATCTGCAGCGGGTACCCGATACGCGTTGCGAGGAAGCCTATCAGATCTGGCTTTTTACCCATCGCGACCTGCGTTACACCTCGCGTGTGCGGGTGTTTATGGCGGCTATGGTGGAGGCTTTCGAGCGCAGCAGGCCGCTGTTGCAGGGCTATACTTACCGGGCCGGTTAATGGGCGCTGATCGACAGTACCGTGCAGAGTTGGCTGTCGCAGGGTATATTTTTTGAATTGTCGTTGCCGATTGCGGTCGGACTGTTTTCAATATCTTTAGGGAAGAAGCCAGTATGAGGTTTTTCACGCTAATGCTGTCCGCGATACTGTGCGCGGGCAGCCTGCCTGTTGCCGCTCACCATAACGACAACCCCTGGTCGTTCAATCTCTACTTCGAAAACGATTTATTTGCCGAAAGCGATCAAAACTATACCAACGGCATTCGCATGTCCTGGGTATCGCCGGATGTCAGCTCTTATGAAACGGATTCGAGGATTCCCGGCTGGCTGCGACAGGTCAATGACCAGTTGCATTTTTTTCACGATCTGAGGGACCGCAAGAAACTGGCCCGCAATCTCGTTTTCAGTGTCGGGCAGCTGATGTACACGCCGGAGACCATCGACGCCAGCGAGCTGCTCGAGGATGAGCGCCCCTATGCCGGGTTTCTCTACACCACTATCGCCTACCATACCCGCAGTCGCGATCAGCTCGATACAGTCGGTGTTACGGTCGGTGTGGTGGGGCCGGCTGCCTACGCCCATGAAGCGCAGGACTTCATTCACGATCTGCGCGGTTTCGAAAAATTTGCCGGCTGGGACAATCAGCTGGAAAACGAACTGGGCCTGCAGTTTCTCTACGAACACAAGCACCGGCTGTTTGCCGCGCCGGTGGGCGCGGGGCTGTCCCACGATCTGATCGGCCATTCCGGTATCAGCCTCGGCAATGTTTCCACCTACCTCAACTTTGGGGCCGAATACCGTATCGGCTGGCAATTGCCCGACGACTTCGGCACCTCTGCCGTGCGGCCCGCCGGTGATAACAGTGCGCCGGGGCGCGGCGATCCACGCCTGCGCAGCGGCGGTTTTTCCGGCCTGCACGGTTTCATTGCTTTCGATGCCCGGGTAGTGGGGCGGGATATTTTTCTCGACGGCAATACCTTCGAGCACAGCCATTCGGTTGAGAAGGAAAATCTCGTCGCCGATATTGCCGCGGGCGTCAGCTTTACCGCCGGGCACTGGAAGGTCTCTTATGCGAAAGTGTTTCGCACCCGGGAATTTAAGCAGCAGCCGCATTCACACAGCTATGGCTCTTTGAGCGTGTCTTACAGCTGGTAGGGTGAATTCAGATATTTTCAGCCAGGTGGCCAATCGCCTTGAAGTTCTGCTGCTGGGCCTGGAAGCCGGAGATCACGCTGTATTGAATACCTGCCAGGCCGCTGCGGGAAATATACCTGTTTTTGTTTTTGGCATAACGCACGGCTTTTTCCTTGTCCTTATTGCGATAGACGATATGTTTGAAATGATCGTTAACTACATACCAGTAATTGGCGTCGAACAGCTGGTCATTCGCCATTATTGCTTGTCCTTAGAAATCCGATAAACATCACGGCGCAGGCGCGCCGAATGGAGCTACCCCTTAAACTGTAGCAACAGTTTTTTTTCTCGCCGGCCGCGGTGGGAATAAATTAGACGTGGTTCTCAAAATGGCGGCCCGGTTAGCGTGCATAGCATCATCCTGGCAGATAAAGCTACCTCTGAGGGCTTGCATGAAGCCTTATGTGCCGGACTGGATACTAGCCCGACTGCAGCTGATAGCTGGGCCGGTATTCCTCGGCGCCCAGCTTCATGCGGCGCTGCTGTACAAACTGCTGCAGCAGCTGCTCCATTTCCGCAATAATGGCCGGGTCGCCTTTGAGCTGGTAGGGCCCGTGCCTGGCAATCTGCTCGATGCCAAAAGCCTTGACATTGCCGGCGACGATACCGGAGAAGGCACAGCGCAACTGTGCGGCCAGCTCAGCGGCGTTCTGGCTTCTGTCCAGCTGCAGTGCCGCCATGTTTTCGTGGGTGGGAATAAAGGGTGTTTGCAGTGAGCGGTCGATCTCCAGCTGCCAGTTAAAGTAATAGGCCTCCTGGGTCCTGCGGCGAAAGCGGTGTACACGTTCGATACCGTGCCTGACTTCGCGCGCGACTTTGTCGGGCTGGCCGGTGATGATCTGGTAGCAGCGGGTGGCCTCCTCGCCGAGGGTATTGCGGATAAAGCGGTCGAGCGACGCAAAGTACAGGCTGCTGCCCTCGGGAGCGGCGAAGATCAGCGGAAAGGGCTTGTTTCTGTTTTTCGGCCGCATCAGGATGCTGATCAGGTACAGTACCTCTTCGGCGGTGCCGGCGCCGCCCGGAAACACCAGCACGCTGTGTGCAAGTCGCACAAAAGCCTCCAGGCGCTTCTCGATATCGGGCAGAATCACCAGTTCGTTGACAATCGGGTTGGGCGACTCCGAGGCGATAATGCCCGGCTCGGAGATGCCCATATAGCGCCCGTCGTTAATCTGCTGTTTGGCGTGGCCGACGGCCGCTCCCTTCATCGGCCCCTTCATCGCCCCGAGGCCGCAGCCGGTGGCGATATTGACACCCCTGAGCCCGAGTTCGTAGCCCACATGCTTGGAGTAGTCATACTCCTCGCGGCCGATGGAGTGGCCGCCCCAGCACACGACGATATTCGGCGCCAGATTGGGGCGCACGATATCGGCATTGCGCATGGCCTCGAATACGGCGTCGGTGGTGCCGGCTGAAGTCTGCAGGTCAAACTCGCTGTTATTGGTGATTTTGTGGTGGGAATAAACGATATCGCGCAGCGCGGCAAACAGGTGGTCCTGTATGCCGCGGATCATCACGCCGTCGACGAAGGCGGACGCCGGTGCGTTGAAAATCTTCAGCCGCAGGCCGCGCGACTGGGGAATGACCTGGATATTGAAGTCCGAGTGGCGGGTGAGTATTTCGGCGGCGTCATCGATCTGGCTGCCGGTGTTCAGCACCGCCAGCGCACACTGGCGAAACTGCTGAAACACCTCGGCGTTGGTTTCCATTAACTCGGAGATTTCGCGGTGGGAGAGCAGGTTGAGGCTTTTCAGCGGGCGAACACTGGTTTCAGTTACGATGTCCATGTCATTGTCCTGTACTTAACGCTGTATTATCGCACTGCCGCCGCTAAACGGTCGAGTCCTGGCCGAATAACTGCTCCAGCTCCCGCCGGCCCTCTCTGGCGATGGCCAGCAGTTTGTCGCGGTCGTCGCGGTGTTCGATGGCCTGGCGAATCAGGTTCTCGTCGTGCAGCCGGAACATGTCGGCGTGTTCCAGCGCCTTGCCCTCGGTATAGCCCAGGCAAATCAGGGTTTCGGTTGCCGCCAGCAGGCTGCTTTCGAAGGTTTCGCGAATGACGATATCGACTCCCTCGGCATAGAGCTGGTAGGCGTGCATGCGGTTGTGGGCGCGCACGATCAGTCTTGCTTTCGGGTGCTCGGCCCTCACTTGCCTGGCGATCTGTACCGAATCCTCGACGCCGTCGACCGCCACCACCACCAGGCGGGCCGAGGCGGCGCCGGCGGCGTACAGCAGGTCGCTGCGGGTGGCGTCGCCGTAAAAAATACGATTGCCGAAACGCTTGACAAAGTCGACATGTGAAGCGTCCTTGTCGAGCGCGGTAAAGGGGATGCGTTTGGCGGCCAGCATGCGCCCGACAATCTGACCAAAGCGGCCGAAACCGGCGATGATAACCTCGGGTTCAGTTTCCTGGGGTTTGCTGTCGTAATGCCTTTCGGCTTCGCTTTGCTGCGGCGCCGACAGGCGCTGGTGCAGGGCCACCAGCGGGGATGTCAGCGCCATGGAGATACCCACGATCAACACCACCATATCCACTGTCGGCTGGTCCGCCGCCCCCACCGCCAGCGCCTGGGCCATAATGACAAAGGCGAATTCGCCGCCCTGGCTGAGCATCAGCCCCATCTGCAGGCTGTCGCGCCCGCTGCATTGCTGCCAGCGCAGAATGGCGCCGATGACGGCGGTCTTCAGGACTACCAGGCCGACGGCGGCGGCGATGATCAACAGCGGCTTCTCCACCAGCAGGCCCAGGTCCAGGCTCATGCCGACGGCGATAAAAAACAGCCCCAGCAGGATGCCTTTGAACGGCTCGATATCGGTTTCCAGTTGGTGGCGGAAGCTGGAGTTGGCCAGTACGATGCCGGCAACGAAAGCGCCCAGGCCCATGGACAGACCGGCCGTTTGCATCAGCAGCGCCACACCCAATACGATCAGCAGTGCCGCGCCGGTCATGATCTCGCGGCTGCCGGATGCCGCCACGATCTTCAGCGTGGGGTTGACCAGGTAGCGCCCTGCCACCAGCACGGCGGCGATTACCGCCGGCCCCACCCACCAGGCCGGCGCCTCGCTGGACGCCGCCGCCGGTGCCGAGGCGGCGGATTCGACAAATAGCAGCAGGGGAATCACCGCCAGATCCTGCAGCAGCAGAATGGCAAAGCCCTGCCGGCCCATGGCGGTGGCGAGCACACCCTGGTCGGCCATCAATTGCACGGCAAAGGCGGTAGAGGAGAGCCCCAGGGTCAGGCCGATAATCAGGGCGAGATGGGGCGCGAGCCCGGCGGCGTAGAGCACCAGCGCGATCAGCGCGGCACTGATCAGCAACTGCGAGCCGCCGGTGACCAGAATCTGGCTGCGCATCTGCCAGAGTTTGTCCGGCGCCAGTTCCAGGCCGATGACAAACAGCAGCATTACCACGCCGAACTCGGCAAAGTGCAGCACATGTTCCGGGTCGTGGACAAGCCCGCTGACCGACGGCCCCAGGGTGATGCCGGCGGCCAGGTAGCCGAGGATGGCCCCCAGGCCGATTTTCCGAAACAGGGGTACGGCAATAACGGCTGCCAGCAGATAGTAGACCGCGTGGGTGACAATATTGTGTTCCATAGAAGCCCGTGTCTCGTTCGCCTTGGGGGTGAAAATCCAGCAGAGAGGTTACAGTAGATGCAAACCGCGGCCAACTGGCTGCGGGCCCGCGGCGCGGCCGCGCCTCTGTACACTGACGCCGGGATTTGCTTGAATGGGCTTTTGCCTGCCCGATACCATGCTGCTGCTGTTTACCTATCTGTTCGTTGCCATCGGCTTTTCCTTTCTCTGTTCGATTGCCGAGGCGGTATTGTTGAGCGTGACAACACCCCATATCGCCCTGCTGGAGAAGAACGGCAAGCCCTCCGGGCGCCTGCTGCGCCAGCTCAAAGACGATATCCACAGTCCGCTGGCCGCCATTCTCACCCTCAATACCATTGCTCACACGGTTGGCGCGGCCGGTGTGGGGGCGCAGTCGGCAGTGGTCTTCGGCAGTGGTTATATCGGCATCACGTCGGCCGTTTTGACCCTGCTGATCCTGGTATTTTCCGAAATTATCCCCAAGACCCTGGGAGCCCACTACTGGCGCCGGCTGGCGCCGGCGACGGCCTATGTACTGAAGTATCTGATCTTCGCTCTCTACCCCTTCGTCAAACTGTCCAAAAGGCTTACCCGCGGCCTGGCCAACGAGCCGACTCTGAAGGGTTTCAGCCGCCATGAATTCGCCGCCATGGCCGAGCTCAGCGCCGATGAGGGGCAGCTGGCGCAGCAGGAGTCGGAGGTATTGAAAAACCTGCTGCGCCTGCGCGAAACCCGGGTTAAGGATGCCATGACCCCGAGAACAGTCGTGTTTTCCCTGCCGGAGGATACCCGGGTTGCCGAGGTTTTCTCCAATCACAAGAACTCGCGCTTTTCCCGCATCCCCATTTACGCCGATGACCCCGAGAAGGTGACCGGCTTTGTATTGCGCAGCGACCTGCTGGAGGCCCGCGCCAATCAGGGCAGTGCGCAGGCAGTGAAAACGTACCGGCGCGAGCTGAATGCCATCTCCTCTTCTATTTCCCTGTCCCGCGCGTTCGAGGAATTTCTGCGCCGCCACGCCCATATTATGCTGGTAGTGGATGAATACGGCGGTGTGGAAGGCATTCTGACGCTTGAGGATGTGCTCGAGACCCTGCTGGGCCTGGAGATTGTCGATGAAGGCGACAAGACCAAGGACATGCAGAAACTGGCGCGCCGGCTGTGGAAGCAGCGCTCGCGCAAGATGAATGTGCGGGTCGACAAGCCATAAACCGCCGGGCGGCCGCTTTATTGTGAGCAGATTCACACTCCTGTAAATTCATATTTCTTATAATTTCCGCGTTCTTATAACCAAATTCTCCCAGGTGCCGGGTTGGCTCAGGTGATGGTTGCGGGAGCCGCTCTGTCGAGTCGAGGAAGTTATCTGCCCATGAACAAGTTAGCGCTGCTGTTGACGGCTTTACTGAGTGTACCCGCTGCCGCTGAAGTGCCCTCCAGGGCCGCTATCGAGATGATGGTGGCGATGGCGCAGCAAAGCGAGGAGTTTTCCGGCACGGCGGCGTGCCTCGGCGTGTCGCCGGAGAAGTATTTCGACAGTTATCGCCGCACGGTCGATCTCTGTTATCGCGATCAGCAGGTCAGGCGCGCTGTGGACTTTGCCAGTGCTTTCGAGGACTGCGTCGAGCCGGGCATGCTGCAGCGCCTGGCGCGCACCCGGGCACAGGCCGAGGCCTGCAGGAGCCCGGAGGAAAAGCTGATGGAACAGGCGGGGGTACTGGAGCGGCAGGTGCAGAGCCTGCGCAGTGAGTACGGCCTGCTCAATGAGAAGCGTACCCTGTCGGCAGCGGAGATGCGCCAGCTGGAATCACTCGACAGGCGTATTGCCGCGCTGGAGGAACAGCAGTATCGACTCGAGGATCAGTTGGCAGAGATCAACAGGGACGAGTACCAGCGCGAGATGGATGCCATCCTGGCGGTTTCGGCCGACGCCGAACTCTCTGAGGCGCAGCGCCGGCGGCTGCTGGTGCTGGCTGAGGCGAAAATGGATGGCCATCAGCAGGAACTGGTGATGACGATGCGCCGCCTCAGTGAGGCCGGCCGCGCAAGCCTGCAGCAGATTACCCTGCCGGTATATGAAAACAGCCAGATTATGGCCCATGCCATGGATATGGGTCTGGGTGACTGGGGCGGCCAGTTGCCGGCCGCCACTTTTGTTTCCTCGGATACGCCGGAACAGGTGCTGGCGTTTTACCGGCAGCAATTGCCGGATTTCCATTACAAGCAGCTCGAGGGTGGCGAGCATATTCTGATGGAAACCATGCCGGAGCGCTTCGGCATTCTCTCGCATATGCAGGAGTACTACTCCACTCCCCATGTGCTGATTCGCGCCGATCAGGGGCAACCCGGGTTGACGCCCAAGGATACCCGCAGCTTCATAGAGATTTCCTACCGGCGCTGAGACCGCCTGCGCTGTCACTTGATAGCGTCGAAACTCAGCCGGTATTTTTCCAGTAATTATCCGACCCGAATGGCGCTTACTTAAGCAAAGCGGTGCCTCGCTTTTTCCCGCTCAACCCCCGTAGACTTCTCACTCATCAGCATCCCTGCTGGTGAGAGTTTCTGAAAGTCCTACCCAGAGACGGATCTGCCTTCAGTGTTCTCAACAGATGTTGTTGGAACTGCGGTGGTAGGCCCTAACCCGGTCAGGGTCTGGGGTTCGAGACTCTCGCCAGCAGGGATGCTGGCGTGAAGGCTACATGGACGTATCTACGCCGGGTCTCGAACCCCAGACCCTGACCGGGTTAGGGCCGGGTCGGCCACCACCGTTGTTTCTTAAAACCAGTGCCATTCGACTCCGACCCCTGCCAGAGGGTGCCACAAACTGGAACTGTGCCGTGTCTCGATAGACTCCGATCGAGAACAGTGACCCTTTCCTTCCAAGAGCTTAAGCACGGCACATATCGCCCGTCGCGTCACCAAGCTCAGCAGAATTAGCAAAAGTTTTTATCAGGCGAATATAGATTCAGCGAAATAAAATCGTTGACTTTGACGCGGTAAGCACTATCATTGCGTCAAAATTAATTTCTTGACTTTATTGACTCGACTTTTTTGACCATGGTTCAAATGCAGTACAACAGACTACATGCTTCTTCGCCAGTACCTGTGCAGATATTTGCATTGCAAGATTATGCTTCCACAAATGTGGATTTCGGTCTTGTCGGTAAAGAAGGTCTGGTTGAAAAAGCATTAATTGACTGATTGTGTCTTTCCATCTGGGAGGCGCAAACGCCTTCCAGGTTGTCTACCAAAACCCGGAAGGTGTATACCTACCGGGTTTTTTTATGGGAGCCGTGATGGCAGTAAGCAGGTTGAACTATTGATGGGTTGTATGCGACCCGCACGACAGATATTGCGAGCCCGGCATTGTACAACGGCCGCGACGATACCGTGCCGCCCGCCTGGGCAGCCGGTGCGCGTCCAGGGATACCGCCCCGCGGCGCCGGTGTGCGAAGTGAACAGATAATGAAGTAGTTTTCCGTTGACCCGGGAGGCTGCTGCCGACCGGGAAGCAGTGATCCGCAGAGCCCCGGCTGGCAACCCCAACCGGGGCTTTTTTATTGTCGCATCAGGGAGGTGATTGCACAGGGGATGTGCCTGGGAAAAGTGAGTGATGGGCGGCGTGTAGCGCCGCCGCAGGAGGAAACCATGCGAGTGCTTATCGGCAATACGCTTGCCTATGCCGTCGACCGGTTTTGCCCGACGGCGCGTGACGGCAAGCGGGTATTGAAGGAAAACGCCGTGTCGATGTTGTATATCGATCATCAGCTGCTGGGCCGGGAGACGGGAACGGATACGCTGCACTGGTCTCTGCAAAACAATCTGACCCCGCGCTGGGTGGTGCTGGTAAGCCCCAACCGCAGCAGGCGGCTGGCGATGGGCGGTTTGCTGGAGGCCAGGGGCTACCGTTCGGTCGATGGCATCAATTTTCAGAAAATTAGCGCCAGATCGTAAGGTTGGACATGGCGCGACAGGCTTTGAGCTGTTGTTGGCGGGTTAGCGGTACCGGTTCCGTATGCCGGGCTGGCATGGGCATCACTGATGCGCCGTGTACCAATCCGTACAAGACGCTTGGAGGGGAACTTTGTAGCTCATTTGGTTAGAGCAACTGACTCATAATCAGTAGGTATCCGGCCCGACTGTAATCCGGCTCAGCCCTGTGCGTAGGCCCGGGCCACCTCCTCGGCTATAATCTTCACACCCCGCTCGACCATCCCGGCGTCCTGCGCATAGGAAACGCGAATACATTCGTGCTTGTGTGCCCAGTCGTCATCCATGCCGATGAAAAAATTATGCCCCGGTACCACCAATACCCCGCGCCGTTTGAGCCGCTGGTAGAGCATCTGGCTGGAGACAGGCAGATCTTCGAACCAGAGCCATAGGAAGATGGCGCCCTCGGGCTTGTGGATACGATAGGGCAGATCGCCGAGGCTGTCGCGAAACCACTGCACCGTCTGCTGTGAACGCCGGCGGTAAAAAGGCGTGATGTGCTCTCGCGTCAGCGACAGAATATCACCGCTTTTAAACAGCGCTTTAGCGATGGCCGGGCCCAGGTTGCCGCAGGCCAGGCTGACGATGGTATTGGCATTGGTAAAGGCGCGGATAGTCTCTTCGTCGGCCACAACCATGCCGGTGCGCGCGCCCGGCAGGCCGAGTTTCGACAGGCTCAGTGCCAGAATGGTGTTGTTGTTCCAGTGCGGGCGGGCATCGCTGAAGAGGATATTGGGAAAGGGAAGACCGTAAGCACCGTCGATAATCAGCGGAATACCGGCCGCCTTTGCCATTGCATCCAGCTGTTCGATCTCGTCGTCGGTCAATACGTTGCCGGTGGGATTGGTCGGACGCGATACACAGATGGCAGCGGCGGTATCGCCCAGCGAAAGTCTGGAAAAATCCACGCGGTATTTAAACAGATGATCATCCAGAGCCTCTATGGTGGGGCGCGTGGCGGTAAAAAAATTATCGCTGAGGCCGATATCACCGTAGCCGATATACTCGGGCGCCAGCGGCAGGTGGATGCGGCGCTGCCCGCCGTCGCGGGTGATACCGGCAAACATATTGTAGAGCACGAAGAAGGCGGACTGGCTGCCGTTGGAGACGGCGATATTGGCGGCACTGAGTTGCCAGCCGAACTGCCGCTTGAGAAAGGCTGCCAGTTCGCTGCGAAATACCTTGTCCCCCTGGGGTGACTGATAGATGCCGAGCAGGCTGTGACGCTGCTGCGGGTCGGCGAGGATATCGGCCAGGCGCTGTTGGAAAACAGCTTCCACCTCGGGCAGATGGCCCGGGTTGCCGCCGCCCATAAAAATCATATCGGGGTTGTCATTTAATGCCGAACCCAGATCGTCCATCAATTCCACAATGCCGGAGTCACCGGCAAATTTCTCACCGAAGGCGGAAAGCTTCATGTTACCCTCACATCGTGTTGGCGCTTTTCGAGAACTGCCGTGCATTGCCGCGCCGATATCGGTTGAGGACCGCCACGCGTCAGACTTTATACGCCGCAAATGTGCGATGATAGCACAGCGTGTAGAAGAGAATAGCCGACTATGCTGAGTATTGCCGTTGCCTCGGACCTGCATTTTGAATTCCATCGGGATGAGCCCGGCTGGATGCCGCCACTGCCGGCCGCCTGCGATGTCATGGTGCTGGCGGGCGATATCGGTGTAGGCCAGGGCGCCTTGGATGCGGTATTCCGTGTTGCCGCTGCCTTGCCCGAGGCCTATATCGTCTGGGTGGCGGGCAATCACGAATTTTACCGCCAGTGTATCGATCGCCAGATCGACCGCTACCGCGAAGCCTGTGCGGCAAGTTCACAGGTTTTCTTCCTCGAAAATGACGCCGTGAATATAGCGGGTTACCGTTTTCTCGGCTGTACGCTGTGGTCGGGCTTTGACTGCCTGGGCACGGATATGTCCGCTTTGGCTATGGAGATGGCGCGCTATGCCATCGGCGATTTTTCCCTGATCCGCACCGGCGACGGCTCAAAGCCCTTTACGCCGCAGGATGCCATGGCGAAATTTACCCACAGCCATGGCTGGCTGCAGGCACAACTGGCCCTCGGCCACGGCGATAAAACAGTTGTCGTCACCCATTTCCCGCCCAGCCGCGCCGCCCGCCACCAGGCTATTGCCGAGGGCCCGCTGACGGCTTACTTTCAGGCGGATTGCGAGACGCTGATCGAAACCTTCAGGCCCGCGCTCTGGTTGTACGGGCACAACCACTGGTCGGACAGCCTGACAATCGGCACTACCCGTTTGCTCAGCAACCAGTTGGGCTATCCGCAGGAGGGCGGGATGATTCCGGCCTTTGATCCGGAAAATATCATCGAGCTTGAGTAGCAGCCGGCATTGGCAGCGTGCCGGCGGCCAATCAGAACAGAGACTTTTGACTTTTTTTGGCCGGCTTTGATTTCGTCGCAGAAGGCGAGGCTTTGGCCCGCTTGTTTGCCAGCTTGCAATACTCTTTATGGGATTCGAAGCCGATGAAATTTCTTTTCAATGCCCTGGCGGCGACGGCGGTTGTACCGCTGCCCATAAACGGGTCGAGTACGATCTGGTTTTCCCTTGTGGTCAGCTTGATTAGGTATTTTATTAATTCAACAGGCTTTTGCGCTTCGTGCAGGCGGCCCTCACTTCGCTGGAAGCTGAATTCCAGCAGGTTGGTCGGGCTCACGCCGTTTACCTGGCAGGCGCCAATATTCAGAGCGCCGACTTCATGCGCTAAAATGTTGTCGGTTATGGTGCCGCCGATCGTATAGGGTTTCATAAACCAGGCTATGGGTTCCCATATGGGGGCAAGGTTACCAAGCCGCCAACCCTCCCATTTCCGGGCCTCACTTTCCAGCCCTCTTCTTTCCATGACAATACTCACTCTCTGCGCCCGGTGGTGAGCAGATCCTTTTTTCCATGCGAGTAGATCCTTTAAGAGAAACCCGGTGTCTTCAAATGCGTTGATGACTCGGTGGATCGTACGCCTCGCCCCGAATACAAACGCAAAAGAACCCGGCTTCATTTTAGGGTATACGAGAGATGCCCACTGCTGGCACCATTTCTGGTATTCGATCCCTATGTTTCGATCGGACTGCGACCAGCCGTTAATGGGCTTGCCTCGCCTTTTAAATCCCGATTTTCCCTGCTGTGCGGGCGAGCTGCCGAGTAGCGCGGAATTGGTGTTGCCATGCAAAACATCCCAGTCGTCCAGGCTTATTCCATAAGGGATATCTGAAAGCAGCAGGTCTAAGCTGTCATTATCCAGCTTCGGGATTTTCTCAATACAGTCCGCTTCAGTGATTTTGTTTAAAAACGTTTTATTCATGTGCTTATATAACGCTAAGCAGCCGATTGTCTTTTACACCCTGTGCGGTCTTCCTTTTTCCATCCAGGTTGCTCGACTTAAGAATCTCGGCGATGGCATCTTCTTTAGATAGACGCATAAACCTTCCCTCTTCCGAGCTGAAGTAGCTCAAGGCCTCTTTTCTGGAAATCTCGACTGACTCGGCCGAGGCAATTATTTCTTCCCTCCAGATATCGGAGATTGTCGGATCGTACTCGGTTACGGTTTTATTGAGCGTGCGCCAATAAGCGTGCGCTTCTTCCGCTGGGGTCATGTTTTTCACCGAGATGAAAATTCGGTGCAATAACTCCTCCGCATTGCCCGGACAGGTTGCCTGTGCATACCGCACGAGCACTGCCAGATGAGAGTAGGTTCCCAGGCAAACGCATCGGCTGGCGGCTTGCTCATAAATCTGACTTTTTTTGCATGGGAGCTGGTAGACGGGGCAAACCACCATGGCATAGGGCCTGCCATGTTTCCAGTTGTCCATGGCCTGAACTTTGAAATCTTTCTGGTTTTTTGCTGTGCGGCTCAGGCGGAATGCCTTGGCATCTGCGACAAAGCTATAGTCGGCGGCGACACATTCAACGTCGGCTGTATTCGCTCTTTTTTTTATTACCTTGCTTTGCAGCCCTATGGCGGAAAATGCTTCGTGTATAACAACGTCAGTATACTTGGAGTAGAGTTTCTCCTCGCTGGTATCATGTCCATAAGACTCGGGGATCGCCCCGCAAAGGCGCAGATGGCCCACTATCGACTCAATGCCGTCAGATTCTATTTCTTCTTTCAGCTCGGCTTCAACTTTTGCCGAGTCTACGCCAAAGTTCCCGCTTAGGCGGTTAATCTCTTGAATCCAGTAGTTGCGTTTTTCGATCTGATAATCTGTAATTATTTGGTAGGTCACTAATTGTCATTCCATCAATTCAGCCGGATCGAAGTCCCGATTATCTCAGCATATGCGCTGTATGCGAATCAGTTGTCTATTCCCTGTTGCAAAATCTGCCTGTAACGCTGGCCCCTAAATGAAAAACCGCGACACATTTAATGCTCGCGGTCCTTTAGCCGTTCTTTAGCCGTCCTTTAACGGTCTTTTATACCGGTCCTTTAGATGGTGGGCCCAGCAGGACTTGAACCTGCGACCGATCGATTATGAGTCGAGCGCTCTAACCAACTGAGCTATGGGCCCAAAATTTTTACCGTACCGCGCATTATAAGGCGCTGCAAAATACCTGGCCAGTGATTATAGGGCTTATATCATTCGTCCAGAAAACTGCGCAGATGGTCCGAGCGCGAGGGGTGGCGCAGTTTTCGCAGTGCTTTGGCCTCGATCTGGCGGATGCGTTCGCGGGTGACATCGAACTGCTTGCCGACCTCCTCCAGCGTGTGATCGGTATTCATATCGATGCCGAAACGCATGCGCAATACCTTGGCTTCGCGTGCAGTCAGGCCTGCCAGTACTTCGCGGGTCGACTCGGTCAGGCCCTCGCCGGTGGCGGAATCCACCGGTGAGACGATGGTGCCGTCCTCGATGAAGTCGCCCAGATGCGAATCTTCGTCGTCGCCGATGGGGGTTTCCATGGAGATCGGCTCCTTGGCGATTTTCAGCACCTTGCGCACCTTGTCTTCCGGCATTTCCATGCGTTCGCCCAGCTCTTCCGGTGTCGGCTCGCGGCCCATCTCCTGCAGCATCTGCCGCGATACGCGGTTGAGCTTGTTGATGGTCTCAATCATATGCACCGGGATGCGGATGGTGCGCGCCTGGTCGGCAATGGAGCGGGTAATGGCCTGGCGTATCCACCAGGTGGCGTAGGTGGAAAACTTGTAGCCGCGGCGGTATTCGAATTTATCCACCGCTTTCATCAGGCCGATATTGCCCTCCTGGATCAGGTCGAGAAACTGCAGGCCACGGTTGGTGTATTTCTTGGCGATGGAGATCACCAGGCGCAGGTTGGCCTCGACCATCTCCTTCTTGGCGCGGCGCGCGCGCGCCTCGCCGATGGACATGCGGCGGTTGATCTCCTTGATGGCGGACAGCTCCAGTCCGCTCTCTTCCTCGATCTGCTGCAGTTTGCGCTGCGAGCGGATGACATCGTCCACGACCGGGCGCAGAGCTTCGGAGTAGTCGCGCTTTTTGCGGATGATGTCGGGAATCCAGTCCTCGTTGATTTCGTTGCCGGGAAACTCCTTGATAAAGGTCTTGCGCGGCATTTTCGCCTGGCGTACGCACAGCGCCATAATCGCGCGCTCCTCCAGGCGTACGCGGTCCAGCACACCGCGCACATAGATATACAGCGGGTCGAACTGGCGCGGGGGCAGTTTGAAGTATTTGAACAGTTCGCCCAGGGCTTCCAGCTCCTTGCCGGCCTGCTTGCTGTCGCGATTGTGCCTGGCCAGCGCTTTCTCCGTTTTCAGCTGTTGCTTTTTCAGCTCGTCGAAGCGCTGCCTGGCTTCTTCCGGGTCGACACCGTTGGAGGACTCCTCATCATCGTCATCGTCGTCGCCAGCGTCCTGAACCGGCGCCACCACCACCGGAGAGGGCACATCGTCGGAGGGGTCGAGCCAGCCGCTGATGACGTCGGGCAGGCGGCGCTCCTCTTTTTCGACCAGTTCGTACTCCTCGATCACGCCCTTGACGACACCGGGCCAGAAGGCCAGTGCATGCATCAGCTCGCGCACGCCTTCCTCTATGCGTTTGGCAATGGCGATTTCACCTTCGCGGGTCAGCAGCTCCACGGTGCCCATTTCGCGCATGTACATACGCACGGGGTCGGTGGTGCGCCCGGCCTCGGTCTCCACCGCGGCCAGTGCGGCGGCGGCCTCGGCGGCGGCGATTTCGTCGGCCGAGGCATCGTTGTCGGTCATCAGCAGGGTATCGGCATCCGGCGCCGCTTCATACACCTGAATACCCATATCGTTGATCATCTGGATGATATCTTCGACCTGGTCGGGATCTGAGATGTCCTCCGGCAAATGGTCGTTAACCTCAGCATAAGTCAGGTAGCCCTGCTCCCTGCCACGGGCGATTAACTCTTTGATGCGGGACTGTTGCTGGACGTTGTTTTCGGGCATTCGCGGTCCTGTCGGTATAGGGTGATCGGTGATAAACGGAAAACGGGCGATTATAGCGCATATATTGCGTTTTATTCTAGGAATTCAACCCACTTAGAGGCCCTTATTAGCAGATTACTTCGCCTGTTTTGAGCGCCTGGTCAGCAGCTCCTGCATGCGGCGTTTATCGTCGCTGCTGAGGTTATTAAAGGCGCTGGTTTTGACTTTTTCCAGTAACAGCTGCTGGTGTTTGCTCTCCAGCTGCTGCGCAATTCTGGCCAGGCTGTCGTTAAATTCCTTTTTGGGGTCAAAGTGACGCAGCTGTGCTGCACTGACCAGCATTTGATTGGCGGCCAGGCGCGCCAGCTCCTCGGTGGCCGCGGCGCCGTAGGTGGCGCGCCAGTAGCCGAGAATGCGGCTGATGGTGTAGTTGGGGCGCTGCAGTAGCAGTTGGGTCAGTTCTCCGAACAGCTGCAGATCCTCGTCATCGGCCTCGAGGTAGACCGCCGGTTCCCCGACTTCCCGCGCCAGCTGCGGATGCTGTAACAACAGCGCGCTGGCCAGCTTCTGTGCCGGCAATTGCAGCCGGCGCTCACCGCGCTGGCGCGCCGGGCGGCGCAGCGGACCCTGCATCGAGGCGCTGCCGGCGGCTTTGTCGCCGGCAGCGCTGTCGGCCGGGCTGTGCTGCCGGCCCTCAGGGGCGGGTGGCGGCGTGCCGATGCCGCGTTGCAGCTGTTCGGCGATATCGGCGCCCGGCTCCACCAGTTCCAGCAGGGTATCGGTGTTCAAGCCGGTGCGCCCGGCCAGGCTGTTGAACATCAGCTCGCGAAATACGCCCTTCGGCAGGCGGTCCAGCAGCGGCGCGGCCAGCTTGCTGAGGCGGGCGCGACCCTCCATCGATTGGGTATCCAGCCCCTCGGCAACGGCATCGAACAGAAATTCCTCCAGCGGTACCGCATTTTCTATCAGGCGGGTGAATTTTTCCGCCCCCACCTGGCGCACCAGGGTGTCGGGGTCTTCGCCTTCCGGCAGGAACAGGAACTTGACCTGGCGGCCGTCCTCCATGGTCGGCAGTGCACTCTCCAGGGCGCGCCGCGCGGCACTGCGGCCGGCGCTGTCGCCGTCGAAGCAGAAGACAACCTCGGTGGTGCATTTAAACGCCCGTGTCAGGTGTTCCTCGCCGCAGGCCGTGCCCAGTGTGGCAACGCCGTAGCGGATGCCGAACTGAGCCAGGGCCACCACATCCATATAGCCTTCCACCACCAGCAGCCTGGGCAGCTGGCGATAGGCCTGGCGGGCCTGGTAGAGGCCGTAGAGTTCCCGGCCCTTGTGAAACACCGGTGTTTCCGGTGAGTTCAGATACTTGGGCTTGTCATTGCCCAGCACCCGGCCGCCAAAGCCGATTACCCGGCCGCGGGTATCGTGAATTGGAAACATGATGCGGTGGCGGAAGCGGTCGTAGCACTTGTTGTCCTCGGGGCGCTCCACCAGCATGCCGCCGGTGACCAGCAGGCGTTTGGCTTGCGCCTCGCCACCCAGTTCCCGCAGCAGGTTGTCCCAGCCCGGTGGGGCATAGCCGATGGCGAAATCGCGGGCGATTTCGCCGCTGAGGCCGCGCTGCTTGAGATAATTGACCGGCTCGGCGCGGTTGGTGTGGCGCCGCAGTTGCAGGCGGTAGTATTGATCGGCCCGGGCCAGCAACTGGTAGAGCTTTTTCCGCTCGCTGTCCTCAGCCGGCCTCTCCCCGGCCTCGCGGGGCACATCGAGGCCGCAGAGTCTGGCCAGGCTCTCGACCGCCTCGGGAAAGCTCAGGCGCTCGTAGTCGATCACGAAACCGATGGCATTGCCGCTCGCTCCGCAGCCGAAGCAGTAATAGAACTGCTTGTCCGGGCTAACGGTAAAGGAGGGCGTCTTCTCGTCGTGAAAAGGGCAGCAGGCGCTATAGTTTTTGCCGCTCTTCTTCAGTTTGACTCGCGAGTCGATGACATCGACGATATCGACGCGTTCGAGCAGATCATCGATAAAATGCTGGGGGATCAGACCGGACATAACCATTGAGCTTACAGGCTACAGCCTGCAGTTGACAGCAAAAAAACCTTGACAGCCTGAATATAGGCCGAAAATCTAGTCACTAGTCAGTGACTTTTTTACTAATTTACTGATTGCGCCCATGTCGGCTCTGCCCTGGACTCGGGGTTTGATCAGGGCCATGACTTTGCCCATGTCGCGGGGGCCGGCGGCGCCGCTGGCGGCTATGGCCTCGGTGATGATGGCCTGCAATTCGGTCTCGTTCAGGGCGGCGGGCAGAAACTCCTGGATCACATGGATTTCGAAGTTTT
Source organism: Exilibacterium sp. (assembly GCA_028280195.1). GTDB lineage: Bacteria > Pseudomonadota > Gammaproteobacteria > Pseudomonadales > Cellvibrionaceae > Exilibacterium. Next base: position 101,511 of record JANQMH010000112.1, read on the forward strand.
CCTGTGCGGCCAGGTCATCCCGGCCGGCCTCGGTGTACTGGCGCGCGGAGTCGCGGCGCTGTTTGACCATTTTGTCGAGTACGGCGAGAATGCGGGCCCCATCCAGGTCGATGCGCTCGTCGACCTCAATGCGCTTGAATTCCGCCATGATCAGGCGAATGACGCCCAGGCGCTGCTTGTCCTTGGCGCGCATGGCCGCCTTCATGGCAGCGGAGATACGTTGTTTCAGCTCGGCGTCGGCCACAGTGTTATACCTGTAAAAGCGGGGTTTGCGCCGGTCGGCAAGTGATCAGTACAGGCGCTGGAACTTGCGGGTTTCGCGCTGCATCTTTTTCGCGTGCCGCTTGACCGCGGCAGCGGCCTTGCGCTTGCGGATGGATGTCGGCTTTTCGTAGAACTCGCGCCGCCGCACTTCGGCCAGGACGCCGGCTTTTTCGCAGGAGCGCTTGAACCGGCGCAGGGCGATATCAAAGGGCTCGTTTTCTTTCAGTTTCACTGAAGGCATGCTATTACCTTTTGCGGTTGGTGCATTGCATTGCGGTTGATGCATTGCAGAAGCGCTGCGGTCTTCACCGGCCCGGGGCTTCTGCCACTCCTCTAGGGGGCGCAAATTCTATACACTTACGCTCGCCGCTGCAAGCGCCGCCGGCGCGGGAAAAGTGCGAATTCCGCGATTCGGGGCGCTATCGCAGCGTATTTTCGATTATCATGCGCGGGGGGCGGCAGTGCCGCCTCACACCTGTTGGAAAACGGAGTAATCAGAGCCAAATGCGCGTTTTGGGTATAGAGACATCCTGCGACGAGACCGGCCTGGCGATTTATGACAGCGAGGCCGGGCTGCTCGGCCACTGCCTGTACAGCCAGGTCAAAACTCACGCCGAATACGGCGGTGTGGTGCCGGAGCTGGCATCGCGCGATCATGTGCGCAAGCTGCTGCCGCTGCTGCAGCGGCTATTGCAGCAGACGGGCTGCAAGATGGCGGATATCGACGGGGTCGCCTATACGGCCGGGCCCGGCCTGATCGGCGCGCTGATGGTGGGCGCCTGCGCCGGGCGGGCACTGGCCTATGCCGGCGGGGTGCCGGCCATTGGCGTGCACCATATGGAGGGGCACCTGCTGGCGCCGATGCTGGAGGCGCAGCCGCCGGCCTTTCCCTTTGTGGCCCTATTGGTCTCCGGAGGCCACACCCAACTGGTGCGGGTGACCGGCGTCGGCGACTATGAAATGATGGGCGAATCGCTGGACGATGCCGCCGGCGAGGCCTTTGACAAGGCCGCCAAGATGCTTGACCTGGACTATCCCGGCGGGCCGCAGATCGCCAGGCTGGCCGAGCGCGGTGTGGCCGGGCGCTTCGACTTTCCGCGGCCGATGACCGATCGGCCGGGGCTGGACTTCAGTTTCAGCGGCCTCAAGACTTACACCCTCAATACCGTGGCGCAACACGCGCACGCCGGCGGCCTGCCGGACGCGCAGACCTGCGCCGATATCGCCCATGCTTTTCAGGAGGCGGTGGTGCAGACGCTGACGATCAAGTGCCGCCGGGCGCTGAAGCAGGCCGGTCTCGACCGCTTGATCATTGCCGGCGGGGTGTCGGCCAACAAACGCCTGCGGGAGGTCCTCGAGGCGGCGCTGGAAAAAATATCGGCGCGGGTGTTCTATGCCCGCAACGAGTTTTGCACCGATAACGGTGCCATGATTGCCTATGCCGGCTGCCAGCGCCTGCTTGCCGGGCAAAGCGATACCCTCGGCCTCGAGGTAAAGCCGCGCTGGCCGATGGATACTCTGCCGGCGCTCGGCGCTGCCGCCGGGCAGCGGGCAGCGAAATCAAGCGACTAGCAAGCATCAGCCCCTATGGATTCAGCCCCTATGGATATTGTGTATATCAGAGATTTACAGGTGGAAACGGTTATCGGCATTTTCGACTGGGAGCGGGAGGTGAAGCAGACCGTCAGCCTCGACCTGGAAATGGCGGCGGATATCCGCCAGGCGGCGCAGACTGACGATATTCAGTACGCCCTCGATTACAAGGCGGTGGCCAAGCGGCTGATTGCTTTTGTGCAGCAGAGCCAGTTTCAATTGGTGGAAAGTCTGGCTGAAGAGATAGCCGCCATCGTGCGCCGCGAGTTCAGGGTAAGCTGGCTGCGCCTGCGCCTGAGCAAGCCGGGCGCACTGCGCGGCTCGCGGGATGTGGGGATCGTTATCGAGCGCGGCGAAAAGCCGCTCGCCGCCGCACAGTAGGGCCCCGGCTATGGCGCGCGTGTATCTCAGTATCGGCAGCAATATCGACCGGCAACAGCATATCACCGCCTGCCTCGATGCGCTGGCGGCGGCCTTCGGCGAGCTGACCCTGTCCTCGGTATATGAAAGCGAGGCGGTGGGCTTTGCCGGCGATAACTTTTTCAATCTGGTGGCGGGTGTGGATACCGATCTCGGTGTGGGCGAGCTGGCGGCGCAGCTGCGGCGGATCGAATTCGACAACGGCCGCCGGCGCCAGGGGCCCAGGTTCAGCGCCCGCACCCTGGATATCGATATTCTCACCTATGGCGACCTGGTGGGGCTGGTCGATGAGGTGGCGCTGCCCAGGGACGAGATCGGCAAAAATGCTTTTGTGCTGTGGCCGCTGGCGGAGATAGCGCCGCACACCCTGCACCCGGCGCTGGGACTGTCCTATGCCGCCATGTGGGAGGCCTACGACAAGCGGCGCCAGCAGCTGTGGGTAGCGGATTTCAGCTGGCGCGGGCAGCAGTTTTCCCGCGCTGCCGGTTCACGCTAGGGCAGCATCGATCAGTTGAGCGATCTGCCGCCGTCGACGGCGATGATCTGCCCGCTCACATAGGGTGCCCGGGCCAACAGAAACAGCGCGGTGTCGGCAATGTCCCGGGGCTCGCCGGCGCGCGACAGGGGAATTTGTTCGAGGATATTGCGCTTGCTGTCCTCACTCAGCTCGGCGGCCTGCTCCGGCCATAGAATGGCGCCGGGGGCGATGCCGTTAACGCGCACCTCGGGAGCCAGCTCTTTGGCCAGCGACTGGGTCAGCATGATATTGCCGGCCTTGGCAATGCAATAGACCGTGTGCCTGGCCAGCGGCTTGCTGGCGTGGATATCGGCGATATTGATGATGGCGCCGCGCTGCCGCGCCAGCTCCGGTGCCAGCATTTGACTGAGAAAGAACGGCGCTTTCAGGTTGCTGCCCAACAGGTCGTCCCACTGCTGCTCGGAGGCCGTGCCGATCGGCGTGGGGTAGAAGCTGGAAGCGTTGTTGATCAGCGCGTCCACTCTGCCCCAGTGAGCCCGGCTCTGCTCGGCCAATTGTTGCAGCTGTTGCAGCTGCCCCAGGTCTGCGGCCACGCAGATGGCGGAGTCGCGGCGGCGCTGATTCAGCTGTGCGGCCAACTGCTGTGCCTGCGCTGCGGAATTTCGATAATGCAGCACAATATTGAAGTCGGCGCTGTGCAGGGTGGTGGCGATTCTGGCGCCGATGCGCCTGGCGGCGCCGGTAATGACCGCGACCGGGTGGTTTGTGCTCATGGTACTCCTCAGCCTCTACAGCGGCTCTGACGTTGACGGTTTCGGCAGTTGCTGCAGGGCTTGGATACGGCGCTGCTGCAACTGCTCGCCCAGCTGTTTGCCCTTCCAGCCCTGCTTTACCAGGGTGGCGGCCTGCACCGCCAGGCAGGCCTCGAGCGCGGCGCGCAACAACTGCGCCTGCGGATAGTCGGCCCGGGCCGGATCGGTGCTGCGGGCATCGGCTTCACAGCAGAGCAGGAAGTTGGCGAAGCGCTGCGGGCGGCGGAAGGCATCCAGCGACGTTAATACGTGCAACAGGGTCGTTGGGTTCAATGTCAAAGCGCTGTGGCTCTGTTGGCGGTAGGCGGCGACACACAGGGCCAGGTCGCGGTGTTCCCTGGGTACGCCCAGGCGCCGGCACAACTGCCTGAGCGGCTCGAGTTCGCCGCCGTTCGGCGCCAGCCGGTGCACCAGGGCGGCGAAGCGCACGGCGCTATCGCCGCTCAGCCCGCTGGCGCACTGCAAAACCTCGAGCGCCCGGGCGCCGGCCTGCCGCGGCGGGGCGAACAATGTGTATAACTCCGGCATGACCGCCGCCAGGGCCCTGCACTGTTGCAGCACGCCGATAAAAGCCTCCGGGTGGCGCTCCTGTAAGGCGCGGCTGAACTCCTTCCACACCCGTTCAGGCACCAGGTGATCGGCCTCGCCGCGCGCCACCATCTGCCGCATCAGCGCGACCGTTTCGGCTGCCGGGCGAAAGCCCAGGTGGTGGTAGCGGGCGGCAAAGCGGGCCACCCGCAGTATGCGCACGGGATCTTCGGCAAAGGCCGGTGAGACATGCCGCAGCCAGCGGCCCTCGATATCGGCGCGGCCGCCGAATGGGTCCACCAGTTGCCCGGCGGCATCCTCGGCCATGGCGTTGATGGTGAGATCGCGGCGAATCAGGTCGTCTTCCAGGGTGACATCGGCGGCGGCATAGCACTGAAAACCCTTGTAGCCGGGGGCGGTCTTGCGCTCGGTGCGGGCCAGTGCGTACTCCTCGCGCGTGTCGGGGTGCAGGAACACCGGGAAGTCCTTGCCCACCGCTTTATAGCCCCGGTCCAGCAGTTGCTGCGGGGTGGCGCCGACCACCACCCAGTCTCTCTCGGAAACCGGATAGCCGAGCAGTTTGTCGCGCACGGCGCCACCGACCAGATACACTTGCATATTGACCCCACCGGGTGATTGCTTCACACTCTAAAGCAAGTGTTTACAGAATTCTATTCTCCGGATTGATTTCAAATGGCTTCGATGCACGCCGCCAAAGCGCCAGCCCATCGCCAGGTGACCGCCACCTGGTATGTGCCTGTGTGCCGCGTGCCCGAAGTCGTTAGCAAGATTTAGACTCCCGAATACGACATAACCGCAAGGGCCGCAGCGTGAACAACCTGCGGCCCTTGCGGTTTTTTGCCGTGTCAATGAATGCAAGAGGGTATGAAGATGCCGGTGATTATTGCCTATATAGCGGTTATCGCCATCTGGTCGACCACGCCGCTGGCGGTGCAGTGGAGCAGCGGCGAAATCAGTTTTATGGCGGCGCTGAGCCTGCGTATGGCCGCGGCGCTGGCGCTCGGTCTGCTGTTGCAGTTGTTATTGCGGCGCCGGCTTTTTTGCCATCGCAACGATTGGAAGGTCTACAGTGTCGCCGCCATCGGTGTGTTTCCCAATATGCCGCTGATCTACTGGAGCGCACAACATATTTCCTCTGGACTGATGGCGGTGATAATGGGCCTGTCGCCTTTTATCACCGGCCTGATGTCAGTGCTGATTCTCGGGGAAAATCCGTTTAACTGGCGCCGCATAGCGGCGCTGGCCACGGCGCTGATCGGGCTGGCGGTCATCTATCTCGATCAGCTGGCACTGGGTGATATGGCGGTCTACGGGGTGTTGGGTATGATCGGCTCCTGCCTGTTTTTTGCGATCTGCAGTGTCTGGCTCAAGCGCCTCGGCGGGCATATCGACCCCCTGCGCCAGACCAATGGCACTTTATTGATGTCGCTGCCGGCCCTGCTGTTGACATGGTGGCTGGTGGACGGCTCGTGGCCGCAGCAGTGGAGCGCGCGCACGGTATTGAGCATCGGCTACCTGTCGGTATTCGGCTCCATACTGGCGTTTTCACTGTATTTTTACATGCTGCGGCATCTGTCGGTGAACACGATTGCGCTGGCGCAATTGATTACGCCGGTGACGGCGATGTGTATCGGCGTGTTTGTCGCCGGCGAGCAGGTCTCGGCGCAGCTGCTGGCGGGTGTGGTTATCGTGGTATCGTCGCTGGCGCTGTATCAGGGGCTGAACCTGAAAGCTGTGGTCGGCTTTGTGCGGATGCATGCAAAAAAAGCGTCAGCGCTTTTTGAGCCGCTGAATTGACGCTGAAACCACAACATTTACCACAACGTTTACCACGACGTTTACCACAATGTTTACCACAACGTTTTACGCCCTCAGGCGACCGGCTTAACCGCAGCCGGTAGGCCGGGCTGGTCGATCGGCAGAATTAGGGTAAAGCAACTGCCGCGGCCGGGTGTACTGTCGACCCGTATCTCGCCGCGGTGGTGTTGCACAATACCGTAGGAGACCGACAGGCCCAGGCCGGTGCCTTCGCCGACCGGCTTGCTGGTAAAAAACGGGTCAAAAATTTTCATCTGTGTCTGCGCCGACATACCGATGCCGGTGTCGCTGACACTGACAAACACCGCGCCGGTGGCGGGCTTTTCCAGGCTGTCTGCCGTACCGGTGGCGATGGTGACGGTGCCGTGCTTTGCGATTGCCTGCCCGGCGTTGACCAGCAGGTTGACCAGCACCTGATTGATCTGTGGCGCAATGCATTCGATATCCGGTAACTCGCCGAACTGGCGGACGATTTCGGCCTTGTACTTGAGCTGGCCGTGGACGATATTCAGAGCGCTGTTGACCGTATCGTGCAGGTTAACCCGTTGCCACTGCTGTTGCCGCGGGTGGGAAAAGCCTTTCAGGTCGGCGACGATTTGCCTGACCCGGTCGACGCCCTGCAGCGACTCGTCAACCAGGTGGGGGATATCCTCCTTGAGGAAATCCAGGTTGAGCACACATTTCAGTTCCTGCAGTTTGTCTTTCAGATCGATATCGCCAATGCTCGACTCCACCTGCTGGTAAGCCTCGATAAGCGCCAGCAGATCGCTGAAGTAATTGCCGAGCGTGTCCATATTCGAGCCGATATAGCCCACCGGGTTGTTGATCTCGTGGGCGACGCCGGCGGCCAGCTGGCCGAGGGAGGCCATTTTTTCCGCCTGCAACAGCTGGCCGTGGGTCTCCTGCAGGCGACGGTTCGATTCCAGCAGCTCTGCGGTGCGCGCCTGCACCCGCTCCTCCAGTTCCTGTTCGCGGTTGTGCAGCGCCAGGTGGGTGCGCACCCGGGCGAGCAGCTCGTAGCGGTTGAAGGGAGTGGTCACATAGTCGGCCGCACCGAGTTGGAAGGTGCGGCTGATGGTGGTGGGGTCGCTGTCGGCGGAAACCACGATGACCGCCGGGTTGCGCTTGCCGGTCATCGCCTGCATCTCTATCAGCACCTCAAACCCGGATTTTTGCGGCATGTTCAGATCCAGCAACACCAGGTCGACATCGTGCTGTTCCATGGCGCGCAAGCACTCATTACCGTCGGCGGCCTCATAAACCAGCGGGTAGCTATCGGCGAGAATATGGCGTACCAGCTGCCGGTTAACGTCGTTATCGTCCACCAGCAGAATGCTCTGGGGCCTGGCAGTTTCGTACATACGGAATGGTCAGCCGGAGAGTCTGAAAGGCATAAGGTATAAAAAAAACGCCCCCAAGAAAAGCTGTGGGGGCCAAGGGTCTTAGGGTGTTCGTTGTACCCGTTTTTTTTCTGCCGGCCTTACCTCGATCGAGGTGGGATGTGAGCGGGCAGGCTCGCCGCGCGAGCGTTGTATTGGGTAGTTCACGTCATCCTGTCAATAATGCGTATTGTACATCGATTGACTAACCTGTCAATCCTGACATTTAGAACTATTGAGTATGCATATATGTCACAATAGGAACAATTGTCATTTATGTCAGGTAAAAAATTCGCTAGTCTTAAGGCTATGGTCCGCATTTGTGGCGTTTGTGCCGGTCGGGCCGGCTATTGGGGACTTATCGCTTTTGGGGCTAATCAAGGGTGCGCATGCAAAACCTTAGCGAATTGAAAGTGCTGACGACGGGAGAGGCTGCAAAATATTGTGGCGTCACCTTCCGCACGATTATTCGCTGGATTGAACGCGGCAGCCTGAAGGCCTACAAATTACCCGGGCGCGGTGACCACCGCATCAGGGTGGATGATTTCGTGGCCTTTTTACGCCACAACGAGATGCCGGTGCCAATGGATCTGGCCGGCGCCAACCGCACCATACTGGTGATTGAGGACCAGCCGGAGATGGCAGCGGCCATTCGCCGCGTATTGAAGCGTGCCGGCTATGAAGTGGAGGTGGCGGCGGACGGCTTTGTTGCCGGCACCCTGCTGTCGCGCCTGAGGCCGAGCCTGATTACCCTGGATTTAAAGATGCCCGGTATCGACGGTCACCAGGTGCTGAAATACATTCGCGAGCACGAGGACCACGCCCAGTCGAAGGTGCTGGTGATTTCGGCGGAGACCCGGGAGGGCCTGGAGCGGGCCCTGAAAAACGGCGCCAATGACATTCTTGCCAAACCTTTTGATAATAATGAGTTGCTGGTGAAGGTGGCGGGCCTGATTGCCGACTGAGCCTCACCCGATAACCTGGTCGCCTGCCGTTAGTGACAACAGGCCCTGACTAACCCAGGTCGCTGTCTTTGCTGCCGCCCCGCGGCGGGCAGTGGAAGCTCTGTTTGATTTCGTCGTCCTGCAACGAGTGCAGGTGGATATCGAAGCCCCACAGGCGGTGCAGATGGCGCAATACCTCTTCACAGGATTCATCCAGTGGCTTGCGCGAATGCTGGCGGTGGTGCAGGGTCAGTGAGCGGTCGCCCCTGATATCGACACTGAAGGCCTGAATATTGGGCTCGCGATTGCCGAGATTGTACTGGCCGGCCAGTGACTCCCTGACCGCCTGGTAGCCGCTTTCATCGTGGATGGCGGTGACCTCGATATCCTTTCTGCGGTCGTCATCGACGATGCAGAACAACTTCAGGTCGCGCATCACCTTGGGTGACAGGAACTGCAGAATGAAACTCTCATCCTTGAAGTTGCGCATGGCAAACTGCAGTGTTTCGCGCCAGTCGCTGCCGGCGATATCGGGAAACCACTGCCTGTCCTCTTCGCTGGGCTGCTCGCAGATGCGGCGTATGTCCATCATCATATTGAAGCCCAGTGTATAGGGGTTGATGCCGTTGTAGTAGGGGCTGTCGTAGGGCGGCTGGTAGACGACACTGGTGTGGGACTGGAGAAATTCCAGCATGAAGCCGTCGGTAACGCGGCCGCGGTCGTAGAGTTCGTTGAGCAGGGTGTAGTGCCAGAAGCAGGCCCAGCCTTCGTTCATGACCTGGGTCTGGCGCTGGGGATAAAAGTACTGGGCGATCTTGCGCACGATGCGCACCACCTCGCGCTGCCAGGGCTCCAGCAGCGGCGCATTTTTTTCGATGAAGTAGAGCAGGTTTTCCTGCGGCTCCTCGGGAAAACGCTGGTGGATGTCGTCCTCTTGCTCCTGGCCGGGCTTGGGTATGGTGCGCCACAGGTCGTTGATTTGCTTCTGCAGGTATTCCTCGCGCTCCTTCTGCCGCTGCCGCTCCTCCTCGGCGGATATCGGGTAGGGGCGCTTGTAGCGGTCGACGCCGTAGTTCATCAGCGCGTGGCAGGAATCCAGGATGGCCTCCACCTCGTCGATGCCGTGGCGCTCCTCGCAGCGGGAGATATAGTTCTTGGCAAACAGCAGGTAGTCGATAATGGAGTCCGCGTCGGTCCAGGTGCGGAACAGGTAATTGCCCTTGAAGAAGGAGTTGTGGCCGTAGCAGGCATGGGCGATCACCAGCGCCTGCATGGTCATGGTGTTTTCTTCCATGAGGTAGGCGATGCAGGGGTTGGAGTTGATGACGATTTCGTAGGCCAGGCCCATCTGCCCGCGGCTGTAGGAGCGCTCGATATTGAGAAACTGCTTGCCGTAAGACCAGTGGTTATAGCCGAGCGGCATGCCCACCGAGGCGTAGGCGTCCATCATCTGCTCGGAACTGATGACCTCGATCTGGTTGGGATAGGTATCCAGCCCGAATTCCTCGGCCAGCCGGCCGATTTCACGGTCGTACTCCTCCACCAGTTCGAAGGTCCACTCCGAAGTGGTCGAAATCGGCTCTGCGGCGGTCTTGCGCTGCTTTTTCGGCACGGGTGACTGGCTCATACGGATTTCTTCTGAAACAGTGAGCGGAACACCGGGTAGATATCGCCCACATCGACAATCTGCTGCATGGCGAAAGTCTCCGCATAGGCCTCGCGTACACCCTCGTACTCCTCCCACAGTGCCTGGTGGTTGCGCGGGGTAATTTCGATGTAGGAATAATACTGCACCTTGGGCATGATATCGTTCATCAGCAGCTTGTAACAGGTGCTCGAATCGTCGTTCCAGTTGTCGCCGTCGGAGGCCTGGGCGCCGTAGACGTTCCATTCCGACAGCGGGTAGCGATCCTGCAGAATCTCCTTCATCAACTTCAACGCGCTGGAGACGATGGTGCCGCCGGTTTCGCGGGAGTAAAAAAACTCCTGCTCATCGACCTCTTTGGCGCTGGTGTGATGGCGGATGAACACCACTTCGGTGTATTCGTAATTGCGTTGCAGAAACAGATACAGGAGGATAAAAAAGCGTTTCGCCATATCCTTGGTGGCCTGGTTCATGGAGCCAGACACATCCATCAGACAGAACATCACCGCCTTGGAGCGGGGAATGGGCTGCTTGACCAGCAGGTTGTATTTGATGTCGAAGTCGTCCAGCCAGGGCACCCGGCTGATACGCCCGCGCAGGTGTGCCGCCTCTGCCAGCAGTGCCTCGAGCCTGGCGTGGTCGCGCAGTACCGGGTCCACCGCCTCGAGTTCCTCGATTTCCTTATCGATGGTCTTGAGTTTGCGGCGCTTGCTGCCGGTCAGCGCCAGGCGCCTGGCATTGGCGGCGCGCAGCGAGCGCACAATATTGATGCGCCCCGGGTTGCCTTCGTTGGCAATACCGGCGCGGCGCGTTTTGAAGGCCTCGTTGCCGGCCAGCTGGCGCTTGACCATATTCGGCAGTTCCAGGTCCTCGAACATGAAGTCGAGAAACTCCTCCTGGGTGATCTGGAAGACGAAGTCGTCCATACCCTCGCCGCTGTCGCTGGCACCGGAGCCGCCGCCACCGGCCCCTGCGCCGCCGGGCGGGCGGGGGATGCGGTCGCCCTGCACGAACTCCTTGTTGCCGGGCAGCACATTATTGACCCTGCCGCCGCGGCCGTGGTGAAACACGGGCTCGCTGATATCGCGGGTGGGTATGCTGATCTGCTCGCCTTTATCGATGTCGGTAATGGAGCGGCGGGTGACCGCCTCGGCCACCGCCTTTTTGATATGCTGGCGATAGCGGCGCAAAAAGCGCTGCCGGTTAACAGCGCTTTTGTTTTTGGCATTGAGGCGTCGGTCGACAATATAGCTCATAAATTGTCCCTGTAAGCCCCCCTCAAGGAGCCGGTGCTACTGCGATTTCCTCACCCGCAGATACCACTCCGACAGCAGTCGCACCTGTTTTTCGGTATAGCCGCGCTCGGTCATGCGGGCAACGAAATCCTGATGTTTTTTCTTGTCATCAGCAGAGGCCTTGGCATTGAAGGAGATAACCGGCAGCAGATCCTCGGTATTGGAGAACATTTTCTTCTCGATAACCGTGCGCAACTTCTCGTAGCTGTTCCACACCGGGTTTTTGCCATTGTTGTTGGCGCGGGCGCGCAGGACAAAATTCACCACCTCGTTGCGGAAATCCTTCGGGTTGCTGATACCGGCCGGCTTCTCGATTTTTTCCAGCTCTTCGTTGAGGGCCGCGCGATCGAGGATTTCGCCGGTCTCCGGGTCGCGGTACTCCTGGTCCTGAATCCAGAAGTCGGCATAGGTGACATAGCGGTCGAAGATATTCTGCCCGTATTCGGCATAGGATTCGAGGTAAGCGGTTTGAATTTCCTTGCCGATAAACTCCACGTAGCGCGGCGCCAGGTATTCCTTGATAAATGTCAGGTATTTTTCCTGTAATTCGGGCTGAAACTGTTCCTGCTCGATTTGCTGCTCCAGTACGTAGAGCAGATGCACCGGGTTGGCGGCAATTTCGGTGGGGTCGAAGTTAAACACTTTGGACAGGATCTTGAAGGCGAAGCGGGTCGACAGGCCGGTCATACCCTCGTCGACACCGGCGGCGTCGCGATATTCCTGCATCGACTTGGCCTTGGGATCGGTATCCTTGAGGTTTTCGCCGTCGTAAATGCGCATTTTCGAGTACAGATTGGAGTTGTCCGGCTCCTTGATGCGCGAGAGGATGCTGAACTGCGCCAGCATTTTCAGCGTGTCGGGTGCGCACTGGGCCTGCCACAGCGAGCTGTTCTGCAGCAGTTTTTCATAGATGCGGATTTCCTCCGAAACCCGCAGGCAGTAGGGCACCTTGACGATATAGACCCGGTCGATAAAGGCCTCGTTATTCTTGTTGTTTTTAAAGGTCTGCCACTCGGCTTCGTTGGAGTGAGCCAGAATCACGCCCTCGAAGGGGATGGCGCCGAGGCCCTCGGTGCTGTTGTAGTTGCCCTCCTGGGTGGCGGTGAGCAGCGGGTGCAATACCTTGATGGGGGCCTTGAACATCTCCACAAATTCCATGATGCCCTGGTTGGAGCGGCACAGGCCACCGGAGAAGCTGTAGGCGTCCGGATCGTTTTGCGGGAAGTCCTCCAACTGGCGGATATCCACTTTGCCCACCAGCGAGGAGATGTCCTGGTTGTTTTCGTCGCCGGGCTCGGTTTTGGTGATACCGATCTGGTCGAGCACCGAGGGGTAGAGCTTCACCACCTTAAACTGACTGATGTCGCCGTTATATTCATGCAGGCGCTTGACCGCCCAGGGCGACATGATCTGCTTGACATAACGCGCAGGAATGCCGTAGTCCTCCTCCAGGATATGGCCGTCTTCGCCGGCGTCAAACAGGCCCAGTGGCGACTCGAACACCGGTGAGCCCTTGATGCAGTAGATCGGCTCGCGCTCCATCAGGGATTTTAGCTTTTCTGCTAGTGAGGACTTACCCCCGCCCACAGGGCCGAGCAGGTACAATATCTGTTTCTTCTCCTCCAGACCCTGAGCGGCGTGTTTGAAAAATGACACAATCTGCTCAATGCACTCTTCCATGCCGTAAAAGTCGTCGAAGGCGGAATAGCGCTTGATGATCTTGTTGGAAAAGATGCGGCTGAGCCGCGAATCGCGGGAAGTGTCGACAAGTTCGGGTTCGCCGATGGCCATCAGCATGCGCTCGGCCGCTGTCGCATATACGCTGGGGTCTGCCTTGCAGAGGTCCAGGTACTCCTGGATGGTCATCTCTTCCTGCTGAGTAGTTTCGTAGCGCTCGCGGTAATGGCTGAAGATACTCATGATTTGCCTCCTTTACCGATTAGATTCAAGAAACCGACTTTGTTCCCCCACGACCCGGCGATGTTGCCGTTACCATCTAATATGATACGGTCTGACTGCTGATCCGGGTCACCTCGGGGACTCTTTTAACCGTAAAGAGTTGCAACTGCACAGGGTTACCACAATAGAGTTACCACTATCAATTTACAACAACTGTTTACAATAACCGTGTTGTCAAAGGTGTGCTGCCGGCGCCGCGCGACACCCACTGATAAGCATAGTCGCAATTTTAGTTTATGAAGACCAGGGTTGATAAAAAATTCTCCCGGTTCAGAATTTGAGCAGCGCAGCCGGTAGTTTTTTATCGGCATAATGGGTGCCATTAGCAGCGGGATTCTGTGCGATAATAGTGACTGTTTTCAGGCGAATTTGTGCTAAAAGCCGATAATCGGCGCGCATTGCGCCACAGCAGCGTAATTGCACCACAGCGGCGTATAAGGACTAAGGATCAAGGACTAAAGAAGGTGAGGAGAAGGCGATGGTGGTTCTGGTAACCGGAGGTGCCGGTTATATCGGCAGTCACACCTGCGTGGAGTTGGCGGCGGCGGGCTTTGAGGTGGTGGTTGTGGATAACTTTTGCAACAGCAAACCACTGGCGCTCGAGCGCGTGCAGGCCATAACCGGCAAGGCCATTGTGTCCTATCCCGTGGATGTTACCGATCGTGACGCCCTGCGCCGTGTTTTTGCCCGGCACGACATCAGTGCGGTGCTGCATTTTGCCGGTTTGAAAGCCGTGGGTGAATCCGCTGAGATTCCCCTGGCCTACTACCACAACAATGTCGGCGGCACGGTGGCGCTGTGTGAAGTGATGGCGGAATTCGGCGCACAGCAGCTGATTTTCAGCTCCTCGGCCACGGTATATGGCGATCCGGCCAGTGTCCCCATTCGCGAAAACTTTCCCACCTCTGCCACCAACCCCTACGGCCGCAGCAAATTGATGGTGGAAGAGCTATTGCGCGACTTCAGTGCGGCGCCCGACAACAACTGGAAAATTACCCTGTTGCGTTACTTTAACCCCATCGGCGCCCACGAAAGCGGCCAGATCGGCGAAGATCCCCAGGGTATTCCCAATAACCTGCTGCCTTTCGTGGCGCAGGTGGCGGTGGGAAAACTGCCCCGCCTACAGGTATTTGGCGATGACTACCCCACTGCCGACGGCACCGGCGTGCGCGACTATATCCACGTGGTGGATCTGGCGCGCGGCCATGTCAAAGCACTGCAGGCGCTGCAGCGGGCCGCCGCCGGTTGCCATACCTATAACCTGGGCACCGGCCGGGGCTTCAGCGTGCTGCAGGTGGTCGAGGCCTTCGAGGTCGCCAGCGGCCGCAAGGTGCCTTACCAGGTGGTGGCGCGCAGGCCCGGGGACATTGCCGAGTGTTTCGCCGACCCCGCCCTGGCGGCGGCTGAACTCGACTGGCGCGCGGAATACGATCTCGAGCGCATGGTAAAAGACGCCTGGCGCTGGCAATCCGCTAACCCGGAGGGTTATGACAGTTACTAGTCACTAGTTACTAGAGACTAGTAATTAGTGACTGGTTTACTTTTAGACGAAGGGCTCGCAGTCGCAGGTAAACCAGGCTTCGTCTTCCAGGCGCAACATTGTCAGTCCGCCTTTCCATACGCAGCCCGTGTCCAGCGGGTAGAGGTTGGGCAGGTCGATATTGCCCTCCAGCGCCGCCCAGTGACCGAATATCAGCTTGTGCCTGCGGGTTTTGCGCTGCAGGTGGGCGTACCAGGGCCGGTAGCCGCGCGGCGCATTGGCGGGGCTCGACTTGTTGCCCAGCTCCAGCCTGCCGGCGGCATTGCAGAAACGCATGCGGGTAAAGTAGTTAGTGATTACTCGCCAGCGGTCGAACCCTTGCAGGCTCTTGTCCCAGCAGCTGGGCCTGTTGCCGTACATGGTGGCCAGAAAGGCGTAGAAATCGTCGCCGCGGATGACTTCCTGCAGTTCCGCCGCGCGTTTCAGCGCCTTTTTCAGGCTCCACTGCGGCGGAATGCCGGCGTGCACCATGGTAAATCCCAGCTGTGGATCGTGGTGGATCAAGGGCTGTTGCCGCAGCCAGGCCAGCAGCTGCTCGCGATCCGGCGCGGTGAGGATGTGCGACAGCGTATCGCCGCGCCCGGGCAGGCGAAAACCGTGGGCGACCGCCAGCAGGTGCAGGTCGTGGTTACCCAGCACGGCGGTAACGGCCCCGCCCAGGTTGTAGACATAGCGCAGGGTATCGAGGGATTCGGGGCCGCGGTTGACGATATCGCCCGCCAGCCACAGGCGGTCTTTGCGCGGGTTGAACTTTACCTCCCCGAGCAGGCAGCGCAGAGGCGTGAGGCAACCCTGGAGATCACCGACAGCGTAAGTTGCCACAGGCGCTCAGCACGCTGTTGGATACCGGCACCAAGGTCGCCGGGGCGCTGGCGGCGATCGAGGCATAAACGGGCTTTGGCGTCATTGTATTCCCTGTGTTTGCGCATGCTCGGAGAGGCTGTCACTGAGGCTGACAAAGTCCTTCAAGGTCAGGTTTTCGGGCCGAATACCGGCGTCGATACCCAGTTTTTCGATACTTTCGGCTGCCATCAGCTGTTTCAGCGCATTACGCAGGGTCTTGCGCCGTTGCTGAAACGCCGTGTTTACCAGGCGCTCGAGCGTGGCCACATCCCTGGCCGGCAGCGGCAGTGTTGCATGGGGCGTCAGCCGCACCACGGCGGAATCCACCTTCGGCGCCGGCCGAAAACTCTGTGGCGGCACCGCAAACAGCTTCTCCACCCGGCAGTGATATTGCACCATAACACCGAGGCGGCCATAGGCTTTTTCGCCGGGCTGCGCGCACAGTCGCTGCACTACCTCCTTCTGCAGCATGAAGTGCATGTCGCCGATCTGCCGGCCAAAACCCAGCAGGTGGAATATCAGCGGCGTGGAAATATTGTAGGGCAGATTGCCGACAATGCGCAGCACCCCGCCGCCGGCAGTCTCGGCCAGCAGGCGGGCGAAGTCAAACTTGAGGGCGTCGCCGCGGTGGATTTTGAACGCCGGATAGCTGGCGAACTGCGCCAGCAGCAGCGGCACCAGGTCGCGGTCTAGCTCCACCACCTGCAGGTTCGGGCAGGCCTCCAGCAGCGGGCCGGTGAGCGCGCCGCGGCCGGGCCCGATTTCCACCAGCCTGTCATCCGCACGCGGGGCGATATGGCGCACGATACGCTGGACAATGCCCGGGTCCACCAGAAAATTCTGCCCAAAGCGCCTGCGCGCCCGCGGCGGCGGCGCCTGTTTCAAGGCAGCCGTTCCCCGCCGGCGCCGAGCATGGCGGCGGCGTAGCGGACGGCGGTTTCCAGGCTGCCGGCGTCGGCGCGGCCGCTGCCGGCCAGGTCCAGGGCGGTGCCGTGGTCCACCGAAGTGCGGATAAACGGCAGGCCCAGGGTGATATTGACCGCTGCGCCAAAACCCTTGTGCTTGAGTACCGGCAGCCCCTGGTCGTGGTACATGGCCAGTACGGCGTCGGCCTGTTGCAGGTATTTCGGTGTAAACAGGGTATCGGCTGGCAGCGGTCCCCGCAGATCCATGCCTGCCGCGCGCAGCCGCGCCAGTGCCGGCTCGATGACGTCGATCTCCTCGCGGCCCAGATGGCCGCCTTCACCGGCGTGGGGGTTGAGTCCGCACACCAGTATCCGCGGTGCCGCGATAGCGAATTTGGCACGCAGGTCACTGTGCAGGATACGGATGACCTCAGTCAGGCCGGCGGCGGTGATGGCGGCGGGTACGGCCGCCAGCGGCAGGTGGGTGGTGGCCAGCGCCACCCGCAGGCCCTCAGTGGCCAGCATCATCACGACTTTGGGGGTGGCGGTCTTGTGCGCCAGGTATTCGGTGTGGCCGCTGAAGGTGAAGCCGGCATCGCTGACTACACTCTTCTGCACCGGGCCGGTTACCAGGGCGGCAAAACGCCCCTGCAGGCAACCGCTGACAGCGCAGTCCAGCGTCGACAGGACATAGCCGGCATTGGCGACGTCCAGTCGGCCCGGCGTCACCGCCGCTGCCGCCGTCACCGGCTGCACCGCCAGCTCACCGGCCCGCTGCGGGCGCGGCGGCCGCTCGAAGTCCACCGGCCGCAGCGACAGCGGCAGCCCCAGCAGTGCCGCCCGCGCCTGCAGTAAGGCCGGGTCGGCGACAGCGACCAGCTCCATACTGCTGCTGCGCTGGGCCAGCGCTATGGCCAGATCCGGTCCGATGCCGGCCGGTTCTCCCGGTGTCAGTGCGATGCGGTAAGTCAATTCAGTCTCTAGTTAGCAGTCGCCAGTGACTAGTTTTCTTTGAGTTCGACATAGGCTTCGCTGCGGATTTCGCGCAGCCAGTTTTGCAGTTCTTCGTCGAAGCGGCGTTTGCGCAGCAGGTTGCGGGCCTGGTTGCGAATGACGGTTTCGGTCATGTCCTGGTTGCGGCGTTCGTCGACCTTGAGGATATGCCAGCCGAACTGGCTGCGAAAGGGCTCGCTGATCTGGCCCGCCTCGGTCTGCTGCATGGTTTGTTCGAAGGTCGGCACAAACTGGCCGGGGGTGGACCAGCCCAGTTCGCCGCCGCTGAGCATGGAGCCGATATCTTCGGAGTGCTCGCGCGCCATTTCCTCAAATGAAGCGCCGTCGAGTATCTGCCGGCGGATATCCAGCAACTGCTGCTGCGCCTGTTCCTCGCTGACGATGGTGGAGGGCTTGATCAGAATATGGCGCACCTTGGCCTGTTCCACCATGCGCTCGCCGCCGCCGCGCTGCTGGTACAGTTTCAGCAGGTGGAAGCCGGCATCGCTGGAAAACGGCGCGGAGACCTGGCCCACCTGTAAGGCCGGCACCACGTCGGCGAACAGCGCCGGCAACTGCGCGGTTTTGCGCCAGCCCAGGTCGCCGCCCTGCAAGGCCTGCGGCCCGGCGGAATTGGCGATGGCCAACTGGCGGAAATCCGCCCCCTGCTGCAGCTGCTCGAACAGCGCCTCGGCCCTAGTCCTGGCGGCGGCGGTTTCGTCATCGCTGCCGCCACTGGCAACGGCGATCAGAATATGGCCGAGTTGGTAGTCGGGTGAGGTCCAGAACTTGCCTTCGGTGGAATTGAGAAAGTTGTCGATTTCCTGCTCGGTGATCTGAATGCGGCGGTTTACCCGCCCCTGCTGTACCTGGTTGATCACCATTTCGCGGCGCACCTGGTGACGCAGGTCGGCAAGCGTCATGCCCTCCAGCTGCAGCTGCTGGGCGAACTGCTCCGCGGTGAGCTGGTTGGCCTGCTGCATGCGGCCGATGGCCTGGTTGATTTCCGCGTCGCTGATGCGCACGCCGGCGCGGTCGGCCATCTGCAACTGCAGGCGGTCGACGATCAGTTTCTCCAGCACCTGCGAGCGCAGCACATCCTCCGGCGGCAGCTGGGTCTGCTGGGCGGCGATGCGCTTCTGGATGATTGCCAGCTGTTGCTGCAGCTCACTGGCCATGACCACATCGTCATCGACAATGGCGATGACCTTGTCCAGAACCACTGTCTGGGCGCCGGCGGGCAGGCAGCACAGCA
The DNA here is from genome assembly GCA_028280195.1 of Exilibacterium sp. Lineage (GTDB taxonomy): Bacteria > Pseudomonadota > Gammaproteobacteria > Pseudomonadales > Cellvibrionaceae > Exilibacterium. Next base: position 120,203 of record JANQMH010000112.1, read on the forward strand.
GCACCAGGGCGCCGAGCACCCTGGTGAAAGCCCGGTGGCGGGCGGCTGCATTGATCAGTCTATTCATAGGGACACTTAATCGCAGGTACAGTTAATCACAGGTACGGTTAATCGCAGTTACACTCAATCACCGGCACGCTTAATTTGTCGCCATATTGCAGGCCGGCATATTGTTGTTCTGGCCGCGCTACTGCAGATTCAATTCGCGCTGGTCATAGCCGCGAATACCTTCGCTCAATACGCTACTGACCGTGGTGCCGGTGCCGCCGAGGCCCTTGAACACCACTTCGAAGAACACGCCCTCGTCGAATTCCAGCAGGGAGTCGTCGACCACGTCGATCAGCTCATTATCGATCCAGCGGCGCCACAGCACCCGCACGCGGTAGCAGCAGCTGTTGTATTCGAGACCGGCTATCTTCTCCAGTTCCCGGTCCTGGGTCAAATCCTTGTTATAGCGGGCGATCAGGCTCCAGTCGCGATAGAGCGGCCACAGCAGCGATACGTCGGCCTGGTCGAGGTCGTTGTCGATCAGCTCATCGGTATCGCCGTCGCCGTCAATATCATCGCGGTCAATGCGGCCGGCCTGGCGGCGAAAGCGATGGCCGATATTGAACAGGCGGTACTGATCGTCCTGGTACTGCAGCGAAAAGTTGCCCTGGGACATCAGCTGTGTTTCCTCATCGTAGAGCAATTCGCTGTTGAAGCGCCAGTGCCTGCCGATTTGCGCGGCGACGCGGGCGGCTATCTCGCTCTTGCTGTCGGCCGACGGCGCACCGCTCAGGGCGACGCGGCGGTCTTTGAAGTAGTAGATCTGCCCGAGGCTGACGCTCAGGCGCTCGATGCCCGATTGCGGCGAGATAAAACGGCTGGTCAGGCCCACGGTCATCTGATTGGCGTCGTCGATACGGTCGCCGCCGGTAAAGCGGCTGTCGCGGAACAGCTGGCTGTAGGTGAAGGTGGGCTCGGCGGTATCGAAGTCGATGGGGTCGAAGGCGCTCTGGTCTTCGAAGTCGCTGTAAAAATAAAACAGCCGCGGCTCGAAAGTCTGCAGGTAGGGGCTGCCGAACAGGTCGCCGTCGCGCTCGAATATCAGGCCCATATCCAGGCTGCCCTGGGGTACGGTGACTTCCGGCGAGGCCTCCGCCAGCGGCTGGTCAAACTTGTCCTCATCGAGGTCGTAGCCGAGGTGTTTGACCGCCGCCGAGGGTTTGAAGAAGCCCCACAGCCACTCCTTGTCCCAGGTTACCTTGTAGTTGAGGCGCGCCCGGTCGCCGATCAACTCGCGCTCGCTGGCTGCCGCGGCATCCGCATCCGGGTGGTCAAAGCGCGCCAGTTCATGGTCCAGGTTAAACAGCCAGTTGCCGGCCCGGTACTCGCCGGCAGCGCTGAGTTCGGGTCTGAGGCGATACTGGTTTTGCACATTGCGGGCGGAGAACAGGGTCTGGAACTCCTCGGCGCGAGCGCCGAACAGCCAGTTGTCGCTGCGGTAGTTGTACTGCCCCAGGCGGCGCAGGTGAGTGGTGGCGTTAACTGTCAGACTGGCTGTTTCCAGATCGCGGAAATAGTCGGTGTCGCTGACCTGGGTAAAGTCTATCAGTGTGCTCCAGCGGCGGCCCAGGCCGCCGCTTTGGTGGAGGTTGAACAGCCAGCGGTCCTCGCCCTCGAATTCACCCACTTTGCGTTCCAGCTCCGCCAGGCGCTGCTCGCTGATCAGACCGTTTTCAAAGCGTATTCTGGCGTCCTCCAGCGCCTCCTCATCGTCCTGGTCGTCGCCGCCTTTGTCGCTGCCGAGAAAAGCCAGGTTCAGGTCGGTTTCGAAGTTGCGCGACAAATGGCGGAACTCCAGCTCCAGCATTTCCCCGCGATCGTCGACAAAGCTCGGTGTCAGCGTGAGGTCGTAGTTGGGGGCCAGGTTGAAGTAATAGGGGATGCCGAAATTGAGTCCGCCGCCGCCGCTGTCGCTGCTGCTGAGGTAGGGAAACAGCAGGCCGGATTTGCGCGTATCGCCGAGCGGAAATTCCAGGTAGGGCGAATAGAAGATCGGCACCCCCTCGATTTCGAGGCGCACGTGTTTGCCGCTGCCGACTTCGCGCTCACTGTCCAGAGTGATGTCACTGCCCTGCAGCAGCCAGGCGTCGCTGTCGGGTTCGCAGCGGGTGAAATTACCCTGCTCCAGCACCAGCAGCCGGTTGTCAATCTGCTCGAGGATGGCGGCGCTGCCGCGGGCGCGGGCCTCGTGGATCACGAACTCGGCCTGCTCGAGGCGGGCGCGGTTTGCGGCCATCTGTATTTCCGCGCGGCGGCCGGTCATCAACAGGCCCGGCTGGCGCAGCTCGATATTGCCCTCGACGATGGCGACCTTGGTGCTGTCGTCGAGGGTGGCGCGATCGGCCTTCAACTGGCGCTGCCCCTGTAGCAGATGGACATTGCCCTCCAGTATCGTGGTGGTTTGCTGCAGCACCTCTGCGCGCTCCGCCGAGGCGCGCAGGGGGGCCTCGGCCGGGTTCATGCCGGCCTCGGCGTCGTCGCGCGGGGGCTCGATATAGGCGCCACAGCAGCCGCTGGGTACGCCCGCCCGCTCGGCTTCGCTGAGCTGCTCCAGCGCTACCCAGTCCAGCCGCTGGCGCCGGGGTTGCGGCGCGGCCGGCTCTTTTGCCGCCGCGGCGGCGCGGCGGCGATCCGGCCCCGGCCGCTGAATTTCACGGCAGTCCCAGTCCTGGCCGTCGCTGCTGGGCCGGCAGTCCCAGCCGCTGTGGCTCTGGTTTTGCTGCCCGGCGGGCTGCTGGGCATAGGCCGGCAGCGCCGCCAGCAGGGCCAGGCCGAACAGGGTCGATGAGGGTTTGAAAATACGGGTTTGTCGCTGGATATGTTGACGAATCTCTCGCCTGAGGCGCAGTTGCGAGTCGGCCATTAACGCGGTGTCCAATTTGTGTTTTATTGCCCGTGGTTTAAGCGCCCGGCGAGCCTCACCCCGGTGTTGAGAAAACAGCGGGAACAGTGCGGGCGAAGCCGCGGCGCGTGCGACGAGGGGGATTCTACTTGGGAAGCTGTTATTTAGCTACACGGCGGCCGATAATCACTTTTAATGACTTTGTGCCGCTATCGGTTAGAATCGCCGTTTTGGCGGCGGCGACAGGCGCGCAGTCGGCAAAGGCGGGGTTAAGGAAAGGCGGGATTGAAAGACAGCATAATAAAGACGGGATACAGAAGAGTTATGGTTGAGGAGCAGGCCCTGCAGAGCTGGGTGATGCAGGAGTTAGCGGCGCGACAGTGGTGCCAGCGGGCGCCCGAGCTGATACCGCTAAACGGCGACGCCGGCTCGCGGCGCTATTTTCGCGTGCAGGCGCAGCCGCGCCTGCTGGCCGTCATCTCTCCGCCGGATGCGCTGCACAACGGCGGTTTTGCCGCGCTGGCCGATTTCCTGCGCCGCCGGGGTATAAAGGCTCCGCGGGTGGTCGCCGCAGCGGCCGGGCGCGGCTTTATGCTGGTGGAGGATTTTGGCGATCGCCTGCTGCTGGGGGAACTGGGGCCCGATTCGGCCGACGGGCTGTACGGCGAAGCGCTGATGACGCTGCTGAGGTTGCAGCAGTGCCCGCGCCCGCCGCAATTACCTGCCTACGATGCCGAGCCGCTGCTGCGGGAGCTGCGCGTGTTTCAGCAGTGGTTTGTGCCCAAACTGCTGGGTGCGGTACTGCGCGACGATGAGTGCCGGCTATTGGAAGCAGTGTTCCAGTTCCTGCTGGACAGCGCCCTGCAACAGCCACGGGTGCTGGTGCACCGGGATTATCATTCGCGCAACCTGATCGTCTGCGATGGCGGCGGCCTCGGGCTGATAGATTTTCAGGACGCCATCTGGGGCCCGCTGACCTACGACCTGGTGTCGCTGCTGAAAGACTGTTATGTGCGCTGGCCGCGGCAGCGGGTGAGGCGCTGGGCACTGACCTACGGCGATATGCTGATCGAGACGGGTCTCAGCGAGCCGCTGCCGCAGTCGCAGTTTTTGCGCTGGTTCGACCTGATGGGACTGCAGCGGCATTTGAAAGTGCTGGGCGTGTTCGCACGCTTGTCGCTGCGCGACGGCAAGCCCGGCTATCTGCGCGACCTGCCTCTGGTAATCCGCTATATCCTCGAGGTGACTGCCGCCTATCCGCAACTCGGTGAGTTCGGCGACTGGTTTGTGCGGCGGCTGCTGCCGCAGTGTGAGGCGCAGCCCTGGTACAGCGACTACCGGCACGCGGGTGAGCGGCGGTGAAAGTGATGGTTTTCGCCGCCGGGCTGGGCAGGCGCATGCTGCCGCTGACGCGGGATCTGCCGAAGCCGCTGCTGGAGGTCGCCGGCAAGCCCCTGATTGCCCACCTGATCGAACGGCTGCGGCGCGCCGGTTTTACCGAACTGGTAATCAATATCGCCTACCTGGGGGAAAAGATTCGTCAATTCTGTGGCGATGGCCGGCACTGGGGTGTGGATATTGCCTACTCGCCGGAGGCCCGCCCGCTGGAAACCGGCGGCGGCCTGTGGCGGGCTCTGCCGCTGCTGGGCGACGGTCCTTTCATGGTGATCAACAGCGATATCTGGACGGATTATCCGCTGCAGCAGCTGCGCGCCCGCGCCCTGCCGGCGGGGGTGATGGGACACCTGGTGATGGTGCCCAATCCCGAACACCGCCGGCAGGGTGATTACGGCGTCGATGCCGGGGGATTTCTAAGCCCACTGCAGGGCGAGGGTGAAGATCCCGCCGCCAGCTATACCTTCAGCGGTATCAGCCTGATGCGGCCGCAGATGATCGCATGCTATCCGCGCTGCCGGGAGAGGTTCGCGCTGGCCGAGGTGTTCGACCATTATATC
>JANQMH010000138.1 GCA_028280195.1 Exilibacterium sp.
GCGCACCCAGGGGGCGGTTGTCGAGGCGCCGCAGTGCCCGCAGGCGCCCACTGAGGGTGCTCAGCGGCAGGCTGCTGCGGGCGAAGACCCAGGGCTCGCCGCGGCCGTGTAACAATACCTCTCTGACCATTGCCTTGCGTCTCGCCGGCAGCAGCAGGGCGCGCGCCTCTGACGGTCGCGGGCAGGCCGTGCTCTGGCGTAGTACCGTCACTGAAAAACGTTGCTGGCTGAACTCGATCAGGCGCTGTGTCAGGGAGCCGCGGTCAAACAGCCAGTTGCCGATGTCCGCCGCGGGGCGGTTGGCGCCCACCGGTTGGGCCAGCCAAGCCGGTTCCTGCGGTTTGCGCTGCTGTGGCGGGGGAGGTGAGGCTGACAAACTGGATTACCCGCTTGGAGGACTGCCTGGATGAATCAGGGCGCCTGTCTCAATAAATCAAGCCGCCTATTCTAGCGACATCTGCTGCAGAGTACAGACTTCATCCGTCGCAAAGCTGTGACGAAAGGCTTTACCACTTCCGCCGCCCTTGGTTTAATGGCCCTGAGAATAGAATAACGAGTACAATCGGGAACCAAACCATGCACAAGAGTGATCTGGTGGCTACAGTTGCGGATCTCGCCGATCTCCCCGCGGATCGAGCCAACGATGTGGTGTCGGCGATTTTTGAAGAAATCACTAACGCGCTGAGCCGCAATGAAAGCGTCAACCTTGTTGGCTTCGGGTCGTTTTTTCAGCGCCATCGCGCCGCCCGCACCGGGCGCAGCCCGAGAACGGGTGAGACCATCCAAATCCCGGCGAGCACTTCGGTGGCCTTCAGGCCGGGCAAAGCTCTGAAAGATTCCCTCAACGATTAACTTAACCGCCCGGCCGCCCGCTTCTTCGCGGCAGTCTGTGGCCGGCTGTTTGGTCGCATCGGTCCGCGGTGCCGGCCTGCCCGCCCTGGATAAAAGCCCGGGTGCGGTCGTCGTAGACAATAACCAATGACTAAAACAGTGAATTCCATGCAGTAACTGCAAGGCCGGAGCAAATAGTATGAGTTTGACCAAGCGCATTATCTGGGCAATGGTGTCGGGTGTGGCGGTCGGCGTGATGTTCAATATCGCCACCACCCAGGGCTGGCTGGCAGCCACTTTCAATACCTGGATCGACAGTTTCATCGTCGACGGAATATTCGATATCGTGGGTACGATATTCATTGCCTCGCTGAAACTGCTGGTAGTGCCGCTGGTATTTGTGTCGCTGGTGTGCGGTACCTCATCGCTGGGTGATAACACGCGCATGGGCCCCATGGCCGGCAAGACACTGGTGCTGTATATGTTCACCACGGGGGTGGCCATCACCCTGGCACTGGTGGTTGGGGTGCTGGTGCAGCCGGGGGCGGGCATCAATATCGAGGGGCAGGCCAGTTATACCGGCGCAGAGGCGCCGTCGCTGAAACAGGTACTGATCAATATCTTTCCCAGCAACCCGATTCAGGCGATGGCCGACGGCAATATGCTGCAGGTGATCGTCTTCGCCATTCTGGTGGGCGTGGCCATCTCCCGCAGCGGCGAACCGGGCCGCCAGGTGGCGAGTTTCTTTAACGCCTTCAACGACGTCATTATGAAGATGGTGACGCTGTTGATGCAGCTGGCGCCGGCCGGGGTTTTCTGCCTGCTGGCGAAACTGTTTGCCGGCCTGGGTATCGACGCGATCTGGAAGCTGGGCAAGTATTTTTTCGCCGTGGTCGCGGTGCTGCTGATACATGGCCTCGGTGTTTACAGCCTGCTGCTGAAGGTGCTGACCGGCCTCAACCCGCTGACCTTTCTCAACAAAGTGCGGCCGGTGATCATGTTTGCTTTCAGCACCGCGTCGAGCAATGCCACGATTCCGGTGACGCTGCGCACGGTGGAAAAGCGGCTCGGGGTGGACAACGGTGTGGCATCTTTTACTGTGCCGCTCGGCGCCACCATTAACATGGATGGCACCGCTATCATGCAGGGGGTGGCAACCGCGTTTATCGCTCAGGCCTACAATGTCGATATCGGTCTGAGCGGTTATCTGGTGGTGATCATGACCGCCACCCTGGCGTCGATCGGTACTGCCGGAGTTCCCGGTGTCGGCCTGATTACCTTGAGTATGGTGCTGTCCCAGGTGGGCCTACCGCTCGAGGGTATCGCCTTCATTATCGGCGTCGACCGCCTGCTGGATATGGTTCGCACCGCCGTCAACGTCACTGGTGATTCCATGGTGTCCATCGTGGTTGCCCGCGGTGAGGGGGCAATGAACGAGGAGATCTTTGCCACCAGCGCCGAGCAGCTGGCCGAGCGGGAAGAGGCTGAACAGGCGCCGAAACTGCAGGCCGGCTAGCGCGCTCAGCCGCCCATCTGCGAGGCGATGCTGTTCAGCTCCTCGGAGGACGCCATGATGCCGCCGATGGCGGCGGCGACCTGTTCGCTGTCCAGCTGCAGGTAGCTGTAAAGGTGTGGGGGTACCGCCTGGATCGGCCCGGAACCGATACCCTGCTGGCGCAGCAACAGCTGCGCCATATGCACCAGCTTGGCGTATTCGTTGTGCTCACCGGCATAGTCGGGGTCGTTCTGATAGCGCAGCGCGACTGTCACCTCCGCAGGCATATTCCACAGGTCCATCAGCCAGCTGGCCAGCTGCTCGCGGGTGATTTCGATCAGGTGGCGCTCAATGGCCTGGTGGTGCACATGGGGGTTGGCTTCGACATGGCGGCAGATAGCGCTGAAATGGGGCGGAAACACCTCCGCCAGTATCAGATAGCCGAAATTGTTCAGCAGGCCGGCCAGGTAGGCCATGCCGAAACTGGGCCGGTGCTCCCTGGGAATGGCGCTTATCAGCGCCTCGACGGTAGCGGCGGTATAGACGGCTTTTTTCCAGTAGGGGGTAACGCCCTGCGGCCCGTCTTTGGGCATATTCAGTGTTCTGCCGAGCGCCAGGCCGAGCGCCAGATTGAGTACCATGTCGAAGCCCAGCACGCGCACGATGGCATCGTGAATGGATTTGATTTTGCCGGGCGCCGAGTAATAGGGGGAGGCGGCCCAGCTCACCACCTGTGCGGCCAGGCTCGGATCGGTTTCGACGATATTGGCCAGGTCGCTGATATCGGCATTGGGATCGACCCGCAGCTTGATGATACGCTGGGCGGTTTCCGGCAGCGGCGGCAGTTCCAGAGTTTCCTCCAGGCGCTGCTTGATACGCAGATTGGTGAAGGTTGTGACGGCCTTGCCGATCTGGCTCTCGTCATCGCCGCCGCTGCCCTGCCGGGCCAGATCGGGCTCCAGGTCGGCCAGGGGTACGGCGATATCACAGATGTTGGCATCGCTGAGCGTCTGCTGAAAGGCGGCCTGTTTCAAGGCCAGCAGCTGGTTTGACATGCCGGAGTCCAGCAGCAGCTCCTCGGGCTCCAGCAGGCGCCGGTCGACCAGCGACGGCAGCCCCGCCAGTTTCGGCAGTGCCGGGATGGACTCGAGTTCGTGCTTGTCGAAAAAGCTGCGCAGGTCGGCGCCGCCGATGGCGCTCAACTGGCGATCGAGCTGGCGGTTGACGGCATTCAGATCGAGCATGCAGTCGGCGGGGATAAGCACTTGAACCCTGCCGTGTTTATCCTGCAGGATCATCGATTTGGCGGCGCCGGCCCGGCGCATATGCGCATGGTGCCGGATACCGCCTGCAGCGGGCGTGGTGGAGACGTTGTCGGCAATGCTGTCGGTAACGCTGTCAGTAACGTTGTCGATAACGTTGTCAGTAACGTTGTAGCTGACGTTTTGGGTCTCCAGTAACTGCTTTACGCTGGTGGGTACGGGCAAGCTGTCTTTCCTCATTGTTCTATTTTGTCGATTCTGTCGATGCCTTGCGTGAATGCATCTCACATTGTTCAGAGCACTGTTGTTCAGAGCACTAGTGTTCAGACTACTCTCGCGCTTAGCATTTTATCAGCACTTTCCTTATTGGCCCTTATTAGTACTACTAGCCCTTTTAGTGCCATTTTTAGCGCTATTAGCTAGTGTTATTTAGTGCTATTAGCACTTTTCCTGCCAAATAGGCACTTTCCCTGCCAAGGGTTGTAGTGTTGTCGATATAATTCGCGGGTTCAAGATAAATTGTAGACGATGGCGCCGATGCGGCGGGGCGCCGTGCCAGACCTTGACCTAGACCTTTGCGTAATCGCGGCTTTGGCCCAGCCAGCGCTGAATCAGGGCCTCGGTCATGTCCGGCTGTTCGCGGATCAGGCTCTGGGCGCAGCGCCTGACATCCGCCAGCAGGCCGGCATCGCGCTGCAGGTCGGCGATACGCAGTTGCATGTCCCCGGTCTGGCGGGTGCCCAGCACTTCACCGGGGCCCCTCAGCTTCAAATCAGTCTCGGCGATGGCAAAGCCGTCGCTGGTCTCGCGCATGGCTCTGATGCGGGCGCGGCTCTGCTGCGACAGGGGTGTGCCGTAGAGCAGTACGCAGTGGCTGGCGGCGGCGCCGCGGCCCACTCTGCCCCTGAGCTGGTGCAGCTGGGCCAGGCCCAGGCGCTCGGGGTTCTCGATAATCATCAGGCTGGCGTTGGGCACATCTACGCCCACCTCGATAACGGTGGTGGCTACCAGCAGATCCAGTTGGCCGGCCTTGAATGCCGCCATCACCTCCTCCTTCTCCGCACTTTTCAGGCGCCCGTGTACCAGGCCGATGCGCAAGCCGTCGAGCTGGACCCGCAGCTCCTCCGCGGTGGCCTCGGCCGCCTGTGCCTCCAACACCTCCGACTCCTCGATCAGGGTGCATACCCAGTAGGCCTGGCGGCCCTCGCCACAGGCGTGGCGCACCCGCTGCACGACCTGCTCGCGGCGCCCGGAATCGATGGCGACAGTGGTCACCGGCGTGCGTCCCGGCGGCAGTTCGTCGATTACCGAGCAGTCCAGGTCGGCGTAGGCGCTCATCGCCAGGGTGCGGGGGATCGGCGTCGCCGTCATGATCAGCTGATGGGGGCGGCGCCCGCCGCTGGCGCCCTTCTGCCGCAGTGCCAGCCGCTGGTGCACGCCGAAACGGTGCTGTTCGTCGAT
>JANQMH010000141.1 GCA_028280195.1 Exilibacterium sp.
TGGTGCCAGCCGATCCGGCCCGGACCCGACCTGGGGTTTTGAGACACGGCGTGAATACTTCCTGTAGCCTTCACGCCAGCATCCCTGCTGGCGAGAGTCTCAAAACCCCAGGTCGGGTCCGGGCCTAACACCGAAGTTCTTTCTACCCAGCTTTGTTCGGAAAGGCGGGGTGGGCCGATTCGCCGTATGGCTTGTCGCCGGGAAGTGCGATCCGTCTCAATGCCGGCTCCTTGTTCCTGCCTGCAGGGCCTCGAGATAGCCGCTGAGCTGCTCGAGCCCATTGTTCCAGCCGTTGCCGTGTTGAGAGAGCGCGGCCTTGAAGGCTTCGGCCTCTTCCCGGGTCGGATCTATCGGTTGCCAGATTAACTGCAGTCTGGTTTTGCTCCCGACCTCTTCGAGCTTGATGATCACTTGCAGTTCTTTCGGCCAGTCGGGCATCTGCGGGTTAGGCAGTTTGTCGCCGGCCCGGTTCGACATATACTGGCGGAAAACCAGGCTCTCGGGGGGATTGATCTGTTCGTATTTCGTCAGCAACCACATTTCGCGGCCGCTGGGGGCGATCATCTTATGCAGGGAGGAGCCGCCTGGCCTGATGTCGGCGGAGACGTACTCACAGGTAACACCTTTTTGCGGGAACTGCCAGTTTTGCAAATGCGCTACCTGCGTCCAGGCGTCAAAAACCAGTTGCCTCGGCGCGTTCAATTCGCGCGTCAGTACGGACGGCTCCGCCACAACTTTGTTGTTATTCATCCTTCACCTCACTGGATTGAATTGCGTTTAGATAGTCTTCCAGGTGATCCAGGCTGTTGCGCCAATACTGTTCGAACTGCACCACCCATTCCTGTACAGGCTTCAACTGGCCGGCATTTACCCTGTAGACACGATAGCGGCCCTGCTTTCTTTCTGAAACGATGCCCACCTGCTTCAGAACACCGAGATGCTTTGAAACCATGGGCTGCTTCCACCCCATCAGTTCCACAATCTGATTGACAGCCAGCTCCCTGCCGGCCAGCGTTTCAATCAATGCCCGCCGTTTCGGTTCCGCTATCGCATTGAATGGATCAAAAGTGGTTCGTGTCCGTGCCATTTCGACTATATATTCCAATATAAGAATATGTTAACGCATAGTACTACAGGCTGTAATCGAATGATAGACCGCCGGGAAACTGCCCGGCGTCTGCCATGAGTCGCCACCCCGGGTCGGGGCCAGTTTTCGAATTCCCGGATCGCGTCTAAACTTAGCGGGTCTTTTACACCACCAATACACCACCAACCGGAGCCAATGGCGCTTATGAACCTGCGTTTGAACACCCTGATGATATTTTCCGCCGCCGCGATCACCGCACCCTGTCTCAGCCTAGCCGACGATGGCGAGGACAAAACCTGGGGCGGCTCCTCAGAGCTTGGGGTCATCTTTACCAGCGGCAACACCGAGAGCACCTCGGTCAAGGGCCGTGTCGATCTGAAACAGGGCTTGCAGCGCTGGGACAACGAGTATGTCTTCGATGTACTGTTCAAGGAAGACGAAGTGACCGACGATGAAAGCGGCGAAGAGCGCAAGGAAAAAACCGCCGAGAAGTACTTTGTTTCCGCCAAGGGCAATTACGGCCTGGAAGAGGAAAACGCCAGATTATTCGTCTTCGCCTCCCATACCGACGATAAATTTGCCGGGGTCAGAAAGTATACTACGATTGCCGCCGGCTACGGCCGGCGTATTTTCCAGACCACCCATACCTATCTCGATGCCGATATCGGTCCCGGTTACGCTTTCGGCGAGCAATCCGACGGCGAGGATATTGAAGATGTCATTGTGCGCGCCTCGGCCGGTTATCACTGGGATATCAGTGAAAACGCGGTGTTCGAGCAAAAGCTCAGCACCGAGATCGGCGAGGACAATACGCGCACCATCGCCGAGACCAGCCTGACCACCAAGATCGCCGGCTCACTGAGTATGAAACTGGGGCTGACCATCACCAACAACTCCGAAGTACCCAGCGATACGGAGCAGACTGACACCGAGTCGACTGTCACACTGGTCTATTCTTTCTAAGCCGGTGCTCTTGTCAGGGACTACCGGCGTCCCGGCGCTGGCGCGGCAACGCCTGTGATAAACTGAGGCTTTGCCGCCACCCCAGCAAAGCCGATCCATATGGCCCCATCCAGCCTGCCAAAACGTGCCGATAGCGGCGATTTTCGCCACCTGCTGGTCAATGATGTGCCATTGCTGGATGTACGCGCACCGGTGGAATTCGCGCAGGGCGCCTTTCCCTGCAGTGAAAACATACCCTTGCTGGACAACGAGCAGCGGCATCTCATCGGTATCCGCTATAAACAACAGGGGCAGCAGGCAGCGCTGGCGCTGGGCTGGCAATTGGCCAGTGCCGAAGTCCGCGAACAGCGCCAGCGCGACTGGCTGGCATTTGCCGAACGCCACCCGCGCGGTTACCTTTACTGTTTTCGCGGCGGTCTGCGCTCGCACCTGAGCCAGCAGCTGATGGCCGAGGCGGGGGTCGACTACCCGCTGGTGCGGGGCGGCTACAAGGCCATGCGCCGCTACCTGCTCGATGAACTGGCCCGCGCCTGCGCCGGCGCGGCGCTGATCGTGGTCGGCGGCGCCACCGGCAGCGGCAAGACCGGGGTTATCAGGGCCCTGTCCAGGGCCCTGGACCTGGAGGCCCTGGCCCAGCACCGCGGCTCGGTGTTCGGCGCACTGGCGGTGCCGCAACCGTCGCAGATCGATTTTGAAAACGCCGTCAGTTGCGACTGGTTGAAGTTGCGCTGCAGGGGCCGGCAGCCGGTGTTTGTCGAAGACGAGGGCCGCCTGATCGGCCGGCGACAAGTGCCGGGCGAGCTGCAGCGGGCGATGAAAAAATCGCCGCTGATACTGCTGGAGCAGCCCCTGGAACAGCGTATCACGCATATCGTCGAGGACTATGTGAGCGCCGCGCTGCCCGCCTACCGGCAGCGTTGCGGCGAGCGCCATATCGATCAGTTCCGCGCCGATATCGAAGCCAGACTCGAGCGCATTAAAAAGCGCCTGGGCGGGCAGCGGCACCGCCTGGTGTGTGCCAGCTTTGCCGAGGCGGCGACCCACCTGGCGCGCACCGGCAGCACCGAGGGCTACCGCGAGGGGGTGGCGCTGCTGCTGCGCGAATACTACGATCCGATGTACAATTACCAACTGAGCGGCAGGCAGGGCGAGGTGCTGTTTCGCGGCGAGCGGGATGCGGTGATAGCCTGGGCCGAACGCCACTGCGGGGCAAATACCCCACCGCTTGGCACAAATGTGAGGGCGGTCACATAAGCGGTGTAAACGGCTGTGATGTAATTTGCGCTCGAGTTTCCGCCAGACCGAAAGCATTTACGCAAATCAAGTTAGTAAATCAGGTTAGTAAATCAGAGTCGGGCAATGCTACCCGACCGGGCTTTATCTTAGGGGCTGCTATGGTGCAACCACTGGTCGAAAACGCGAGTCTGCTCGGCGGCAGGGAAATCCATCTGCTCGACGATCAACCCTCGAGCTTTCCGCAATTGCAAAGACTGCGCAGAGAATTCGATTTTCGCATCCTGGAAATTCGCCTGGATGGCAATACCACACCACATTTCGTGTTGGTTACCGGCAGCTATCGCAGCGTGCCGACAGCCGCACTGAGCCCCGCCATGGGTTCACTGGCGCAGCTGGACGCCTACGCCGGCGAAAATCTGGAACGCATCAAAAGCGATTTTCTGTTCGGCTTTGTCGACGAAGATATCGATCGGGCCAACAGGGAACTGGCCTGAGCACGTTATTGCGCGATTGCGGCACTGGACGCGAAAGCGGCGCGGCCACCATAATATGGCGCCATGCAAGCGAGCAACCCGGGCAGCGCCATCCATACAGACCTTATCCTTATCGGCGGCGGCCACAGCCATGCACTGGTGCTGCGCCGCTGGGCCATGCGCCCGCTGCCCGGGGTGCGCCTGACCCTGGTATCACCGCAGGTGCAGACACCCTATTCCGGCATGCTGCCCGGCCTGGTCGCGGGCCACTATCGCTTTGACGAAACCCATATCGATCTGGCGCGCCTCTGCCAGTTTGCCGGGGCGCGCTTCATCCAGTCCAGCGTCACCGGGCTCGATCTCGAACGGCGGCTGATCGCACTTGACGGCAGGCCCGAGCTGGAGGCCGATGTGCTGTCCATTAACTGTGGCATCACGCCGGAGCTGTCAGTACCCGGTGCGCAACAATACTCGACACCTGTAAAGCCCGTGGCCAGTTTCTATGCGCGCTGGCAGTCACTGCGCCAGCGCCTGCGGCAACGCGCTGCACAGGCGCACGGCGACACGCCGCTGGCGATCGGTATCGCCGGTGGCGGCGCTGCCGGTGTCGAACTGATTCAGGCCATGCGCTACGCCCTGAGCCGCGACCCGCAGGTAAAAGCGGCCTTGCAGTTTCATCTGCTGCAAAAGGGCGCGGGGCTGCCGGAAGGCTATCCCAGAGCACTGCAGCGCCAGCTGGCAAAGCGTCTGGCGGACCAGCAGATTCGGGTGCACGAACACTTCGAGGTCAGCCAGGTCGACGCCGGCGGCGTCGTCGATCAGCACGGCCGGCGGCTGCCACTGCAGGAGGTGTTCTGGTGCACCGCTGCCGCCGCACCGGATTGGCCGCAGCGAGCGGGCCTGAAGACAGATGCGGGCGGCTTTATCGAGGTCAACCCGCAGTTGCAGTCGAGCAGCCACGAGTGGGTATTTGCCAGCGGCGATATCGCCCATCTGGCCCATGATCCGCGCCCCAAGGCCGGCGTGTTTGCGGTGCGCCAGGGTCCGCTGCTGGCGCAAAACCTGGCGCGCTTCATCCGCCGCCGGCCGCTGCGCCGCTATCGCCCGCAGCGCCGCTTTCTCAGCCTGATTGCCTGCGGCGGGCACTATGCCCTGGCCAGCCGCGGGCCGCTCAACCTCGGCGGCGGCTGGGTGTGGCACTGGAAGGACCGTATTGACCGGCGCTTTATCCGCCACCTGAACCAGTTGCCGCCAATGGCAGCCGCCGCCGCGGCCAAGCCCACCGCCCAACCGATGCGCTGCAACGGCTGCGGCGCCAAGGTCGGGGCGGACATCCTGGCGCGGGTGCTGCGGCGCCTGCAGCAGCAGCCCGGCGTTGACTTCACACCCGGCAGCGATGACGCCGCCGCAGTAGCAGTGCCGGCCGGCACCCAGTTGCTGCAGAGTGTGGATTTTTTTCGCGCCCTGATCGACGACCCCTATCGACTCGGGCGCATCGCCGCGCTGCACGCCCTCAACGATCTGTTTGCCATGCACGCCAGCCCCCTCAGCGCCCAGGCCCTGGTGATACTGCCATACAGCAGCGAGGCGATAATGGAACGCGAACTCTACCAGTTGCTGGCCGGGGCCCTGTCGGCGCTGAGCGCACACGGCTGCAGCCTGATCGGCGGGCACAGCGCCGAGGGCGCTGAACTCGGCCTGGGTTTCTGCGTCAACGGTGCCGCCACAGGCGACACGCTAATACGCAAACGCGGTATACACGCCGGCGACAAACTGATTCTAACCAAGCCGCTCGGCACCGGCGTGTTGTTCGCCGCCTTTATGCGCGGCGCCGCCGCGGGCAGCTGGATCGCCGCCGCACTCGAGCATATGGAGCAGTCCAATGCCGCTGCGGCAGACATCCTGCAGCGCCACGGCGCCAGCGCCTGCACCGATATCACCGGCTTCGGCCTGCTCGGCCACCTGCGGGAAATGCTCGCCGGCGGCGGCCCGGCGGTCGGCCTCGAACTGGACCAATTGCCACTGCTGCAGGGCGCGGTGGAATGTGCAAGCCGCGGCTACCTGAGCAGCCTGCACCCCCACAACGAAGCGGCGGGCCGGCTGATTCAGAACCGGGAGACCGGCTGCCGCCACGCCCGTTACCCGCTGCTGTTCGATCCCCAGACCGCCGGTGGCCTGCTGGCCAGCCTGCCGCCGGCGCAGGCGGCAGACTGCCTTGCCACACTGCACAATGCCGGTTATAAAGACGCTCGGATCATCGGTGAAGCGCAGGCTGCCGATTTGCCGCCGTTCGTGCTGCTGCGATAGAGTCGGCAGGTAACACTGCGGGGTATCACTGTTGCGGGTATCATTGTAAAAAGTACTGAAATGACGCGGGCAACACAGTGTTTGCGCGCCCGGGCGGGCTCGCGGGGAACCATTTACATGTTCCTCTATCTTAGTAGCTACCAACGCTGCCGGCGCTGCCATTTTCTGCGAGGTTGTATTTTACTTACATGACACAATTGCGATTTATCGGTATCTGCCTGTGGCTGGCTCTGGCCGCCAGTCCCCATGCCCAGGCCGGCGGGCCCCTTAAAGTGGGCGCCAAGGCGCCCGACTGGATATTGGCGGATATCAGCGGCAAGCACATTTCCTTCTACGAGAACTGCAGCGACCACACCGCCGTGGTGCTGTTTTGGGCGACCTGGTGTCCTTACTGCAGCGCGCTGATGCCCGAGTTGGAAAAGCTGCGCGGCGAACTGCAGGGTCAGCCGATCAAGTTTTACGCCCTCAATATCTGGGAGGACAGCGACCCTGTCGCCCATATGCAGAAGCACGATTACGGCTTTAAACTGATCCTCAATGCCGAGCGGGTGGCCAAGCGCTACGGCGTGATGGGCACACCGGGTCTGTTTGTAATCGCCCCGGACAGGACCATCCGCTATATCCGCGCCAAGGGCACCAAGCCTGCAAACGTGATAACGTCGATCCGCCAGACATTTGCGCAAATCAATCCCACCGCCACTGCAACACCGGCCAATTAGCCCTACTGGCAGCGGTACGCCGGCAAGAAGTACCGGGGCCGGTTGGCACTAACTCAAATCCCCTTCGATATCTGCCAGCAAATCCAGGGGTTCCAGCTCCACCCCCTGCATCTGTCCATCCCAATTGACGCCTACCAGCAGCACGTCAGTGTGCATGCCCGGCAGCCAGTCTTCCAGTAACTCTTCCAGCGACACCGGCAGCACCTGGTAGTCGCGCCATTCGTCGATGCAATGGCGCTGGGCGAACTCGGGCTGCGACCAGAACGGCAGCACATCGGTTTCGGTGTATTTTTCCGAGGGGCACAGTGCCCAGCCCTCAGGACCCTGCAAAGCCCAGACGCAACCGGTATCAATCGCCTCGACAATAAAGCGATCGTAGTTTTCCTCGGTGTTTTCCGATAAATTTTGCATCGGCTTCTCCTTTTCTGAAACCCGGTTTCTGAAACCCGGCCTGCCCGTGCGCGATCATCCAGACGCAGCTGTACAACGCAGCTATACAACGCAATTATCCAACGCAACTTCCAAACACAACTACAGCACCAGCGTATGACCCCAATCCTTCAACCACTGCCGGCGGCGCAGATAGTCGGGACACAGGGATTCAACCAGTTGCCAGTAGGCGCGACTGTGGTTGAGATGGCGCCGGTGACACACTTCGTGGATGACCAGATAATCGACCACCGATTCAGGCGCCAGCGCGATCAGCCAGTTGTACTGGATAATGCCGCTGCGGGTGCAATGCCCCCACTTGCTGCGGGTCAGCCGCAGGCGGATATCGCCGACCGTCACCCCCAGTTCGGCGGCGCAGTTCCGGGTTTTGTCCGCGAGCAACGGCAGCGCCTGTTGTCGATACCAGTTCTGCACCGTGCGCCGCAGCCACGCCTCGCCCCCGGCACGCGGGCCGCAGCTCACCTGCAACTCACTACCGCTCAACCGCACCTCGCTGCGCTGCCCCGGCCGCAGCCGCAGGCGCAGTTCGTCGCCGAGCCATTTGAACACGCCGCCGTCGGCATATTGCGGCGCCACGGCCTGTTGCGAGCGCAACCTGAGCTGGCGCTGTTTTTCCACCACCCAGCCGCGGCGCTGCAACAGCCACTGCTGTAACTGGTCGCGGTCCACGCCCCTGGGCGCCCTGACGATAATGCGGCCGGCTTCCACCTCCAGGCTGATAGAGCGGCGGCGCGGCGACAGCTTCAGGATATAATCGTAGCCGAGGGATGCCCGCGCGCGGACAGGGATTTCAGTAATTTTCAGGCGGGCACTACGGCGCACATCCACACTCCGGCTGGGGCCTGTCAACGGGCCCCGGGTATCCCGCAAAGGCCAGGCGGTCATTGTAGCGTTTAGTACCACCGTTTAGTACCACGGCTGGCGATGCAGGAGTGAACTGCGCACTGTTGATTGCGCGATTTTCGCTGTAAGCTCTGGACCGGGAGGCGCATTAATCACTCCAGGGCCTTGGGGCTGATTGCAGCTATTATTACTTTTGTTACTTCGTCGCTACCGCTGAGAGTTTAAGGCTATTGATGGAACTGCCCGATCCTCAAGCCCCGCATCGGGCACAGATCGTCGCCTGCCTGGGCGACGGCAAGCGCCTGTTTCTGATCTATGACCAGCTGCTGGACGGCGACCTGCAACCCGCCGGGGAAGACTTCTCGATCAAGATCAGAGGCAAAAGCGCAGCGGTCAAATCGGTGCAGCTGCAAGCGCCCATACAAAGCGGCTCATCCTGGTCGCTGATCACCCTGACAGCCGATCGCCTGCTAGCCGCAGACACCGAGGTAACCGTCAGCTACCACCCGCTGCAGTGGTTTATGTTTGCGCTGACCAGTGGGGAATCGGTGGCGCCTTTCGAGCTGAGCGTGCGCCTGGGCGACGGCAGCACGCTGGCATCCATCGCTGCACCGGACGCCGCGGCTGCCGGCGACGGCGAGGCCTCCAGGTTGATATCCGGGGCCAAGGCGCGGGTTGTCAAGGCCCGCGGCCGCCATATCAGCATCGCCCTGGAGCGGGAACTGGATATCTACCAGCCACTGGAGGCGGAGAGTTTCCGCGCCGAGCTGAATGACCAGTGGCTGACAGTGGCGGCGGTGCAGTTCGATACCGCAGCGGCACCGGAGGCGGCGGCGCAGCTGCGAGTGGAGTTGCGCGAAACACTGCCCGCCGGCAGCCAGGTAAAGGTGGCGTTCAAATCCGGTAAAAAGCCTTTGAAAACCCGCGACGATGCGGCGGTTGTCTCATTCGCCGCCTCCGGCATCACCAGCAGCGACAGCCGGGCTGCCGCCCCGCAACCGGCAGCTGCAAGCGGCCAGCAACGGCCCCGGGCAATCGGCTGCAACTATGCCGCTCTGTCAGACACCGACAAACAACTGGCGCAGCTGCTGGGCCTGGCCGAGCCGCAAACGCCGCCGGCGCCTGAGCCGGTCTCACCGATTCGCCCGGCAGGCGACAGCGGCCGCGCAGCCGCAACGCAGGATAAACCCGCGCCGATCCCCGTCGCCGCCAAGCCAGTCGCTGCCGACCCGCCGCCGGTCGCGACGCCGCAGCCCGCCAGCCGGCAGCTGCCGCAGCCCGAGGCGGCGCCGGCAGTCACCGCAGATCCACCACCGGCCGAGGTGGAGCGGCCCGCCGGCGCTGCCGCGCGCGGCGCTAAAAAGCGCTGGTGGCTGGGGGGTGCGGCAGCCTGCGTGGCTGTGGCTGTGGCCTATATCGGCAGCCAATCGACCGGTGGCGGCGCAGCGCCGGTGGCCGGCGCCGGGGCGCGGGAAAGCTGCGCCTTGAATTACCCCGACGGCGGCTATTACCGGGGCCAATGCACCAATGGCAGACGCGACGGCGAGGGCGATTTCCGCTGGGCTTCCGGAGTGCGCTACCGCGGTGGCTGGGCCAATGACAGAATGCAGGGCGAGGGCGTAATGACCCTGACCAACGGCGCCCGTATCGAGGGCCGCTGGCAGCGCGGCAAGTCCGTCGGCTCGGCCACCATCAACTGGCCCAACGGCAGCCATTATGTGGGTGAGATCCGCAATACCAAGCCCCACGGCATCGGCCGAATCACCTATACCAGCGGCGATATCTACAAAGGCGCCTTTGCCGAGGGGCTGATGCAGGGCCACGGGATAATGATATGGGCTTCGGGGGCCAAATACGAAGGCAGCTACGACGCCGGCAAGGCCAGTGGCGACGGCATCTACTGGTCCACCGACGGCAAGCGTTTTGAAGGCGTATTCGCCGACGGCAAACCCACCGACAGGGGAACCTGCTACCGCCCAGACGGCAGCAGCAGTGCCGGGCGCTGCCGCGGCTGAGACCCGCGGCCGAACAGGCGCCCGATATCGCTGCCGGCCACATACAGGCAGGGCACCAGCAGCAGGGTAATAACGGTGGCAAACAGCACGCCGAAGGCCAGCGACACCGCCATGGGTATCACCATTTTCGCCTGCAGGCTGGTTTCGGTAATAATCGGAATCAGGCCGATAAAGGTGGTCAGTGAGGTCAGCAGAATGGCTCGAAAACGTTTGCAGCCGGCCGCCACCACCGCTTCGATAAGGGCGCTGCCGCGGCGCCTGGCCTGATTGACAAAATCGACCATCACCAGGGAATCGTTGATCACCACGCCGGCGGCGGCAATGATGCCGAACAGCGACAGCGCGCTCACCGTCAAGCCCAGTATCAGGTGACCGAGCATGGCGCCGATAACGCCGAAGGGGATGACAGACATGATCAGAAAAGGCTGCACATAGGACTTCAGCGGCACCGCCAGCAGTGCATAGATCACCAGCAGTGAAATACCGAAATCGCGCAGCTGCTTGTTTCTGCCTTCTATCTCTTCCTGGATCTGACCGGCGACGGCGGCGCTGACAGCGGGATACTGTTTTACCAGCTCGGGAATAAAAACCGTATTGATCTCGCGGGTGATCTCCAGTGGCTCGGCGACATCGGTATCCACCGCGGCCCACACGGAAATACTCTGTTTGCCGTTCTCGCGGCGAATGCGCTGGTAGCCGTCGACAATACGGATATCGGCCACCTCCGACAACGGCACTTCGGCGCCCTCGGCGGTCTGAATCATGATCTCGTCGATAAGGCCGATGGAATTGCGCTGGTGCTCGGGATAACGCACCATGACTTTGATCTCCTCGCCGTCGCGCATAATGCGCTGCGCCTCGGCACCGTAAAGGCTGAAGCTCGCCTGCGAGGAAATATCGGCTACACTGAGCCCCATGCTGTAGGCCAGCGGCTTCAAGCTCAGGCGCACTTCGTCGGAGGGAATTTCACGGCTGTCGTTGACATCGCCTACGCCCTCGAGGCTGGCGAGTTTGCGCTTCAGTTCAGCGGCGGCCTGCACCAGCTGCTCGCCGCTGCCCTCGAGCAGAAAACTGATATCGCCATCGTCGCGATCGGGGGCAAACACCTCGTCGCGGATTCTCAGCGTCTTGACTCCGGGTAGCGGCGGCATCGCCTCGCGCCAGCGCGCCGACAACTCGAAGGTATCGATGGGGCGCAGTTCGGGGTCGACCAGCCGCATCATGATTTCCAGTTCGGTGCGCGAGCGCATATCGACCAGCAGATCGCTGATCATGCCGCTGCCGTACTCGCGCTCAATATCGGCCTCCACCGACTCCAGCATGTATTGAATGGTCCGTGCGGTTTCGAGCGTGTCGCGCTCGGCGCTGCTGGCATTCATGGTGACATCGATTTCAGGGTAGTCGTGAGGAATTTTCGGTGCATCGACATAGCGCACCACGCCGCCCTGAAAAAGTCCCACGCTGACCAGCAGCACTGACAGAAACACCGCAATGGTGGCATAGCGAAAGTAAATAGCGCGTTCGAGAAAGGGGCGATAATGGTTCTCGATAAAAGCCTTGAGCGCAGCATCGATTTTTTTCCGCACCTCGGCCAGACGACCGCCGGTGCTGCCGGTCTGCTTTTTCATATGCGCCAAATGCGCCGGCAGAATCAACTTGGACTCCACCAGTGAAAACAGCAGGCAGAAGATCACCACAAAGCCGATCGACTGTGACAGCGCCGCGGTCGGCCCGTCAGCGAGCACCATCGGCACGAAGGCGGCAACCGTGGTGAGCACGCCGAAGGTGGCAGGCACTGCCACACGCCGGGCGCCGCGCACCACACTGTCGATACTGTGGCCGCTGCGCTCGATTTCGGCGTGGGCGCTCTCGCCGATAACGATGGCATCATCCACCACCACGCCCAATACCAGAATAAAACCGAACAGGCTGGTGACATTGATGGTTACATCTATCCACGGCAGCGGCATCACCAGCAGCGTGCCGAGAAAACACACCGGCAGGCCCATCATTACCCAAAATGCCAGCCGCGTGCGCAGAAACAGCGCCAGCATCAGAAACACCAGCACACCGCCGTAAAGCATATTGGTGTACATCATATCGAGCCGGCCCTCGAGATAGTAGGTCAGATCGACCCAGGTATCGAGGCTGACCCCCTGCGGCAGCGACGGCTGGCGCTCGGCCACATAGGTCTTTATCGCCGCCGCCACATCGGTGATACTCTGATCGGCACCGGCGCCGATAAACAGCGTTACCGAATTGCGGCCGTTAAATTTGGAATAATTGATACCTTCCTGGAAGCCGTCCTCAATACTGGCGACCTGGCCGAGTTTTATCTGTGTGCCGTCGCGGAGGTTGATCAGCGGTATCTGCTCGAACTGGTAACCGCGGTAGGCCTGGCTCTCCATGCGCACGGAAATATAACCGTCGGCGGCACGGATCTGCCCGGCCGAGCGGTTGGTGGAAAACCGGTTCAGGGCGCCGACGATATCTTCAAAACTGAGGCCGTATTCGCGCAGTTTGTCCCGCGATACCTCGACACCGATCTCATAGGGCAGGCCGCCGTAAAACTCCGTGACATTGACCGCGGTCAGCGCGCGGATCTCGTCGTGAATCTCCCGCCCCAACTCCTTGAGCTGGCGGTGACTGAGATCACCCGACAGGCTGATATACATGACTTCCTGCTCAAACCTGATCCGTTCGACCACCGGCCGCTCCATGCCGTCGGGAAAACTGGAGATGGCGTCGATCTGCAGCTTGACCTCATCCAGCACTTCCTGCGGGTCGTAGCTGTCGTCGACGCGCATATAGGACTGAAAGCTGCCGCGATTGGAGTAAGTGATAATACGGTCGAGGCCGCGCACGGATTCCAGCGCCTCTTCGACCTTGATCGTTATGCCCTCCTCGACCTCGGCAGCAGCGGCACCCGGGTAGACGATGACAGCCTGTATCCAGTTAATCTCTATCTGCGGAAACATCTGCTTGCGGATGGTCATGGCGGTTAACAGACCGCCGAGCAGAATCAACAGCATCAGCAGATTGGCCGCCACGCTGTTGCGGGCGAACCAGGCAATCAGTCCCTGCTGGGTTTGTTCGCGGGCGTCAGTCACAGCTCAGTTTCCCTGGGCGATCTCTGAGTCGAGCGGCACTTCCGTCGCCAACTGCGCGGAGGGTGTCAGGGGCATGCCCTCGACCGGATAATCCAGGGCGGTGGTGATCAGCCGGTCGCCGCTCAGCACGTCGCCGTGGACGATGGCGTCGGCGCCCTGCTGGCGAATGATAGTCACGTCGCGATAGCGCAGGCGGCGCTCGTCATCGAGTATCGCCACGCGGCCGTTCTCGATCAGATGGCGGGGGATAACGCTGGCACGGGCGAGTGTGATACCGGCGACTTTGGCTCTGACATAGGTGCCGAATCGCAGCGGCGGCGGCCCCGCGCCGTCAGCGGCGCTGCCATAGGGCCACTTTACCTCGGCGACCAGATAGGTCATGCGGCTGGTCTTGTCGATCACGCCTTCGCTGCGCACCACCGTTGCCTGCCACTGGGCCGGCTGCCCGGAGAAATCCGCCAGCAGTGTTACCGCACTGTTGCGGCCCTGTTGTTGCAGAAACTGCAGCTGGGAATCGGCAATCGGCAATCTGACTTCGGCGACCTCCACCCCCTGCACGATACCCAGTTCGGTAGCGCTGCTGACATAGGAGCCGAGGCTGATTTCCCGCGCCTGGATCAGGGCGTCGTAGGGGGCCACGATGCGGGTTCTCTCCAGGTTGCGCTGGGCGCGTGTGACCTCGGCGCGGGCGGCGCTGACCCGCGCCTGCTCCTGCGCCAGCTGCGGTTTGCGCAGGCTCAGCCCGGTGGGTGTCTGATCGCTGATATTGCGCCATTCGGCCGCCGCCACCTTGCCCTGCGCCTGTTCCAGCTCCAGCGCGGCCTCGGCAGAGGCCAGCGAGGCGGCCGCTTCGGTCACCAGCGCCTGGTAATCGCTGGGATCGATGCGCGCCAGCAACTGGCCTTTGCGGACAAAGCCGCCGACTACGAATTCGGGCGCCAGAAACACAATCTCGCCGCTGACCTGGGCCACCAGTCGGGTGCGGTATTTGGGCTCCACCACGCCGTGGGAGTCCACCGCTATCTGCAGGCTCTGCACAGTGATCGGCGCCACATTGACCAGCGGCGACACCGACTTTTCCGGTTTGGTTGCCGGCGCCTGTTTGAGATTAGACACCAGTACAAATATCAGCCCACCCAATACCAGCGCCACTACGGGATAAATTATCTGCTTTTTATCAGTCACACGCCTGTCTCGATCACTCCGCAATACCGGTGGATGGCAGGACCCCGCCGCGGCTTAGGACACCTTATACCGGTATATGATCCGCTGTCTGTAGATATATTGTTTGCTCTGCGAGCAGTGTATACAAAGCCCGAGACAGGCGTCAGGTAACTTTTGTGAAAGATCTTTAATAAATGTAAAGAGATGTTTACCCGCCAGGCCGTTCGCCGCCCGCGGCGGCGCAGCCTTCAGGACTCTTTCAGGTAACCCAGGGCCGGCTGCGGGGCTTTGCCGTCTATCTGCTCCAGCACATGCTCGGCAAAACCGTGGCCGGCCTCGGCATAGAGATTGAAGGTAACGCAGCCGAGCGCCTGCAACTCGCGCTGCTGATCGGGGAAATGGGATACCACCGCCAGGCGGCCGGCATAGCCCATTTGCTTCAGCAGTTTGACCACTTCCAGATTTTCCTTGTGGTTGGTAAGGCTGACCAGTATCAGCTTGCGCTTGTCCAGATCGGCCTGTTCCCAGAAATCGCGGTCGCTGCCGTCACCGCGCACGCAGCGGACATCGTTGCCATTGTGCTGTTCCACCTTGTCGATACTCTCCTCCACCCCCACCACGTTGCCGGGGTAGAGTGCCTGCAGGTATTGATAGGCACCAAAACCGACCCGCCCCATGCCGACCACCACATTGTCGGCGTCGCCCATCCGCACCGGCTGCTCTTCGGCAAGGCGGGTCTTGCGCTCGAATTTTTGCAGCCATCTCGACGATTTTGCATAGATGGTGTGGGCCTTGGCATTAAACGGCACGGAGATAAAAAACGATAGCGACATCGCCAGTGCCAGCGTTGTGACCCACTCCTGCGGCAACTGCCCGGAGGCGGCGGCCAACGCGGCGACAATCAAACCGAACTCGCTGTAATTGAACAGCGACAGGCCGGCCAGCAGCGCGGTGCGGGCCCGCAGCTTGAACGCAGTGAGCAGAAAAAAGTAAATGATCGGGCGCAGAAAAATCAGCAACCCGAGGGCCAGCGCCACCAGCACCATTTCGCCGGACGGCAGGCCGTTGTAGCCGACGCTGAGAAAAAAGCCGATCAGAAACAGATCCTTGAAATTGATCAGGCTTTTGTAGAGTTCGCTGGTTTTACTGTCGCTGCCGAGCAGCACCCCCAGCACCAGAGCGCCCAGCCCGCCCTTGAGATTCACCGCCTCGAACAGCTCGGCGGCTCCCAGCGCCGCAGCGATGCCAAACAGCACCAGCAGCTCGCCATGGCCGGCCAGGCGCATCAGCTGCAACAACAGCGGCCGCACCAGCGGCAGTGCCAGCAGGCCGATGGCCAGCGGGCTCGGCAGCTTATCGGAGGAAGCCACCAGGTAAATCACCGCCAGCAGATCCTGAATAATCAGGATGCCGATGGCAATGGCGGCGTGCAGAGAGACGCTTTCACCGCGCTCGTCAAAGATTTTTACGGCAAACACGGTGCTGGAAAACGACAGCGCAAAAGCCAGCAGCCAGGCCGAACTGCTGTTTTCCAGCGCCAGGCTGGGAATCACCATGCCGGCCAGTATGATGACCATGGTGGTCAGCGGAATCACCAGCAGCATTTCCACGCTCGCCACCGCCCACACCTGCGGCGCCACCAGTTCCTTCAGATTGAGTTTCAAACCGATGGTAAACAGCAACAGCGTTATGCCGAGATCGGCCATCAGGGAAATG
The DNA here is from genome assembly GCA_028280195.1 of Exilibacterium sp. Classification (GTDB taxonomy): domain Bacteria; phylum Pseudomonadota; class Gammaproteobacteria; order Pseudomonadales; family Cellvibrionaceae; genus Exilibacterium. Next base: position 16,084 of record JANQMH010000141.1, read on the forward strand.
GCCTCGCGATCGCCGATATCGATCTCGTGAGCGATAAAGCCGGCCAGCAAATAGCCGAGCAGGGGTGGATAACCGAATTTTCGAAACACCATGCCGGCGCCGAACGCCAGCAATACGACTAAAGGTTCAAACATCCACTGCCCCAATCAGATTATTGTTTATGCGCCCGCATCGGGTATACAGTACACATTGAGTTTATTGCCGTCGGGATCGCGAAAGTATCCCGCATATAAGCCCGACCCGCGCGGGCCGGCAGCCCCCTCATCGGCGGCGCCCAGCTGCAGCGCCTTTTTGTGCAGCGCATCGACTTTCTCCGCCGTATCGACCAGCAGGGCGATCATAACGCCGTTGCCCACCGTGGCCGGCTTGCCGTCAAAAGGCTTGATAATGCCAAATGCGGGCTGGTCGGGGCCTGTGCTCCAGGCGATAAACGTATCGGCCTCCATAAAGCGCCCCGCGCCGATTTCCGCAAACAGGGCGTCGTAAAACTGCGCTGCCCGCCCGATATCATTGGTGCCTAAGGTAATATATCCAATCATTTCCTTCCCCTGTCGACGTTAATAATATAGCCGGGCCTGAAGCGTTTAACCCACCGCTCTCGCCCAAGGCCAGCCGACTATAGCCTATCTTTGCCACTTGGTGTTGTGTGATTTCATCTCCCGCGGCGAAGGTGACCTGGCGGCCATCCCAGTATTTACGCGATATATACCTTTGCAGCCCGATTGGGCAGCTGGTTAATGCTAACAATTATTTGGGAAATACCAGTTATTCAAGTTATACATGTTATCTCATTTGTATTGCTGGCCAGGCCTAAAGGCAGATAACACCGGGAGAATAATGATGAGCAAAACCCTGCTACTTGTAGACGATGAGGCCGCTGTGCGCCGGGCACTGCGGCGCTCGCTGATGAGCGATGGCTACCGCATTCTGGAGGCGGAATGCGGCGAGGGGGCACTCAACCTGCTGGCGGCCAATCAGGTGGACGCCATTCTCACCGATCAGCGCATGCCGGCGATGTCCGGCGCCGAGCTGCTGTGTCAGGCCAGGCGGCAGTATCCCGATACCCTGCGAATCATGGTATCCGGCCAGTGCGATATAGATGGCCTGGCGCAGGCGGTCAACGATGCCGACCTGCACCGCTTTGTACACAAACCCTGGGACGATCAGCAACTGCGGCAGATGCTGCAGCACTCGCTGCAACTGCCGCAAGCGGATCAGAGCGCAGCGTCCGCTGCCGCCCCCTTGTCTCTGGTGGCGGATTTCAATCGCGCCATTTGTGACGATGAGATCACACAGCGTTATCTGCCGTTGATAAGTACCGACAGCGGTGCGGTCAGCGCCGTGGAAGCCTGCCTGCAGTGGCACAATCCGTCGCTCGGCCTCGCCTCGCACCGCGAGGTGCTGGCGCTGGGCGATACCTGCAATGCCGATAAACTGCTGCATACCGCTTATCTAAACGCCTGCTGCGCGCAGTTGAAACACTGGCATCTGCGCAGATTCAGCCACCTGCAGGTAATGGTGCGCCTGTCTGAGCGCATGCTGATGGACCCGTTTACGCCGCAATTGCTGCGCCGGCTGCTAGCCGATTACGACCTGCCCGCCGCCGGCATCATGGTGGCGTTCAGCAACGCCGATTTGCGCCCGGCGCCCTACGATATCTGGAACAACCTGCAGCGCCTGGGGCAAATGGGCGTGCCGCTGTGCCTCGACGAGTTTCAGCAGGACAGCGCCAATATCACCCTGCTGGAGTCATTGCCGGTAGAGTTGCTGCGGATCGATCGGGCTGTACTGGACAGTGAGATCGAGCGCCAGGCCGGCAAACACGACTACACCTGCGCCTTCATCAATTCGCTCAAAAGCTGCGATGTCAGGGTGATTGTCGCCGGTATCGACCAGACCTGCGCCCATTACCAATCGCTCATCAGCGGCTGTGACTACCTGCAGGGTGAAATCTACGGTGAGGCCCGCCACAGCCGCGATTTGCGCCAGGTGTTTCTGTGCCCGGAATCCGTTTCGCAACACTATCACTGAGTTTGGCCCACAGTCTGATCAGCGTCTATGCTGATAATTGAGAATGGGGTGCTGCGGAGGGTTTATGAAAGGCGCCGTCTATATTGCATTTAATGAGCTGGTCGAAAACGAGATGGGGCTGGACATCTGGGAGGCCTTGCTGCAACAGGTGCAGCCGGCCTCGCAGGGCATCTATACCTCGGTCGAGGACTATCCCGATGATGAATTATTTGCCATGGTGGAAAAGCTCTCCGAACTGGTGCAACAGCCGGTAGCCGAACTGGTCCAGTATTTCGGCCGCCACCTGTTTGCGGCACTGTCGGCCAAATACCCGATGTTCGTGCAGAACGAGACAGATTTTTTCCAGTTTCTGGCCAGCATTGACGACGTCATTCACAAGGAAGTCAGAAAGCTCTACGACAACCCCAACTTACCCGATCTGCGCTGCGATCCAGTACAGGGCAACACCCTGGTCATGCATTACCACTCGCCACGCCGGCTTTGCATTCTCGCCGAGGGCCTGATCGCCGGCGCGGCGCAGCACTACGGTGTCGAGTACGAGTTATCGCACAACCCCTGCATGCATCAGGGAGCCGCAGAGTGCCGCTTTACAATCCGGCGCAAGTTAACTTGACATGGTCGATACGACAGATTATCAGGCGGCCTACCTGCGCCAGAAAACTGCGCGGCAAAAAGCCGAGGACCTGCTGGAAAATCGCTCGCGCGACCTCTACGATGCCAACCAGTCGCTGCAACGCGCCTACGATAAACTGCGTGATCAAAAGGCACAGCTTCTTCACCAGGAGAAGCTCGCTTCGATCGGACAGCTTTCCGCCGGCGTCGCCCACGAAATCAATAACCCCACCAGTTTTGTCAAAAGCAATCTGGCTACGCTGAAACGCTACAGCGAAAAGATCGCCATCGTCATGCGGGCCTACGGCGAACTGGCGGCATCAGTGCAACGACAATCGCTGTCGGCCGATCTGGCGGCACAGCTGCAAAATCTCGACAATGCGATAGAGCAGTGCGATATAGACTATATCATGGAGGATATCGACGGCTTGATCGACGATGCCATCGAGGGCACGGCGCGCATTCATGATATCGTACAGAACCTCAAGAGTTTCGCCCGCGTCGACGACAAGGAGGAGGAGGCGGTGGCGGTCAATCAGTGCATCGAAAACACCTTGAAACTGGTATCGAACGAACTCAAACACAAATGCGATGTAGTCACCGAGTTTGCCGAACTGCCGGAGACGGTCGGCTTTCCCGGACACCTGCAGCAGGTGTTTCTCAACCTGCTGGTCAACGCTTCGCAGGCGATCGAGGACTTTGGCCGCATCGATATCGGCACGCGCTGCGACAGCAAACATATCTATATCACCATCAGCGATACCGGCAGCGGCATTCAGGAGGAAGACCTGAAACATATCTTCAACCCCTTTTTCACCACCAAGGAGGTAGGGGTAGGCACCGGCCTGGGGCTTTCCATCTCCCACGGCATCATCAAAAAGCACGGCGGCGCGATGGAAGTGGTCAGCGCCCCCGGACGCGGCACGACTTTCGTAATTTCCCTGCCCATCAAAAAAACTAGTCACTAATAACTAGTTATTAGTGACTAGTTTTTTCGCGCAGTCGATCAAGGCGTTGTCGTCGAAGGGCTTGGCAAAAACTGCCGCTGCGCCGGCCTGGCGCGCGCGCGACAGGCTTTCGGCGCCCGCACCGGAGATGACGATCACGCGGGTATCGCCCACACCCTGGGCCTGCATCTGACTGAGGACATCAAATCCCGACAGGCCCGGCATCTGCAGATCCAGTGTCATCAGCCGCGGCTGCAGGCGCATCAGCGCCATACCCGCGGCAAAGCCGTTGTGTACCACACTGACCTCAAAGCCGGCCTCGCGCAGTACCCGCCCGATAGCCCGCGACATCGCCGCATCGTCGTCCACCACCAGCGCCGTAGCCGGCGCCGGTGCGCCGGCATCCAGCAGCTCTGGCGGCACCGGCATCTGGTTATCGCGCATAAAGCCTACCAGGTCGCGGCGCTGGATGCGGTGGTCACCGCGACCCGGCAATTTGTGCGCCGGCAGCAGCCCGCGATTGATCCAGTTGATCACAGTGCGCAGGCTGACACTGCAAAAGCTCGCCACCTGACCGGTGGTCAATGAACGTGGCTGTTCGGTCATCCCAGTAATCCCGCACCATATGCTCATCGGCCCAGTATACAGGAATGTTTGTTACTAACAATTATTTGCGATATTCAAGTAATTCAAGTTATACAGTTAATATAAGTTCTGTGACTCACTTCACATTCACAGCGAGGCGCGAGGCGGGCGATGTACAACACTCTGTTACTGGTGGATCGCGAGTCTTCCACACGCACGGCATGGCACCGGTCGTTCAACGCAAAAGAGGTAGCCGGGCAAAATCCAGCTATGCTGTTATTAGGGCCTGATGACAGGAGGACTGCGGCCAATGGAAAGTAGTCAGAAAACCCAAAAAACGGCGGCGCAAAAAGCGCAGCCCGCCAAGCCGTTGCTGTTATTTGTCGACGATGAAAAGCCCATCCTCGATGCGCTGACCCGGTTTTGCCGCGCCCGCGGCTGGAACACACTGAAGGCATCGAGCGGCGCTGAGGGCCTGGAGCTACTGGACAAAAACCGCGTCGACGTCATCGTCTCCGATATGCGCATGCCGCAGATGAACGGCGCGGAGTTCCTCGGCCAGGCGCTGCAGAAACAGCCTGCCGCGGTGCGCATACTGCTGACCGGTTACGCCGATATCAACGCCGTTGCCGACGCCATCAATGCGGCAAAAATCTATAACTACATGCAAAAGCCCTGGGACGATACGGTACTTAACGAACTGCTCGAAAGCGCCATTCGCGCCAAGCGCCAGGAGGACGAGCGGCTGCGGCTGCAGGTGCTCACCCGCCATCAGAACAAGAAGCTGAAGGAGCTGGCGGGCGACCTCGACCGCAAGGTAAAGGAGCGCACCATCGAAACCGAGCAGGCGATGTCGCTGCTGCTCAATACCCACAAAGAACTGGAACAGAATTTCAAGGACAGCCTGGAGATACTCGCGCACATTATCGAGTGGCGCGAGGGCAAGCACTCCAATCACAGCCGCCTGGTGGCAAAAATCTCGGTCGGTATCGGCAAGCAGATGCAACTGAGCAGCGAAGACATTAACGACCTTTACACTGCCGGGCTGCTGCATGACATCGGTATGTTGAGCCTGCCGGATCAGGTTCGACAAAAAGCCGTCGACGAGCTGAGCGAAAAGGAACTGGCAGTGTACAAGAAGCACAGCGTCATCGGCGAAGCCGCACTGGCCAATGCACCGGGACTGCAAAAGGCTTCGCGACTTATCCGCCTGCACCACGAACGCATCGACGGCAAGGGCTTCCCCAACGGCCTCAGTGGTGACCTGCTGCCGACGGGCGCGCGTATTCTGTCGGTGGTCAGCGATTTTCACGACCTCGAGCACGGCCGCCTGGTTAAGAGTATCAATGGCTCAGAGGCGGCGATGGTGTATTTACAGGAGCAGGGCGGCAAACGCTACGACGCCCGGGTAGTGGAAGCCCTCATCGGCATGCTGCAGGAAAACCCCAACAGCCGCCGCCAGCCGGTGGTCAATGCCAACACCCAGGACCTGGTACCGGGCATGACCCTGGCCGACGATCTGATTTCCGAATCCGGCCTGCTGCTGTTGGCCAAGGGTGTGGAACTGCATGAGAAAAACATTGCGAAATTGCGCCAGTTCGAACTCGACTCCGACTCCCGGCTCGACTTGAGTGTAATGCTCCCACCGCAACCCGAAGAACAGGAAGAACAAGCCAAGCAGTTAGCAACCGAGAACACCTGAGCCACCAAGCTACCCCTGAGCGAAAACGTTTTTGATAACGGAGGGCACCCTATGGCCTGTAGAAAATATCAACCCGCGAGCCGGCGGCGCGCAGCCGCGGCGACGGCGGCGCTGTATTGCGGCATTGCCCTGAATGTCGCCAGTCCCGGTACAGCGGCAATAGACTTTTCCGACAATCTGCGCCTGACGCTGGATGTCAGCTCACGCAGCGTGCGCTACAGTCTCGCCGACACCACCGGCCACAGCACAGTGGCAGGGATGGATTTGCACAAAGTATTCTCCGGCGAAAACGGCGATATCGGCACCCTGACTGCCCAGGCTTACTGGACCGACAACAACAATCTGGTGAAACACCCGGGCTTTTTTGATGACGAGGATGACAACCGCCTGGTCTATCGTATTTTCAACTTCAACTACAGTGGTTTCGGTCTCCACAAGCCGCGGCTGCGTTTCGGGCATATGGAAATTCCCTTTGGTCTGGAGCAAACCATTAACACCAATGGCACGCTGCACGACTCTATCCACGGCCCCAACCTGGGCATCAAAGCCGACTGGGGCGCATCGATTAACGGCGAAACGGCAACCTTCGAATACGAGGTAGCCGTCACCCGCGGCGGCGGCCAAACCTGGCACCGCGACAACGGCGATTTTGTCTACGCCGGCCGCCTTGGTACTCAGCGCCATCGCAACCTGGTGTGGGGTCTGTCGGCTTACTCCAGTGAACTCGGCGCAACCAGCCGCACCCGCTTCGGCATAGACATGCAGTGGTACAAGGGCCTCTGGGCGCTGCTCGGCGAAGTGTCAACAGGTGATAACGACAATCAGAATGTTCTCAACAGCCTGCTGGAAGTCAACTATCGCAACCCCACAGAACAGTGGCTGGCCTATTTGCAGACCCGCTATTTTTCCATCGACCCGAATGACCGCGGCTGGGATGAAGCTCTGCAGAGTCTGCTGGGCGTGCGCTACACGCCCGACAATCACTGGGCCCTGAGCGCACAGTACCAAACCGATTTATCCACCTTTCGCGGCGCTGCAGAAGATCGCGTTTTCAGCCTGCAGCTGCGCTACCGTTTTTAGCACAGCGCGGGTCATATTGAGGAGGCACCATGTACACACCATTCAGACACCTGCCCGGCGCGACTTTGCTATTGCTGTTGATATTACTGCTCGGCGCCGCCGCCAGCCCCGTCTTCGCCCAGGCCTACTGTTCATTGCGCGACCCGGTAATCAGTATCGACCGGCTCTTCCCCGAGGCCGACAACTACAGGTCGGTAGTGCGGGTAGTCGATCGGGCGGTGCGCCAGCAGGTATCGCGCGAGCTGCCGCCGAATACGCTTCACTTCGGCGAACTCGGCCGCCATACCCTGTATATCGCTCTCAAAGACAATATACCGCTGGGGTTTGTGCACTCGCGCTCGGAACAGAGCCGCTGGGGTCTGATCGAAGTGGCCTGGGCGCTGGATCTGTCACTGCGGATCAAGGATTTCCACCTGCAGCGCTGCCGCAACGCCGCCTGCAACGACTTGCAGGCGCTGCAGTTTCGGCGCCATTTTTTCAAAAAGTCCTATGCACAACTGCGCGATATGCTGGCACCGGACAATCGCTCGGTCGATGACTCGCAACTGCCGCTGCCGGAAAAGTCCAAAGCCCTGGCCGGCGCTATTTTGGTATGCGGCATTAAAACCGCACTGATTACCCAGTATGTCTGGGGCAAAGAGGTAGCCGAGGCACAGATGCTGGCACGAGCCAGGCAGGCCTTCAACGATGCCGCCACGGTGGAGCTGGTACCGGACTTTCGCAGTGAGCGCGCCGCCGCCGGCGTTCGCGCCGAGCAGGCGCAACTGGCACGCGCCTATGACAAACAGGGCCGCTTGCTGGGCGCGGTATTCCATGCCCCTCACGATATCGAGGGACAGGCCTATCCGGTGTGGTGGGCGATTGACAATCGCGCCGCCATCGCCGGTGTCGCCAGCGACAGCGGCTGGCCAAGCGAGCAGGTCGGGCGTGTTTTCGATGCGACGGTGGGCAAGTCGTTTTCAGCCTCGCAGCAATGTGCCAATCAGGTGGAACTGATGGCACTGGAGGCTACCCGCACCACCATGGCCAACTTAAAAGAGTAGATCCGATGCGCATCTCGATGCAGACCCTGGCGGTGATCGGTGTCTGCATGGTCGGGGCGGCGGCGGTTTTCGGCGTGGTATCGAGCCGTTATCAAAACCTCGCCGAGCTGCAGCAACAGTCCGAACTCAGCCAGCTGGCACAGCGGGACAACCGCTATCTGCAGCTGATGAGCGCACAGTGGCTGACAACCATCGACCTGTTTTTCGGCTACCAGCAGACCTACCTGGTTGCCGGCATCAGTACCCAGGCCGAGCAGCTGATCGCCCTGCTCGAACAGTTCGACACGCGGCAAAGCCCGGAGCTGGCGACAATTGTCGCCAGCACTACCGGTCTGATTGCCGGGGTGGGAGGGAAAATCAATCAGGCGGCCATTATTGCCGACCCGCAAAGTACTGTCTGGAATCGGCAGATCACCGCAGTCGACAATACCACCGGCGAGTTGATCGAACTGCTGGACAGACTCGACGGCATCGTCTCACGCCAATCGGAGCTGGACAGTTCCACACTTTCTACGGCAACCCGCGCGCTGCAACTGACGCTGGCCCTGGCGCTGGCGATCTACCTGGCGGTCATTGCCGCGGCCTGGCTGTGGCTCAACAAAAGTATCGTAAAACCTCTGGAAATCCTCGCCAGACAGAGCGCCGGCCAGCAGTTTTCCAGCGACTCCATTTTTCTGATCGGCAAGGCGCCCAGGGAAATTGTCGCCCTCAGTAAAGGGCTGCATGGTTTTGTCGCCCGGCTGGCAAAGGCCAAAAGCCAGGTGGAAGCGCAGAAGGAAGAACTGGAGAAAAATATCGAGCAACTCAAGGAAACCCGGCTGCAATTGATTCAAAGCGAAAAGCTCTCCTCCATCGGCCAGCTGGCGGCGGGCATTGCCCATGAGATCAACAATCCCATGAGCTATATCAAAAGCAATCTCACCACGCTGGGGCGCTACTTCGACGCCTTTGCCGAGGCCATCGCGCTGCAGGAGAAATTAACGCAGGTGGAGCCGCAAAACCAGCAGGCGGCGACGGACTGTCTGCAGCAGCTGCAATCCCTGCATACGCAACGGGACTTCGAATTTCTGATACCCGACAGCAGGGAGATTCTCAAGGACTCCATCGACGGTGCGGTGCGCATCCAGGGTATCGTTAAAGACCTCTACAGCTTCGCTCACGTCAATAACAACGGTTTTACCCAGGTCGATCTCAACGCCCTGGTGCAACAGGCGGTGCGCATTCTTTCCAATCAGCTGTCCGCCGACATCGAGGTGAGAATGAAACTGGGCGAGGTACCGGCGATTACCGCCGAAGGCGACAAGCTGTCACAGGTGTTTTTAAATCTGCTGGTCAATGCCGCCCACGCCATCGACGGTCGAGGCCGTATCACGCTGGCCACCGGCAGCCGGGGCGACAAGGTCTGGCTGCAGGTAAAAGACAGCGGCTGCGGTATTCCCGAGGATACACTGGTGAAAATATTCGATCCGTTTTTCACCACCAAGGAAGTAGGCGAGGGCACCGGCCTGGGCCTGCATATGGTGCAGGAAATCGTCAACCGCCACAGCGGTAAAATCGACGTTCAAAGTCTGCCGGGCAAAGGCAGCCTGTTCTCCGTCATTCTACCGGTGCAGCAGTCGCGGCAAAGGCAAAGTACCGCTCAAACCGCGGCTATGCCGTCGTAGTGTAAGCCAGGATTTCCACCACCTGCTCGGGCGTATGCGCCCAGGCCAGCGCGGCGGCGTCCACTTCTTTCAGCGGGTGAATCAGGCTTTCATCGTGCAGGGTGATATAGGGCTTGCCCAGCGCCGCGCAGTAACCGGCATCGAATGCCGCGTTCCACTGTCTGTACTTGTCGCCGAAGCGCACCACTGCCAGATCGGCTTTTTCGATCAGCGTCTTGGTGCGAATGGCGTTGACTTTGGCCGACTTGTGATCGCGCCAGAAGCCCTGATCTGCGGCCCCCAGATGGTCGCCGGCGGCATCGCTGGCATCGTGGTCGGTGACCGCAGAGGTAAAACTGAGCGGCAGGTCGCGCTCGCGGGCGCCGGCTTCGATGCGCTGGCGCCAGTCGCTGTGAATTTCACCGGATAGGTAGACTGTCCAGGACATAATCGATCCTCATTCGTTACACTTGATTGTCAATCGTACTTCACCACCGCCATGGTCAGGCGCGAGATGCAGCTGAGCCTGCCGCGCTCGTCCTCGAGACGGATCTCCCACACCTGGGTGGTGCGCCCGCGATAGCACAGGCGCGCGGTGCCGGTCACCTTGCCGCCGCTGACGCCGCGCACATGATTGGCATTGACCTCCAGCCCGACACAGTAGTACTGGCTGGTGTCGACCAGCAGATTGGCGCCGGTGCTGCCCAGTGTCTCGGCCAGTACCACATTGGCGCCGCCGTGCACCCGGCCCATGGGCTGGAAGGTGCGCGGGTCGGCGGGCATGGTGCCGCGCACAAAATCCTCACCGATCTCGGTAATCTCGACGCCGAGATGCTCGGCGATGGTGTTCTTGCCCAGTTCATTGATTTGCTCGGGTGTTGCCTGTCGAAACCAGATCGATTCACTCATAGATTTATCCGTTTTTTAAAACGCTGCAGTTATCGACCGCCACACGGCCCTCAACCCCCTCAACCCCCTCAACCATAGTGCTTATCGGCCACGAACGGATTGGTGCGGCGCTCGTGGCCAAAGGTCGACATGGGGCCGTGACCGGGAATGAAGGCGATATCGTCGCCCAGCGGCCACAGCTGCTCGCGAATGGCATGCACCAGGGCAGCGTGATCGCCGCGCGGGAAGTCGGTGCGACCGATGGAACCCTGGAACAGCACATCGCCCACCAGCGCCAGCTTCGAGGCCGGATGGAAGAAAACGACATGCCCGGGGGTATGGCCGGGGCAGTGGCGCACTTCCAGCACCAGTTCGCCGACGGTGACGATGTCGCCCTGCGCCAGCCAGCGCTGCGGTTTAAACGCGGCGCTGGCGGCAAAGCCCATCATCTGCGCCTGCTGTGGCAGCATATCAATCCAGAACTGGTCGTCCTGGTGGGGCCCCTCGATCGGCAGCCGGTGGCGGCCGGCCAGTTCCACAGTACCGCCGACGTGGTCGAGATGACCGTGGGTGAGCAGGATTTTTTCCAATTCGACGCCGTTGTCGCGCACCGCCTGCTCTATCAGATGCAGATCGCCGCCGGGATCGACGGCGGCAGCGCGCCGGGTTTCACTGCACCACAACAGGGTGCAGTTCTGCTGGAAGGGGGTCACGGGAATAATCTGGTACTCGAGCATGGACAGTGTCTCTGCGGCTGTCAGTCCCGGCAAGCGGCCGAACCGGCGTGAAAAACGCCCGCGATTATCCCATAGAAAATGGGCAACGGGGAGTTTGACCACTGAGTCCTCTTGTATTGAAATCGAGCGACCCCAACCCCGCCACCCCGGCCTCGCTGCCGCCGATGGGCCTTACCCGCCTCAACCAATCGGCAATACCACCTCAAAACAGGCCCCGCCCAGCTGTGATTCGGTGACCCGCACACTGCCGTTGTGCCATTCGGCAACCCGCTTGACGATGGCCAGCCCCAACCCGAAGCCGTCCTTACCCGCACCGCAGGGGCTCAGGCGCACGAAGGAGTCGAATACCCGCTCGCGGTCCCCGGCGGGAATACCGGGGCCGTCGTCCTCAACGCTGATGCGAAACTCGCCGCCCCGCTGCGCCAGAGCCACCTCAATACGCCGGCGCGCATACTTGGTGGCGTTGTAGATCAGATTCTTTACCAGGCGCTCCATCAAATGCAGATCACAGCTGACCTGCAGTGACGGCGCCCCATTGTGGAAGCTGATCTGCGGGGCTCCACCGGCCTCGGCGCTAGCGTGCTCGACAATCGCCGCCAGTACCTCCGCCACCTGGCAGCGGCTGATATGCAGCGAGAAATCCGCGCGCTCCAGAATCGCGTAGTCCAGGGTGGCGGTGGCCAGTGCATTCACTTCGTTGACATCCCCCTTGATATTGTCGATGTGGCGGCGCATCGTCTCGATATCATCGGCCTTCTCGGCAATGGCCAGCTCGAACTGAATACGCGCCAGGGGGGTTTTAAGCTCGTGGGAAACCGCATTGGACATATCTTTGTGGGAGCTGATCAGCGCTTCGATACGCGCCGCCATCTGGCGAAAAGCCCGCGCCAGCGGGAAAAGCTGGGCATTGGGCTTGATATCCGCCTCAAATGACCAGCTGTTGTCGGCAAAACGGCGGGTGGCGCGCTCCAGTATCTTCAGGTCGCGCGACAACGGCCACACCCAGATCATGATGACCAGGGCAATGGCGGCGTAAAAAATCAGCATCAACAGCCACTCGAAGGGACTGCGCTCCTGAGCGTGGCGATGCTGTTTCAGTGCCAGTACGCTGTCGCTGCCGGGAACCTGTTTCAAGTGCAGCCAGTAATCGCTACCCGACTGCAGGTGGGCCACCTCGCCGCGGTCGAGCTTCTCCTGTACCGTTTCGCCGACAATCTGCCTGCCGTCAAATAGCAGTATTTGCGCCGGCGTGGCGCGGTTGGCCTCTTCCACATGCAGCGCCCAGTGCTCCGGGGGCAGTTTTTCCAGCTCGTGCTGCAGCAGCAACAGCGCACTGTTGGAACCGTGGTCATCGAGAGCTACCTGGTCGCCGTAGAGCTGCCAGAGCCGGTCCAGGCCCCAGCCTACCACCAGCAGAGTGGCGACAATCAGCAGATATAACTGAATGAACAGCCGAGCCATTAAGCGCCCGCCACCTACCAGGCATCCGGCACAAACAGATAGCCGCGACCCCACACGGTTTTGATGCGGAAGGGGTTGTCGGCATCGTCGCCGAGCTTTCTGCGCAGGTGCGAAATTCTAACATCCACGGTGCGATCGAGGCCGTCGTAGGGGCGGCCGTACAGTTGCTGATACAGAGCCTCGCGGGACTGCACCTCGCCGGCGCGGGCGGACAGAATCAGCAACAGGTCGAACTCATGGCTGGATAAAGCAATGGGGTCATTATTGAGTTTGGCGACCCGTGCGCTCAGGTTGATGCACAGATTGCCGAATATACGGTCTTCGTTATCACCGTCAAAACCACAACCGGAGCGGCGCAGCAGGGCATTGACCCGCGCCAGCAGAATCCGCGGCTCCACCGGTTTGATGACATAGTCGTCGGCGCCCAGCTCCAAACCCAGCACCTGGTCGATATCGCTGCTGCGCGCGGTCAGCATCAGCAGCGGGCCGGGGTAGTGGGGTCGCAGGTCCTTGCAGATCTCAAAGCCGTCTTTTCCCGGCAACATGATATCGAGGATGATCAGGTCGGGCTTGTCGCGCTGCACCCGGGTCACCACGCGATCGCCCTGTGGCTCGATATTGACAATGAAGCCATGCTCTCCAAGGTAAGTGCTCACCAACTCTGCGAGGCGGGTATCATCTTCAACCAGAAGTATTCGGGGGCTGGGCACTACACTCATATCGGGGTCACTGTCTGCAATGGTTCGGGCCGCTATCGGGTCAAGGTCCGGGGTTATTGGAAGAGATTCCAGGGTTTGCGGCGTTTCAAGCGGTAGCGCAGCATTTCACGTACCACCGCCACGGTCTCTGATATCAGCAATTCCCGGCCTTCTTTATCTCTCAGCTCCACCACCAGATCGTCGCTGAAGGTCAACGCTATGCGGTAGGTGCCCTCGGAGTAATTCTCCCAGCAGCGCTCTACCTCCGGGCGCTCGACGATGGAGACACAAACCGACTGCAGTGTTGACGACTGCCAGCTGATATCTATTTCCGTTTCGCAGTGCAGCTCATTTTCAGCAAGCGTGCAAAGCTGCGGGTTCAGCTCGAGCTGAATCCGGTCGCCATTTGGGGTTGTAGCCGTTGCTCCAATGCAGCACGCGAGTAACGCGAGCAAACCAACTGTCCGGGACGGCCTCCAGTCAGATAAGCTAGAAGCTATACACTCCTCCGACAAACACCGTTAAGACATTGTCCTCCTCTACGATAGGGCTGTCAGCGATGCTGGTTCCCAGTTTCTGATAATGGCCAAATATTTTCAATGTCCACTGCTGGTTGAGCGGCCGACTGTAACTGACCCTGGCAAAGGGGTTTACCGCCGATCCCGGCTCGTAGAGCTGGTCTTCGCCGTAGTAGTAGGATACCACCTGCGCACTCTTCCAGGTGGCACCCAGGGTTGCCGCCAGTTGCCAGTCCCGGCTGTACAGCGGAAAGGCCAGCGCGAGGCGCACCTCGTCACCGTGGTGTTCGCGGGTCAGTTCCTGTAAGTAATTCAGCTGCAGTTGAGCACCGTCAAAACCGTAGCTCCACTCAAATCCCCCCAGATAGGTAACCCGGCGCTCGCGCTCGCGCAGCGTAGCGAGTTCCGGGGGGACAAGCAAGCCGTCATCCGGGCTTTCCTCGGAAGGCACCTCGTCAAAATCCGTACCCAGAGTGGCTCTGGCCGAGTCGACAAAAAAATTCTGCAGATCACTGCGCTGAAAAAACACCCGGTCATAACCGGGGCTGGCGATCAGGTTCAAGCTGTGGCGGGTATCTTCGAACAAGGTGTAGCCCAGGTCGAGGTTGTCGATAAAAAAGCGCTCGCCGTAGTAACTGAACTGCGGCACCGCAATCAGCGGAATATTGTCGCCTCCCTCCACCGGATTGGTGCGGGTACCGAGGCCCAGCGCGACACTGAAGTTCCACTGCCCGATCTGCACACAGGCAGGGTTGTTGCGGTCGCAATCGCCGCCGGCAGCGGCAGCCTGTTGACCGGGGCCCGCCAGCAGCAGGCAGCAAATAACGCTTCGAACAAGATTCAGCATAGTCAGTGGAGTATCGCAGTATACCTGTGAGTATGGTGCTTTTATCTACGTATATACAGCTGTTTATACCATTCTCATTGTGGCTGTCCACATGCGTGCTGTCTGTAGCGATCTGGCTGATTTTTGTAAAAATATGTAATAGGCGCCAACAACATCACACTTTGGCGCGCCAGCGGTTTTGTATCTGTCCGAAGACCGGGTGTTTTCACCGGCACTTTTGATCAGCACTTTCGACCGACACTTTCGACCGGCACTCTTGACCGGCAAGATGGGTTTTTACGGCATGGCGATTTACAAAGTTTAACACTCTTACACAAATTGCCAACAGACCGCAGGCCATACCTGCCTTAGCCTGCGCAAAGACATCCCGGGCCTGTTTTACCCCCGGCCCGGTCGCTGTGTGGACGGTAAAGGCTCTAGCCCGCCTCGCCCTATGGCGACGAGGATGTTCTAGCCACAGGCTTGGGGCCGGCCGGAATGCCGGCCCTTTTTTTATCCGCCTTTTGTACGCCCGCTTTTGTCCGCTGTGCGCCCGCTTTTGTGCGCATGATCTCGATGCCTGTCTCCGCTGCGCTCGGGGACTTACTCAACGACTTACTCAACGACGACCGCTTTCAGGGCCGCCCTGCCGTTGTCCGCAACCATCAGCACCGAGACCGCCTGCCGCCGCAGCACTTTCTCCATTGCCTGGGCTTTTTCCCGCGGGGCAAAGTAGGCTTCGATACCGTATTTGATACGCAACTTATGGCGGCGGTCATGGTAGCGCCGATTGGCCAGCCGGCCGCGTAAAAAAACACCCTCGGCAGGACGCTGCAGCGAAGCGCCAGCGTAAATATAGTCACCATTTTCATCCGCTCGCAGCTTCACAAATACAACTTCACCGTTGCGCAGATCCTCGCTGCCGGGGAGATCGCCGGCATCGATCAGCGAGATATCATAATTCAGCAGCGCATAGTTGCCGCGGAACATCGAGCGCGGGTCCACCGGCAGGGTTTTGATTCTCACTTCCTTACCCGTCCACAGCGGCAGCTGCGCGGAAAGATACTCGCCGGCCAGCACCACCAGTTGCAAACACACGGCACCCGCAAGGCCCAGCGCCACAGCTTTAGTTTTCATCACAGCCCTCCCTGGCCGAGCTGACCGCGCTTCCAGCACCTGGCTGCGCCCAGCAGTAAAAAGGCGAACAGAGTAAACAGCAGTGAGGCGCCGACATAGTCGCCAATCAAATCGATATAGCGCACCAGAGCGGTGACCAAAACAGTTAAAATGCCCAGGTAATAGTAGTGGGAGATACCGGCCTGTACACCGCGCACAATCAGCCCCACACCTGCGGCGAGCAGCAGAATATTGTCGAGCACCTGCAATACCGGCGCGTGTTCAGGGTTTTGCGACAGACCGACCCAGACAAAGGCAAGCACATATACAGCGATAATCGCCAGCAGCGCCCATAACCGGCCGGTCCGGTAAGCCAGCAGCATCGACAGCGACAACAGTGGCGCAAGCACCACCATCAGGGCCCGCCAATGCTGCCAGGATGCCTCTATCAGTTCGCGCCAGGGGTCTTCGAAACTCATCACCAACAGCAGTATCAGCGCGAAGCGCAGGCACCAGACCTTTAAAAATGCGCCGTAATCGCCGGCGCTGACAGCGGGCCGCAACAGCAGCCACTGGGCGAAGGCATAGGCAAAAATAAACAGCGCCGCGCTGACCGCGAGGTGCTCGACATGGAATTCGAACTGCCGCCCCTCGCGCCACAGGTAGGCAAGTGTGAATTCAACCCAGAAAACCACACTCAGTACGGTCAGTAAAAACAGCAACAGGCTGGTATTGACACGCATCAACAGCCACACCGCGCTGAGGATAAACAGCGGGTAGAGTGCCGGATAAAAGCCCAGGGAAACCTCGGTAGCAAACCAGACACCGGCCAGCAACAGGCTCAATAGCATCAACACCCGGCTCTGTAACAGCAGCGCCACCGGCAGGCTGCCCAGCGCCCACCAGAATATACCGTCCGGCATATGCTCACCCAGGTGGTATACCTGGGCGATCAGAATAATCGCCGCGCCATAGATCATATTGCCCAACAGAAACAGTGTCTTGGCGCCGGCGAGGTGGCCGCTGCGGTATTTCTGCAGTGCCAGCAGCTGCACGGCGGCGGTAACACCGATCAGCCCGCACAGCCGTATCCATCTCGGAATCTCATCCCAGTTGGCACTGAGCAGGGTAATCAGCGCCAGGCCGGCAAAAAAGTACCCCAGCCCCTGTAACAGTCGATAAGCGAGGCGCTGCTGCTCGGCTGCGCCGTATTCGACGCCGTAGCGCCGGCAGATCGACTGCGCCTGGTCGACGCTGATCAGGCCATCGTCCACCCACTCGCCGGTCTCCCGGGCGAGATCATTTTTTAACAGTCGAATCAGTCGCATAATCGATACCAGCAGGCTCGGCGGGGGCTACTCGTTGTTGTCAATCACGCTGTTGTCAACCACACTGTTGTCAATCACACTGTTGTAGATCACACCATCTTTCATCACAAAGGCCATGCGCCGCAGCAGCGAAATATCCGCCAGTGGGTCGCCTTTGACGGCGACGATATCCGCCACCTTACCCGCTGCCAGGGTGCCCAGCTGATCGTGGATGCGCAGCAGGCGCGCGGCGTGCAGTGTGGCCGATTGAATGGCTTCCATGGGCGGCATACCGGCCTCCACCATCAGCTCGAACTCGCGCGCGTTATCGCCGTGGGCAGACACCCCGCTGTCGGTACCGAAAGCGATTTTCACCCCGTTTCTGTAAGCCTCGGCAAAGGTGCCCTGAATCAGCGGACCGATGGCCGCGGCTTTCGGGCGCACCAGCTCCGGAAAGAAACCGTCGACACGGGATTTTTCCTCGACCCATTTGCCGGCGATAATCGTCGGCACATAGTAAGTATCGTGTTTTTTCATCAGCCGCATGATTTCCCGATCCATATAGGTGCCGTGCTCGATCGAGTCGACACCGGCCTGGATGGCGCGCTTCATCCCCTCCTTGCCGTGAGCGTGCACCGCCACGGTCATCTCGTAATCCCTGGCCGTATCGACAATGGCCTTCAGCTCATCGACCATAAACTGCGGGTTCTGCCCGCTTTTGGCCACACTCAATACGCCCCCGGTAGCGGTAATCTTAATCAGATCGGCACCGTCTTTATAGCGCTGCCGCACCGCTTCGCGGGCCTCAGCCACACCGTTGATGACGCCGTCTACCGGCTGCGGGCTGCCCATCAGGTCGCGGCGATAACTGTTGGTGGGGTCGGCGTGGCCGCCGGTGGTGGCGATGGACTTCGCCGCGGTGTAGACGCGGGGCCCGATGACTTTGCCTTTATCGATCGCATTGCGCAGCGCTACGGTAACATTGTAGTTATCACCGAGATCGCGCACCGTGGTAAAACCGGCCAGCAGAGTCCTGCGCGCGTACACTGTCGCATTGATAGCGTAATCGGCCTCGTTGAGTTTGAACGGCTCAATATAACTTTGCGGGCCGAACTCCTTGGATAAATGCGTGTGCATATCCATCAGCCCGGGCATGACGGTATGGGCGCGGAGATCAAGCACTTTTTCGGCGCCGCTACCCGGCCGATAGCCGGCTTCAATCGCAACGATGCGATTGCCTTCAATGACAAGGGTGCGCTCGGTCAGCGGCGCCTTGTCGCTGCCATTGATCAGCGTGCCGGCATGGATGAGAGTCACCTCCGCGAACCCCCACTGACTGGCCACCAGCACCCATATACCCAATAAATATCTCACTGCAATTCTCCCCATCGTTAACCTCGATTAATCCGGCAGAGACCTGTCGGCTTTTTTCAGTCCGAGGGAAAATCATGCGCTAGTCGTTTGCTGAAGTCCAGATACAACCGGCACCAGCGGCAGTGCGGCGACTGTTCAAATATCGTACAAACAGACCCAGCAGCCCCAACAGCAGCAGCCACGGGCCGAAGGCGCCGGCGCCGCCGTGGCCCTGCGCTTGTTCGATTTCATACTGGTCGGGCGAGTGCTTTACTTTTTGCTTAAACTGTTCGAGCTGTTGCTCCAGGTTCTGCACCAGGTCTTCACTGGCCTTTTGCAAGCCCATGCGGCTGTCCTGCCGCAGCTGCTCCGACAGATTGACCGGCGTGGCGCGGCTGTCGATATAGTCGATACCGGGAGCGCGAAACAACAGCCTGCGGCTGGCAATATCGTAAACCGTGGCATCGATCATGGTGTGGGTGGCATTTTTCTCACCGGGTACGATATAGGCGCCGACAATGGTCCAGTAGGCGAGAGAGGTCACGCCCGCATCGGTAAACTGGGTCTGGTCATAGGCCAGCAGGGCAATGACATCGACACCGTACATGGCCTGAATCTGATCGAGGTTGGCAAAACTGCCACGGCGGCGCAGATAGGCGGAGGGAATCAGTTCGATGGCGTCGACGAACTTATGGCTTTCAAAGCGTTGCGCGACCTGTTTCATCAAGCTCAATTTATCATTTTCCGTCAGTGCCCAGGGCCTTGTGGTATTGCCCGGTACGAAGGCAATCCCCACTTTCAGCGGCAGCGACAAGCGCGCGACACCCGGCTCTATTTCCGCCGCGCGCATTTGCCGATCGGGATACAGATACTCGACCACACTGCTGCTGCGGTGCTTGGCTTTGTGGAAAACGCCGCAGCCGGTAGCCGCGACGAGCAGACACAGAATCAGTATATATCTCAGTATTCGCCCGGGCATATTGTGGTTTTCCTGTCGATTTGCGGTTGTTCGATAACCCATTATGGTTTTGGTGCCGGCCGTCCAGCGGCTTGCAGCGGATCAGGCGCCGGGCCAATCGCCGCTGGCATTGAACGCCGATCAGCCGGCACGGAGTTTTGATCACACAGAGAATACAGGCAAGGACGGGGTAAAAAGTATTATCCCTCACAACCCCAGGATGCATTCCCTTCAACTTTTGCCGCCCGCTGTGGCCCTACTCCCCGCGGCGCAGGGATTTGAAGATATCGTAGTGCCAGTCGCGCATGGCCAGCACCACGGTATTGCCGAAGCGCTTGCCCAGAGGCAGGCCGGCATCGGTGTTGTTGAGCTGATCGAACTCGCGTGCCAGTTTGTCCATTTTGCGCTGAAACTCGCGGTTGGAGTTTTCCGAGAGCATGCCGTTGAGCACCAGCAATTTGTGGTTTTCCCGATCGAAGCGCGCCTGAAACAGCTCCTTTTCGATAGCCTGCAGAAAAAACGCCTGAATCGGGCCGCCCTTGCGCCAGGAGAAATTGGGTGCAACCAGTAACTTAATCCGGTTTTTGGGCAGCAGTTCGATAATGCGCAGCCGATCCAGGTGGGCGAGCCGCTGGATACACTCCGCTTCGGTAAAGCGGTAGAACGACAGAATATCGTCCATGCTCCAGCGGTTGAGAACACATACCGTAATCATCAGCAGCGCCACATCGCTGGCGATCTCCTGCTCCTGCTGTTCGGTCAGCTCCTGAATCTCCACCTGCTGCTCAGTCATCATCTGCACCAGATCGGAGATTTCCATGCCCATCATATGGCAGATCTTTTCCAACTGGGCCAGATCGAAATCACAGGTGCGAAACAGCCGTTTGACACTGGCCTCCGACAGAGCCAGGGTTGCCGCCACATCGCGATATTTGAATTTATGCGCCTTGAGCACCGCTTTTAACGCATCGACAATCGCCGCCACCTGAGCCATAGTAATTCCCTGAAGGGTTTATATAGTGATACTTTGCAGTGTACCGAACAATACAAGGGAGTAAAACGTAGCACTTGAAGTAACTTGCTGGCAAATTAGCCCGCATCGCAGCCTGCCGGCATCGGACCTGGCAGCTGCGCACTGATAACAGCGGAACCAATAAGGAGCGGCTGAAAATGCCCAGACTGATAGATTTTAAAGGCTTCCTGCCCTACCTCACAGTGTTGTTTCTCAACGCCTTTATCGATCTGGGCCACAAAATCGTGGTGCAGAATACCGTCTTCAAGGTCTACGACGGCCAAACCCAGGTGATACTGACGGCGATTGTCAACGCCCTGATCCTGATTCCCTTTGTATTGCTGTTCTCCCCGGCGGGCTTCCTCTCCGACAAGTATCCCAAAAACCTGGTGATGCGCTACAGCGCCTGGGCGGCGGTCGGCGCCACTCTGCTGATTACCGCCAGCTACTACGCCGGCTGGTTCTGGATGGCCTTTGCGCTGACCTTGCTGCTGGCGGTGCAGAGTGCGCTCTACGGGCCCGCCAAATACGGCTACATCAAGGAACTGGTGGGCAAGGAACCCCTGGCGCGCGCCAACGGCGTGGTGCAGGCCACCACCATCACCGGTATTCTGCTGGGCACGTTTGTGTTTTCCGGCCTGTTTGAATACTTTTTGCGCGATGTGATCATTACCGATTCCAGCGCGATAATGACCAATATCGCCGCGATTGGGTGGATTCTGGTCGGCCTGGCGCTGATCGAGCTGGTGTTCGCCTACCGCCTGCCGCAACAGACCGAAACCAAGCGGGACAAAACCTTTTCCCCCCGCGAATATCTCCGCGGCCGCTATCTGCAGCGCAATCTGCGATCGATTCGCAGCAAGCACGCCATCTGGCAGTCCATTATCGGCCTGTCGGTGTTCTGGGCCATCTCCCAGGTGGTGCTGGCCACGTTTCCGGCCTTCGCCAAGGTCACCCTGCAGGAAGACAACACCCTGATCATTCAGGGCATCCTCGCCTGCACCGGCATCGGCATTATGCTGGGCTCGATCATCGCCGGTCGCGTCTCGCGCAACTATATCGAAACCGGCCTGATACCCCTGGGCGCCGCCGGCCTGACAGTGGCGCTGGTGGTGATGCCCACGCTGGAGAGCGCCTGGGCCATGGGGCTGGCCTTTTTGACTCTGGGTGTGATGGGCGGCCTGTTTATCATTCCGCTCAACGCCCTGATCCAGTTCAACGCCCGCGAGGACCAGCTGGGCACAGTGCTGGCCGGCAACAACTGGGCGCAAAACGTCGCCATGCTGTCGTTTCTGGGGCTGACGGTGGCCGCCGCCGGCTTCGGCCTCGGCAGCGACATCATCCTGGTGCTGATGGCCCTGGTAGCACTGCTGGGCACCGGCCATACGGTCAGGCAGCTGCCCCATTCCTTCGCCCGCATCATCGTTACGGCGCTGTTCAAACGCCGCTATAAAATCGATATCGTGGGGTTTAAAAACCTGCCCGCACAGGGGCCGGTGCTGATGCTCGGCAACCATATCAGCTGGATCGACTGGGCCCTGGTACAGATCGCCTGCCCGCGCCCGGTGCGCTTTGTCATGCAGCGGCAGATCTATAACCGCTGGTTCCTTAAACCGCTGCTGAAAGTGTTCGGCGTGATACCGATTGCCAAGGGGCAGAGCGAGGAGGCGCTGGCGAGCATCAACGGACTGCTGAAACAGGGCGAGGTCGTGTGTCTGTTTCCCGAGGGAGCCATCAGCCGCAACGGCCAGCTGGGCAAATTCCACAGCGGCTACGAGCGCACCGTAGCGGGCGTCGACGGCGTGATTCTGCCGTTCTATCTGCGCGGCCTGTGGGGCAGCAGTTTTTCGCGCTCCAGCGAAAAACTGCGCCGGGCGCGAGCGCCGGAGGGCAGCCGGCGCAATATTATCGTCGCCTTCGGCGCGCCGCTGCCGATCTCCACACCGGCCGAAGTACTGAAACAAAAAGTGTTCGAGCTGTCTATCAGCGCCTGGCAGCAGTACACCGACCGGCTGGCCACCGTGCCGCTCAGCTGGATAAGATCGGCAAAGCAAAACGGCAGCACCACGGCGGTGGTGGATGCGACCGGCGACAGGCTCAGCTATCGCCGTATGCTGGCCGCGACGCTGGCTTTCGCCGGCTTCATACATCGGCACAGCCGCGGGCGCAATATCGGTATCGCCCTGCCGGCCAGCGGCGCCAATATCATCGCCAATATGGCGGTGATGTTAAACGGGCAGACGGCGGTCAATCTCAACTATACCGCCGGTGCGGCGGCGGTGCAGGCGGCAATCGAGTCGACCGGTATGCGGCATATTTACACCTCACGCCTGTTCGCCAGCAAGTTGCGCAGGCGCGGCATCGATCTCGATGCACTGTTCAGCGGTTGCGAAGTTTTATATATGGAGGATATCAAAGCGGCTTTCAGCCGGCGGCAAATGCTGGTAGCTCTGCTGCAGGCACTGTTGCTGCCGGCCGCTTGGCTGCACCGGCTTTGCGGCACGCCCCGCAAGCTGGACGATCCGGCGGCGATTCTGTTCAGCAGCGGCAGCGAGGGCCACCCCAAAGGCATTGTCCTGAGCCACCGCAATATCGTCGCCAACTGCGAGCAGATCAGCGATGTGCTCAATATGCAGGACAGCGATGTGATGGTCGGCTCGCTGCCGCCCTTTCATTGCTTTGGTTTGACGGTAACGGCGCTGATGCCGGCGCTGGAGGGGATGCCCGTGGTGTGCCACCCGGACCCCACCGATGTGGTCGGCATTGCCAAGGCGGTTGCCCGCAACCGCGCTACCGTGCTGTGCGGCACGGCAACATTTTTACGGCTTTACGCCAAAAGCCCGAAAGTGGAGCCGCTGATGCTGGACTCGTTGCGGCTGGTGGTGGCGGGAGCGGAAAAGCTCAATCGAGCGACTCGGGAAGCCTTCGAGCGCAAATTCACCAAAACCATTTACGAAGGTTATGGCACGACTGAAACGACGCCGGTAGCCAGTGTCAATGTTCCCGATGCCCTGGATACCAACTACTGGCGGGTGCAGCACGGCAACCGCCCCGGCAGTGTCGGACTGCCGCTGCCCGGCACGTCTTTTCGCGTGGTGGACCCGGAAACGCTCGAACCCCTGCCGCTGGGTGAGGCCGGCCTGGTTATGGTTTCCGGTACTCAGGTGATGCTGGGCTATCTGAATGACAAGGCGCGAACCGAAGAGGTGATTGTCGAACTGGATGGCCAGCGCTGGTACAAAACCGGTGACAAGGGTTTTATCAGCAAGGAGGGTTTTCTGACCCTGATCGACCGCTACTCGCGCTTTGCCAAGATCGGCGGCGAGATGGTGAGCCTCGGCGCGGTCGAGGAGAAGATCAAGGCAATCCTCGAGGACGAGGAGATCGGTTTCGTTGCGCTGAGTATGGCGGACGATAAAAAGGGGGAGAAGATTGTGCTGTTGGTCGAAGGCAGGGCCGAGCCCGGCGAGATTCGCAAGCGCCTGATTGCCGGCGGCATGGATAATCTGACCTTACCCGGCGGTATCTATCACGTCGATGCGATCCCGCGCCTGGGCAGTGGCAAGACAGACTACGGTAAAGCAAACAAACTGGCAGGCGAGTGCTCGATCTGACCGAGGCGCAATGCCTGCAGGCAAATACCCATATCAAGACGACTTGCTGTTGAGGAATGCTGCGGTGCTAAAAATCTCTCAAACGGTTGTTATCCCTGACAGCGACATTGAGTTCTCGGCCATAAGGGCCCAGGGCGCGGGGGGACAAAATGTCAACAAGGTATCTTCCGCCATTCATTTGCGCTTCGATATCAACGCTTCCTCATTACCGGAGTACTACAAACAGTGCCTTTTGAGCCTGCGCGACCGGCGCATAAGCAAAGAGGGCGTGATCGTCATTAAGGCCCAGCGCTACCGAACGCGGGAAAAAAATCGCGATGATGCCCTCGAGCGATTGCGGGAGCTTGTCAAAAAAGCGACGGTAGTACAGAAAGCAAGGCGACCGACTAAACCGACCGCGGGCTCGCAAAAAAAACGCCTGGACAATAAAACTCACCGGGCTAAGACGAAAGCGTTAAGGGGTAAGGTTTCCCCGACACCCGGAGCTAACAGCTGACTCACTGGCAAATCTGCCGTTCTTTAAAAATGCGACGACCTCGGCAATCACCCGACTGTTTCTCATCATAAACGAGTGCGTGACCGGCAGCGTGACAAAGCCACACATGCCTTCAACCTTGGCACTCTCCACCGAGACTTTACCATCGTCGGGATTTGGCAGAAACGTCGACAATATAAGATTTATCGATCGCGTGCCGGCAATGACACCGAGTTCAAAATTCACCGGCCCCAGACTCTTGGGTACGCTGCTCTCGTCCGTGCCAAGCTGCAGGCCGGCAGGCCCGTTCAGCAGCTTGAAGCCCGGCGCATTTCTCAGATTGTCAACCACCTCACTGCCGTGGTTGGGCGGCCCGAGCATAACCACCCTGTTGATATCGCCGCTGTCGCGATGGCGATAGTACTGGCGAACCAGGATACCGCCCAGAGAGTGGGTGACAAAATTCAGGGGATGGGCACTGCGGTCCTTACATGCCGCCACGCCGGCCTCCACCGCCATACCGGCCAGCTCTTCAATCGGCTTTTTCCTCGAAGGGTAGGCGATATTTACCACTTTGTAGCCGTGTTCGCCCAGCTCCCGTTCCAGCTTGTTCATCGAGCTGGCCGTTCTGGCCAAGCCATGCAGTAAGATGACACACTCGTTTGCAGACAGCGATAGCGGATACAAAGACACGATGAAGGTGATGACCGTCAATTTTATCTTCATGGCTTGTCTCTAGCCTGGTTAAATGGTGTAGAATCCGATGTACAAAGCTTATAGCAATATTCCTTATAGGCTTGCAATACTCAATAACTCGCACCTATTATCGTACTGATAAATACCGCACTGATAAAAAGCTGAACCCAGTCACAAATATAGTCAGAGACCTTACTTTGCCACCGTTAACACAGCACTCAAAGATATTGACTACCTGGCTGACACTTTGCGCCATGCTGGGTCAGATTATTTTTGTCTGCTGTATGTCCATGGCAATCGCCGACCCAGTCAAACCGGCCGAAACTGCCATAAGCAGTGAGGTTACTGGCGGTTGCCATACAGGTGGCGCAGCCGGCGAAGAGCCGCCCGAGGCAGAGGCGGACTGCTGTGACGGGGATTGCCTTGCCCAACATGCGGCAAGCGACTCGGCATCCATCGACAACAACAATACGCGCCAGCCCCTCAAGGACAAGTTACAGCTGGAGTTTTACCCGCCGGAATGCAATGACCACCTGCCATTACAGGCACTGAGCTGCAGGGAAACCATTACCGCACCCGACCGCCATTGGGCGGCACACAGCACACCGCTTTTTCTCACCCACTGCTCCTTCCTGGAATAGCGCACTCCACAACTTGCTTTAATCCGGCCTAAATAACCTGGGCCGCCCCTATGGTTTGTTTGGAGTGCAAGCATGTTGGTATTTTCCCGGCACCTGAGGCCGGCCCTGTCCGTTATCGCGCTGTGTGCCTGTGCCGATATCGGCACGGCATCGACCGGCCCACTGACTCTGGCACAGGCTCAAAGCCTGGCCCTCAGCGATGAACCCGGCGTAGCGGCCGCCACGGCCAGAGCGGCGTCCCTGGCCGAGCAGGCGCTTGCCAGCGCAGCGCTGCCCGACCCTCAAATTCGTCTCGGCCTGGCAAATCTGCCGGTTGACAGCCTCGATCTCAATCGCGAACCCATGACACAGCAGCAGATTGGCCTGCGCCAGGCATTTCCGGTTGCGGCCGGCCGCAGGGCCAGGCAACGCCACCATGAAGAGCAATCGAAGGCCATGCACTTTGCCGCACAAATGCGCCGGCGCGAGGTTGTGCGCCAGGTGCGCAAAGCCTGGTTGCAGCTGCGCTATTGGCAACAGGCCAGACATATCGTCGCCGCAAACCGCCAACTGTTTTCAAAGCTGGTGGATGTGACGCGCACCCTCTATTCCGTCGGCAGGAAAAATCAACAGGATATGGTGCGCGCCGAGCTGGAACTCAGCCGCCTGCACGATCGACTGTTCGATATCGACGAGCAGACAGACGCAAGCCGCGCAGCGCTGGCGCAGTGGCTGGGAAATACCGCCGCAAACCGGCCGCTGGCGCAGCGCCTGCCGATTTGGAGCGTAACTGCCGGCATAGAGGAGCTGCATGCCCGGCTGCAGGCGCACCCGCAATTGCGGATGCTCAACGCTCAGATTGCCGGCGAAGCCGCCAATATTGCGCTGGCGCGCGCGCAGTACAAACCGTCCATGGCAGTGGATTTAAGCTATGGTATCCGCGAAGACGATCCGCTGGGCAGATCGCGCGACGACTTTTTCAGCGTCGTAGTCACACTGGATGTGCCGCTGTTTACCGCCAACCGCCAGGATAAAAAACTGAACTCCGCTCAACACCAACAGGCTGCGATAAAGAGCGAGCGCCAACTGCTGGCGCGGCAACTGCGCCGGCAGTTGCAGGCCAGCTATGCACGCTGGCGGCAATTGCAGCTGCGTATCGGCTTATACGACGAGAAGATTGTCGAGCAAAGTCGTATCCAGGCGCAGGCAACACTGCAGGCCTATCGGAATGACAGCAGTGACTTTGACGATGTCATGCGCGCCTATATCAGCGATCTAAACACCCGGCTGGACTACACCCGCCTGCAAACCGACCGCGCCATTACCTATGCGGAGCTGGATTTTTTGGTCGACTTTTCGGAACAGGAGCGACACCGTGACTGACAACGTAAAACTCAACAAGATACTACTGCTGTCACTGCCGGCGGCACTGCTGGCGGGATGGCTGTCGGCCTGGCTGCTGTTGGCGCCTGGCGCCGGCCACGAGCAGGATTCTACCCCGGGCGAGCGCGAGCCCCTGTACTGGGTAGCGCCGATGGACCCCAATTTCAGGCGCGACAAGCCGGGTAAATCGCCGATGGGCATGGACCTGATACCGGTCTATGCAGAGGACGCGCAGCAGCACGACCAACCGGGAACGGTGAGAATATCACCACACGTAGTACAGAATCTCGGCGTGCGCACCGCCGCGGTTAAGCGCGGCCGGCTCGACAAGCAGATCCGCACCGTCGGCTATATCTCATTCGCCGAAGACCGGCTGACGCATTTTCACAGCCGGGTGGACGGCTGGATCGAGCGGCTGTCGGTAACGGCGGTAGGTGATCCGGTAAAGAAGGGTCAGCCTCTGTTCGACATGTATTCCCCCAAACTGGTAACCGCCGGGGAAGAGTATATTGCGGCTCTGGCCAGCGGTAAGGAAACCCTGGTTGACGCTGCAGCGCGCAAACTGCAGGCGCTCGGCCTGCAGCCCTCACAGATCGAAGACCTAAAAGATACGCGCCAGGCACCACAACGACAGACGTTTTTTGCCGACCAGGACGGCTATATCGTCGAATTGAATGTTCGCGAGGGTATGTTCATTCAACCGGCCACGACAGTGCTGTCCACCGGCGGCCTGGATACGGTGTGGGTAATTGCCGAGGTTTTCGAAAGCCAGGCGGCCTGGATCGCCAGCGGACAGGCGGTTGCAATGACATTGGCCAGCTATCCCGGGCAAAACTGGGCCGGTGAAATCGACTATGTATACCCGGTGGTCAATCCACAGACGCGCACCGTGCAGGCGCGTATCAGGTTCGACAACGCCGACCACCGCCTGAAGCCGCATATGTTTGCCGAGCTGCTTATTCACGCCGGCTACCGCGATCGGACACTTAGCGTGCCGCGCGCGGCAGTGATACGCGATGGCCGTATGAGCCGCGTGGTCAAGGCGCTGGGTGCAGGTAACTTTGTTTCCACCCGCATCGAAACCGGTATCGAAGCGGGTGACCTCATCGAGGTGACCGGCGGTCTGCAGGCAGGTGATGAGGTGGTGATATCGGCGCAGTTTCTGCTTGATTCCGAATCGAGTGTTGGCGCCGACCTGAGCCGCCTCGAAAATGACCGGGACCGGGATATATAAGGGCACCGCCATGATTGAAGCCATTATCCGCTGGTCGACCGGCAACCGTTTCTTTGTGCTACTGGCGGCCGTACTGCTGGCCCTGGGAGGCTGGTATGCAGTCAAACAAACACCGATCGACGCCATACCGGACCTGTCCGATGTGCAGGTCATCATTAAAACCCCTTTCCCGGGGCAGGCGCCGCAGGTGGTCCAGGATCAGGTTACCTATCCGCTGACCACCGCTATGCTGGCAGTGCCCAAAGCGGTTACGGTGCGCGGCTACTCATTTTTTGGCGACTCCTACATTTACGTCATTTTCGAGGACGGTACCGATCTGTACTGGGCCCGCTCGCGGGTGCTCGAATACCTGAGTCAGGTGAGCGGCCAGTTGCCGCCCGGCGCCAAACCCGAGTTGGGCCCCGACGCTACAGGCGTAGGCTGGATTTACAACTACGCACTGGTCGATCGCAGCGGCCGGCACGACCTGGCGCAGTTGCGCTCACTGCAGGACTGGTTTTTACGCTATGAGTTACAGACGGTTGCCGGTGTTGCCGAGGTGGCCACTGTCGGCGGTATGGTGCGGCAGTATCAGGTCACTGTCGACCCGAATAAACTGCGCGCCTACAACCTGCCACTGGCCCATATTCGCGAGGCCATTGAGCGCGCCAACCAGGAGGCCGGCGCATCGGTCATCGAAATGGCCGAAGCCGAATATATGGTGCGCGCCAGCGGCTATCTGCAGGGCATAGCGGATATTGAAAAAATCCCCCTGGGTTTGGACGCGTCCGGCACGCCGCTGCAGCTCGGCCGCATTGCCGATATCACTATCGGCCCGCAGATGCGGCGCGGCATCGCCGAACTCAATGGCGAAGGCGAAGTGGTCGGCGGCATTGTGGTGATGCGCTACGGTGAAAACGCGCAAAAAACCATTGCCGGCGTCAAAGCCAAACTGCAGAGCCTGAAGAAGGGTTTGCCGGACGGGGTTGAAATCATAACCACCTATGACCGCTCCAGCCTGATCGAACGCGCCGTGGACAATCTGTATCGGAAACTGATTGAGGAATTTATCGTTGTGGCGCTGATATGCGCGGCATTCCTGCTGCACCTGCGCTCATCCCTGGTTGTGATTCTCAGCTTGCCTCTGGGTATATTGGCCGCCTATGTGGTCATGTATATACAGGGTATCAATGCCAATATCATGTCACTGGGCGGCATTGCCATCGCCATTGGCGCAATGCTGGATGCGGCAATTGTGATGGTGGAAAATCTGCATAAGCATATGGAGCGCGGCAAACTGACCGACGCCAATCGCTGGCAGGTGGTAACTGAGGCCGCCTGCGAGGTGGGGCCGCCGTTGTTTTTTTCACTGCTGATCATCACCGTCAGTTTTCTACCGGTATTTACCCTGGAGGCACAGGAGGGCAAGCTGTTTTCCCCGCTGGCATTTACCAAGACCTATGCCATGGCAGCCGCAGCCGGGTTGGCGATCACGCTGGTACCGGTGCTGATGGGCTACTTCATTCGCGGCAAACTCTTGCCTGAACACAAAAATCCCCTCAACCGCTGTCTGATCGCAGCCTATACGCCGCTCATCAAAACCGTATTGGCGTATCCTAAAACCGTGCTGGCAATCGCCGCAGCCATACTGATGACCGGCCTTTGGCCGCTCAGCCGGCTGGGCAGTGAATTTATGCCGCCACTGGACGAGGGCGATTTAATGTATATGCCCACCACCTATGCCGGCATATCCATCGGTAAAGCCCGGGAGTTACTGCAGCAGACTGATAAACTGATTATGACCATACCGGAGGTGGAAACCGTGTTCGGTAAAATCGGCCGCGCCGAGACCGCCACCGACCCCGCTCCGCTGACCATGATTGAAACGCTTATCCAGTTCAAACCCAAAGACCAGTGGCGGCCGGGGACTACCGCAGCCAGCCTGCGCGACGAACTCGATGCCCTGGTGCAGTTTCCGGGCCTCACCAACGCCTGGGTTATGCCGATTAAAACCCGTATTGATATGCTGGCAACCGGTATTAAAACACCGGTGGGCATTAAAGTCTCCGGCCCCGATCTGCAGGAAATAGAGCAAATCGGCCGGCAACTGGAGGACATACTGCCGCAGGTGCGGGGCACCGCATCGGTTTACTCGGAACGCGTCGCCGGCGGCCGCTATATCAAGGTGGATATCGATCGCGACAAGGCGGCCCGCTTCGGCCTCAACGTCGCAGATATTCAGGCAGTGGTGCGCACGGCCATCGGCGGTACCAATGTTACCGAAACCGTCGAGGGGCTGGCGCGCTACCCGGTCAACCTGCGCTATCCGCAAAGCTACCGCAACTCGCCGCAGCAGCTGAGACTGCTGCCGCTTGTCACCCCGGCTAACGAGCGTATCGCCCTGGGGGATATCACCGATATTTATGTCGCCGACGGGGCCCCGGCGATAAAGAGTGAAAACGCGCGCCTGAACGGCTGGACCTTCATCGATATCAGCGACCGCGATTTGGGCTCCTATGTCGCCGAGGCGCAGCGTGTGGTGGGCGAACGGGTGGACCTGCCGCCCGGCTATGCCATCAATTGGTCCGGGCAGTATGAATATATGCTGCGCGCAGAAGAAAAACTGAAAACTGTGATACCTCTGACTGTGCTGATTATCGTGCTGCTGCTGTATCTCAGCTTTGGCAATATGGCCGCTGTCGCCATTATCCTCGGTTCACTGCCACTGGCCGTCATTGGCGGCCTGTGGCTACTGTACTGGCTGGATTTTGATCTGTCGGTCGCCGTGGGCGTGGGATTTATAGCGCTGGCGGGGGTGGCAGTCGAGTTGGGAGTGATTATGCTGGTGTTTCTGAATCAGGCTTACCGGCACACCCTGCAGCGAGTGGAGCAACAGGGCCGCCGGCTTACGGCGCAGGATATCAGGCAGGCGATTATCGAAGGTGCCTGTTTGCGCGTGCGCCCCAAGGTAATGACCGCCGCCACTGTTATCATCGGCCTGCTGCCGGTTATGTGGGGCACCGGCACCGGTTCCGAAGTGATGCGGCGTATCGCCGCCCCCATGGTTGGCGGTATGCTGTCCGCGCTGGTATTGACGTTGATTGTGATTCCGGCGATTTACTGGCTGTGGAAAAGCGCACAGCTGCGGGGCGGCAACGGAGGGCCTTAGGTGAGTGCCGGCCGCCATTCCCGTGCGGGCCTGGATAGCACTCGCACTGCAACGGCTTCCGCCGCTACCAAACCGGGTTGCAGCTCTTTCGGTTGCAGGCGATAACCCTTTTGTGGACACGCCGCAGCAACCTCTGTTGTTCAGGACAGCAATTTGACTCTGCCGCGCCGGGCGATCAGCATGGCGCACAAGACACCCGCCAGCGCGCCAAACAGGTGTGACTCATAGGATATATGGCTGGCGCCGGGTACGATGCCGAAAATCATGCCGCTGTAAAAGATAATCACAAAAACCGCAATCACGATATTGATCAGGCGCCGCTCAAACCAGGCCAGGGCAATACTCAGACTCCACAGCCCGAATATCCAGCCGCTGGCGCCGATATGATTGGCCGGGCGGGCAAAAGCCCATACCAGCAGGCCGCTGACGATAATAATGAACAGACTGCAGTGTACATAGGAGCGCACCGGCCGTACAAAGCACAAACTGCTGAAAACAAACAGCCCGATCAGGTTATTCAGCAGATGACCGATATTGCCATGCAGAAAGGGCGCCGAAAATATATGCGGCAGGCTGTGCACATGGCGCGGCTGGATACCGTAATGCAAAAACTGATAACCGGTAAACATATTGAGCACATGCACCGCTGTCACAAACAGCAGGATACCGATCAACAGGCGGAACTTATAGGCGATCTGTTTCATTTACTGCTCGTATCTGCGGTTACGACTCTCATTTCAGCTTGTTGCGCGCATCTTCCGCCACCGATTTTTCCAGGGAACGCAACTGCTCAGAGATATCCTGCATCTTGTCGTGGGTGCGCAGATCGATCTCGAGCTTTTTGTCCATACTGCGAATCAGTGGAAAAATGCTGTGCTCGATAGTTTCCGCCAACACCTGCAAAACCCTGTCCATACCCGGCACCGGCTGATTCACTACTTCGACATTGGGCCGCTGGGATGCCAGCAGTCTGCCGAGTTTCTGCAAAGACTTATTGATACCCAGCAGCTCTGCATTGGGCTGCGTCGCAGCCGCCCCATCGCGATCCAGCAGGCCGGTTGCCACACCGCGCAACTGGTTTATCTCCTCCACCAGATCGGTCAGCTGCACCACCACTTTACCACCCACTTCGGCATCGTCACCGCCCATGGCTTTGTTGCGCAGAAAATCTTTTTTGATCTGCTGCCAGCGCTGCTGCTCCTGCGCCGTCATATTGCCGCGCAGCTCAGCCAGTTTCAACAGGTTTTCCTCCGACCCCGAGGTGAGCAGCTGCGATTCACCAATGTAGTGATCGGCAATCATCTGCATTAATTCCTCTGCATTCATAACCGCGGAGACTTTTTCCGCCATTTTGTTCATATTGCGATAACTGCCCTGTAGTTTGAACGGCGGCTCCAGCCGGTATTTATCATCCTGGGCGGCCGAGGCAATATACTGCTGGTTGATTTTCAATACCACGTCCCTGATCACAAACAGCTTGCGCAGCACCTCGGTAACTTCATTGATTTCGGCGCCACTATAGCTGTGGCTCAACTCTGTGGTGGCGATATTCTCACCTTCGGCCATCGCCACCAGTTTATAGACATCGCCCATTTCGCGGGTGGCGAGAGGGGCCAGCACCGGATTGGAGGTCAGACTGTTTTCGATATAACTGAGGGCAAACTGTTCATCCATACCGCCGAGAATATCGCCGAGATTATAGATATCGGCACGGTTGGCCAGCATATCGGGAATCCTGAACACCTCGCCCGACTCGGTATAAGGGTTGCCTGCCATTACCACGCAGAACTTGCGGCCACGCATATCGTAAGTCCTGGTCTTACCCTTCCAGACGCCCTCGATACGCCGCGTGCCGTCGCATAAGGAGATAAATTTCTGCAGGAACTCCGGATGGGTGTGCTGAATATCGTCCAGATACAGCATCACATTATTGCCCATCTCAAGCGCCAGGCCGAGTTTTATCAGCTCCTGCTGCGCGGTGGCATTGGGGGCCTGAGCAGGGTCCAGCGACAGCACTTCGTGGCCCAGGGACGGGCAGTTGATCTTCATGAAAATCAGCCCCAGGCGGCTGGCGACATATTCCATCAGCGTCGTCTTGCCATAGCCCGGCGGCGAGATCATCATTAGCAAGCCCATCAGGTCGGTACGCCTGCTCTCGCCCACGGTACCCATCTGCTTGGCCAGATTATCGCCGATAATCGGCAGATAGGCTTCGTTGATCAGGCGGTTGCGCACAAAGGAACTCAGCGGCCTGGGCCGGAACTCGTCCAGGCGCAGCACCTCGCGTTCGCGCTGCGCCACCTGCTGCCGCACCTCGTGATAACGCTGGAAAGCGGGTACGTAGTCATTGCGATGCCGCTGCAATCGCAACAGAAATTCATCTACCGCAATGCTCAGAGTTCTGTCGCTAATCGTCGGATGATCTCCCAACAGGCCCTGCACCGTCAGTTCCAGGTCGGTTTCGGTAAAGCGGCGATCGAGGCGCTTGTCAGCGTTGATAAGAGCGATCGCCTCGGGAATATAGCGACTGAATGACGGCGTTAACTGACTTGCCACCATGGCCTCCAGCCAGGCTCGGGAAAGCGCCCAGCGCGCCGCCGGCTGGCCCTGCACTTTATCGAGTGCCGACTGGTATTTGCGCCAGGTTTTATCGTCTATATGGCGCTTGAGCGAATCTACCAGTTCGCGCGCATAGCGGCTGGCGATAAATTCCAGCCGCTCGCGACCCATCTCCGCCACCAGATACTCGGCCGCGCGATCGACGCTGGCGCTATCCGTATCAATGGGGTGGTACTCGAGAAACAGCCGCATGCCACGGCCCACTTCCGCCACCAGCAGGTCGATGGCATGGGAACTGGAAAATACCGCCCGCATCTGTGTGGCCGACTGAGCCCGTTCCACCCAGGTGTCATAGCGCAGGCCGCTGCCCTGGGTTTCCCGGGCCAGCAGCTCCACATTGCACCAGAACACCTGTGCCAGACCGCGGCTGGCAGGGTCGTAGCGCAACAGATCGGCACTGTCGAGAGCGGGCAGCAGTTGTTTGAGGATCAATGCCGCATCGTGATCGTGGATACCTTTTTCATAGCCTTCTTTATAACGCGGGGCAGCGAAGTCGCGCACCAGCTTCAGCAGCTGTGCGTCATCGGCCAGTGCGGCGGACAACGGCGCCGCACTGGCAGGCGCCTCGCCGCCGGCCTGCAGCAGCAGTGCGGCCAGGTATTCTCCGCGGTAAACTTCGGCGCTCTCCGAGGCCAGCGACACTTCCCAGTATTCGCGCAGCTCAGCCAGGTCGGGATTGTCGATTTTCTCGAAATAGTCGGTGCCGGTTAAGTGTGTATAGAGTTCCCCCTCGCGCGGGATAATGGTCAGATCCAGCTCCTGGGTATTGACGCTGAATTTATGCCGGGGGCCGAGCTTGATAATACTGCCGCCGTCTTCGAAGATATCGGATTTGTCCCTGAGCGCCCGCAGCGCCTGTTCGCGGATGGACTTAAATCGCGATTCGATATCGTCGGCCTTGACCGCACTGTCCAGCTCGCGCAGCTGTTCCACCAGTTCGCGGATCTTAACCACCAGCGCATCGGCGGCAAAATAGGTATTGAGATCGTCGGCCTCAGTGAATTTCAGCGAGCGGCGCTCGATACTGGCCAGCATGCGCGCCGCCGCATCAGCCAGCGACTGCGCTCTGCGCTGGCGCTCGTCCAGCAGCTGCTGCTTGTGGGCTTCAAATGATTCATAAACCTCATCGCGCTTGCTGATAATATCGCCCAGAAACCGGTCGTGGTCGCTGAACTGGCTCTCCAGCTCTTCCAGCTGCACCAGCAACCGCGCCAGTTGTTCGTCGCAGCGCTCCGGCGTGGTGGCGGATCCGAGCGCATTGGTGACGCTTTGCGAAAATAGTTTGAACTGCGCGGCAAACTGCGCCACCGCCTCTTCAGAGCCGAGGTTTTTCTGTTTGTGTCTGGCGCCTGCCTTGCTCTGATTGAGTTTGGCATACACTTCGGAGATAGCGTCGATAATCGCGGTGCGCAGCGTCGCATCCTGAACGTTTAACGTCGCCATCAGTTCCGACAACAGATCGAGGCCGCCGGCAGTGGACTCGATGGTCTCTATCAACGGCGTAAGCTCGGCTGTGCTGACTGCTTTCTCGATCTCGGCGTTAAGCTGATCGATTTTGCCTAAATACGGCGTCAGCGCCTGCTCGCCGGCCAGAAATTCGACCGTTTTCGCGCCGAGTTCATCACCGGCCTGCAACAAGGCCTGATTCAGCTGTTCTATACGCTCGATATCGATATAGCGATAGTCGCGGATGGTAGTGAGATGGCCGCGCTGATGGCGTATGCGATCCAGCGCGGCGACATAGTCCTCCGCCGTCTCCCAGCTCTCGGGGCGAATCGATTGCAGAATGGCATCCTGCTCGCGCTCGGCTTCGGCCATGGTCTTGGTGGACTGCTGTTTAATACTTTCTACTTTCTCGAACTCGTCGATGACCAGCTCGGCAGTGGCGCTGACCTCCTTCAACAGCTCGCCTATGCCGGCAACTTCCGGCTCTTCGATCCAGTAGTGGGCATCAAAGATTTTGCCGGCGGCCTTGGCTAATTCCTCATACAGTCGCGCCGATACAGACTGATTATTGATGATACGGCAGATACTGTAGAGATCCGAAATACCGCGCACCAGTTCGGCATTGCCGATACGGCCGTAGAATGTCTGGCTGGCGGGCGCTTTGCTGGCGTATTCGCGACTTACAAACGGCGTTTCCCAGATCTGCATGGGGTGCACGCGGGTGGGTTCGCCCTCGGCGGAAAAAATCACAATTTTACCATCGTCGGCAAGCGCGTAACCGTGGCCATAGATGGGGTTTTGCAGGGCCTTCTCAATCAGGTTGTAGGCAAACAGGCCGACGACGCCCTGCTCGGGCTCATAAAACACATAGAGAACGTCCTCGCCGTTTGGTGACTGGAAAGTGCGTTTGAAGCGCAGCCCCCCGGACTGCTCGCTAAAGGTTTTATACTCGCCGTTCTGCAGGTAAAAGCCGCCCGGAAAAATAACGCCATGATCCTCAGGCAGCTGTACGCAGGACTGGCCAATGGCATCGATCCGCTGTACTTCCTGCGTCATCTTATTGAAAATGAAGTAACGCCACTGCTGCTCCCGATAGGGCAGCACTTTCACCAGGATCAAGCCGCCGAGCGCGGCGTACCGGATCTCGGCATCGTCCAGCGACTGGGTCTTGTCTTCTACCGGTTCGCGGTAGATACCCAGGCCGTCCTCGGTATTGTTTTCCACTTTAATGGTGAGATCGCCGTGGGTGGTCTCTATAAATACGGTATCGAGAATATTGTAATGGGCGTGGCGGCCGTGCACGGTATCTTCCCGCGATACCGCCGACCATTCGAAATCGAAACGGGGAGGCATCTGGATATCGCGCTCGCCGCGGTTATCGATATAGTTAACCTCTCTGCCGTCGGCCGAAACCGACCAGCGGAATACGCGAATATCCTCCAGGCGCTCACCGATCTGGAAGCCGGCCAGCAGTTTTCCCTGCTTCAGGGTTAACTGCAGCAAACGTGTGTGCTTATAATAGCGGTAAAGCTCTTCGAAATCGTTTTTAAAGCCGGCCTGCGCCAGAAAACTGCCTTCAATAGCCACGGGCTCGAGTTCAATCTCACTACCCGAGCCCTTGAGAGCAAACAGGGCAAAGACATCTTCGAGCTTGGTTTCTTTTTTCAGGCCGATAAAAACGTTGTAACCAAAGACCAGCAGATCGCCAACCTGTACGATATCGCGTGCGACGCAGTTGTTCTCGGTGCGTACCCGCACCCGCGCCGCAACGTTCATCTCGGTACTGCCAAACTCGGCCAGCCGCGCCTGGTTCAGTTGCCGCGTGCTCTGGTCGAGATTCCTGCCCTGGTCGATCAGCCGCTGGCGAATAAGCTCATAGGCCCCGCCTTCGGCGACGGCCTTATCGACAATGCTGTCGGAGTGGTCCTGCTGCACCATGGTTTGATCCTTGTTCTGCAAACGGCCTTGAGGCCTACCGGTGGCGCCAGCCCAGGCTGGCTATACCGACGGCTGTTCTGTTTTGGCGGCCGCCTCTCTGTCCCTGTCATCGATAAACTTGTCGAGAAATGCCGCTACTGTACCGCTCTTCGAAGCCAGGCCGTCAACGGCCTTGCCCAACGACAGCGACTTGGCAAAGGTATCGAAGAAATGACCCTCGCCGCCAACGATATCGATATGCGCTTTCTGCAGCGCCGTCGCCAGTACCTCGGCATTTTCCTTGGCGATATCCCTGCCTGCCTCGATCGAAGCCAGCGCCTCTTTCAGCGCCGTTTCCAGGCTCATACGGAATTCTTCATGGTTGCGCGCCTTGTCACTCATGGCGCCCATGGCATCAAATTTCTCGACCAGGCCATCGGCTTCGGCCTTGAACTGCTCGCGGGTTACCTCCGCACCTGCCATGCCGATCTCCTTTTTCGCCCGCGCTTCAGCTTCGCCCCTGGCGCCGATGACCTGGGCCGCCGCCAGACCGGTTTCCCGCTCAGCCTTGGCTTCTGACTCGCCCTTGGCGCCAATCACCGCAGCCTCCGCCATACCTTCTTTCTCCAGCGCATCGGCTTTAGCCTCCTGCACTTTGGCCTCAGCCAGCCCCGGCGCGGCGCGCTCGGCCTGTAAGCCCTCGGCCAGTTTCTTCTTGGCATCGGCCTCTTTGGCGGAAGCGTCCAATTCAGCCTGGGCAATAGTCGTGATCTCGGCAGCCTTGTGCTTGGAGGCAAGCTCCTCGGCTTCGGCGGCTTTTACCTGTTTGACTTTTTCCTCCTCGGCCTGAGCTTCAGCGGCCAGCACCTGCACCTGTTTGTGGCGATCGGCCTCTGAAACCTCGCGCACTTCCTTGATACGTTCTTCCTCGATGGCAACGGTTTTATCCACCGCCACACGCTCGCGAATGACATTGGCTATCTCTTTTTTCTCCACTTCCACAGCTTTTTCGGCTTCGATTTTCTGCAGTTCGACTTCACGCTCTCGGGCAACGACTTCCAGATCCTTGGCGCGCACCACCTTCTCCACTTCGATAACCACGGCGCGCTGGCGGTTCTGCTCGGCCACTTCCACTTCACGCTTCTGGTTTTCGGTCTGCACGGCAAGCTCCTGATCCACCTGAATGGTTGCGGCATCCATCTTCAGGCGCTCCTCTTCCTGCACTTTCTTGGTCTCAGCTTCTTCGCGCGCGCGTATGGTGGCGACCTCGCGCTCCTGCCGGGCCTCGGCATCGGCCTGCTGCCGCTCCAGCTCCAACATCGCCTCGACGGTTTCGACGTTCTTCTTCTTGATCGCCAGCTCTTCGTCGCGCTCGAGAATATTGGTGCGCACGTTCTGCTCGGCGGTCAGCTCGGTAATTTTTTTGATACCCTCTGCATCGAGAATATTACTCGGATCAAGGGATTTTTTCGGAGTCTGCTCGAGATAATCAATGGCCACATCTTCGAGCACATAGCCATTGAGATCGTCGCCGATTACCTGGATGATCTTCTCGCGGAATTCCTGGCGATTTTCGAACAACTGGACAAACTCGATCTGCTTGCCTACGGTTTTCAACGCTTCGGAAAACTTGGCGGAGAACAGCTCGTCTACCGCCACCTTGTCCGATGCACGGCTGGCGCCGATGGATTTTGCCACTTTGAGTACGTCCTCGGCGGTTTCGTTGACACGCAAATAAAAGGCAACAGTGATGTCGGCACGCATATTGTCGGCACAGATTAGGCCGTCACTGCCACGGCGGTCCACCTCCAGCGTAATCAGTGAAATACGCATCAACTCCTTTTTATAGATGATCGGGTATACCAGCGCACCGGTAAAGTGCACCCCCGGCACCGACCCGAGACCGTTGACAATTAAAGCGGTACCCTGTTCGACTTTGACGTACCAGGCTTTGACAACCGCCAGCAGCCCCATAAGAATGATAAAGACAGTGACGACTGTCACCAGCAAGCCCATAAATCCCGACAAATCAGCCATAGCATCTACTCCATTTTAATTGTTCGAACCGGAACCCAAACTAACCATTAAATTCTTCTTTTGAAACCACTCGATAGGCATTCGCGTCTTTCAGGTATTCAATAAGTACAACCTTGTCGCCTTTTTTATAAATACTGTCTGCGCTTGCGCGGGCCTTGAGGATCAAGCCGGCGCCGCCATCGTCAAAAAGTACCTCGCCAAAGCCGCTGTCTACGCGCGAAGTCCTGACGACAGCCACCTGACCCAGCACTATTTTTTCCGTATGCTGTTGCATTTTTTTGAACAGCGGCCGCAGTGGACGGATAGCAAAGGAGGTAAGCAGTACGGCCACATAGAGCGACACTAGCCACATGGGCAGACCCACGGCAAAGCGCAACAACCCGCCGGGCGGCATCAGAAAGGCTAAAAAATACACCAGGTAATAGGAAATAAACCAGCCAAACAGCGAGACCAGCGAAATCACAACCGAAAGCGGCACACCGTTAAGGCCCAGCTTCAATATAAGACCGGCAACCGCGTCCGGCGTGGAGGTATCGCCGTCGCCCGACTCGATACCGGTGCCCGGGATATCAAAAGCATCGATTTCAATCAGCCCCAGTACCGCCACCAGCCAGAAGAGCAGACTCAGGACCAGAAAAAAGGTAAAGAATACCGTTGGGAAGGAGGAAACGTTCTGGTAGAACGGGTCCATCTCTTGGCTTAACAATATTGCAAACACACCTTACCCCCTTTTATCGATACAGCTGTTTTATCGATACCGCCACGCAAGGATTCCCGAAACCGCAGCTCGGCATCCCTGCCTGGTTTGAGCGCCGTCAGCTACTCTTTTTCTTCAGCCGTTCCAGAATATCATCCGCACTTTTGCCGCTGGGGGCAATCCCCGCCTGTTCGAGCCTGTCCTGTAGCGAGGTGTCGGCGGTTTCGGCACTCAGTTCACTGGCGGCGTTCATCTGTGCGCCCTTCAGCGCCTGCTTTTCCTTGATCCGCTCGAGCGAATCCATGGCTGTACGCAGCCTGGAATTTGAGCCGCTGTGACGCTCTGCCACCGCCGCCTGCGCCCGCTGCACATTTTCAGTGGCCTTAACAGTATCAACCTGTTGTTTCAAACGTTTGATATTGGCCTCGGCCTGCTTGATGGCGGTGCGCAGCTGATCAGCACTTTTACCATAGCCGTCACCAGCCTCGGTTTCGGTGTTGCACTGATTTTCAAGATCGGCTATTTTTCCGGCCACCTCCCGCGCCAGCGCCTCATCTCCCTTCTCCAGCGCTTTTACCGCATAGCCCTCGTACTCCCCGATGTCCTTTTTGAACTTGGCGACTTTCTCCTGCGAAAGTTTCTGCCGGGCAATGATTGCCGCCAGGCTGTCCTTGGACTGTTTCAGTTCCTCCGCAGCATCGCGCACCTCTTGGTCGAGAATACGCAAGGCCTGGCTGTCGACTACCGCCTCTCCCGCTTCGTTTACACCACCGCGCAAGGCGGTCATCATTTTGGCCCAGATATTCATAGCAGTCTCCTTTACCTCCTCTAAGCCTCTACGGCGATATTCAAAAACTCGCTGTAGGCCTCGGCGGCATGTATCACATTGGTCGCCAGCGTCTCAATTTCAAATACGACGTTGGGCAGAATGGATGTGGAGCTCAAGGCTCCGAACATATGGTAGTAGTCGGGCCCGGACGGGGTAGCGTCGAGGCTGACGGTGGACAGGGGGAAATATTTGTGAGTGCGCAATACCGCATCGTTAAAGCCGGGCACATCGGTGACGTCATCCACCGACCACAGTACCGACTCGACGATGATCTGCTCGCCGGAAACGGTCAGAAAAACCGGCAGATCGCCGTATTCGTGCATGACGATATGCAGCGAGGGTTCGATACCATCAATCAACTCCAGTGAGGCGGCACCGCCGGTAACCAAGTCCGTTTCCTGCAAGGCAGCCTGCAGACTGCCGGTGGTCCATATATTGGCTTCATTTGTCATCGTTATTACTCCTTTTATCCACTGGGATCCGCTGTCTTCGCGCAATTGCTTTTCAATCAGCGCCAGCTGCTTTGCGTGCTCGGGGCGAATCCAAACTTCCTTTTTGACCAGCCCCTGCTCGCGCAGGCGACGCCTGAACTCTCGCTGGTAGTGCGCGGATGATTTAGCTTTCATGACGCACACTTTAACTTGTCACATGTAATAGATCAATAAAGATTACATGTAATAATTGAAAATCTTGCTAAAAATCACTAACTTATTGTTTTTTAAATAAAATAATTTAATTTCAATGCCTATATAGTGAAGACAGGGTTTTGGACCTAAGCTTACAGGCGACAGGGTACAGCTGACAGCAAAACCCCGTTTTAGCGACTTTGGCTGTGATCTGTGGGCCGTAAACTGTAAGCTTCCCCAATTACCCGGCACGGGAGTATAACAACTTGAACTGGACGCAGTGGCTGCAACAGTCGATGACCGACGCGGAAATAGTGGCGCATATCGCTATCCTGGTGGTCAATATCGCGCTGTTTGTATTCGCCCGCCCGATTTTGCACCTGGTCGAATCGGGCAAGGACGTAGACACCAAAGTGCGGATTTTTCGCTCGCTGAATATCCTGGTGTTTATCCTTCACTTGCTCGACGTGCTGCTGCTGGCAGCCAACAGGGACTACCAGCACTACTTTATCAAGCTGGGGCTGACTCTGATGACCTTCTATGCCGGCCTGTTCTGCTTCAGCCTGTGCTCGTATTTATCGCGCCGCAAGTTTGGTATCGAAAAAGATCTCGACAGTAAAAAAGTGTTTCTCGACAGCTATAACAGCCGCATTGTCGATATCATTTTTCTGGTGCTGATCGCTTTTACTACACTGTACGCGCTGATAAAAATCTGGGGGGCGGACAGCCTGCTGGAAACTACCGGTATCTTTGGTATCGTCGCCGCCTTCCTGGCCTTTACCAGCAGCATCTGGGCGCCGGATATCATCAGCGGCCTGATCATCCTCAATACCCAAATGCTGGAGGACGGCGACGTGGTGGTGGTTGACGGCTACAAGGACGAGTATGTGATCAACAAAGTCTCGTTTATCTACATCATGCTGTTCGACATTCGCAACAATCACCGCACCCTGATTCGCAACAGCCGCTTCATTCAGAGCAAGATCGACAATCTCAGCCGTATTGCCAGTACCGACGGCATTCGCCAGGCACTCACCTACAATATCGGCTACCCGACACTGGAGGGCAGCACCCGAGAGGCGCGCATTGAAGCACAGCAGGAATTTCAGGAAAAAGTAAACCGCATGTTCCGCAGCGCTTTCGAGGCGGCCAGCGAAGACAACGACATAAAAATCAACCGCAATAAGGAGTTCGAGTGGTCACTTACCCGCACCGGTGACTTTGCCCTGCAGTATACGCTGTGGATTTATCTCGACCGAATCCCCAATACCAAGGTAACGGCCACTATTCGCAAGCATTTAATGGGAACGATTTACAAGGTCAACGAAGCCGTCTATTGCGCTTCCATTGCCGAGCAGCTCGATCTGTCCACCCCCAATCTGACCCAGATCAAGCTGCAGCCCGCGGCGCAAGAGGCAATTCCCCATGGTGTGGCGATATAGACGCCATCAAATATTCGAGCCCTGGCTGTCTTTGTGATCCGCTTTCTGTAAATCGGCGTCCGACAATATGATATCTTTGTAACTGCCCCCCGCCGGAATCATCGGGTAGACGTTTTCCTCAAAATTGACGATGACATCAACCAGATAAGGTTCATCCGGATCTGCAAGCATGCGCCGGTAAGCGTCCGCCAGCTGCCCGCGCTCGGTAACCCGCTCGCTTTTCACCCGATAGCCTGCGGCGATTTGCAAAAAGTCGGGGTAGATATCCTGCATCTCGTCAGCGCGCTTTACCGCAAACCCGGGATCACTCAGGTCGGAGCCGGAGCGATTGCCGCTATAGATCATATCCTGCCACTGCCGCACCATACCCAGCCACTGGTTGTTGATCACCACGATCTTGACGCCGATATGGTAGCGATGGCAGGTGCTGAGTTCGTGGATGGTCATATTGAGGCTGCCGTCGCCGTCGATATCGACGACCAGGCGCTCCGGGCAGGCGACCTTGGCACCGATTGCGGCCGGCAGCCCGTAACCCATGGTGCC
This sequence comes from Exilibacterium sp., assembly GCA_028280195.1. Taxonomy (GTDB): domain Bacteria; phylum Pseudomonadota; class Gammaproteobacteria; order Pseudomonadales; family Cellvibrionaceae; genus Exilibacterium. Next base: position 59,927 of record JANQMH010000141.1, read on the forward strand.
GAAACCGGAGCTGCTGAGAAAGGAGCGCGCATTTTTCGGCTTGTAAAACTGCATCCCCCACATCTGGTGCTGGCCGACACCGAGGCCGACAATGGCCTCCCCCGCCGTCATGCGGTTTAGCAGATCTATGGCAAACTGCGGGCTCAACTGGTCGTTATCGGGCACCCGCAGTAAGTTTTCCGCACGCAGGCTCTCCAGGCGCGCATTCCACGCCCGGTAGTCGCCGGCCTCCACCGATTGCAGCAGCTGTTGCAGGGCGCTTCGCAGATCGGCGCAGATCGGCAGGGTGACCGGCTTGTTTTTATTCAGCTCGGTCTTATCGATATCGATATGAATGATTCTGCCGTGGCGGATAAACTCACTGACCTTACCGGTAACCCTGTCATCGAAGCGCACCCCCAGGGCAATCACCAGATCCGCCTCGTTAACGGCATCATTCGCATACTTGGTCCCGTGCATACCGAGCACACTCAAATCCAGCGCATGGCCGGGCGGAAACGCGCCAAGCCCCATAATGGTGGTGGTCACCATACAGTCCAGTTTTTCCGCCAGCTGCCTGAGCAGGTCGCCCGCCCCGGCACTGACAACACCGCCTCCGGCATAGATCACCGGTTTTTGCGCCTCTTTGATCAGGCGGCAGCACTCCGCTAACTGGTGCTGGTCGATATCGCCCACGGCGGCTTCCGGACTTTCCACCAGCGCCGGAATCGGCGGCGGCGAATAGCGGCCGCCGGCATCGATCGGGTAGTGCTGCTGAATATCCTTGGGTATGTCGATCAGCACGGGGCCGGGGCGATTGCCCGCCGCCAGCATAAAGGCCTGCCTGACAGTCTCGGGAATATCGGCAACACGGCCGACCAGAAAACTTTTCTTGGTAACAGGCCGGCAGATGGAGACGATATCCACCTCCTGGAAAGCATTTTTGCCAAGCAGGTGAGAGGGCACATTACCGGTAATGGCAACGATGGGTATGGAGTCGCTGTTGGCATCGGCAATACCGGTTACCAGATTGGTGGCGCCCGGCCCGGAGGTCGCCAGACAGACACCGACCCTGCCGCTGGCCCTGGCATAGCCTTCAGCGGCATGCACCGCGCCCTGTTCATGCTCTACCCGGATACAGGTGATGCCGAATCCGCCCAGCACATCAAAAATCTCCAGGTTGGCGCCGCCGGGGTAGCCGAACAGTATATCCACGCCTTCGTGCTTCAGGCTTTTTGCCAGCAGCTGGGCACCGCGCAGGGCATGGGCTCTATCCGCCGCTTTCAGACCCGATTCCGGTGTGCTGGTTATACTGCTGGTATCGTCGTAGGTAATCAGGTCGTCTTTGTTCACAGTTCACGGCACTCTTTTATTGGGCTTTCCGAAGGGTCTTACGCTTATTTCACCACTGGTATTTTATACGTTTAACGGGTATTTATTTGCTAAATTTAGCTCTTTTAGGATAAATTACGCATTATTTATGCGTAATTAGAGAAAAATACGGAGTAAAATTGAGTAGCGAACTGGACCGGCTCGATAAAAAGATTCTCCAGGCACTGCAAAAGGATGCCAGTCTCTCAGCGGCGCAGCTCGGTGAATCCGTCGGGCTGTCGCAAACCGCCTGCTGGCGGCGTATTCAGCGGCTGGAAAACGAGGGCTTCATCCGCAAGCGGGTCGCCCTGGTCGACCCGGAAAAGCTCGGTGTCGGTACCCTGGTGCTGGCCAACGTCAAGCTCTCCGCCCACGGGCGTGCCAATCTGGAAAAATTTATCGAGTCCATCAAGCGCTTACCCAATGTGCTGGAATGCTTCATTCTGATGGGAGAGCAGGATTTCTTTCTGAAAATAGCCGTGCGCGATATTTATGAGTACGAGCGTTTTTTCTTTAAAGAGCTTTCGGCAATTGAAGGGGTGGCGGAAGTGAAGAGTTCGATGACCTTGTCGCAGATTAAAAATGAAACGGCCTATCCTATTGCATAGCCGTTTCCATCCACAGCCGTATCAACCCCGTGTCGGGT
>JANQMH010000018.1 GCA_028280195.1 Exilibacterium sp.
AACTCGCGCGGACAGGCACCTACCAGCCGCAGTGTATCCAGCGCAAACGGCAACGCCGGCAGCGCCGGCAACTCGCCCGGCGCCGTCGTCAGCACCAGCGCAGCCTGTAACACACTGTCCAGTACCCCGGGATGCAGGCGGTAATCCGCCTCGCTGTCCGCCACCGCCGCCGGCAACACCACCTGCGCCAGCAGTTGACCCGCCCCCCGCTGCACCGACACCAGCCCCCGATGCGCCGGCCCGTACTCCAGACCCAGCTGCCCGAACCAGCGGTACAGCGCCGCCGCCCCCATACCCGACTGCCCCAGCTGACCCCGCAACGCCGCCAGATCCAGCCGCGCAAGCGAAGCAACCGGCTCGAACACCGCCTGCCCGTGGCAATGGATAAGCGCCTCCTCCCCGTCACCGCTGGCAATCTCATAGGCAATCCCGTCGCCATCCCCCTCACCGGCTGACAGGCCAAGGGTCACCGTCTGCGGCGCCGTCACCACCAGCGGCTGCGCCCAGACAATATGCCGCAATGCCAGCACCCGCCCCTCCCCGGGAGCCGGTACCGCGTGCTCGACCGCCGCCCGCGCCATTTCCAGATACGCCGCCGCCGGCAGCACCGGCTGGCAACCCGCCCCCGTGTCAACGCGGTGATCGGCCAGAAAAAACTCCTCCCCCTGCAGCCGCGTGCAATAGCGCTGCCGGCTCAGATCCGAGACATTGCTGTGCAACAGCGGGTGCAGAAACGCGGTGGCGCCGCGACTCGACAAGGGCGCCGGAGGCGCGGCCCGCTCCAGCCAGTAGCGCTCTCTGGCAAAGGGATACAGCGGCAGGCTGAGGCGCTGGGGGCGGCTCTCGCCGTAGAGCCGGTGCCAGTCCAGCGCCACCCCCTGGACCCACAGACCCAGCAGCCGCGACAGTTGCCGCCGCGCCAGCCAGCGCTCAATCAGCGTGTCCCGCACCTCCTGGTCCTCGCCGATCAGACCGGGACCGGCCTGCCCCTGCGCAACCTGCCCCCGGTACAGCCCCGCTATCGCCGGCTCACCGGCCAGGTAGGCCCGCAGCGCCTCGGCCAGTTGCGCCGGCGAGGCGGCCATCACACCCAGCCGGTGTGCCATCGCCTCCCGGCCGACCTGCAGGGTGTAGGCCAGCGACACCAGATCCACCCCCGCTGTCGCCGCCTGCGCGTCGATAAAAGCTAACAGCTCGCCCGCCTTTTGCTGTAACTGTGCCGCCGTTCGCGCCGACAGCGGGATCATCAGCTGGCGGTTTTCCGTCAGCACCGCCACCACCGGCTGCCGCGGCTGTGGCGGCAGATACTCGGCCAGTACCATATGCGCATTGGTACCGCTGAAGCCAAAGGAACTGATCGCCGCCTGGCGCCGCGCCGCCCCCGCCGGCGTCCACGCCCGCAAGCGGTCATTGATATAAAACGGACTGTCGCTCAAATCGATATGCGCGTTGAGCTGCTCAAAGTTGATCGTCGGCGGCAGCTGCCGGTGCTGCAGCGCCAGCACCAGCTTGACAAACCCCGACACCCCCGCCGCGGTGATACAGTGACCGATATTGCTCTTCACCGACCCCAGCGCGCAGTACCCGGTATCGCGGGTATAGGGTTTAAACGCGGCCCGCAACCCTTCGATCTCAATCGGATCGCCCAGTTGGGTGCCGGTACCGTGGGTCTCAATCAGTTGAATCGCCGCCGGATCAATCCGGTACTGCGCATAGACACGCTGCTGCAGCCGCGTTTGCGATACCGGGTTGGGCGCCGTGATGCCATTGGTTTTACCGTCCTGATTCACCCCCCAGCCGCGAACCACCGCGTGGATCCTGTCCCCGTCGCGCTCGGCATCGGCCAGGCGTTTCAACACCACCACGCCGACACTTTCGCCCGGCACAAAACCGTTGGCGCGGCGATCGAAACTGAAGCAGCGGCCGTCCGGCGAGAGCATACCCGCCTGGGCCGTTTGGATATGCAGCTCCGGGCCGGCCATCACATACACACCACCGGCCAGCGCCAGATCACTGGCCGCCGAGGTCAGGCTGTCACAGGCACTGGCAATCGCCACCAGCGACGAGGAGCAGGCGGTGTCAATCGACACGCACGGCCCCTGCAGGTTTAAAAAGTACGCAATGCGCGCCGCCAGAATCGACGGCGCCCCGCCGGTAAATCCCTGGGCACTCAGTTGCTGCGCCGGCGCCCCCTGGTAATAGTCACCACCGGTACAGCCGACAAACACGCCGCACTGACTGCCCGACAGCGCCTCGGCGCTGTAGCCGGCCGCTTCGATGCTGTGCCAGCAGGTCTGCAAAAACAGCCGCTGTTGCGGGTCCATACGCTCCGCTTCGGTGGGGGAGATATTGAAAAACAGCGGATCGAAGCAGTCGTAGTGCGCCAGTGCCCCCAGCCATTTGCAGTTGGTTTTGCCGGCCACCACCGGGCCCGGCTGGTAGTAGCGGCGACTGTCCCAGCGCGCCGGCGCCACTTCGGTGATGCAGTCTTTGCCCGCTGCAATATTGTCCCAGAAGGCCTGCAGGGTATCGGCCTGGGGAAACTGCCCGGCCATACCGATCACCGCAATCGGTGCCGGCACCGGCG
>JANQMH010000026.1 GCA_028280195.1 Exilibacterium sp.
ACCATAGCCGAGTTTCGAGCGCTATTATGGCATGCCATAATAGCCGCCGCGATATCGATCGGCAGCCCAATCACAAGGGGGACATGTGGCCAAGAATAAAACCGCTTTTGTCTGTAACGAATGCGGTGCGGACTATAGCAAATGGCAGGGGCAGTGCAGCGAGTGCGGTGCCTGGAACAGTCTCAGCGAGGTGCGCCTCGGCAGCGGCCGGGCGCGCTCGCTGAGCGGCTATGCCGGCGGCGGCAGCGGCGAGATACAGACACTGGCGCAGATTGACCTGCGCGAACTGCCGCGCTTCTCCACCGGCGCTGCCGAATTCGACCGGGTGCTGGGCGGCGGCCTGGTGCCGGGCTCGGTGGTCCTGATCGGCGGCCACCCGGGTGCCGGCAAGTCCACCCTGTTGCTGCAAACCCTGTGTTATCTGGCCGCAGCCCAGGAGTGCCTGTATATCACCGGCGAAGAGTCCTTGCAGCAGGTGGCGATGCGGGCGCAGCGCCTGGGCCTGCCCAGCGAGGGGCTGAAGCTGGTTTCCGAAACCAGTGTCGAGGCCATTGTTACCCTCGCCCGGCAGCTGCGCCCCAAGGTGATGGTGATCGACTCCATTCAGGTGATGCACATGGCGGACATTGCCTCGGCGCCGGGCAGTGTTTCGCAGGTGCGCGAGAGCGCCGCCCAACTGACGCGACTTGCCAAGCAGGACGGTACGGCGCTGCTGCTGGTGGGCCATGTGACCAAGGACGGCAGCCTGGCCGGCCCCAAGGTGCTCGAGCATATTATCGACTGCTCGATTTTGCTGGAGGGCTCTCACGACTCGCGCTTTCGCACGCTGCGCGGCAGCAAGAACCGCTTTGGCGCCGTCAATGAACTGGGGGTGTTTGCCATGACCGGGCAGGGGCTGCGGGAAGTCAGTAACCCCTCTTCGATCTTCCTGCAACGCGGCGAACAGGTGGCATCCGGCTCGGTGGTCACCGTGGTCTGGGAGGGCACCCGGCCCCTGCTGGTGGAGTTGCAGGCGCTGGTGGACGACAGTCATCTCGGCAACCCGCGGCGGGTAACGGTGGGGCTCGATCAGAACCGCTTGGCGATGCTGCTGGCGGTTCTCCACCGCCACGGCGGTATTGCGGTGGGCGATCAGGATGTGTTCGTCAATGTGGTTGGCGGCGTCAAAGTGGTGGAGACCAGCGCCGATCTGGCGCTGTTGCTGGCGGTGGTATCCAGTTTTCGCGACCGGCCGCTGGCGCGCCAGTTGATGGTATTTGGCGAGGTGGGCCTGTCCGGTGAGATCCGCCCCGTACCCAGCGGCCAGGAGCGCCTGCGCGAAGCGGCCAAACACGGTTTCGAGCGGGCGATCGTACCGCACGCCAACGCACCCAAAGGCGGAGTCGGCGAAATGGAAATTGTAGCGGCCAAGACCCTGGCCGAAGCGCTGGAAGCGATTCAATAATAACCAAAACTAGTCTCTAGTAACTAGAGACTAGCGACTAGTCCTTAGTGATTGATTGTTCGTCGTTGTGCTCCTCGAGCATTATGCCCAGGCTGCGTTTGGGGTCGCCGATACTGTCTTTGTGGGTCTCCAGCAGGTCGCGCAGCTGTGCCTGGTGATCGATACTGGTGGCGCGACACTCGATGCCGAGAAAGTGCGCCTTCTGGTGGGACAAGCGGCCCTGCATTTTGATAGTGCGGTCGTTCTCCAGCTCGATTGTCAGTATCAGCTCCTCGCCATTGCGCAGATCGTGGCGGTGAATCAGCGCCGCCAGGGCGCCGTTGAACGACAGGTCGAGGATATGTACCGGCCAGCTCTGGCGGGTAGTGACCAGCGTCGCATAAGCGCGGTAGTTGACCCGCGGGAAATAGCGCCGCTCGCGGCCACTGGTCGGGTTGTAGTTCACCATGATTCAGGCTTTCCTCCTGGCTTTGCAAGTATCGCGGCGATGGCCCCCGATCAGTGTCAACAGGCCCTAGCTCCCCAGCCGCGCCAGCTCCTGCTCGCAGGCCTGCGAGTCGCCCATATTGAGTGCTACCAGGTTGCGCAGATGGCTGATGCTGTCGAGGTCGATACTTTCGCAGTGAAAACCCATTCTACCACCACTGGCATGGGCCAGGCGCAATGTCATCTGAATTACCGTATCCTTGGCCAGATGTATGACCGCCCTGACCAGCTTTTGCGGCTGCAGTTGCTGGTCGTCTGGCAGATCTGTCTGCAAGCCGCACAGCGACAGGTCGAGCACTTGCGCTTCCCAGGAGTGAGAGCCCTGGTGGAATTCCGCTTTCGCCTGAAAACTGACCCGGCTGAAATGGCGCCGATCCCGGTTGCTTATTGTCATGGTCGATACCTGTTAGCAATTGATGACAGCTTAACGGTGGTGCAGAGATCACTGTTTAGTGCAGTTGTAGCCGTCAGTTTAGTTCGGTGCAGCCGTCTGTACCAGCGACTGCGGGGGCTTTGCGCCGCCTTTGCATCTGTGGTTAACTGATTCCACCCGCGTCGTCGACTGGCGCGCTGTATGGCAAGCCGCCAGCATTTATGGCCGACCACCGGCAACAGAGGGCCAGTTTTTCATGCAAAAAACCTCAGTTGTAACCCCGCCTTCGCCGCTGCTCGGCCTCACCGAACTGGTGCGCGCGGCCGCTGAAATGCGATCGCTGCTGGCGGCCAGTCCGCTGCTGCGCTCGGTGGAACGCGGTGCCAGCCATGCAGCGCTGGTAATTCCCGGCTTTGGTGCCGGCGACAGCTCCACCTACGTGTTGCGCCGCTACCTGCGCAAGTGGGGTTACCGGCCGGAAGCCTGGTCCCAGGGCGTCAATCTGGGCTTTCGCCAGCGCCTGCTGCGGGGTGTCGAGCAGCGCCTGCGGCATATTCACGCCGACAGCGGTTTGCCGGTCACACTGATCGGCCAGAGCCTGGGCGGTATCTACGCCCGCGAGCTGGCGCGCAGCCATCCCGACCTGGTCAAGCAGGTGATTACCCTGGGCAGTCCTTTTGCCGGCCCGGAGGGCGCGGCCCCGCTGGTTAACAAAATCTACAGCCACCTCAACCCCGACCGGCATGTAGAGCGCGAGTTTGATGATATTGCACAGATGCGCCGGCAGATCAAACAAGCGCCGCCGGTGCCGACCACAGCGGTCTACAGTCGCGGCGACGGTGTTGTCTCCTGGCGTGCCTGTGTGCAGCTGAACGGCGACGAGCAGTGTGAAAATGTCGAAGTGCGCGGCAGTCACTGCGGTATGGCGGTAAACCCGGCCGTGCTTTACGTTATCGCCGACCGCCTTGCCTGGGAGGGTGACTGGCGTCCTTTTGACCGCAGCGGCAAACGCTGGCGCAACCTGGTATATCCCGAGGCGGTCGATGCCCGCGCGGATCTCGATCACGGCGACCTCTGACCCCTTTCATCACTATACTGCCAGCGGCGCCGCACAGTCTGTTGCCGGAGCGCCGCTTTGGCAGACCTCAACTGTCGCAGCTTTTCAATAACATCGGGGCGCCTGCCGGCGGGCAATTTTTTTATTTGATGAAAGCCCCTGCAGAGTCTAGAGTTTTAGTTATCGGGTCCATTGGCCGACTTCGAGCAGTCGCAGCATTGCCGCGCAAAAAAATATAAAACTGATTATTCTCATCCTGGTGTCGAAGCCATTCGGCGGCAGTACCTGGTGATTGCCCATGCAGCATATCTATATTCGCGAGTTAATGTCGCCATCGGTTAAAAGCGTCGATGCCAGTGCTACGCTGGACGCCGTGATTCGACTGATGCACAACCATGTCTACTCCTGCATGGTAATCACCGAAAACCATAAGCCGGTGGGTATTATCACCGAGCGGGATATGATCAAAGTGTTATCCGAGCTGCTGGTTATGTGTCCCACCCGTAGGTTTTATGTGTCGGATTTTATGTCGTCGCCGCCGGTGTGTATCAACGAGGATGCGACGCTCTATGAGGCGCTGGTAATTACCCAGGCGCGCAATATACGCCACCTGCCGGTGGTCAACGCGGAGGAGGAGTTAGTGGGGGTACTGACATATGCCGATATGGCGCGCGCGCATTTTAATGCGATCGAGAAACAGCGGGATATTATCGAGCACCAGATCAATGAGCGCACCCGGGAGCTGATTGAAGCCAACGAGGAGTTAAAAGCGCTGTCGCTGCAGGACAGTCTGCTGGGTATCGGCAACCGGCGCTCGATGGAGGTGGATGTGCAGTTTACCCACGTCAACGCGCTGCGCTACAAACGAACTTATTCGCTGGGTTTGCTGGATGTGGATTATTTCAAGAAATACAACGATCACTACGGCCACCAGTGTGGTGACGAGGCGCTGAGAATGGTAGTGGACGCGGTAAAAAGCACGGTTCGAAGCTCGGACAGACTCTACCGCTACGGCGGCGAAGAATTGCTGCTGCTGTTGCCTGAAGCCCCGCTGCAGGCAGCGGTAAAAGTGTGTGAGCGTGCGCTGCAGAAACTGTTTGCAAAAGGCCTGCCGCATGCCGCCAGCCCGTACCAGGCAGTGACCCTCAGCGCCGGTGTCGCCGGCGTCGACGGCAGGCAAAAATGCACCTGGGAAGCGGTCGTTGCGGAAGCGGATAAGTGGCTCTATGAAGCCAAAGGGCAGGGGCGCAACCGTGTTTGCAGTGCCGCGCAGGCGCAACGGCAGGTGGAGAGTCTGTAACGGCTTCTGCGCACAGGTCTATCACCCCACCCGGCCGCCGCAAAACGCAGGCACTTGAGCAGACCAGCGACCGGTTACTGTGAAGCTATACCAGCCTGCCGCTGCGATAGTCGCTGATCGCCTGCTCGATCTCTTCTCTGGTGTTCATGACGAAGGGCCCCCAATTGACCACCGGTTCGCCGATTGGCTTTGCCGCCAGCAGTAATAACCTGCTGTTCTCCAGCGCTTCGATTTCCACGACCTCGCCGGCACCGGCCACACCGAGTTGTTGCTGCGACAGTGGTCGTTTGTCGCCGCCGCTTGCAACGGCGATACCGCCCTGGTAGACATACAACAGCAGTCGTTTGTCGCCGGCGATGGGCAGCCGCAAAGGCGCGCCCGGCGCCAGGTTAATATCGAAGTAGTCCGGCTGTGTACTGACATCCTTAACCGGACCGACGACGGCGTCATTGCCGACCGCCAGTGTGCCGGCAATGACCCTGGCGCTGCTGCCGCCACCGAGCTGTGCCAGTGGAATCTGTTCCGGCCGGTACTCGCGATAGCTGGGCGGATTCATTTTTTCCGCCGCCGGCAGGTTTACCCAGATCTGGAAACCGTGCAGCCTGCCCGATTCCTGCTGCGGCATCTCCGAGTGGACAACGCCGCGCCCCGCCGTCATCCACTGTACCCCGCCGCTGACCAGCAGCCCCTCGTTGCCGAGGTGGTCGCGGTGCAGCATGCTGCCCTCCAGCATATAGGTCACCGTTTCAAAACCGCGGTGGGGGTGCTCGGGAAAGCCGCCGATATAGTCCGCAGCATCGTCCGAAGCGATTTCATCGAGCAGCAGAAACGGATCGAAACTTTGCAGTCCCCCCTGCGCGATGCTGCGGCGGATGCGCACGCCGTCGCCGTCGGTTACCGGCTGGCTGTCGAGTACCCGCATCAGCGGGCGTTTTTGCAGTGTCTGTGTATTCGTCTGTGTATTCATGGCATCACCTTCAGGCCGGCCGATCGAAACGGCCGCGATCGTGGGGCCGGGTGTAGTCCACCTGCGGTCCAAGCGGCACGACTCGCGTCGGATTGATCGTCTCGTGACTGTAATAGTAGTGGGTCTTGATATGGCGAAAATCCACCGTCTCCGCCACCCCCGGCTGTTGATACAAATCCCGCACATAGCCGGCCAGGTTGGGATAGTCCTCAATGCGCTTGCGGTTGGTCTTGAAGTGCCCGTAGTAGACACTGTCGAAGCGGACCAAGGTGGTAAACAGGCGCCAGTCGGCTTCAGTGATCTCACTCCCGACAAGGTAACGCTGTTGGCTCAGGCGCCGCTCGACCTCCTCCAGTGCCGAGAACAATTCACCAAAGGCCTTTTCATAGGCGCGCTGGGTGGTGGCGAAGCCGGTTTTATAGACGCCGTTGTTGATCTTGTCGTAAATCGTGGCGTTGATGGCGTCGATATCCCGGCGCAGTGCCTCCGGGTAGTAGTCGGTTTTGATATCGGTAAAGGCATTGAACGCCGAGTTCAGCATACGAATGATTTCAGATGATTCGTTGCTGACGATGGTGCCGGTCTCTTTGTCCCACAGCACCGGCACCGTCACCCGCCCGCTGTAGTCGGGCTTAACCGCCGTATAGACCTGGTGCAGATAGCGGATATCACCGAGCGGGGTCTGCTCATTGATTTCCCAGCCGTGCTCGAGCATCTCCGGTTTGACCACCGTGACGCCGATTACGTCTTCGAGCTGCTTCACTTTGCGGAAAATCAAAGTGCGGTGGGCCCAGGGGCAGGCCAGTGAGACAAACAGATGATAGCGGCCCGCTTGCGCCCGGAAACCGTCCCTGCCGCCATCGGCGCTGACCCAGCTTCTGAACTGGGCGTCCTGGCGCACAAACTCCCCGCCTGTAGTCTTGGTATCGTACCAGTCGGTGTGCCACTGGCCGTCGATTAATAAACCCATTGCTGACTCCTTTAAGCCCCGGAAAATACCCTGGCGCATTGTCCGGGGACTTTGATTGAGGTTAATGTTCAAATAATCTGCTATTGAAAGACATTATAAATTCTGAAAATTTGGTGAAAATCAAAATAAAGTGATATAAATATTCAAATTTTTTGAATGCTTATAGGCAATACACCTGTGGCCACTAAGCTGACCCTTGAAGCCCTGGAAGTACTGGATGCCATAGACCGCAAAGGCAGTTTTGCCGCAGCGGCGGCGGCCCTGTACCGGGTACCCTCGGCGGTGACCTACACCGTGCGCAAACTGGAACAGGATCTCGGTGTGAGCCTGTTCCAGCGGGAGGGGCGCCGCTCTCTGCTGACGCCTGCCGGCAGAGTGCTGCTCGACCAGGGGCGCGATCTGCTCGATGCGGCGCAGCGCCTGGTGGAGACAACCCGCCAGGTCAGCCGCGGCTGGGAATCCCGTATCAATATCGCGGTGGACTCGATTTTGCCTTTCGAGGTAATTTATCCCCATCTTGAAGCCTTTTATCGACTGCAGACCGGTGTCGAAATCAACCTCTACGAGGAGGTGCTGGGCGGCACCTGGGACGCCATTGGCGAGGGGCGTGCGGATCTGCTGCTGGGGGCGCCCGAGCCGCCGCCCAATACCCGGGGCTTACGCTATTGCAGGTTGGCCGAGGCGGAGTGGGTGTTTGCCGTTGCCGCGCGGCATCCGCTGACGAGCGTCGGCCGGGCGCTGGCCGAGGCGGACCTGCAGGCCTACCGCGCGGTCATTGTGCGCGACTCCTCGCGTCGGGCGCCTCCCCTGACGCGGCGGGTCTTCGATCAGCAGGCGGTACTGCGGGTGGCAACCATAGAGCAGAAAATCGAGGCGCAACGGCGCGGTCTGGGAGTCGGTTTTTTGCCCAGGCATCGCATTGCCGGGCAGTTGCGCCGCGGCGAACTGGTGGTTGTGCCGCTGGGCCGGGAAACAGAGAGCACGCCGCTGCACCTGGTGTGGAAAAGCAATAATAAAGGCAATGGTTTGAGCTGGTTTGTCGAGAATATCAGGCGCAGGGGTTTGAAGCTGTAACAGCCGGCGGCATTGCACTTCCCTTGCTTTGCATTGGTGCGGGCTATCAGTCAAAAGACCCTGTCAGTGAAACCCCGGAATTCTGCCCGGTAAACCCGTGACTGATCGCGTGCGCCGATATATCGGCGTCCATGCCTTACAATATGGTGCCGCAGATGCCGCTGCCGATAGTTGAGGGCCTGCCGGCTACAGTCGTCCCGTAAGCTGAAGACAAACACAGTCAAAAAAGGTCAATAGCATGAAAATTCTCCCGCTTGCCGCGTTTGCCGCAGCACTGCTGGCCCTGAGCGCCTGTGGCCGGCCGCCGGCTCCCGATGGGCCGGCAGCCGAACAGGCGGCTCCTGTAGCCGCCGGCACCCTCAGTCGATTCGATATCTACGTACCGGTTACCCTCAGCGCCGACCTCAGCCATCTCTCATCCAACCAGAAGCAGATGGTGTCGAAGCTGATCGATGCCGCGGCAATTATGGACGAGCTGTTCTGGCGCCAGGCCTATGGTGAGCGCCAGTCGCTGCTCGACAGTATCGACGACCCTGCAGTGCGCCGATTCGCCGAACTCAATTACGGGCCCTGGGACAGGCTCGACGGCAACAAGCCGTTTGTCCCGGGTGTGGGCGAAAAACCACTGGGCGCCGGCTTTTATCCGGCTGATATGAGCAAGGAGGAATTTGAGGCGTGGGCCGAGCCCGGGAAGAAAGGGCTTTACTCCATGGTGCGCAGGGATGGGTCGGGCCAGCTCTCGCTGATTGCCTACAGCCAGCTGTACCGGCCTGAACTCACCCGGGCTGCGGCGATACTGCGCGAGGCCGCCGAGCTGGCGGAGAGTCCGGCATTCAGCAACTACCTGCGCCTGCGCGCCGACGCCCTGCTCAGCAATGACTACCGTGCCAGCGATATGGCCTGGATGGATATGCAGGACAATGCCGTCGATGTGATTATCGGCCCCATCGAGAATTACGAGGACCGGCTGTTCAATTACCGCACGGCTTTCGAGGCCTATGTGCTGATTAAGGATATCGCCTGGAGCAAAAGGCTGGCGCGGCTGACGCAGTTTTTGCCGGAGCTGCAGCGGGGGCTGCCGGTGCCAGAGGCGTACAAAAGTGAAATGCCGGGCGCAAATTCACAGCTCAATGCCTATGATGTGATCTACTATGCGGGCGCCTGCAATGCCGGCGCCAAAACCATCGCCGTCAACCTGCCCAATGACGAAGAGGTTCAGCTCAGCAAGGGCGCGCGGCGGCTGCAATTGAAGAACGCCATGAAAGCCAAGTTCGACAAGATCCTGGTGCCGATAGCGGGTGTGCTGATTGCCGAGGAGCAGCGCCGGCATATTACCTTCGACGCATTTTTCTCTAACACCATGTTTCACGAAGTGGCGCACGGTCTGGGTATCAAACGAACCGTAAACAGCGGCGAATCGGTGCGCACCGCCCTGAAAGACACTTCCACCGCTCTGGAAGAAAGCAAAGCCGATATCCTCGGCCTGTACATGGTCACCGAACTGTCTGCCAGGGGTGAGCTGGAAGAAGGCGAATTGATGGACAATTACGTCACCTTCATGGCCAGCATCTTCCGCTCTATCCGCTTTGGTGCCGCCAGCGCCCACGGCCAGGCCAATATGATCCGCTTCAATTTTTTCCAGCAGGCAGGCGCCTTCAGCCGCGATCCCCAGTCCGGCCTTTACCGCATTAATTTTGAAAGGATGCAGGCGGCCATGGTGGACTTGTCCCGCCTGATTCTCACTATTCAAGGTGATGGCGACTACGCCGCAGCCGTACAGTTGCTGCAGCAGCAAGGGGTTATCGGCGAGCAACTGGATGCGGATCTGCAACGCCTGGCGGCGCAGGGCATTCCCGTTGATATCACTTTTACCCAGGGTAAAGAGGTGCTGGGGCTGTAGCGCCGGTATAAAAAAGGCCCGCTCTCGCGGGCCTCAATCAGTATTGATGGGCGGCGCCTTATCAGAACCTTATATCTACACCGGCGTAGAAAAAGCGACCGATAACATCGTATACGTCTGCGGCGGTGCCTGTTCCCGTAACGGTGTTTTCCGATGGCTCTGGAATATAGGGGGCATCTTCATCAAACGCATTTTTCACACCGAAAGAAAAATCGTAGGTGATATTCGCCTCCAGCGTATAGTTGAGCTGCACGTCGTGGTACCACTGCGCGTCCACTCTGTTAAGCGGCCAGTCCTCAAACGTGAAGTTGTTATCGGCCACCCCTTCGCCAATGAATCGGGTTGACCAGGCCGCCCTCCAGGGGCCCTGGGTGTAGACCAGCCGTGCCGTCGCTTTCCACTCGTTAAAGCCAGGCTCTTCGTAGTTGCTGTCGACTATATCGAAAATTTCCCGTTCCCAATCCTCCGTCCAGGTAACCAGGGCATTGACCGCCAGGCTGCCGTTGCGGACATCGGTGAGATAGTTGAATTCCACATCGATGCCGGAGGTGTTCAGCTGACCGATGTTTTCCAGGCCAAAGTCCAGCCGCCGGATGATATTGCCAACTGAGGGATCTCTGAAAATACCGTCGCAGAACTGATTGTTGGGGAAGTCGCCGGCCGCGTAGCACTGATTGAGCTTGACCTGGGGATCGATCAGTTCGATAGCGTCCTCGATTTCGATATCGAAGTAATCGATGGTTATCGAACTGCCCTCGAGCCAGCTGGGCGTGTAGACGATGCCGAAGGTAAAAGTATCTGAGGTTTCCTCGATCAGATCCGGGTTGCCGGATTGAAAGCCGCCGGCGGAAGAGCCGTTGACACCGGGGTCGAAACCGGGCAGCGCGCCGACCGACGCACAGTTTGCCTGGGTATTGCCGGCGCGGCCGACACCGCCGTTGGTACAGGGGTCGGTAAAGTTTCTAAAGGTTTCACTGCCGGGATCAAACAGCTCACTCAAATTGGGCGCCCGCACCGACTGGGCCTGGACTGCGCGAAAGCGCACATCCGGGTGCGGTGAGTAGGTACCGCCGATCTTCCACTGATCGACCTCGCCGACGGTACTGTAATCGGCGAAGCGAATTGCTGCGTCCAGGCCCAGGTATTCAACCCCCGGCGCGCCGGCCATCAGCGGTACTTTTACCTCCGCGTATACCTCCCAGACATCGAAGTCCCCCTCGATGGGGGGCGAGGTGTTGGCAGAACTCAGACCGGCCGCCGCCAGCGGATCGGTGGTCTGCTCGAACTCCTCCTCGCGCCACTCTGCACCGACCGCCAGACCCATGGGACCGGCGGGCAGATCGGCAATGTTGCCGGCAATGTTAAAAGCGGCGACCTGCTGTTCGATCTCTGCACCCGACCTGGCCGGCACTGCTACGAAATCCACAGCTTCCTGGCTGATGGAGCCGGTACCGAAAACATCGATCGGCACGCAGCCCTGGCTGCGCGCATCAGCGTCGACGCAGCGGAATCCACCGGGATTATCCGGGTCGGCCTCCACGATCAGCCCCTGTTGGAAGCGCAGCGTATTGAAGTCGCCCGTGGCAGTAATACTGGTGTCGGTATTGCCCCACTGATAGTAGGCCTCCCACGTCCATTCGTTGATTTCGCCCTCGAGGCCGAGAGCGATGCGGGTAGTCTCCCGCTCAGCATCGTTTTTGCGCGGGCCGACCTCGAGGAATCGTTTGAGGAAGTTTAGGTTTGCAGGCACTGCCTCACCGGCATCGAGCCAGGTATCCAGAATCTCTTGTGGTATAAACGGATTATCCGAGGGCAGAACCAGTGGATCGTCACCGACCGTGATAAATAGCCCGGTAATGGATGGCTCGAGGTTGCTTACGGATTCAGTCTCCGTATAGGAACTCTCCAAAAACACACTCAGGGAGTCGTTTATGTCATAGGACAGGTTGAGAGCAGCGTCCTGTCGTTCCAGTGGTATCTGTATCCTGCGGAAGGCGGCGCGATTGAAACCGTCTTCGGCGCTGACGAAATCCTTTGTCCAGCTGCCGTCGGCGGCCTGAGTGATGGTGCGGCCGCCCTGGGCAATAACGCTGCCCTGCGGCGCGAATGAGCTAAATGACCGGAAGTCGCCGAGATCGTTGTCAGACGCCGCCAGTGTTCTGTCTGAAGATTTAATTTCCTTCAAGTCCTGGTAACCGAGATGGAACATGACATTACCGCGATCATTGGCGAAGCTGGTGCCGCCGGTAATGGAAATGGTGCTGTCCTCGCCGTCGTTCTCATCACTGACGCCGCTGCGCAGACTGACTTCTACACCATCGATTCTGTCCTTGGTGATGATATTGACCACCCCTGACATCGCCTCCGACCCGTAAATCGCCGATGCGCCACCGGTGACGATTTCAATCCGGTCGACAAAGCCGTTGGGGATGGAGTTCAAATCAACGACACTGGGGCTGAAGATGGCGCCGCCCACATGCCTGCGGCCGTTTACCAATACCAGTGTTCGCTCCTCTCCGAGGTTGCGCAAGTCGATGGTGGCGACACCCTGGGAAAACACCGTAAAGTTACTGTTGGTTTGCGATACCTCCGGTACCCCGGCGGAGGGTAGATCAAAGAGTGTATCGGCGATGGAGTTATTGGCGCTGATTTGCAGGGCCTCATTGTTCAACATGGTCACAGGTGCTACGGATTCCAGTCCGGATTGCGCAATGCGGCTGCCGGTAACCACGACTTCTTCAAGCGTGTCTTCATCTGTCTGGGCGCCAACTACTGCCGGCAATGTCGCGAAAGCGGCGCCCGACATCGCAATGCTGATAGCATGCGCCAGGGCTTTCTTGGTCTTCATGATAATGTTCTCCTCACAATTAGGCCTATATGCGGTCTTTACTTGTGCGTTCTCTGCGTAGCGAAACTGAGACGAAAGAGGTGTCAGCATCATCAATATATTCACTATATATTTTGAAAACTCTGCAAAAACAGATACTTGGAATGGGGAGTGTGCCGGCGCCTGCGGGCTGTATTAAAACTTGGAAAAGAAAATGCCGGCGGACTATTTTTTTCGTTTTATTGCCGGTGGTGGATTGAGATGACAAAAAATTTTTGGCATGGGATGCCTTGTCGCTCATGCGAGCAAAAGGCGGCAGTGGGTCTGTTACATTGACAGACCCGACATTAACAGACTACTGAATTCGAACTGCAATCAGGTTTTCAAAGCCTTGTACTTCAAGCGTTGCGGCTGTGCCTCGCTGCCTTTGCGTTTGACAAAGTCCGCGTGGTAGTCGGTGTAGTTGCCTTCAAAAAACACGATCTCACTGTTGCCCTCATAGGCCAGAATATGAGTGGCGATACGATCGAGAAACCAGCGGTCATGGGAGATCACCAGCGCGCAGCCGGGAAAAGTCAGGATCGCCTCCTCCAGGGCGCGCAGCGTTTCGATATCGAGATCGTTGGAGGGCTCGTCCAGCAGCAGTACATTGGCGCCCTGCTTCAAGGTATTGGCAAGGTGCAGGCGGCCGCGCTCGCCGCCGGAAAGTTCGCCGACACGCTTCTGCTGATCCGCACCCTTGAAATTAAAGCGCCCGACGTAAGAGCGCGAACTGACTTCATAAGCGCCGATACGCAATACGTCCTGACCGCCGGAGATCGCCTCCCATACCGTCTTACTGTCGTCGAGATTTTCCCGGCTCTGCTCCACATACGCCACCTGGACCGTATCGCCCAGGGTAATGGCGCCGGCGTCGGCTTGCTCCGTGCCGGCTATCAGGCGGAACAGGGTCGACTTGCCGGCGCCGTTGCCGCCGATAATGCCGACAATGGCGCCCTTGGGCAGACTGAAGGTCAGATCGTCCATCAGCAGCTCGTCGCCAAAGCCCTTGCACACGCCGTTGAAGTCAATCACCTTGTCACCGAGGCGCTCGCCGGGGGGAATATAGATCTCGTTGGTTTCATTGCGCGACTGGAATTCCTGCGATTGCATCTCGTCAAAGCGCGCCAGCCGCGCCTTGTTTTTTGCCTGCCGGCCCTTGGGGTTCTGCCGCACCCACTCCAGCTCCGCCTTGATCGCTTTCTGGTGGGCGGCCTCTGCCCGCGACTCCTGCGCCAGGCGCTGCTCCTTGGCCTCCAGCCAGGACGAGTAATTGCCTTCGTAGGGGATGCCGCGGCCGCGGTCCAGCTCCAGTATCCAGCCGGCGGCGTTGTCGAGAAAATAGCGGTCGTGGGTAATCGCCACTACCGTGCCCGGGAACTGCTGCAGAAACTGCTCCAGCCAGAATACACTCTCGGCATCCAGGTGGTTGGTGGGTTCGTCCAGCAGCAGCATATCCGGGCGCGACAGCAGCAGCCGGCACAGGGCGACCCGGCGCTTTTCGCCGCCGGAGAGCCTGCTGACGTCGGCGTCCCAGGGCGGCAGGCGCAGGGCATCGGCGGCCACCTCCAGCTTGTGCTCGAGATTGTGGGCGTCCCAGGCCTGAATGATGTCCTCCAGCTCGCCCTGGCGCTTGGCCAGGGCGTCGAAGTCGGCGCCCTCTTCGGCGTAGGCGGCGTAGATCCCGTCCAGTTCCTGTAGCGCATCCTTGGCCTTGCGCACGCCGTCCTCGACATTGCCGCGCACATCTTTATCCGGGTCCAGCTGCGGTTCCTGGGGCAGGTAACCGACGCTGATACCGGGCATCGGCCGCGCCTCGCCGTTATAGTCGGTGTCGATGCCGGCCATAATTCGCAGCAGCGTCGACTTGCCCGCGCCGTTGAGGCCGAGTACGCCGATTTTGGCGCCGGGGAAAAACGACAGGGAAATATCCTTGAGAATTTCACGCTTTGGCGGCACCACTTTGCCGACCCGATTCATACTGTATACATACTGTGCCATCTGGCCGTCCACCTCATTCAGGGCTGCTCGCTAGTGCGCGCAAGGTACCTAATCTGCGCGGCCAATTCAAACACTGATCGATCGCGGCGGTGTCCCCTCAGCGGTACTTGCTCTGGCGATACTGGGCGGGAGACAGCCCGATGACCTGCTTGAACAGGCGGGAAAAATAATAAACGTCCTCATAACCCAGCGACAGGGCGATCTGCTTGACCGTCTGGCGGCTGGCGTCGAGCAGATCGCAGGCCTGCTGCATTTTCATATTGATGAAGTACTGGATCGGCGACTGGCCGGTGAACTGTTTGAACTTCTTGGAGAAATGGTATTTGGACAGCCGTACCTCGGCGGCCAGGGTATCGAGATTGAGCTGGCCGTGGATATGCGCCTGCATCACCGCCTGAATGCGCGGCCAGTCGATCTGCTTGTGGGTGGTCAGACCCTGCTGGCGCAGCAGCACAGCCAGGTAGCTCAGCAGGCTCTGTAATTGATGGCAGGCGTGGATCAGGTTGGGCAGCTGGTAGCGGCTGCTGCGCAGTTGGGTCAGCTCATCGAAACCGGCAATCACCCGCGGCTGTAAGCCGATGCTGCGGCACGGGCCCTGCATCTGCAGCTGTGCGCCGAACTGCTGCGCCAGTTCGCCGTCGAAATGCAGCCAGTATATGCTCCAGGGGCGGCGCGCGTCGGCGCTGTACTCGTGGGGCATGGTCTTAGGCAGCAACACCAGATCGCCGCGGCCGACGCCGACCCGCTGCTGCCCGGCGTGCAGTTGCCCCTCGCCGGCGCTGCAGTATATCAACAGATAATTGTCGTGCTCGCGGCGCTGCATGCGATGGTGCTGGGCTGCCGGGTAATAGCCCGTGGCGATCGGGTAGAGCGAGCGGGTCAGCGGGTGTCGCCTCAGCTGAGTCAGCTGCTGCTGCGGCATTAAAAACCGAATTCCGTCTGTCGGCAGTGGCCAGTCTGATGTGATGCCCATTATATCTTACTGAAATATAAAAGATATTTTGAAATATCCGGAAATCGTCTTTTTGCGCTATATGACAAGATAGTCCATTAAAAAGCCAATTTCGTCAATCCTGGCGGGCCTCGGCCTGTGTTTAGATAATGCTATTGTTTAGCGACTGCCAGATGATACCGAGGTAAACCATGTCCCAAGCACTGCGCAAAACCGTGCCCCTTTATATCGATGGCGAGTGGGTGGAAAGCCAGTCCGACCAGTGGATCGCCGTGACCGACCCGGCCACCCAGGAGGTGATCAGCCAGGTCCCCTGTGCCAGCGACGCGGAGATGGAGCGCGCCATCGCTTCCGCCGCCGCGGCTTTTGGCAGCTGGAAGGAAGTGGCGGTGCCGGAGCGGGCGCGCCTGATGCTGCGCTACCAGCACCTGCTGAAAGAGCACCACGACGAACTGGCGGAAATACTCAGCCGCGAGACCGGCAAAACCTTCGAGGACGCCAGGGGCGACGTCTGGCGCGGTATCGAAGTGGTGGAACACGCCTGCAATATCGCCTCGCTGAGCATGGGTGAGACGGTGGAAAACGTAGCGCGCAGTATCGATTGTTATTCCTACACCCAGCCGCTGGGGGTGTGTGCCGGCATTACGCCGTTTAATTTTCCCGCCATGATTCCGCTGTGGATGTTCCCGCTGGCCATTGCCTGCGGCAATACCTTCATTTTGAAGCCTTCGGAGCAGGACCCGCTGACGCCGACACGGCTGGTGGAGCTGTTCGAGCAGGCCGGCGCGCCCAAGGGCGTACTGCAGGTGGTGCACGGCACCAAACAGCAGGTGGATACCCTGCTTACCCACCCGCAGATCAAGGCCATCTCCTTTGTCGGCTCCGTGGCGGTGGGCGAGCATATCTACCGCACCGGCACCGATAATCTGAAACGCGTGCAGTGCATGGTGGGGGCGAAAAACCACATGGTGGTGATGCCCGACGCCAACAAGCAGCAGGTAATCAACAACCTCATCGGCGCCGGCTTTGGCGCCGCCGGGCAGCGCTGCATGGCCATCTCGGTGGCGGTGCTGGTGGGTGAGGCGCAGGCCTGGGTGGAGGACCTGAAAGCCGCGGCCGCGGCTATTCGCCCCGGCGCCTGGGACGATCCACAGGCGGCCTATGGCCCGCAGATCAACCCGCAGGCGCGCGACCGTATCCTGTCGTTTATCGAAAAGGGCAAGCAGGAGGGCGCGCGCTGCGTACTCGATGGCTCCCACTGCAGTGTCGAGGGCTATCCCGACGGCAACTGGGTCGGCCCCACCATCTTTGCCGATGTCAAACCGGAGATGGAAATATACCGCAATGAAATTTTCGGACCGGTGCTGTGCGTGGCTGGCGTCGACAGCCTCGATGAGGCGCTGGCGCTGATCAATGGCAACCCCATGGGCAACGGCACCTCACTGTTTACCGCCTGCGGCGCGGCGGCGCGCAAATTCCAGCACCAGGTGCAGGTGGGGCAGGTCGGTATCAACGTGCCGGTGCCGGTGCCGCTGCCGTTTTTCTCCTTCACTGGCTGGCGCGGCTCGTTTTTCGGCGACCAGCACGCCTACGGCAAGCAGGCGGTGCGTTTCTATACCGAAACCAAGACCGTCACCTCGCGCTGGTTCGACGAGGATATTCCGGGCGGGCCCAATATGACCATTCAGTTGAAGTAGGCCGGGTTTGCCCATGAATTTTGATCTGGACGAACAGCAACTGGCTTTTCAGCAGACTGCCCGGGCCTTTGCCGAGGGTGAGCTGGCGCCCCATGCGGCGCACTGGGACGAGGCAAAAATCTTTCCCACCGAGGTCATAGCCAAGGCCGGCGATCTGGGCTTCTGCGGCATGTACTGCCCCGAGGCGGTCGGCGGCATGAACCTGTCGCGGCTCGATACGGCCATTATTCTCGAGGAGCTGGCGGCCGGCTGCACCTCCACCGCCGCCTATATCTCAATTCACAACATGGCCACCTGGATGATCGCCACCTGGGGCGGCGAGGCGCTGAAAACCGAGTGGTGCGGCGGCCTCAGCGCGGGCCGGCAGCTCGCGTCCTATTGCCTGACCGAGCCCAATGCCGGCAGCGATGCCGGCGCCCTGCAGACCAGCGCCCGGCGCCGCGGCGACAGCTATATACTCAACGGCAGCAAGATGTTTATCAGCGGCGCCGGCAGCACCGATATGCTGGTGGTGATGGCCAGAACCGGCGGCCGCGAAGAAGGGCCCGCCGGTGTCAGCGCCTTTGCCGTGCCGGCGACGCTCGAGGGCATCAACTACGGCAAAAACGAACTCAAAATGGGCTGGAACAGTCAGCCCACCCGCGCCATTGCCTTCGAGGAGGTGGTGGTGCCGGCGAGTCACCGCCTCGGCGCCGAGGGCGAGGGCTTCAAGATCGCCATGCAGGGCCTCGACGGCGGCCGTATCAATATCGCCACCTGCTCCATCGGTGCGGCCCAGGCGGCACTGGATCTGGCGCGCCGCTATATGCAGCAGCGCAGCCAGTTCGGCAAACCCATCGCCAGTTTTCAGGCCCTGCAGTTCAAGCTGGCGGATATGGCCACGGAGCTGGTGGCGGCGCGGCAGATGGTGCGCCTGGGGGCATGCAAACTGGACAGCGGCAGCGCTGACAAGACAACCTATTGCGCCATGGCCAAGCGCTTTGCCACTGATATCGGTTTTCAGGTCTGCAATGAGGCGCTGCAGTTGCACGGTGGTTACGGCTACTTGCGCGAGTATCCGCTGGAGCGCTTTGTGCGCGACAGCCGCGTGCACCAGATTCTCGAGGGCACCAATGAAGTGATGCGGCTGATTGTTGCCCGCCGACTGCTACAGACTGACAGTGATACCGTGGAGACGCTGCGATGAGCGAGCTGTTACAACTGGAGAGGCGCGGCCACACCGCCGTCATTACCTTCAATAATCCGCCGGCCAATACCTGGACACCGGAAAGCCTGCGCTACCTGCAGCAGCTGGTGGAGCAGCTCGATGGCGAAGGCGACAATTACGCCCTGGTTCTGGCCAGTGACAGCGAAAAGTTTTTCAGTGCCGGCGCCGATCTCAAGCGTTTCGATCACGACGACAAGGCACAGGCGTTCGAGTTTGCCAGCTGTTTCGGCAGTGCGTTCGAAGCGCTGGCCGGTTACAGCGGGGTGTCCATTGCCGCCATTACCGGTTTTGCCATGGGCGGCGGCCTGGAGGTGGCGCTGTGTTGCGATATTCGCCTGGCCGAGCAGCAGGCGCAAATGGCCCTGCCCGAGGCCGGCGTGGGGCTGCTGCCCTGCGGTCTCGGTTCCCAGCAGCTGCCCTGGCTGGTGGGCGAAGCCTGGGCCAAGCGCATGATACTGCTGGGCGAACGGCTCGAGGCCGACAAAGCCGAACAGATCGGTCTGGTCCAGGAAGTGGTGGCCACCGGCGCCGCGCTGCCGCGGGCGCTGGCACTGGCCGAACAGGTGGCGGGCCAGTCGCCGACCTCGGTGCGTTACTGCAAGCAGCTGATCATGGCAGCGCGGCGCCAGCCGCTGGCCGGCGCGCTGCCGCTGGAGCGCGAACTGTTTGTCAAACTGTGGGACTCCGGAGACCAGCGCGAGGGAGTCAGAGCGTTCCTGGAAAAGCGCTCACCGCAATGGAACAATAACTAACCACTAGTTACTAGCGACTAGTAACTAGTAACTCAACTTTGAGATTGTGAATTGACTGATCAAGCTGTTGTTTTTTCGGAGCGGGCCGGTGTCGGTGGTAAGCGCATTGGTATTGCTACGCTCAATGCCGAGAAGTCGCTGAATGCGCTCAGCCTGGAGATGATCGATCTGTTGCAGGCGCAGCTCGGTGCCTGGGAAGGCGATAGCGATATCGCCTGTGTGTTTCTGCAGGGGGCGGGCGACAAGGCCTTTTGCGCCGGCGGCGATGTGGTGGCGCTCTATGAAGCCTCGGCGGCCTATGGCGAGGGTCTCGATAATGATCTGGCGCTGCAGTTTTTTTCCCGGGAATACCGGCTCGATTACCATATTCACACTTACCGCAAACCGCTGATCGTCTGGGGCCACGGCATCGTCATGGGGGGCGGGCTGGGGCTGCTCAGCGGCGCCGGCTTCCGCATCGTTACCGAGGCCACCCGTATGGCCATGCCGGAGGTGAGTATCGGCCTGTATCCGGACGTGGGCGGCAGCTGGTTTCTCAATCGCGCACCGGGCAAAACCGGTTTGTTTCTGGGGCTGACCGGGGTGTCTTTCAATGCCGCCGACGCCAGATTTGTCGGGTTGGCCGACCGCTTTATTCCCCATGCGCAGAAGGCGCCGCTGCTGGCGGCACTGGCTGAGCTGGCCTGGCGCGGTGAGGCGCGCAGCGACCGTGTGCTGCTGTCGGGTGTGCTGCGCGAATTCGAGCAGGCCCATCGCCACGCCCTGCCCGAGCACCAGGTGCGCAGCCATTTTGACTGGATTGAGCAGGCCTGCGACGCCGACGACGTCATGGGCCTGGTGGCCCGCATCGGCGCCTATGACGGCGATGACCGCTGGCTGCAGAAGGCGGCTGCCGGCCTCACCGGAGGCTGCCCGATAACCCCGTATCTGCTGGTGGAGCAGCTCCGGCGCGGTCGCCACCTGTCGCTGGCGGATGCCTTTCGCATGGAATTGATCATGTCGGTCAACTGCGCGGCGCGGGGTCATTTTCGCGAGGGCGTGCGGGCCTTGCTGATCGACAAAGACCGGCAGCCGCGATGGCGGCCGGCCACCTTCGACGCCGTCAGCAACGCCGAGGTGGAGGCTTTCTTTCAGGCCCCCTGGGACGGCCCCCATCCGCTGCAGGCGCTAAATCATACCCGTTGACAGGAGAACGGCTATGCCGACAAAGATAGGGTTCATTGGCCTGGGCAATATGGGCGGCGGTATGGCGCCGAACCTGGTCAAGGCGGGCTTTGAAGTCCGGGTGTTCGACTTGTCCGCCGAGGCGCTGCAGCGGGCGGTGGAAGCCGGCTGCAGCGCCGCCGGGTCGGCGGCGGCGGCGGTGCAGGGCGCCGAATGTGTGATCAGCATGCTGCCCAACGGCGCCATTGTCGAGAGTCTGTATATCGATGCCGAGCCGGCACTGCTCGATCATATCGGCGCCGGAGCGCTGGTTATCGACTGCTCCACCGTCGCCGCCGCTAGCTCGCGGCGGCTGGCCGCGGAGGCGCAAAAGCGCGGCATCAATGCCATTGACGCGCCGGTTTCCGGCGGTGTGGCTGCCGCCGCGGCGGCTACCCTGGCGTTCATGTGCGGCGGCAGTGAGACGGCCTGCGAAGCTGCCAGGCCGATACTGTCGGCAATGGGCAGCAATGTCTTCCGCGCCGGCGACAGCGGCGCCGGCCAGGTGGCCAAGATCTGTAACAACATGCTGCTGGCGGTGCATATGATCGGCACCGCCGAGGCGCTGCAACTGGGCGTCGACCATGGTCTCGATCCGGCGGTATTGTCCGATATCATGCTGAAAAGCTCCGGCTGCAACTGGTCGCTGGAAAAATACAATCCCTATCCCGGGGTAATGGCGTCGGTGCCGGCCAGCCGTGAATACCAGGGCGGTTTCATGGTCAACCTGATGAAAAAAGACCTGGGTCTGGCGCTCGAGGCGGCGCTGCGCAGTCAGTCCTATACGCCGATGGGCGCGCTGGCCCAGAGCCTCTACGGCCTGCACAGCCAGGCCGGCGGCAGCGACAACGGCGAACTGGATTTCTCCAGTATCCAGCGCTTGTTTAGCAAGCCGTCAACTGGTGAGTCATAGCCCGATCAACCGCAGTCCGATCAACCAGAGCCCAGTGAACCACAGTCCGGCAAGCCACAGCGCCCTGCCCCAACTTGAACCGCATTCAACTTGTCAATGAAGAATTTTTGCCCCCCGGCGCCAAAACCCCGCTCCCCCGTGCGGCTGAATAGTGTAAAATCGCGCCCCTCCTAACAACTAACAACCACTAGTGACTAGCGACTAGTGACTAGCACTCTGATTCACTCATCCATCTCGCTATAATACGACCGAAACCTCAACCACCGCCAGGGGTAGCCCATGTTTGACAAATCTCTGACTCTCGAAGCCTTTGATCCGGAAATCTGGTCGGCAATTGTGCAGGAAGACCGCCGCCAGGAGGAACATATCGAGCTGATCGCCTCGGAAAACTACGCCAGTCCTCTGGTTATGGCCGCCCAGGGCACCAAGATGACCAACAAGTACGCCGAGGGTTATCCCAGTAAACGCTATTACGGTGGCTGCGAATATGTGGACAGGGCCGAATCGCTGGCCATCGAACGCGCCCGCGAGCTGTTCCGGGCCGATTACGCCAATGTGCAGCCGCACTCCGGTTCCCAGGCCAACAGCGCCGTCTACGCCGCGCTGTGTGCCCCGGGAGATACCGTGCTGGGCATGAGCCTGGCCGAAGGCGGCCATTTGACTCACGGTGCCAAGGTGAATTTTTCCGGCAAGATGTACAGCGCCGTGCAGTACGGCCTCAACCCCGACACCGGCGAAGTGGATTACCAGCAGGTAGAGCGCCTGGCGCTGGAGCACAAGCCGAAAATGATTGTGGCCGGCTTCTCGGCTTATTCCCAGATCATGGACTGGGCGCGCTTTCGCCAGATCGCCGATCAGGTCGGTGCCTACCTGCTGGTGGATATGGCCCATGTGGCCGGGCTGGTGGCCGCCGGTGTCTACCCCAATCCGGTGCCCCACGCCGATGTGGTCACCTCCACCACGCACAAGACCCTGCGCGGGCCGCGCGGCGGCATTATTCTCGCCAGAGCCAATGCCGAGATCGAGAAGAAGCTCAATTCAGCGGTATTTCCGGGTGGCCAGGGCGGCCCGCTGATGCATGTGATTGCGGCCAAAGCGGTGAGCTTCAAAGAGGCCATGAGCGAGGATTTTCGCAGTTACCAGCAGCAGGTGGTGAAAAACGCCAAGGCCATGGCGGCGACCTTTATCGAGCGCGGTATCCGTATCGTTTCCGGCGGCACCGAAAACCACCTGATGCTGGTGGATCTGATCGGCAAGGAATACACCGGCAAAGATGCCGATGAGGCGCTGGGGCGGGCCAATATCACCGTCAACAAAAACGCCGTACCCAATGACCCGCGTTCGCCGTTTATCACTTCCGGGCTGCGTGTCGGCACGCCGGCGATTACCACCCGCGGTTTCGGCGAGGCCCAGACGGTCGAGCTGACCCACTGGATGTGCGATGTGCTGGCAGCGCTGGAAAACGGCAATGCGGATGGGGTGATTGCCGAGGTCAAGGAGAAGGTGCTGGCTGTTTGTGCCGAGTTTCCTGTTTATCGGGGGTAGGGAAAAACAGGGGAGTGTCAAGCCGGCGCAAACCCACTGCAGTGGTACCGCACTGCCAGTATGGCACTGGCCTCTCCCCAACTCACAGTGACACACGAAAGCAGGGCCGCCACCGCCGCGGCCCGTATCGGGCGGCACTCCCTCCCCCACGCTTCAAAACGAGTTTTGTGCTACTATGCGCCCTCTTAAAAACCCGGATCCACCGCCATGCACTGTCCGTTTTGCGGCGCAGAGGACACCAAAGTTATCGACTCGCGCCTGGTCGCTGAGGGCGACCAGGTCAGGCGCCGGCGCCAATGCCAGTCCTGCCACGAGCGCTTTACCACCTACGAGGTGGCCGAGCTGCTGATGCCGCGCGTGATCAAACAGGACGGTTCGCGCGAGCCCTTCGACGAAAACAAACTGCGTGCCGGGTTGCTGCGGGCCCTGGAGAAACGGCCGGTCAGCGTCGAAGCCATCGAAGCCTCCATCGCTCAGATCAAACACTATCTGCAGGCCACCGGCGAACGCGAACTGCAGTCCATGGTGATCGGCGAAAAGGTGATGGAGCAGTTACAGAAACTCGACGAGGTAGCCTATGTACGTTTTGCCTCCGTATATCGCCGTTTCCAGGATCTGGAGCAGTTCCGCCAGGAAATCGACCGGCTCGAGAAGCAGCCCAACGTCAAGACCAGTGCCTGAAGCATGACCCGGACCGCCGTTGACAGCGCTGTGATGGCGCGCGCTCTGCGCCTTGCCGAGCGCGGACTCTATACCACCATGCCCAATCCGCGGGTGGGTTGTGTACTGGTGCGAGACGGCAACACAGTGGCTGAGGGCTGGCACCACCGCGCCGGCGAGCCCCACGCCGAGGTCCACGCCCTGCGGCAGGCGGGTGACAAGGCGCGCGGCAGTACTGTCTATGTCACGCTGGAGCCCTGCAGTCACAGCGGTAAGACCGGACCCTGTTGCGAGGCGCTGATAGACGCGGGCGTGGCGGCGGTGGTCTACGCCATGGAGGACCCCAATCCGCAGGTCGCCGGCAGCGGCCTGCAGCGTCTGAGGGCGGCCGGTATTGAGGTGATCGGCCCGGTGATGGAAGCGGCGGCGCGCGAGCTGAACCCCGGCTTTGTGCGGCGCATGGAAACCGGTCTGCCCTATGTGCGCTGCAAACTGGCCATGAGTCTGGACGGCCGCACCGCCATGGCCAGCGGTGAGAGCAAATGGGTGACCGGGCGCAAGGCGCGCCGCGATGTGCAGCGGCTGCGTGCCCGCAGCTGTGCGGTGATTACCGGTATCGGCACCGTCGAGCGCGACAATGCGGCGCTGACGGTGCGGGAGGAGGACCTGGGAATCGAAGGCACCCGGGCCATTGCCCGGCGCCAACCGCTGCGGGTAGTACTGGATTCTGCCCTGCGCCTGGCGGCCGATGCGCAGCTGCTGCAGGGTCCCGGTAAGGTGCTGGTTGCCACCTTGATCGAGTCGCCGCGCGCCGGCGAGCTGCAGCGGCAGGGTGCCGAAGTGGCGGTGCTGCCGGCGCGCAAAGACCGGGTTGATTTAGCGGCGCTGTTGCGGCTGCTGGCGCAGCGCCAGTGTAACGAGGTGCTGGTCGAAGCCGGAGCGACCCTGGCTGGGGCGTTTTTGCGCCAGGGCCTGCTCGATGAACTGGTGGTCTACATGGCGCCTAAGCTGCTGGGCAGCGCCGCGCGCCCGCTGTTTGAACTGCCGCTGCAATCGATGGCCGCGCAGTTGCCGCTGCACATCAGCGATATCCGCGCAGTGGGCCACGACTGGCGCATCACCGCCAGGCCGGACCCGGAAGGATAAAACGCGGTTAACCGGTAAACGGATTAGAGAAACGGGCAAAAGAAACGGGCACGAGAGATGTTTACGGGTATTGTCGAAGCACTGGGTGAAATCGTGGCGGTGCAGCCGCGCGGCGGCGATGTGCGGCTGCGGGTGAAAACCGGCAATCTGGATCTGCACGGCGTGCAGCTGGGCGACTCCATCGCCACCAGCGGCGTATGCCTCACGGTCGTGGCGCTGCCCGGCGACGGTTACTGGGCGGATGTGTCAGTGGAAACGCTCGACCATACCACTGTCGGCAACTGGAAAGTCGGGCAAGCTGTGAACCTGGAGCGCGCACTGACGCCGCAGGCGCGACTCGGCGGGCATATTGTCAGCGGCCATGTCGACGGTGTCGGCACGGTGCTCAGTCGCCATGGCGATGCCCGCTCCGAGCGCTTTCGCCTGCGTGCGCCGCCGCCACTGGCCAGATACATTGCCCACAAGGGCTCCATTACAGTCGACGGCATCAGCCTGACGGTCAATGCAGTGGACGGGGCGGAATTCGAACTCAATATCGTACCCCATACCCTCGCCAATACGGTAATGAGCGAATACGCAGTGGGCACCACCGTCAACCTCGAGGTAGACGTGATTGCGCGCTATCTGGAGCGGCTGTTACTCGGCGACAAAGCCGCCGAGTCGGGTTCGGCCATAAATCTGGATTTTTTGGCGCAGCACGGTTTTGACCGGCGCTAGATGATCGCCGCACGCTTGCGCCGATAAACCGGGTGCAGCCCGGTATGTAAAAGGTTTGCTATGGAATTGAACAGTGTAAAAGAACTGATTGACGATATCCGCCAGGGCAAAATGGTGATCCTGATGGACGACGAGAATCGCGAAAACGAGGGCGATCTGATTATCGCTGCCGAACAGGTGCGCGCCGAGGACATCAATTTCATGGCCACCCACGCCCGCGGCCTGATTTGCCTGACGCTGACCGCCGACCGCTGCCGCCAGTTGGATCTGCCGATCATGGTCAGCGACAACGGCGCCCAGCACGCCACCAACTTTACCGTCTCGATCGAAGCCGCCGAAGGCGTGACCACCGGTATTTCCGCTGCCGATCGCGCCCGCACCATCCGCACCGCGGTGGCCCGCGAAGCCAGCCCCAAAGATATCGTGCAGCCGGGCCATATCTTTCCGATCATGGCGCAGCCCGGTGGTGTATTGAGCCGCGCCGGCCATACCGAGGCGGGCTGTGATCTGGCGCGATTGGCGGGGTTTGAAGCGGCGGCGGCCATTGTCGAGATCATGAATCCCGACGGCACCATGGCGCGACGCCCGGACCTGGAAGCGTTCGCCAGCGAGCACAACTTGAAAATAGGCACTATCGCCGATTTGATTCAGTACCGTATCATCAATGAAAAAACAGTAGAGTGTATCAACGAGCGCGCCGTAACCACTGAGTTTGGCGAGTTTATCCTGCGTACCTATCTCGACAAACCGCGCCGGGAACGCCACTTTGCCCTGGTAAGAGGCGAGGTGGGGGGCGCCGAGCCGACGCTGGTGCGGGTGCACGTCGGCAATACCGCCCGGGATGTGTTGACCATCCAGCGCGAGAGCGACAAAACCTACCGGCCCTGGACCTTCCAGCGCGCCCTGGCCCGCGTTGCCGAGGAAGGCAAAGGGGTGGTGGTGCTGATCTGTCATAATGAAAGCACTGAAGAAATCGAAGACAGTATCGACTGGATGATTTCCGGCAAGCAGCAGCGCCCGAGCCAGGACCTGGTTTACAAACAGGTCGGCACCGGGGCGCAAATACTCAAAGACCTGCGGGTTCACAAGATGCGCCTGATGAGCGCCCCGTTTCGCTTCAGTGCCCTGTCGGGCTTTGAGCTGGAAGTGGTCGAATATTTGAGTTGTGAATAAATGCAAGTCTACAGCGCACAGTTGACAGCTTACAGCGGGAGAGGCTGCCGGCGCTCCACTGTAAGCTGTCAACTGTGCGCTGTAAGCTAAAATAAGGAAGCCCCCATGAGTATTGAAACAATTGAAGGTGATTTGAGCCAAGCCACTGGCAAATACGCGCTGCTGGTCAGTCGCTGGAACAGCTTTGTGGTTGAACATTTAAAGGACGGCGCCCTCGATCGCCTGCGCCGTCACGGTATCCGCGACGAGGCCGTCAGTATTTACTACGCCCCCGGCGCCTTCGAATTTCCACTGGTTGCGCAGAAGATTGCCGCCAAGGGCCACTACGATGCCATTATTGCACTGGGCGCGGTGATTCGCGGCGGTACGCCTCACTTTGAGTATGTCGCCGGGGAGTGCACCAAGGGGCTGGCGCAGGTATCGCTGCAGGCGGCGATACCGGTTGCCTTCGGTGTCTTGACCGTGGATTCTATTGAACAGGCGATCGAGCGCGCCGGCACCAAGGCGGGCAACAAGGGCGCCGAAGCGGCGGAAACGGCGCTGGAGATGGTCTCTTTGCTGTCAAAGATATAATCGTCCCGCCTGTTTTGCAGCCGGCCATTGTTTTTAAGCGATTATTTTTACGCGACTGTTTTCAAGCAACTGTTTGCAAGCGAGCACTCTCTGCGGGCCAGCAGTGTCGCGGCCACTACTGCAACGGCTACCACAGCTACAGGTTTTTCAATGATGACAGTTTCCCCGGCAGCGCGGCGCAAAGCGCGTCACTATGCGATGCAGGCCATTTACCAATGGCAGATGTCCCAGGCGGCGATTCATATCATCGAGGCCGAGTTCCATAGCGACAATGATATGACGAAAGTCGATGTCGACTATTTTCACGAACTGCTGCACGGCATCGTACAGCACCTCGGTGATCTTGATGCAGCCTATACGCCTTTTCTGCAACAGCGCGAACTGGGAGAGCTCGACCCTATTACCCGCGCACTGCTGCGCCTTGCCACCTATGAATTGCAGCGGCGCATCGATGTACCCTACAAGGTGGTGATCAACGAAGCGGTATCGCTGGCAAAAAAATTCGGCGCCACCGACAGCCACAAATTCATTAACGGCGTGCTCGACAAGACTGCCGGTGCCGTGCGCCGCGTGGAAGTGCAGGCCGAAAAAAGCAGTTGAGTAACTTGTCTATGGCGAGCGGCGAGTTTGAACTGATTCGACACTATTTTTGCCGCGGCCCCGGTGCCTTTGGCGCGGCGCTGGGTATCGGCGACGACTGCGCGCTGGTCGAGGCGCCCAGCGCCAAACAGCTGGCGGTATCCATGGATACCCTGGTGGCCGACGTGCATTTTCCCAAAAATGCCGACCCCGAACTGATTGGCGAGCGCGCCCTGCGGGTCAACCTCAGCGATCTGGCGGCCATGGGCGCCTCACCGCTGTGGTTTACCCTCGGCCTGACCATTCCCAAGGCCGAAAGCCAGTGGCTGCAGGGCTTCAGCACGGGCCTGTTCAACGTTGCCGGAGAGTATGACTGCGCGCTGATCGGCGGCGACACCACCCGCGGCCCGTTGACCATCAGCATTCAGGTGCACGGCGCAGTAGCCGTGAAAAATGCGCTGTTGCGCAGCAATGCCAGAGTCGGCGATATTGTCTTCGTTACCGGCGAACTCGGTGACGGTGCGGCAGCGGTTGCCATCATCAAGCAGGAGTTTGAAGTCGGCAAGTCGGCTTTCGATTACTTTATGCAGCGCTTCTACCGGCCGCAGCCGCGTATCCGCGAGGGCCGCCTGCTGTGT
Organism: Exilibacterium sp.; assembly: GCA_028280195.1. Lineage (GTDB taxonomy): Bacteria > Pseudomonadota > Gammaproteobacteria > Pseudomonadales > Cellvibrionaceae > Exilibacterium. Next base: position 28,194 of record JANQMH010000026.1, read on the forward strand.
GGTATCGCCCGCGCCGCGATCGATATTTCCGATGGCCTGCTCGCCGACCTCGGGCATATCTGCGAGGCCAGCGGTGTCGGCGCCGTAGTGCAGGTCGAACAGCTGCCCTTTTCCGAGCCGCTGGAGAAACTGGTCGACCGGCAGCGGCGGCTCGACTGGGCCCTGGCCGGCGGCGACGACTACCAGCTGTGCTTTACCGTGCCGCCGGCTAAACTCAATCAGATAGAGACACTGATCGATCAGGGCAAGCTCAACGCCAGTGCCATCGGCGAAATTGTGCCGGGCAGCGGTGTGCGCTGCCAGCACGAAGACCAGCCACTGGCTGTAACCAGAACGGGGTATCAGCACTTTGTCAACGGCACTACCTAGCTTCTCTTATCTGCTGCGCCGGCCGGTGGTGCTGCTGGCGTTTGGCTTTGGTGCCGGCCTGTCCCCCAGGGCCCCCGGTACTGTCGGCACACTGGCGGCGCTGCCGCTATACTGGTTGATTCAGGACTGGCCATTGCCGGCTTATCTGGCCTGGCTGGTGCTGACCTTTGCACTCGGCGTTTATTTATGCGGGCGCAGCGCTGAGATGCTGGGGGTGCACGATCACCCCGGTATCGTCTGGGATGAGATGGTGGGGCTGTGGTTGACGCTGTTGCTGGCGCCGAGCGGCTGGTTTTGGATAGTGACGGGTTTTGTATTGTTTCGCTTCTTCGATATCGTAAAACCCTGGCCGATCAGCTGGGCCGATAAAAAAGTCGCTGGCGGTTTCGGTATTATGCTCGACGATATACTGGCCGGGCTGCTGGCACTGGCGGGTTTGCAGTTGATGGTTTGGGGGAGTTTGTTGCTGACAGCTAACAACTAACAGTTTACAGCTGACAGCGGGAATGCCGAGCATCCGCGCTGCTGTTAGCTGTTAACTCTCCTACCCGACAATGGAGCACACGATGATAGTGACATATCGGCCGGTACTGCCATTTGCCGCGTTGCTGCTGGTCGCGCTGGTATTCAGCCCCCTCGCCTTCGCGGTCGAGCGCATCGAGGTCAGAGGCCTGTTTGCCGGCAGCGCGCTGCTAGTTATCGACGGTCGCCAGCAGCTGCTGAAAGAGGGCCGGCGCAGCCCCGAGGGTGTGCTGCTGGTATCGGCCAACAGTAAATTTGCCGTTGTCGAAGTGGATGGGCAGCGCCGCAAGCTCGGTGTCAGCCGTACCATATCCAGCGGTTTCAGCAAGCCGCAAAAAGCCGTGGTCCGTATTCAAAGCGGCGAGGGTGGGCACTATATCGCCCCGGGCCGCATCAACGGCAGGGCGGTGCAGTTTATGGTGGACACCGGCGCGACGGCAGTGGCGATGAATCTGCCTACCGCCAAGCGCCTGGGTATCAACTACCGCATCGGCCGGGAAATTGTCATCAGTACCGCCAATGGCAATGCCAAAGCGTTTCTGGTCATGCTCGACAGTGTGCGTGTCGGCGATGTCGAGGTACGCAATGTTGAAGCCACTGTCAGTGTCGGCGACTCGCCGGCGGTTATACTATTGGGCAACAGTTATCTGTCCCGTGTAGAAATGAACCGCGAGGGCGGTGTGCTGGTACTGCAGTCGCGGCTCTGAGCGCGGCGGCCTGCCGGAAGTCAACACCGGCTAAGTGAGGTATTGTTGTGACAGTTCGCTATGTTGAGTCATCCAAGCTGCCGACGCCATGGGGCATTTTCGCCATGCACGGCTTTGAAGATACGCGATCGGACAAAGAGCACGTGGTGCTGACGATGGGCGATGTGCGCGGAGGCGACCCGGTGCTGGCGCGCATCCACTCCGAATGCCTGACTGGCGATGCGCTGTTCAGCCTGCGCTGTGATTGTGGTGCGCAGTTACAGGCGGCGATGCATCGTATCTCTGTGGAAGGCCGCGGAGTGATTTTCTATCTGCGCCAGGAGGGCCGCGGTATTGGCCTGCTCAACAAAATCAAGGCCTACCATCTGCAGGACAAAGGTGCCGATACCGTCGAGGCAAATGAGCAGCTGGGTTTTGGCGCCGATATGCGCGATTACTCCATTCTCAAGCCGATGCTGGAACATCTGCAGATCAAATCGCTCAGGTTGATGACCAATAACCCGCGCAAGGTGCAGGCGCTGCAGGAACTGGGTATCGAGGTGGTGGAGCGCCTGTCGCACCAGACCGGGCGCAATCCGCACAATGCCAAATATCTCGAAACCAAGAGAGGTAAGCTCGGGCATTTATTGGATCAGGATGGGCAGGGGGAGGCGTAGCTCACTTAAGCCTGAATGCTTTCCGCCCGGGTAAGATCACCCGGGAATACCGCTCTTTTTTCGCCCATACCATTTTCAATGGCATCGGCCAAAACTCACTACTGCGGCCACCCCGCAGACTGCCAGCGGCGTTCGCTCCCTTCGAAGTGCCGTTTCGCACAGTTTTTACATGGATATAGGTGGCGCACCTCGGCGCCAAGCCTGGGACCCCCTTCGCCATTCCCTGGAGAATCTTGGGCCCACAACCTATTTTGAGTTGACAGATTGAAAGCATCAATTATATTATTTGTATGATATATAATAATATATACTATATACCTATAAGCAGTGCCTCTGAATATACCCATAATAAAGATTGATAAGTGTCGGGCCGCGGTAAAAATTCAAATCCACCGAGCGCAGCGAACCCGACAGGGCAGCAAAAACATCGAGATGAGAGAGTCCAGCAATGCAGCCGAAATATAATGAGAAAACGGAGTTAAAGAGAAAAACGCTAGCAGTAGCGATTGCGGGTACGGTAACGCTTGGGGGGTCCGGTGCAGGCTTCGCTCAGGACGATGTGATTGAAGAGGTGATGGTCACCGGTATTCGCGGCAGCCTGACCCGCGCCATGGATATCAAGCGCGATGCCAACGGTGTGGTGGATGCCATCTCAGCGGAAGACATAGGTAAGTTTCCAGATCTCAATGTCGCAGAATCACTGCAGCGTGTCACTGGCGTCTCCATTGACCGCAGTGGCGGTGAAGGCCAGGCGGTGACCGTGCGCGGCCTGGGTCCGCAGTTCAATACCGTGCTGGTCAACGGGCGCCAACTGGCCACAGACAGTTTTGGTCGCGAGTTCAACTTTGACGTGCTGGCGGCGGATCTGATCACCGGCGCCGACGTTTATAAAAGCACCAGAGCTGACTTACAGGAAGGCGCTATCGGCGCCACGATAAATATTTCAACCGCCAAACCTTTCGACAATCCCGGCCTGCAGCTGGTCGGCTCCGTCAAAGGCATGTATGAGACGCTGTCGGAAGAAACCTCGCCTTCCGCGTCGTTTTTAGTCAGCAACACCTTTGCCGATGACACCATTGGGGTGTTGCTGGCCTACAGCCGCCAGGAACGCGATGTGCAGATCAACCGCATCGAAACGGCTGGCTGGCGCCCGGGGCAGACCATTTCCAATAATGCCGGTGACAACGACCCCAATACCACGGAAGTGTTATTCACCAACGCCTATATTCCGCGCAACTGGGACCAGATCGTCGATCAGCAGGAGCGCACCCGCGATAACGCCAGCCTGGTATTCCAGTTTGCACCCTCCGATGATGTAACCATTACCCTGGACGGCTTTATCTCGAAATTTGAAGTGGACTCACAGGTAACGGACCTGGCGTCGTGGTTCGAACCTGACCGGGTTGGCGAGGCGACCATCGATCCCGCAACCGGCACACTGTTGAGTTTCACCCAGGAAATCGGCTTGAGTGTCAGTAGCGGTGACCCGGCAACTGATTTTGTCTCCCATACCCGCTTTTCCCGCGATGTATCCAACGATGGATTTGGCCTCAACGTGGCCTGGGACATTAATGATCAGCTCAGTGCCAGTTTCGACGCATCCACCTCCACCGCGGAAAACGACAGAGCCGGGCGCGACCGTTTCAACGTTGTCGGCATCATTAACAATTACAGCTTTGACGGCATCGGCGGCACGCCAACGGTAAGACACGACGGCTTTGAAAACGGCCAACTGCCGGACCCGAACCTTTCCCGCCTTCACTATAACGAGAAAGGCAACAGGTTTTCCGATGAAGATGAGATTACTGAATACAAGGCGGACTTTACATACGAGTCCGATCACGAGATATTCCAGCAGGCCAAGTTCGGTATTTACAGGCAAGAGCGGGAGAAATCCAGCTTCCAGATTTTTGGCAGCCAATGTCAGTTCTGTGGCTACGGCACACCGGCGCCGAACGATGTGATTAACTTCAGGCCTTTTACTGCCGACAACTTCTTTGGCGGCCTGATCGATACCTTCTACACCTATGACGGCGACGCCTATGTTCAGTTTCTTGCCGATTCGGGCTTTCCGATCGAGACAGAGCTGCAGAACAACCGCTACACCATTAACGAAGATATCAACAGTGTATATGCCGACTTCACTTTTGGTTTCGACCTCAGGGGTATGCCATTGACCGTCAATGTTGGCGGCCGCTATGCCCAGACCGATATCGATGTCGGCGCAGTGCAGAGCTTCATTACCGATGTGGTGCCCACCACCGACCTGACATTATTTGCCAATCGCTTTGGGCCGGCGGTCAATATATCCGACGGCGGTGACTATTCGGACTTTCTGCCCACCTTGAGCGCCAAGCTGGAAGTCCGGGACGATATGATCCTGCGGTTTGCCGCCTATCGCTCGATGACCAGGCCGACCATGTCGGAACTGTCGCCGGCCACCACATTCAACGAGCCGCGGCGTCAAAACCTGACCGCCCAGGGGGGCAACCCGACACTGGATCCGTTTACCTCCGACAACTGGGATCTGTCCTTTGAGTGGTACTACAACGATTCCAGCGTTGTGTCTATCGCCTATTTCGAGAAAGAGGTGGATGATTTTATCACCAGCCTTTCCGGGCAGGAGACCTTTGTTTTGACCGATCGCCAGGGGCCTGGCTTCAGGTGTGCGCCGGGCTCTGCCTTTGGCGATGTGGATAACGATCCCAATACCCCGGAACAGGATCTGTGCGACCCCGCCACAGAGCTTGACCCGAATCAGCCCGGCGTGGATCTGGTGGCGATTACCGACGAACTGAACGGCGCGCAGGAAGTTTATACCGTAAACCGCCCGCAGAACAGCGAGTCGGCGGATATCGACGGCTGGGAAATAGCGCTCACTCATGTGTTTGACAACGGCTTTGGCATTGCCGCTAATGCCACCTTCGTGGACAGTAATGTCAGCCTGGGCGCCGATACCACTGAGACTTTTGCACTCGAGGGCCTGGGCGATTCGCAGAATCTCATCGTGTTCTACGAGGCCGAGAACTGGCAGGTGCGCGTTGCCTATAACAACCGTGACGACTTCCTGCGATATATCGACAACACCAACAGGAACTCGGGTGGTGTCACCGGCGAACCCGTCAATACGGAGGAGTTCGGGCAATGGGATATCAGCGCCAGCTACGATATCAGTGAAAACCTGACCATATTCTTTGAAGGGATCAATGTAACCGAAGAAGAACTGGTGCAAACCGGCCGCTTCGAGAACCAGATCTATAATATCGAAGATAACGGCTCCCGTTATGCAATCGGCATCCGCGGCAAGTTTTTTTAGGCCCGGCCACGAGCAGCGCGCCCGCCAGGTAAAAAGGCCCGCATTGTTTTCGCGGGCCTTTTTTTTCAGATAGAATATTGCAACTCTCGACCTCTGCAACGGATGGTTTAACGCCATGTCAAATCCCGTAAAAAGCATTGTGATTGTCGGCGGTGGAACCGCCGGGTGGCTGACGGCTGCCATTGTCGCCGCCCACCATCAAGGCGGGCAGTCGCGCGGGTTGCAGGTCACCCTGGTCGAATCCTCTGACATTCCCACTATCGGCGTGGGCGAGGGTACCTGGCCGACGTTGAAAAACACGATTCAACAGATCGGCATAAAAGAGAGCGAGTTCTTCAGCAGTTGTCACGCCGCGTTCAAACAGGGCGGCAAGTTTGTCAATTGGGTACACGGTAATGGCGATTTTTACTACCACCCTTTCACAGTGCCGCTCGGCTATGGCCGCCTCGACCTGGCGCCCTATATTGCCGATATTGCCAGCTATGCCCCGGATTCGAATTTTCAACACCATGTCTGTGAAGCCGGGCTGGCGCCGAGAACCCTGGCCGAGTCGGAATTCCAGGGGCCGTGCAACTACGCTTACCACCTCGATGCCGGCGCCTTTGCCGAGCTTCTCAAGCGGCATTGCAAAGCCAGTCTGGGCGTGCGGCATATCGTCGATACGGTGCGGGAGGTGACGCTGGCGGCCGACGGCGCAATCGGCTCGGTCGTGCTGGCCGAGCGGGGCGCCCTCAGCGCCGATCTGTATGTGGACTGCACCGGTTTTGCCTCGCTGTTGCTGGGCAATAAACTGGAAGTTCCCTTTGTCAACACCGACAACATACTGTTTAACGATACTGCGCTGGCAATGCAGGTTCCCCACGCAGCGGACGACAGCCCGCTGGCCTGCAATACCATTGCGACGGCACAAAACGCCGGCTGGATATGGGATATCGGCCTGACCCACCGCCGGGGTGTCGGGCATGTCTATGCCAGTGACTATATCAGTGACGACGAGGCGGAGTATAACCTGCGCAGCTATCTGGGCGCCGCTGCCGATGGTCTGAGCGCCAGAAAAATCCGTTTCCACTCAGGGCATCGGGCGCAGTACTGGAAGAAAAACTGTGTCGCCGTCGGCCTCTCAGCCGGGTTTGTCGAACCCCTGGAAGCGACGGCAATTATGCTGGTGGAGATATCGGCCCGCTATATCGCCGAAAATCTGCCGCCGGACGATAATGTCATGCCCGTTACCGCCAAACGCTTTAACGCGCAGATGGCATACCGCTGGCGGCGTATTCTGGACTTTCTCAAATTGCACTACATGTTGAGTCAGAGACCCGAGCCTTACTGGCAGGCGCATCGCAAGGCGGAAACGATTCCCGAGAGTCTGCGGGAAGATCTGGCGCTATGGGCCTATCGCGGGCCCACCCGGGAGGACTTTGACAGCGCCATAGAGTTGTTTCCGGCGGCCAGTTATCAGTATGTTATCTACGGCATGGGATTCAAACCGGATTTTTCCCGCCAGGCCTACCTGTACGGCCGCCGCCAGGAGGCGGAGAAGATCATTCAGCGCAATAAACAATTGACGCAGCAAATGCTGCAGACGCTGCCGCCGCACAGGGAGTATATCGAGCGCTGGCTGACGACTGCCAATCATTAGAGCCCAAGCGATTATGAAAGAGCTGGTTGAACTGACAAGCAATAAACACGGCAAGTTGAAAGTCGTTGACGATTGTGCAGTGAAATTCGTGGCCAGACAGCACCTGATGAACCTCAGGGTCAGCGAGGTTGCCAAGGCTGTCAGTAGTTTTCCGGTATTCTTCAGCAAAAGTCCGCATACCGGGCGTTGGGGGCTGTCGGCTGTTACCAGCTTTGAGCAGGGCGTTAACCTGTTTGTGGAAAACAATCGCTGGACCGCGGGCTATCAACCGACGAGTATGCAGACTTATCCGCTGTTTTTGATGCGCTCGGCTGCGGATGAGAACAGTTATACCGTCGGTATCGACGAGCAGAGCGAAGCGTTTTCCGAACACCGGGGCGCCGCGCTGTTTGACGGCGCGGGTAAAGCCTCACTTTATCTCAGCAGGGTCACGGCATTGCTGCAAGCCGATATCAAGAACGATATTCAGACCTATCAGTTTCTGCAGAAACTGGAAGAGCTGGGTTTGTTCAAAGCCATTGATATTCAGATTCACTATGAAGGCGGCAGCGTGCAGACGCTGAAGGGTCTGCACACGCTGAATGAAGACGAACTGCAGTCGCTGCAAGGCGAAACGCTGGCGGAATTGAATAAAACGGCCTATCTGATTCCTATCCATGCGACATTGATTTCTATTTACCAGCTGAATTCGCTGATAAACAGGCACAATGCCGGCGGGCGCGCTGCCACGGTTAAGCAGGTCAAGCTCGAGGTTGCCAAGGGCAATGCTGCCGGCTTTTAGTTTGTAATATCGAGTTCAATGATTTCCCCAACAACCTCACTGCGGCTGACCGTCAGTATTCCTACCGCAATCGGCAGTTTAAAGCGCCGCGGCCCGGCGCTGCCGGGATTAAAATACAGCACCCCGTCCCTGCTTTCATTGCGAGGTTTATGGGAATGCCCGCAGACAACCGCGGAAAAACGCCCCTGCGGTTCGATATCCAGTTCTTTGAGATCGTGAATGACATAGATTGAATGGCCGGCGACTTGCACGACTTCCGTGTCCTTGTACCGGGCCGCCCATGGCGCCGTATCGATATTGCCTTTGATGGCGGTCAGGGGCGCCACTTCTGCAAGCGCGGCAAGCACCTCCGGCTTGCCGATGTCGCCGGCGTGAATAATGGCATCAACATGTGCTAAGGCCATCAATGCCTCGGGTCTCAGCAACCCGTGGGTGTCGGCAATAATGCCAATTTTTTCGGCCATATCTGAGCTTCTCGGCAGTGTTATCTTGTCGGCAAACAAGCATCAGTAGACCACTATTGCTAGCTGTTTTCAAACTTGCTTTTGTAGGTTTTTAACTCCCTGTTAAACTCCCTGGCCACGCGGTGCAGTCGCGTTACCAGGAGGTCGTGGCGGTAGTTGTTTTTTACACAATGCAGGTGTTTTTTTGTCTGTTCGATATAGTCGACCACCGCCAGTCTGGCCTGTGCCATCTGCATAAACCCGGCAACATTGCCGTCCGGAATCTGCGGCGACTCGGGGGTTGTGTCGATACTGCAGCTTTGCTGTTGTTGTGACTGTTGTTGTGACTGTTGTTGTGACTGCGGTTGCGGGGAATGCGCGTGCAGCGGCAGCGAGCCCATAAAAAAAACAGCGGCCAAAATTGCCAAGTACTTTGTCTTCATCTCAGGAACCTCCGTTAAGTAGAGACACGGCAGGTATCGTACGTGTACCTCTGGCGATACCGGCGCGTTGTGCTATTCAGCATTTATGCCAGTTTTTGCTAAAACGGCACGGGGGTCCGGTTTCACTGGGTTTGCGGAGCTTACATCGGTAAGAGCGGGCTTTTGCAAAACCCGCGAAAAAAGCAGATAACAGTGCATTTACGGCCTCCCTGCACGTTTATTGCGCGTTTTTTACCGCATATTCCCTGTGGTTACTTTGCTCAAAGCTACTTACATTCAAAAGCTACTTAATTCAAAACTTTATAACCGCGCCCGCGCAGGCAGGTTTTTACCACTCTATCCTTTTCGTGTACGGCCCGCCCGGTGCCGCTGGCTGCGCCGGAAACGGCACCGGCGCCGGCGCCCCGGGCGGCGGTGCTGGAGTCACCGAAAATTGCGCCGATCGCGCCACCGACTACGCCGCCAACCGCCGCGCCTTCGGCAGCCTGTTCCGCTACGCGGACTTCTTCCGCATAGGCCCGGCACTCTTCGAGGTCGCGGGCGTACTGCGCCATCGAGACGCCTTTCTTATCGATAATGATGCGGTTGCTCGAGCAGCCTGCCAGTGCCGTTATGCCGGCAAGTCCGAGAATGATGACAACGCGTTTCATAGTCCTGCTCCTGTTGGCCTGCGCCGGTTTTGTCGGGGCTTGGTCGATTGGATTCAGTGGCAACTGTATGTGCCCGAACCTGAACTGAAACTGAATGCCGGCGGGTTGCCGCAGCGCGGGGGCTAGACCGCCTCGCTGCGGGCGCCGTCCAACAGTGCCAGGCGCTGTCTGATGGAACGCTGAATGCCGTCGGCATCCAAATTGACCGAGGCCAGTAACTGGGCGTGCTTGCCGTGCTCGATAAAGGCGTCGGGGAGACCCAGGTTTAACACCGGCATTACTACGCCGATGCCGGCCAGGTACTCGTTGACGGCGGAGCCGGCGCCACCGCTGACGGTGTTTTCCTCCAGCGTGACCAGCAGCTCGTGCTCTGTGGCCATACGCGCGATCAGGCTTTCGTCCAGCGGTTTGACCCAGCGCATATCGCAGACGCTGGCATTGAGGGCTTCGGCAGCCTGCAGGGCATTGGCCAGCAGTGTGCCGAAACTCAGAATTGCCACGCGCTTGCCCTGCTGCCTGACGACACCCTCGCCCACCGGCAGTGCCCGCATGGCGCGCTGGATTTTGCTGCCGGTACCGGTACCGCGCGGGTAGCGTACCGCTGCCGGGCCTTCGAACTGATAGGCGGTGTAGAGCAGCTGCCGGCACTCGTTTTCATCGCTGGGGGCCGCTACGATCATATTCGGTACGCAGCGCAGGTAGGTCATATCGAAGCTGCCGGCGTGAGTGGGGCCGTCTTCGCCGACCAGGCCGGCGCGGTCGATACCGAAAGTGACATCGAGATTCTGGATGGCGATGTCGTGTATCAGTTGGTCGTAGGCGCGCTGCAAAAAAGTGGAATAGATTGCCACCACCGGTTTGGCGCCCTCGCAGGCCATGCCGGCGGCCAGCGTCACGGCGTGTTGCTCGGCGATGGCGACATCGTGAAAGCGCTGTGCAAATCTCTGCGAGAATTCCACCATGCCGGAGCCTTCACACATGGCGGGAGTAATGGCCACCAGGCGCTCATCAGCCGCTGCCATATCGCACAGCCAGTCGCCGAACACCTGCTGGTATTTGAGTTTCTTGCGCACCGGCTTTTTGGCGGTCGCTTTGCTGTCCACCGCTACCTGGACCTTGGTGGCCGGCTCGATCTTGTTGAGCGCGTGGTAGCCTACCGGGTCCGCCTCCGCCGGCTCAAACCCCTTGCCTTTGCGGGTGATGATATGCAGCAGTTTGGGCCCTTTGATATCGCGCAGATTGCGCAGGTCGTGCACCAGCCGCTCCAGGTCGTGGCCGTCGATGGCGCCGACGTAGTTAAAGCCCAGTTCTTCGAACAGGGTGCCCGGTGACACCATGCCCTTCATATGCTCTTCGGTTTTGCGGGCGATCTCCCAGGCCTGGGGAATCTTGGTCAAGACCCGCTTGCTGCCCTCGCGCAGCGAGTTGTAAAACTTGCTGGCCCAGATTTTGGCAAAGTAGTTGGCCAGGCCGCCGACATTGCGAGAGATGGACATATTGTTGTCGTTCAGCACTACCAGCATGTCGGTTTCGGCATGGGCGGCGTGGTTGATGGCCTCAAAGGCCATACCGGCGGTCATGGCGCCGTCGCCGATAATGGCCACTGTCTTGCTGTCGTGGCCGCTCATCTCGGCGCTCATCGCCATGCCCAGCGCGGCGCTGATGGAGGTGCTGGAATGGCCGACGCCAAAGGTGTCGAACATGCTCTCACTGCGCTTGGGAAAGCCCGACAGACCGCCCAACTGGCGCATGCCGGACATCGCTTCGCGGCGGCCGGTGAGAATTTTGTGGGGATAGGTCTGGTGCCCGACATCCCAGACCAGCCGGTCCCGCGGTGTCTGGTAGACGTAGTGCAGGGCCACGGTGAGTTCCACCACACCGAGACCGGCGCCGAAGTGGCCGCCTGTCTGGCCCACTGAATAGAGCATGAACTCGCGCAATTCCGCCGTCAGCTGCTGCAGCTGGCTCTCTGGCAGCGCGCGCAGATCCTCCGGGCTGTCAATATTATCGAGCAGCGGGGTTTTGGGGCGCTTTATCGGTATTTCTTTGAACATCGACTTCATCGTGTCGTCTACAGGCTGTCGCCACAAGCTGTTGGCGCGGCTTCTCCGCCGGCGGTGGCGGCGGGCATGGGTGCACCAAACAAAACATTGTATGGCCCCGCGCCTTTTTTGACCAGTGCCACGGCGGTCTTAACAAGTGCCACAGCGGTCTTAACAAGTGCCACGGCGGTCTTAACAAGTGCCACAGCGGTTTTTAACAAGGACCACGGCAATTTGTACCTGCGGTTGGCTTGGGCTGTCCGTGAGTATGGTCTCAGTTTTCGCGTCTGACAATATAATCTGCCACTCGCCGCAGCATATCCGCGCGCCGATCGAAGGCCGTCAGGGCCGCATGGGCGCTGTCGCACAGCTCCGCCGCCTTGCGCCGGGCCCGGTCGATGCCCAGCAGCGACACATAGGTCGGTTTGTTCAGTGCTTTGTCGGCGCCCTGGCGCTTGCCCAGCGTGGCGGTATCGGCCACGACATCGAGAATATCGTCCTGTACCTGAAAGGCCAGCCCCACCGCCCGGCCGTAGGCCTGCAGCGCCCGCAATTGGTCATCGCCTGCGCAGCCGCCGGCCAGTGCCCCCATTACCGCGCAGGCTTCGATCAGGGCGCCGGTTTTGCGCTGGTGCATCTGCTGCAGCTGCGCCAGGGACAGCTGCTGATTGACCGCCCCGAGGTCGATTGCCTGACCCGCTACCATGCCGGCCCCCCCGGCCGCCCGCGCCAGCTGCTGCACCAGCGCCAGGCGGGTTTGGGCATCGAGAGGGACGGCGGTGCTCAGGGTTTCGAAGGCCAGGGTCTGCAGGGCGTCGCCGGCCAGTACGGCTGTGGCTTCGTCGAAGGCAATATGGCAGGTGGGCTTACCGCGGCGCAGGTCGTCGTTATCCATCGCCGGCAGATCGTCGTGAATCAGGCTGTAGGCGTGTATGCACTCCAGGGCGCAGGCAACCTCGTCTACGGGTGTGTCCGCTGAGTCGCCGGTCCCTTGCCCCGCCCCGGCGTCCGCCGCTACCGCTGCCGCAGCGGCGTAGACCAGCACCGGGCGGATGCGCTTACCGCCGTTGAAGACACTGTAGTGCATCGCCTGATAAAGCCGGGCCGCCGGGCCCTGGGTCGCGGGTAAAAGCCGGCCGAGGGCGCTGTCCACTCGCGTCTGGCAGTGTTGAATGAAGTCGGCGAGGGGCTGTTCCATCAAGCCGGGTCGCCGCTGCCGGCGGCGGTGCTGCCGGCGGTGGCGGTATCCGGATCGAGGGGCTGACTGCGCAGTTCGCCCTGTTCCTCCACCAGCAGCTGTACTTTCTGCTCCGCCTCGGTCAGGCGCGACTGGCATTCGCGGGTCAGGGCGATACCCGTTTCGAAGGCTTTCAGGGACTCCTCCAGGGTCATCTCGCCCTGTTCCATATCGTTAACCAGGGTTTCCAGCTTGCCCAGAGCCTGCTCAAAATCGACGCCTTTTTTCTTGGCTGCCATGGCAAATCTCATCTGTCGGGTGGAAGCGCCACCCTACCCGAGGGGCAGGGTGCGGTCAATCCCGCCCATTGTCATTCCCGCGCCGGCAGGAATCCATTGAATTCAGGCACTTACCGGACCCCTGCCGGCGCAGGGACGAGGGTGTGGATATGTATCTGAATGGACCCTAATTAATTTCAGATATTGCCCGATAAGAGTAATACCGCCTATCTTTATAGCTGGCGGTAGTACCGCGAACCTCTAAACTCAAACTACAACCACTGCGCACAGCCTAAGGAGCGATTTGTGGATTTAGCGACCCTGGTGGGCCTGATCGGTGCTTTGGGACTGATCGTCGCCACCATGATGATGAGTGGCGATCTGGGGATGTTTGTCAATGCGCCCTCGCTGGTCATCGTCTTTGGCGGCAGTACCTTTGCGGTGATGGCGAAATTTGGTTTGGGGCAGTTTCTCGGCGCCTTCAAAGTGGCCGGCAAAAGCTTTATGTCGAAAATCGACGATCCGGCCGATCTTATCGACCAGATTGTCGAACTGGCCGATATTGCGCGCAAAGGCGGCCTGCTTTCGCTGGAAGGCAAGGAGGTCGGCAATGAATTCCTGCAGAAAGGTATTCAACTGCTGGTGGACGGCCACGATCCGGATGTGGTGAAGACGCTATTGTCCAAAGACCGCACCCTGGCCGAGGAGCGCCACGGCTCCGGGGCGGCCATCTTCAGTGGCTTGGCGGGTATGGCGCCGGCCATGGGTATGATCGGTACATTGATCGGTCTGGTGGCCATGCTGGCCAATATGGACGACCCGAAGGCGATCGGGCCGGCGATGGCGGTGGCGCTGCTGACCACACTCTATGGTGCGGTGCTCGCCAACGGCGTATGTGAACCGATCTCCGACAAGCTGAAGCTGCGCGCCGGCGAAGAGGCGATGGTCAAGAGCCTGATCATCGACGCTCTGCTGGCGATTCAGAGCGGTCAGAATCCCCGTGTCATCGACTCGATGCTGCGCACCTATCTGCCGGAGGGCAAGCGGGTCGCGGCCGATGCGGCGGATTAGGAATTAGGCGATGGATGAAGAAGAGGGCAAATGTGAATGCGAACCCGGGCTGCCCGCCTGGATGGGCACCTTTGCCGATCTGATGTCGCTGCTGATGTGCTTTTTTGTGCTGTTGCTGTCGTTCTCCGAAATGGATGCCATGAAGTTCAAGCGCCTGGCCGGCTCCATGGCACAGGCCTTCGGCGTGCAGAACCAGCTCAAAGTCATGGACCCGCCCAAGGGCACCAGCATCATTGCGCGAGAATTCAGCCCCGGTATTCCCGAACCCACGCCGATCAATGAGATCTGGCAGGTCACCGAGGACCTGAGTCAGAGTTCACTCGATTTCGACTGCGCCAGCCAGTTCGATCAGGAGCAGGGCGAGATCGACAAAGAGGCCGGTATACAGGCGCGCGCCAAAGAGGAACTGAAAGCCAAGCTGTCGCAGATGGTGGCCGAAACCAAGGAGGATGCCACCGAACTGGCCGATGCGCTGTTCGATCAGATCAACAGCGGCGAAATCGAAATCGAGTACAAGGGCCGGCAGATTATTATCCGCATTCGAGAGAAGGGCTCATTTGTATCGGGTTCAGCACAGCTGGCCGACGATTACTACGATGTGATTGAAGAGATCCGCGCGGTGCTGGCGGAGAAGCCCGGCAAGATTCAGGTGCAGGGCCACACCGACAATGTACCCATTCGCAGCGGCAGGTTTTCCTCCAACTGGGCACTGTCCTCGGCGCGTGCCGTGACTGTTGCCCAGGAGTTGATGAAGGGCGGCGAGATTAACGAGCGGCGTTTCGAGGTGGCGGGTTTTTCCGACACCAAGCCGCTGGTGGCCAACGACTCCGCCTCCAACCGCGCCCGCAACCGGCGGGTGGAAATTGTTATCCAGCAGAGCGTCGATCAGCAGGGGCTCGATCAGCAGGGGCTCGATGAACAGGATCTGCAGTTGTTAAGAGAGGAGGGTGAGGATGTACTGCGCGACCTCGACCTGGACCCTGACTATTTGTTTGATCTCAATCCGGATGAAATTTTTTAGTTATGACTGAACGGCAGGGGAATGAAGAGCGGCGGCGTTTTTTCCGTATCGACGATACGCTGGGCGTGGCCTATCGGCTGCTCAGCGAGGCCGAACTGAGCGAGCAGCCCCGGGCTGAGCAGGCGCCTGCAGATATCTTCGCCCTGCTCGCCAGGCTCGATACGCAGCTGGAGCACAGTCTCGCCACACTGCGTGTCAAGCAGCCGCCGGTCGCTGAAGTGCTGGATACGCTGAACAAGAAGCTCAACACTGTGATCCATCAGCTGGAAGCCGATAATCACCTGGTGCGGCGCCTGGCGCAGAAGGTTCAGGAGGTCAATATCAGCGCCTGCGGCATGGCCTTTGTGTGCGACGAGCAGATTGAGGCCGGTCGTGTCCTGGGCCTGGAGCTGGCGCTGAAACCCAGTAACCTGCATATCCACACCCGCGCCCGCGTAGTGGCCTGTGAACCCGTTGACGATGGCGCGGGCTACTATCTGCGGTTGGATTTCAGCGATATCAGCGACACCGATCAGGAAGTGCTGATTCAGCATATCGTCAAACGGCAGAGCAGTATTATTCGCAAGGACCGGGAAAGTCTCCCTTGATGAAAGTCTCCCGTGATGAAAATCTCCCTTGATTGTCACATTTCCTTAATTGTCACAGCGCTTATCGTCGTCACAACCGCTGTCGGAACACCCTCAATCTGCCTGTAGATTATCAATGTTGAAAAAGGCGCCGGTTTTTGTGAGATATATCCTACAAAGAAAAGCGAAATTTCCCACTATTCCAACTGCGGCCAATTTTCAATAATAGGCCTTGCAAGGACGCGTGCCCAGGGAGGGCGGCAAGGAGTAAGACGGAGCTATGCCAGATAGTGCCCCAGGAAGACGGGTGTTCAAAATCCTGTGAGAGTGCCGCGATGGTGGGATGCCATCGCGGCTTTTTATAGTTGACTCCAGTTATAGTTGACTCCAGGGTTAAATCACCTAAGATGAGCGCTATCAGCTCAGTTTATAGGCAGGTGATCGGCTTTCAGTAGGCTCAGTAAGCGGCTTAGCAAGCGCGGTGCTGCTAGGCAAAACAGTCCCCATCCGGCGACCAGCTTCGATATCCAGCCGCTGTCAATCAGCGGGCTGTCAGGTCGTCTTACCGCTGCAGACCGAGAGCATTCCCATATCTTCATTTCTTACGCTTCAGCCTCGTTTGGCAGGGCCGGACGAGGCTGTTGCCAGTCGACACGGCGGATTCAACGGAGGCCATTGTCACCATGATGTCGAATGCCGAGACCCCGGCCGAGGCCAGGATACTGCGCCTGAATCTGGCCGGGCAGCCCATAGAGTGGCTGCACTGGAAGGAGGCGGTATGCCTGCATGCCCGCGAGTTGGTCTACTGGAGTCTGGGTGGCGTGGTGCGCAAGGTCTACGGTGGCCGCTCGCGCATGACCGGCCTCAGAACGGCGATCGAGCTGCCGGCCATTATCGCCTGCGGCGGCAGCCGTATGGCGCCGGTGCGCAGTGTGCCGCCGCTGACCAACGCCGCCCTGTTTGCGCGCGACAATTATCAATGCCTCTACTGCGGTAAGTACTTCACTGCCGCCGGCCTGTCCCGGGATCATGTCGTACCCACCAGTCGCGGCGGCCGCGACAGATGGGTCAATGTGGTGGCGGCCTGCCGCCGCTGTAACCAGCACAAAGGCAACCACTTGCTGGCGGAGATCGAGATGGAGCTGATTGCCCTGCCTTATCGGCCCAACACCGCCGAATACCTGGCCCTGATCAATAACAAGCGTATCCGCGGCGATCAGATGGAGTTCCTGCGCCCGCAGTTCTCCCGCCACAGCCGTCACAAAGGCGGGCCCGCCAAGGGCGGCACCTGAATCCGCCTGTCGGGCCTGCCGACCCCACTGTGACGCCGTTCATAGCTGCCTGATGCGGGCATTTATTGCCGCGGTTTAGCTGTTATTCTCCCCCTATGATAAAAACTGAATATGCCCTGGCGTGGCGGCTGTTATTGTGCGCCTTGCCCGGCACCAGCCTGGCGCTTGACCAGTGCGCCGAGCAGGCGCGGGGGCGCTATGAGGAAATTTACTGTGCCATTAAAGCCAAGGGCGAGGGCCGGGGCCTGCCGAGCCTGGAGGATTTTCGCCGCAACGACACCCGGGTGCAGGCACTGCTGTTGAAGCGGCCGGCGGCGCGGCTGGGCATCGATGTGCCGGAGCCGAAAAAGACGCGGCCGCGGCCGCCTGCCGCAGCCGTCACCAGGCCCAAGGCGGCGGCAAAGGCCGGGCCGGCAAGTCAAAAGCCGGCCGCGGCCGCCCGATCCGGCAGGCCGAAGGCAGCGCCGGCAGTTGCCCCCGGTGTGGGCAGCTGCCGTTTTCTCGGGCAGGTGATCAGCTGTGGCGGCAGCCGTTACGAACTGGCGCTCAACCGGCAAAACAGCGCGCTCGCCGATGGGGTGCTGGGGGAAAAGAACCGCATGGGCCTGCAGGCCTACACCGGCAAACCCGGTGACCGCGCCGCCCTGCTGCGATACCTCTCGGCGAGTTACCGGCGCTATATCGAAAAGATGCTGGAAATTGGCCTCGGCAGCGCCACCATGTCATTTACCAAGTTTTATTACACCCACCAGACTATCAGTCAACAGGGCGAAGATTTTGCGGCGCGCTTCGAAACCATGTTCAGTTTTTTAAAGAAAGACAAAGCCGGCATGAGTATCAAACCGCGCTATCACGATCAATTGCCCGGCAGCATCGGCGACTGCAGCGAACTCAGTGCGCGGCTGATCGTTTGTGAGGCCGGCGAGAACAACTGGGTTTATGTCAAACAGCGGCCGGCGGGTTGAGGTCAGCCGGAACCGGTTTCCGGTGTTAGCGTCGCGCCTGCCTGTGCATACCGCTGCCCCAGGCGGTATTTGCGGTACAGGCCGCGAAACTGGTTATAGCTCAGACCCAACTGCCTGGCGGCCTCCCCCTGGTGATGCTGGCAGCGCGACAGGGTTCGCAGCAGTAGCTGAATCTCAAAGTCCCTGACTGCCTGGGCAAAATCGGCTGCCCGGGCCGGCGGGTCCGCTGTCACAGCGGGCGCCGCTGGTCCGCTGTCGCTGCCGGCTGCCGGTGGCAGAAACGGATCGCTGATAATATGGCCGATGGGCTGCTGCGGATTACCCCAGCGGTAGACGGAGCGCTCCACCACATTTTTCAGTTCGCGCACGTTGCCCGGCCACTGGTAGTCGAGCAGTTGCCGGGTGGCGGCGGCGCTGAACCCGGGAAACAGCTCCCAGCCCAGTTCGTGGCACATGCGCACGGCGAAGTACTCGCTCAACTCGATAATGTCTTCCCGCCTCTGTCTCAGCGCGGGCAGGTGCACCACGTCGAAGGCCAGGCGGTCGAGCAGGTCGTGGCGAAAGTGACCGCTTGCCGCCATGGCCTTTAGGTCGGCATTGGTAGCGGCGACAATACGCACATCCACTTGCAGCGTTTTTTGCCCGCCGAGGCGCTCGAACTCACCGTATTCAATAATGCGCAGTACTTTTTCCTGCACGCGGGTACTGAGGGTGCCCAGTTCATCCAGAAACAGGGTACCGTCGCGCGCGCGCTCGAAGTGGCCGCGGTGCAGGCGATTGGCGCCGGTAAAGGCGCCGGGTTCGTAGCCGAATAGCTCCGACTCCAGCAGGCTGTCGGTATAGGCGGCGCAGTTGACCTTGACAAAGGGTTGATCCCAGCGCGGCGAGAGGAAATGCAGGCGCTCGGCCACCAGCTCCTTGCCGGTACCCCGCTCCCCCATCACCAGTGCCGTGCGGTTTACCGGCGCCAGCAGCGACACATGATCCAGTGCCTCCACCCAGGCCGGCGATTTGCCGATAATACGCTGATCCATGATTAGTAGGCTAGATATACCAGTAATTGAAGTGAAAAATACCATATTTTATTAAATTTGCCTAAATGGATGGCTTTGTTTTTCTACGTAAAAGGTAAAAGTGCAATAAAATCAGATGGTTAAATATTTTGGCACGCTTCGTGTTGATACATGCCTATCGAATAACCATGATAGCGGAGGGATTCCATGACCAGCTTTGATAAACACGGACTCATTCATTTGACGCTGGCATTTTTGTGCTGTGTGTTGGGGGTGGCCCTAGTGGGGCTGGAAGCGATCGCGAGCTTTCTGACGGTGGCCGCGGCGTTTGAAAGTCTGATGAGCATACATCTTTGATTGTGGTTTTAAACCCGGTTGTTAGCGGCATTGACCGGGTCAGCAAGTCGTTAAGGAGACTGTAGACAATGAGCATATTTTCACGCATGGCCGATATCATTAACTCCAATCTCAACTCGATGTTGGACAAGGCCGAAGATCCGCAGAAAATGATCCGCCTGATCATTCAGGAGATGGAGGAAACGCTGGTCGAGGTGCGCAGCTCCTCGGCGCGGGTAATCGCCGATAAGAAAACCGCACAGCGCCGGCTCGAGCGGGTGCAGTCGGAAGTCGACGACTGGGAAGCCAAGGCGAAGCTGGCCATCAGCAAGGGCCGCGAGGACCTCGCCCGGGCCGCCCTGGCGGAAAAGCACGCGGTGGCCGAAGAGATCGCCGCCGTCGAGCAGGAACTCGGCGCGCTGGACGAACACCTGGATCACCTCAACGATGAGATCGGCCAGTTGCAGCAGAAGCTGAACGACGCCAAAGCCAAGCAGAAAGCCATGATGATGCGCGCCAAGACTGTCAGCAGCCGCCTCAAAGTCAAGCGCCAGGTGCACCGCGAGGCGCTGGACGACGCCTTTGCCAAATTCGAACACTTCGAGCGGCGCATGGATCATATCGAGGGTCAGGTGGACGCCATGGACCTCGGCCGCGATGGCAAGCCGGGGCTGGCCACCGAGATAGAGGACCTGGTCAACGACGAGAAAGTAAACGACGAACTGGCCCGGCTGAAGGCGGAAATGTCTGCCAAAACCGACACCGAAAGCCGCTAGGCCGGCGCATGAGACGCCGGTAGGCGTGGCATTCGATGTCGCGTAAACTTAGTGAACCCCTGCTCAACGTGTTTTGAAACCCTGCCGAACCGGGGAAAGGATCTGGACCATGTTCGACTTTTTACACGTGCCGACCATCTTATTTCTAACGGTGGTCGCCCCCATATGGATTGTCATGCACTACCGCAGCGTCAACCGCGCCCAGCGCGGCCTCAACGACGAGGACCGGCGCACTATCGAGGAAATGCTGCAGACAGTGGATAAGCTGAGTGAACGTATCGAGGCGCTGGAGTCCATTCTGGACGACAGCCAGCCCGAATGGCGGCAGATAAAGGCGCGCAGCAGTGGCGGTCATTGAGGGCACCGCTGCAGCGGCAAAGCTGAGCGAAACTGTGGAGATTGAAACCAATGTATTCCGGAAATCGTAGAGAGAGACGGCCGTCGTCGAGGTCGTCGTCAAGGTCGTCGTCGAGAAAATACCGCTGGAAACATCGCCGCCAGCGCATGCGCTCGCGCAGTTGCGCCGGCTGGAACATGAACCTGTACCGCAACAAGCAGCAGGGTAAGGTCGCCGGCGTCTGCGCCGGCATTGCCAATCACTTCGACTTCGACCCCTGGGTCGTCAGGTTGATTTTCATCGGCGCCTTTTTTATCTTTGGCGGCCTGGTAGTGGTTGCCTATGTGGCCGGTTGGATACTGCTGTCGCCGCGGCGCGAGGATTCCGTAGAGGCCTATGAATACGACGAAGAGCGCCACAGCTACCAGCGCAAAAACATGTTCAAGTACTCGGCCAGCCCCGGGCAGCGCCTGAAGCGCGCCCAGGAGCGACTCGACCGGGCTCTGCGCCGGGTGGAGGATATGGAGGCCTATGTGACCTCGCGCCAGTATGAACTCAACAAGCAGTTTGCCGCCATAGACAAGTAAGGCCGGCCGCCGGCAGTGGCCGGGCCGGCGGCAGCGGAACTTTGGGCGCAAAAGCCGGACCAATTGACAGTATGTCGCCTGTAGTGGAGGGCCTCTCATGCTGAAAATGGGGGTGGTATTGATGATCGGCGCGGCGCTCGGAGCCGCCACGCTGAGTTTGACCCCCGCTTTTGACAAGCAGGCCGCCGGTGCGCTGGCGGCAGTCGTACCGGGGCCCGCAGGAGAAAACGCCACCCTGGCAGAGCGCGTCGCCGCGCTGGAAGCGGCCCTGGAGCAAAGCGCCCGCAATCAACTGGACTTGTTCGATCAGCTGCTGCAACTGGAAATGCAGTTGGAAGAACAGCTCAGCGCCCTTTCCGAACCAGCCAATCGCGCCTATCAAGCGGCCGGCACCGCCAGCGTGCAGCGGCGCCCGCCCCGTCCGGCGGACAATGCAAGCGCCCGCCCCAGCCGTGAAGAGCGGCGCCGGCAGCGGCTGCTCGACGCCGGTTTTGACCTGCAGACTGTCGATAATATCACCCGCCGTGAAGGTGAGCTGCGCATGGAAATCATGCGCCAGCGCTACGAAGCGACCCGCGGCCGCGAACTGGGCCCCGCCAGTTCCCGCGACCAGTTGCGCGACGAGCTTGGTGACGAGCAGTACGATCGCTATCTCTATGCCACCGGTCGCCCCAACCGGGTGAAAATCAATGGCGTGATACCCACCTCCCCGGGTAAACAGGCGGGGCTCCGGGAGGGTGATATGATTCTCAGCTACGACGGCGAGCGCGTGTTCGCCATGAACGATATCGTTCGCTTGAGTCAGCGTGGCACGCCCGGTGAAAGCGTCAATCTCGAAATAAGGCGATCCGACGGCAGCCGCGAATTCATATCTTTACCGCGCGGGCCGATCGGTGTGTGGGGCGGTGGCGGCACTCGCGAAGATCCAGACAAATAAATTTTCAATTTGTCGTGCTTTATTTTTTCGGCCTTTGGTGACAGGGGCGGCGTAACGGTATGTACTGCGGTAAAGAATTTAACGGGGAAGCGACAGTAGTCATCCGGTCGGCAACAGCACTTTTCCAATCAAATGAAGAATGCTGATCATCAACGGATGTTTATTACCAAACGACAGTGACTTTGTGCGCGTAAAGTCCTTTTTCATTGCGGCTGGGGATGAATTTGACTTTTTGATTGGGTCTTACTGATCGGTGTACCTTTCCTTCAATGCAGCTGCCGTGGAAAAAATATTTTTCCCCGTCTTCTGCCACCAGAAAACCATAGCCCAGGTTTAAATTGTAGTATTCAACGGTGCCGAGTTCTTCGACAATATAAGTATCGTTCATAATAACTAAAAAATACTGGTGATTGTTCTGACCCAGCAGTCCACTGCTGCCCTTGAAAGAGGCTGTATTATCAACAAGGGCCGCACGTTTTACAACGCCTTTTCCGTGCAAATATGCTGCGTTTCTCACACTGCCGCTTTTCTGCCACTAATACAGTACATAGAAGCTGTTTCATCACTCTCGACCTGCGGCGGCGGCGCCATTTATCACTCGCCGCACTGCGGCCGAGAGTCATGCAACAGTTTTTGCTTTACTGGCTGTCAGTATTGCCGCAGACGAAGTCCGTCCCGGGGTAAATTCCAAATTGCCGTTGTCTACCTCAAGGATTTCAGTATCTGCAGCAAATCCGGCAACAACTGCAGATAGGAACCAATATGTCCGGCGACACTGGTGGCGTCAGTTCCCGTGTGCAGAACATTGTGCTCTACCTGGTCCACTACCTCGTGCAGAAACGCCTTGGCGCGAATTCTATTGATGCCAAACTCTGTCAGTGGTGCAATCGCCGGCGTCACCATCAACATCACCAGAAAACCGGCCGCGGCGCCGGAGGCAGCGACCCAGGCAGGTGCGCCAAACCACTGGGCCCACAGCGCACCGAAAAAAGACTGCTGGCCGATATAGAAGCTGGTGGCAGTAGCCGAGCCTACGCCGACAGCGCTGCCAAAAGCGATTTTGTCGCTCAGCGATCTGCCGGCGATACCCAGGGTAATAAAGATAAATACGTCGCGGCCGCCTTCCTGTGGAACGGTCAGGCGCGCCATGGCGTGATGAAGTCTGGTGCGTGCTTCCTCGGCGGTATATTGACCTATCCACTCGTGCAGCTCGTCCAACAGCTGCGACTGCACGCCGGGGTGCTGCTGGATGTGCGCGATAATCCCCGCTTCCAATTGCGACATCGCCAATAACTGCTCGACGATAATCTGCATCACTGCCTGTTCTTTCTGGCTCAGCGCACGGGCTGGAGGGGAGTTTTTGCCGCCGCTCAGCTGCCGTGCCAGCTGCCAGAGGTTTCTCGGAATATTAGCCAGGTCTTTGGGGACATCGCGTTTATAGCGCCAGTGCCGGCCGATAACCACCGGCAGTGAGGCGAAGTGCTGGCGATAGACACTGTCGACCCGCTTGCGCGCCGCGCCGAAATGCCCTGTGACCAGCGCCCGCAATTGCTCCTGCCAGAGCGCTTCCGGTGAATTTGCAAGCGGTGATGACATGTCGATGAAGCTCTGGTTAAGCGTGTAAAAAAACTTGACGAATCAGTCAAGCCATGGTTACCAAAAGTGGCACTATCCTTCCATTATTGCCCTGGAGCCCTACCTTAGCAGCAGTGGTCACCGCAAAGTTAGAGTCCTGGGCGCCAATATCTATCCTGAGGCGACAAACAGACAGAAAAGTTTAACATTATTGCAGTAGTTTCCCTGGCAGCAGGTGTAAAAAAACATGACAGTTTGGCACGCCAAAAAATGTGAAGTCGTTAACATCTTTGCCGGCGATTGCCTCTCACTTGCAGGTCGATGGCGATCTAAACTCTGACAAACAATGTACCTAAATCCTCATCTGCGCTTGTTGGCATATTTTATTTTCATTTTAATGATCACACGCATGCTTGTTGTGGTTATTTTATTAGAGGTTTCAGACATGCTCAGAGTTGCGCGGTCGGTATTGTTCCCCTTCTTCCTTACTATGGTGTTGGCAGCTTGTGGTGGTGGGGGTGGTTCCTCCGACGATGATAATGGGTCCGAGCCCGATGTTGTCACTGAGCCCGATCCGACACCTGAGCCCCAGCCTGAACCCGAACCCCAGCCTGAACCTGAGCCCGAGCCCGAGCCGCAACCTGAACCCGGGCCGCAACCCGAACCGCAGCCCGCTGCGCGTATTGCCAAGATTAGTGATTCGGGTAATGACGGCCACGTTCCCGAAAATACCATTGATGACAGCCTGGCTCCGGAGTCGCGCTGGTCTTCCAAAGCGCCGGTGGGCGGTTATTCGTGGCTCGAGTACGAAATAACCGAGCCGGTTGAGTTAAGCAGCATTTTCATTGCCTTTTACCGCGGTAATGTCAACAACTTCAGCTTCAACATCGAGGTATCCCTCGATGGAGAAAACTGGAATGTGGCTTTTTCCGGCGCATCCGGTGGCGAGACTACCGACTTGGAAAAGTTCGATCTGTATGCACCGACTACCGCCAAGTTCATTCGCATTATCGGCCTGGGTAATACCCAGAGCCAGTGGAACAGTATTACCGAAGTAGAGATACCCGGGGTTGAAAAGATTCTGGTCGAGAATCCTGAACCAGAGCCAGAGCCGCAACCTGAGCCTCAGCCCGAACCCGAGCCGCAGCCGGAACCTGAGCCTCAGCCCGAACCCGAGCCGCAGCCGGAACCTGAACCTCAGCCGGAACCCGAACCGCAGCCGGAACCTGAACCTCAGCCTGAACCTGAGCCGCAGCCGGAACCCGAGCCTCAGCCCGAACCGGTACTGACCGATATCACCCTGAACTGGCAGGTCCCGACCCAGCGTGAAGACGGCTCGAGCCTGGCCCTCAGTGAGATTGGCGGCTACGAGATATCCTACAAAGAGGCCGGCGACCCGATTTATACCTCGATTGAGATCAAAGACGCCGCAGCCGTACAATATGTCATCGAAGCGCTGGCGCCGGGCCAATACGAGTTCCGTATCGCCACCTACGACACCGCCAGTGTATACGGGGCTTACTCCAGCACCATAACCATAACTCTGTCTGACGAATAGTCGGACGGGTAAAGTCCAGAAAGGCGGGCTGTACTAAACAACCATCGACAGAACTTCGGTGGTAGGCTCTAAGCCAACTGCAGGGCTTGTAGTTCGAGACTCTCGACAGCAGGGATGCTGTCGTGAAGACTACAGGGACGTATCCACGTCGTGTCTCGAACTACAAGCCCTGCAGTTGGCTTAGGGCCGGATCGATTGGCACCGTTCCAGAGTAAGTCAATGCGCCCGGCAACAACCCCCGAACAAAGGGAATCACCTATCCCTGCAACATCTACCCTTGCAACATCTACCCTTGCAACATCTGCACAGTTTTCTCCAACTCCGCCTCCTTGTTATCCACAAACCTGAACGAGTTGAATCCAAGCCGCACCAGATCGTTGTTGTGCAGTCGTTGCTTGCCGAGAATGCGCCGCTCATTGATATAAGTACCGTTGGTGCTGTCGAGGTCTTCCAGAAAAATTTCAAAAAACTGCGGAAAGTACTGATTGGGCGATAGCGTGATGCGGGCGTGGCTGGCGCTGATGGCGTTGTCTTCAATCTGAATATGGCTGCTCGGGTGCCTGCCGATGGTTACCTCGGGCGGCGACAGATCGAACTTATTCACCACAACATCGTCGTTCAGCTGAGAAAGTGTAGCCATGGCTTAACTCCAGTCAGTAAAAAAGAAAATATAATTCGCCGCGCCGGCCGCTTCAATCGCCGGGGCGCAGATTGAAGTCTTTTCGCCGGCATTTACGAATTGCATCACACATCTCCGCGGCCGTGGTAAAACGCTTGCGCGGATCTTTTTGCAGAGCCTTGTTGATGATACGCGTGGCGCTGGTCGGCAGGCTGCTGCGGTGTACGCGCACGGCTTTGTGGTTTTCGTGAATGATCTGATAAGTGAGGTTGGCCAGGTTGTCGCCTTGAAACGGCAGTTTGCCGCTCAACAGCTGATACATAGTGACACCGAGGCTGAAAATATCGGCGCTGCGACCCACCCGGTCGCCGCGCAGCTGCTCGGGCGACATATACAGCGGGCTGCCCATAATATCCCCGGTGCGGGTGCGCGAGTTGTCGGTAATGCGGGCAATGCCGAAGTCGGTGACCGTAACCTGACTCGACTTGGGGTTGTAAATGACATTGGCGGGTTTGACATCGCGGTGCACGATACGCTTATCGTGGGCGAACTGCAGTGCATCGGCCACTTCCGCCATAATGAAGTAAACCCGCTCCACCGGCAGCAGCGACGCCGGGTGAATGAAATCGCTGAGCGGTTTGCCGTGCAGATAATCCATGGCGATAAAAGCCAGATCGCGCTCCTCGCCGACATCGTATACGGTAACGATATTGGGGTGATTGAGTCGCCCGGCCGCCTCTGCCTCGCGAAAAAAACGTTCTTTGAGTTCAGGTAGCTGGCGGCTTTCGAACTGCGCATAATTGAGCGTTTTTATGGCAACCGGCCGGGCGATCTTCGGATCGTGGCCCAGGTAAACCACACCCATGGCGCCGCGGCCGATTTCTTTCTCGATTTCATAGCGCCCCAGCACCGGCTTGCTCATCTGCGCATCCGACAGCACCAGGGTTTTTGTCATAGTGAAATTGCCGGTGAGGCTGCCGCTCTCCATCAGATCCAGGTTCTTGAGTTTGGACATTTTGTCCTTGATATCGCGAAACCCGCGCCGGCGCCCGTCGAGCATCTGGTAGGTTTTCAGCGCTTCGCTGTAAAGCCGCTTGCGCTCGAACTGGGCGCCGATATCGTAGAGCAGGTCGAGCAGCTGCTCGCTGGTGCTGGTGTCGGCGACGGCTGCCAGCGCGTCATCGCTGCGACCGTCGCGGTAGAATTGCAGTGCCAGCTGATAGCGGGCCTCATCGGTGGCTGCCAGCCACTGCCGCTGGCGCCGGTTCTGGGTCATCCAGCAGGCCATCAGCAGGTGCCCGCCGAGCAGGTAGGCGAGGGGCCCGGTCAGCGGCAACCACTGCCACTGGGTAATCTGAAAACCGATTTGAGTGACCAGCAGCAAGATGGCAATCAGCGAGGAAAGCAGCACGCCTACCAGGGTGCTGAGCCGCGGGGTAATCCACACCAGGTAGACTGCCAGGGCCACCAGCAGCAGTTTACCCAGCCAGAAGCCCGGCGCCGGGGAGTGGAAGTAGGCGCGGTGCTCCAGTGCCTGCAGACTGACGGCGGCCTGTTGCAGTGCCGGATCGCCGCTGCCGCCGAGCAGCACGATATCGAAATCCGCCTCACGGCTGGCGCCGAAGTCCCGCAGGGAAAAATTATCCACAGCGCCGAGGCCGGGATAGGGAATCACGCGGCCGGAAGGGGAAAGCGGCAGATCGATGCTGTCGAGCAGCAGATTGCCGGGCTGTTGCCACAGCGGTGCGCCGCTACCGGCAAAGCGCCGGTAGACTTCCAGCGCGAAGCCGGCATGAATCTGGCTCTCCGCCTGCCACAGCAGCGGTTGATACAGGCCCCGGCAGTTGGCCGCCGGCAGCATCACCGGGCCTCCCCCTGCGCTCAGCAGCGGCGGCTCGGGCTGCAGGCCCGCCGGCAGCCAGCTGAAGCGCCTCGCCGCTGCGCCGGCGGAGATGTCGATCGGGCCGGGCAGATTTGCCGCGAAGGGCGCCGCGCCGGCCCCGCGACCGCAATCGTTCTGGATCAGGCCCAGGGTCAGCCCGTCGCCGTGAAGGTGCCGGTAGAGTTGATCGCGCCGCTGGAAAAAACGCCTGAGCTTCGGTGCCTGCCCGCGCCCGAGGCTGGCGTCGACCGCCTGCAGCAGGGCGTCGTCCTGGCGCCAGACCGGCGCGCCCGGCAGTACCAGGCCGACGGTCGTCGCCTTGTTGCCGAGCAGCGCCACCAAGGGCGCCATCCAGTTGCCGCTGTCGGCGCCGGGCAGGCCGGGGCCGTGTATCAGCTCGTCGATAACGCTGTTGTCGAGTTCCACGGTGGCGATCGCCAGATGGGTCGGCGGCGCCGCGATCAGGCCGGCGCCCAGCGAGAACAGCGCCCGCTCCTGGCCGAACTGCAGCGCCTGGCGGTCACCCAGCAGTAGCAGCAGCGCCAGTGCCAGCGCCAGGGTGCGCAGGTTGACTGCCGCGGCGGTGAACTCCCAAAGCCTGGCCATTGCGCCCCTCTCCCCGGTTCTCTACCCAGTTTCCGCTGTCTGCAGCGATACCGCGCTGCGTTGTTATTCGGTGTAGTAAACGCCGGGAATCCAGCTCTTTCTTATCTTCTGGGTCTTGCCCAGTTCGCTGGGCAACTGCAGCAGATACTCGAACTCGTGAGTGCCGAGCAGAAAACGGTCGCCCTGCCGCAAGGCCGCTTCGGCCACTTTTTCGCCATTGAGTCGCACGCCGTTGGTACTGCCCAGATCGACCAGGGTATAGCCTTTCGCCTGCGGGCGTATCTCGGCATGTTCGGAGCTGACAGTAGCGTCGTCCAATTGAATATGACACTGTTTAGAGCGCCCCAGGGTAATCGCCTTTTCCAGCTCGTACAAGCTGACTGCATTGCCGTTGACCCAGTGACGCAAAAAGGCCATCGAGGTTTTCCTCCCGAGCTGTAAATGGTAACCAAAGAGTCCAATAATAAGGGGGTTGCCCACCTGATTTGAAGTGCCAAATTCACAGTTTGTCGCTCGCCGCCGCCTTCCGGCGCTTACCTTTGCCCGCTGGCGGCAGAGTGCGGCAACGGCTTTACAGTTGGTTCTTAATCGCGCGCTATGCTTAGTTTTTTGGTATAACGCTAACGGCTCTATACCGAAATCGCGATTCCTGCGCAGTCGGGAATCGATAGCTAGCGAAGTGACTTATCTACAGATTAGCACCTGCTGATAAAAAGATGTCTATCCTGGATTACTATGCGCGGTCAAAAAACAGATATCGACTTCAGTGAAGTGAGTTGGGGCAGCCTGAAGTCGCTGTGGCCTTATTTATTGCCATTTAAAGGCCGGGTGTTGCTGGCGCTGCTGTGTCTGGTCGGCGCTAAAGTCGCCAGTGTCGGCCTGCCGTTTGTACTCAAGCATATTGTCGATTATCTGGACAGCGGCGGCGATCTGGGAGCCATTGTGGCGCTGCCCCTGGGCCTGTTGCTCGCCTATGGCGCGGTGCGCCTGTCCAATGTGCTGTTCGGGGAGCTGCGAGACACCATTTTCGGCCGCGTCACCGAACGCGCCATGCGCCTGATCGGCCTGAAAGTGTTTCGCCATCTGCACTCGCTCGATCTTGACTTCCACCTCAACCGCCGCACCGGCGGCCTGTCCCGGGATATCGAGCGCGGCACCAACGGTATCAGCTTTTTATTGCGCTTCATGGTATTCAATATCGTGCCGACGCTGCTGGAAATCACCATGGTGATCGGTATTCTGCTGTGGAATTATCAGGTTTGGTTCGGGGTGATCACCGGCGTGGCGGTGCTGATTTACATCGGCTATTCGGTAGTGGCGACCGAGTGGCGCACCCGCTTTGTGCGCGAGGTCAATACCGCTGAATCGCAGAGCAGCACCCGCGCCATCGACAGCCTGCTGAACTATGAGACGGTCAAATACTTTACCAATGAATCCTACGAGGCCGGTCACTACGATCGCGAGCTGGAGCAGTGGGAGACGGCGCGGCGTAAAAACCGCCTGTCGCTGTTCGCGCTCAACGGCGGCCAGGCCTTCGTTATCTCCGCGGCGATGACGGCGGCTATGATCCTCGCCGCCAGCGATGTGCTCAATGAACGTATCACCCTGGGGGATTTTGTCCTCATCAACGCCTTTATGATGCAGATCTTCATGCCGCTGAACTTGCTCGGCTTTGTCTACCGGGAAATGAAGGGCTCGCTGGCAAATATCGAAAAAATGTTCGGCCTGCTCGACGTCGAGGCCAAAGTTCGGGACTGCGACAAAGCGGCAGCGCTGCAGGTCGAGCGCGGGGAAATCGTATTCGAGGCCGCCAGCTTCGGCTACAGCGCCGAGCGCCCGATATTGGGCGAGGTCAGCTTTAGCGTGCCGGCCAGACACAAAGTGGCGATTGTCGGCAGCAGCGGTGCCGGCAAGTCCACCCTGCTGAAACTGCTGTTTCGCTTTTACGATCTCGACAGTGGCCGCATTCTGATCGACGGGCAGGATATCAGCCGTGTGACCCAGGAATCTCTGCGCCGGGCTATCGGTGTGGTGCCGCAGGATACCGTGTTGTTCAATACCTCCATCTTTGAAAACATCCGCTACGGCCGTATCGACGCCAGTGATGACGACGTGCACGAGGCCATTCGCCTGGCGCACCTGGACGGTTTTGTGCAACAGCTGCCGCAGGGCGTGGACACCCTGGTGGGCGAGCGCGGCCTGAAGCTGTCCGGCGGCGAAAAGCAGCGCGTCGCCATTGCCCGCACGCTGCTGAAGCGCCCGCCGATCATCGTCTTCGACGAAGCCACCTCCTCACTCGACAGCAAATCGGAGCAGAGCATCCTCGAGGCCATTGCCGAACTGTCCCGCGAGCAGACCAGTGTGGTGATCGCCCACCGCCTGTCCACGGTTGTCGATGCCGACAATATTATCGTGCTGGATCGGGGCCGCGTCGTGGAGCAGGGCAGCCACAGGGCGCTGCTGGAGCGGCGCGGTACCTATGCGCACCTGTGGCAGATCCAGCAGCAGGAAAGCGGCTGAGGCCTGTTGACAATCAGTGCCGCCAGGCCCTAGCTGCCATGGTTGCGGTATTTCCCGCCCGCATGGGATTTGATCGCCAGCATCACCGCCAGCAGGATCACCAGCGCCCCCAGCACGGTAGTCAGCGCGGGGATCTCATGGAGCAGCAAGGCGGCAAAGACAATCGCGTAAAGCGGCTCGAGGCCGACGATGACGCTGGCAAGCTGCGCCCGGACCCGCTGCAGCGCGCGCACCAGCAGCGACTGGGGTATGGCGGTAAAAACCACGCCCAGCAGCGCCAGTAGCCACAGCTGCCCGGCATCCGGCCAGGCGGCCAGCAGGGCGACCGGCGGCAGCGCAAACACCGTGGCGGCGCCGTGCTGGTAGAAAGTGATGACCAGGAAATGGTGCCTGCGAACCAGTTTGCGGTTGAGCAGGGTAAAGAGTGCCAGGATGAAGCCGGACGCCACTGCCCATGCCAGCGCCACCGTATGGGCGTTGGCCAGGTCGAGGTCGGGGGCTACCAGTAGCAGTCCGGCGCACACCAGCACACCGCTGGCGATATCCAGCCACTTGAACCGCTCGCCAAACAGCAGCGGCTCGAGCAGTGTGACAAACACCGGATAGGTGGAAAAGCCCACCACGCCGATAGCCACCGTGGACAGCTGGATGGCATAAAAAAACGCGAACCAGTGGGCCGCCAGCACCAGGCCGGAGGCGGCCAGCAGCAGGCGCTGGCCGCCGTTTGCGACGCCGATGCCGAGCTGCAGCCAGCGCAGCAGCGCGTAGATGGCCAGGGCGGTGAACAGGGAGCGCCCGGCGATAATGGCCGCGGGGTTGAGGTTTAAAAACTTGCCGAACAGCCCGGTCATGCCCAGCAGCAGCACGGCGACATGGAGTTCGATCAGGCTCTGTTTCGATGCCGGTAGTGTAAGGTCTCTCAAGTTGCAGCGGTCCTGTAGCCGTTTTCAAGCAGACGGTTATCGATTCTCCGGCAGGCTGCAGCCAGGCCCCGCAGTCAGCGCTTATCCGCAATCAGCCAGTCCGCACGGCTGCGGGTGGATGCGACAATCCGCGCGTTGTGCCGGTCGTTGCTCTCGATGCGTGCGCCAGCTTCGGTCTCACTGATACCCCAGACCTGTTGATGGCGTTTACGCAATCTCGCCAATGCGGTTTGCCGCGATGTGTCCAGATACCAGCCTTCGTCGAAGCAGCCTTGCAACAGCCCCCAGTCGCCGTCGCGGTACAGTGTATATAAACCCTCGATCATTACCAGCCGGCAGCTGGCGGGTACCCGGCAGGCATCTGCGAGCGGATCGCCGCTCTGGTGGGTAAAGCCGGGCCAGTAAACGTCTGCCTGCGTTGCGGCAGACTTTAACGCCCGGACCTTGCGCGCAAAACCGCGGGCATCGAACGTCCACGGCGCACCCCGGCGCCTGAGGGCCGCCTCCGGGTCCGGCATCCGCGCCAGCTGCGCCTTGCTCAAATGAAAGCCGTCCATACCCAGCGCCATTGCAATATCGACACCGGTAATCTGATTGACCGCCGCCACCCATTTTTCGGCACGGGTACTTTTCCCCGCGCCCGGCAGCCCGGCCAGGGCTATTACCCAGCGTGTTGTGCCGCTTTCCAAACTTGCCAGCAGGTGTTGAACGGGGTCTGCCAGCCGCTGCACCCCCTTATGCCTCTGTGGTCGAAATCAATACCTGTAAAGCGGCGCCGAGCTTCTGCGCCGCAGCGGATACCGGCTCTGCCAGTGGCGCCGGCGCGCTTATGGTGACACACAACTCGCCGCGCGGGTTCTGCCCGCTCTGCGCCGACAGTGCGACATCGGGAAACAGCGCGCGCAGCTCGCTCACAACCACCTCTTCGGCGGCCATGGCCCGCAGCGTCGGTTTGTGAATCTTGCCGACCGCGGTCAGCGGCATGGCATCCAGCACGGTTACCTGCTTCGGGCAGGCGGGCGGCTCCTCGATGCGCCCGGCAATGAAGTCGAGCAGCGCCTGTTGCTCTACCTGCCGGCCCGCACGCAACTGTACATAGACCACCGGCAGTTCGCCGGCATAGGCATCGGGCCTGCCCACTGCCGCCGCCATCGCCACCGCCGGGTGCTGCTCGGCGCAGTGCTCGATAGCGGCCGGGTCGATATTGTGGCCACTGCGGATAATCAGGTCCTTGGCCCGCCCGGTAAGAAACAGGTTGCCGTCGCCGTCGAGATAGCCCAGGTCGCCGGTGTGCAGCCAGCCCTGGGCATCCAGCGGCGAGTCTATATCGCCGATATAGCCGCCAAAGACCTGCGGGCCGCGCACGCAGATTTCCCCCACCTGGCCGGGCCGGCCGTCGCTGCCGTCAACGCGGATTTCAGTAACTGGGGGCAGCCAGCCGGCGCTGCCGCGCACCGGCGCCAGCGCGGCGTTGGGCACTGTAATCAGCCCGGCGGTCTCGGTCATACCGTACATCTGGTGGATGTCCAGACCGGTGATCTCAGCCGCCGCATCGATAATCGCGGGCGGCAGCGGCGCGCCGCCGGTGGCGATCATTTTCAGGCTGCTGATATCGGCGTCGCCCACCGGCACCTGCAGCATGGCCGCCAGCGAAGTGGGAATGCCGCCGGCCTGGGAGATCCGGTAATGCTCTACCAGGCGCCAGCAGTGAGCGATTACTTCAGGGTTGCGGAAGCCGCCCGCCGTGGGCAATAGCATATTGCCGCCCGCCGCCAGACTGCCGAGGCTGCTTACCGTGGAGCCGGCCACATGAAACAGGGGCAGGCCGTTGAGGGTGGTATCGCCGGGAGCCATACCGCTGTAGCGGGCGCGGTGGCAGCCGGTGAGCACCTGGCTGAGGTGGGTGTGGGGAGCCAGTTTGGGAATGCCGGTGGTGCCGCCGGTATGGAAGTAGGCGGCGATATCCTGCGCCTGCGGCCGCCAATCCTGAGGCAGGGGTTGCGCGTCGAATGCCGCCACGGCCTGCTCGTAGTGGGGGTGTTCGCCGCTCGGGTCGGGGAATACCACGCTGTAGATCTGCTTGAGCTGCGGCAGCCGCGCCGCCACAGCCTGCACTTTTTCCCAGATATCGCTGTTCGGATTGGGGCCGAGGGCAAAAACCACCTCGCTGCCGGCCCGCTCCAGCAGGCCGGCCAGGGCCTCCTCACTGAGCAGCGGGTTGATCGGGTTGGCGATGGCTACCGACTCGGTACCCCATAAGATGGCCTGGGTCTGGGGTATATTGGGCAGCAGCAGGGAGGCGACGCCGTGGCGATCCCGCAGGTGGCTGCGCACCAGGCGGGCGCTGCGGTTGACGGCGGCCAGCAGTTCGGCATAGCTGGTGCGGCTGTCGCGGATTTGCGGTGTGATACGCTGCACAAAGGTCAGTGCCGGCTGCCGCTCGAACGCCGCCGCCAGTCGCTCCAGCAGGGCGTAGATGGTGGTGATACCTTCGAGGTGGTGCATGGCTTGTCTCTCCTCTCACAGTCATCCCCTTACCGTTATTGCCCCGGCGCAGGCAGGGGCCATCAGCGCCTCAAGGCCGCCAGTCAGTTTTTGCGCCAGATAAACGGCCGCTTATAGGCATACATATTCAACGCGCAGAGCACCAGCACCGCATAGCCTATTTCAAACAGGTAGAAGCCGTCGAAAGCCGGCTCCTGGCCGTAGCGCTGAACACCGACCAGCGGCAGCAGCACGGAATAGCCGAGTGCTTCGAATAAAGCCAGGTAAAAAAAGTAGCGCCAGAATAGCGCCGTTTGAATCGGCCGGTAGTAGGCAAAGCCGTAAAGCCCCACCGTTGCCACGATCGATACCGCCAGGTCGACAGTATCGAGCAGCGTCAACGCCGGCATCTGCGGCAGGGCGACGATCGCCAGTGTCATCAGCAGGCCGTTCAGCCAACAGAAAACTCGCCACCCCAGGGAATTGGCCGGTTTGGGCGCGGGCAGATTGGGGTTGGAATCAGGCGGCTTGTACGGGTCCTGCTGCAAACGCTTTAAACCTTCCAGTGGAGTTGCGGTGGTCGAAAAGACATGCAGGCAATACTACCACAGCGCTGCATGCCTACCTATCGGGCACCTGTTGCTTACCTGTTTATTACTGCCCTATGTTATTACTGATCTATGTTATTACTGACCTATGGCCACTGCAGGGGTGCCTGCAAGCAGGTCATGCCAATACACCGGTCCGGCCCATTGGCATCGCGGCCGATTTGCTATAGCTCGAAGGTAATATCGACGCCAAGCGTGCGGGGCGCGCCAAACACCTGGGTGATGGAAACCGGCGGGCTGCCCGCTGGCGCGGCGTAGACAATGTACTCCTCGTCGGTGATATTCTTTCCCCACAGGGAAATCTTCACGTTGCCGGCATTTTCCCCCAGTTTGATATCACCGAGTGTCAGCCGCGCATTGTAAAGGGTGTAGGCGTCGAAGCGCTGAAAACCCAGCGGCAGGTAGGCGTATTGATCGGTCGAGGTGATATCCAGGTGGGCGCTGAGGGTGGCCCAGGGTACCGGGGAGAAAGTGTAGTCCAGAGTCAGGGCGCCGGCGTGCCGCGGTGTTTGCGTTAATGCAAAGCGCGTCAGCGCCCCGTCGGCGAGCGGATTGGGCTGCAGCGGCATATCGCCGTCCAGATAGGTATAGTGCAGGCCGAGCACCAGGCCCTGCAGCGGTGTGACAGTCAGATCCAGCTCCAGGCCGTCCACCTCGACTTTCCTTTCCGCATTGATGGTTTCGATAATGGCGATATTGACCGGGTCGGCAAAGTCGATTTGCAGGCCGTGATAGTCGGTGGCGAACAGCGCGGCATTGATCCGCAGGCGCTGTTGCCAGAGCTCGGATTTCAAACCCAACTCGTTGGTCTCCGCCTTCTCCTTGTCGTAGGACCTGAAGCTGGTGGCGCGCAGGCTCGCGCCGCCGGCGCGATAGCCGCTGCTGCGGCGCAGATAGGTGGACAGGCCCGGCGCCCACTCATAATCGAGGGTGAAGGCGTAGTCGAGGTGATCCCAGTCGTCGGTAAATTCATCGAATGCAAACTGCTGGCGGGTGCCGGCTTTGTCGTCCACCGTATAGCGCAGGCCCGCGGTCAGCGCCAGCGGCCGCTCGAAAGCCATCGAGTTCAAGGTTAGCTGACCGTAGACGGCAGTGGATTCGGATTCGGCCTCCACCAGCGTCGGCGGCAGCGGAAAGCTGGAGATCACCATGCCGCCCGGACCGCAGGTGGTAAAGACGTTGGTGGGGATGATCGGCGTCAGCGGCGTACCGGTTAAACAGCCGAAACTGTCAAGGGTAAAAATATTCTGCTGCGCGGCCTCGGCGTCCTCCTCGAAATAGTAGAGCCCGGTCAACCATTCCAGGTCGCCGTGGTTGCCGAGCAGTTGAAATTCCTGGGAGAACTGCCGCTGGCTGATGTCCTCTTCAAATACCAGCCCGTTAAAATAGAATACGCCGGCATAGTTGTTGTTGACATCCTCGTCCAGCTCACGGTAAGCGCTCAGGGATTTAAAGCTGAGCTGCTCGGAGATCTGCCACTGCGCCGTCAGCGTATGGGACTGCTGCTCGGTTACGGTCGGCTCCAGCAAATCCACGGCAAAGCGCGTGCGGTTGGCGCGCTCGCGCTCATTGCCGATCAGGCCGATGACGCTGTCGTCGTACATCTGCAGGTAATTCTGGGTGGCCTCCAGGTCGCTGTCCTCGTAAACATAGTCGAGCGTCAGCCCGTCGCCGGCCTGCCAGCGCAGGCTCAGGCGCAGGCTTTCCTTGTCGTACTCGTTATAGTCCGCGGCGCCGGGGCTGGTGTTTTTCACCCAGCCGTCGCGCTCGGCGATAAGGTAGTCGATCTTGGCGCTGATACCGGCCAGCTCGGGCAAATTGACGTGGGTAGCATTGCGGAACTCGTCGAAGCGGCCGGCGCCCAGCACCTGTTTGATGCCGAATTCACCGCTGGGCATTTTCGACACCAGATTGACGGCGCCGCCGGTGGCGTTGCGTCCGAACAGCGTACCTTGCGGCCCGCGCAACACTTCAATGCGCTCCAGGTCGGCCAGTTCCATACCCAGGCCCTGGGCGCGGCCGAGATAGACACCGTCGAGATAAACCGCCACCGGATACTCGCGGGTGATCTGCCCCACATCGGTGGGGCCGTTGCCGCGAATGGCGATATTCAATGTCGACGGTGTGTTGGCAAAGGGCTGCACGCGCAGTGAGGGGATGGCGCCCCCGCCCAGCGCATCGAGGCTGTTAATGCCCTGGGTTTCCAGCTGTTGCCGGCCGAGCACGGAGATGGCGATAGGTGCGTCCTGCAGTGACTGCTCGCGCTTTTGCGCGGTAACGATCACTTCTTCCAGAGCCGGCCCGCTGCCGCGGGACTCGGCGCCGGCCTGTTGAACACCGGCCACGGTTGCCGCGATGCCAAGCAAAGTCTTCCATGTCGAGTGGCGGCTGATAAGGTTTTGCATGCTTTTTTCCACTGTGATTTTTATATATTCAGTCTATAGGATGGCGCTTAATCAGAACGCTACCCTATATACTGTAGAATGAATCAGCGCAAGCGCCATCCGTCGATTTTGCCGAAGCGGTAGCAAATTAGCGGGGGCTATCGGGACCCCCTGCACTTCACCTGTGATGCCGGCGCGAGAGTGGCGAGTACCCGCAGCGATGACGGTTATTGCAGGGTGGTAGGTTTGGCGAACTGACACGGTTCAAGCAAACTGCAGCGGTAATTCAGTCACACCGCGGCTCAGGAAAGAGTCGATCCACGGCAACGCTTCGTCCGGCGGGCAGCTGACCGCGGTAAACGCCGGCAAAATAGTTTCAAGTGCAATCTTCACCTCCAGGCGCGCCAGGTTGGCGCCAATACAGGTGTGCACGCCGTAACCAAATGTCAGGTGCTGTTTGGCATTGTCGCGCGCCATATCAAATTTATCCGGCTGCGGGAATTGCCCGGGGTCGCGATTGGCCGAGGCCAGAATAACCAATACATATTCATCGGCGGGCAGCGTCACCCCCGACAGGGTGACCGCTGCTGTCGTTTTTCGCAGCACACAATGCCCCGGTGGATTGAAGCGCAACACCTCTTCGATAAAGGCCGGAATCAGCGCCGGCTCGGCGCGCAGGTCACGCATCAGCTGCGGTAGGCGCGCCAGCTGCATCATGGCATGGTTGAGTGTCTGGATCGTGGTCTGGAATCCCGCGCCGATAAACAAATCCAGCGACTGGCGCAGCAGATCGTCGGAAAGTTTTTCGCCGCCCACTTCGGCATTGACCAGCGCGGTAATCAGATCCTGGCGCGGTTTTTCGCGCCGGTCGCGGATAATCGCGCGAAAGTAATCGTTCTGTTTGATAAGTGCTGCTTCCAGCGCGGCGATATAGTCGGCGGCCGGCCGGGTAGGCGGAATGGTTTCCAGGAAGGCCACCCACTGGCGGATTTCCTCCAGAGTCTGGGTTTCCTCGGTGCCGGTCAGGCGGCCGATAATCCTGCCGATATAGGGGTAGGCAAAATCCCGCAAAAACTCCACCCCCTGGCCGGCGCGTGTGCGCGCCTGTATTTGCGCCACCAGTTCGCCCGCCTGCTGCCGCATCAGCGGAATCAATTCGGCGACCACCCGATTGACAAAGGCCCTGTTGACCAGCGCGCGGTGGCGGGTGTGATCGGGCGGGTCCTCGGCCAGCATAAAGCCGCCGCGCCGGCACTGCGGGCTCAACCAGTCCGGCTGCAACAGCGGCTTAAAGCCCAGGGAGGAGAACAGCTCGTAGTGCTGCATGGCAAAACGCACATCCGCGAAACGGGTGATTGCCCACAGGCCGTCCGGCTCGACCCGGCAGACCGGGTGCTGTTCGCGCAGGGTGCGATAGGTGGCAAAAGGGTTGGCGAGGTGGCCGGCGGAATTGAGGGCTATGCCGGGCCGCAGCGCTTCAGCGCCGGCCTGTT
Organism: Exilibacterium sp.; assembly: GCA_028280195.1. GTDB lineage: Bacteria > Pseudomonadota > Gammaproteobacteria > Pseudomonadales > Cellvibrionaceae > Exilibacterium. The sequence goes on from JANQMH010000026.1 coordinate 66,770, forward strand.
GACTGGCTTCGGGGGTCATCATATCAGCAGAATTCCAGCGGTGGTGGAGCGCCTACTCGTTTTCAATATTGATCAGGCCTTCCTTAATCGCGCTGTAAATGGCGGCGGCCTGGGTATTGACGCCCAGCGCCTTTTTGGCCGCCGCCACATGCTTATTGGCCGTATCGATACTGATGCCGAGCTTATCCGACGCCTCCTTCAAGGTCAGATCCTCGCGCGCCAGCACACTCAGCAGCAGCAGCGGGCGCGGGGTAATGACAATATCCCGGCGGTCGGTCTGGCCGAGGAAGAAGCGCGGAAACTTGGTGGTGCCGATATAGTCCACCGCTTCGCCCAGCAGATGCAGCACCGGTTTGCACAGATTGGTGCGGCGCTGGAAGTCGGCCGGGTCCATATCCTTGGAGGTGATGGAGAACAACACCGGACCGGTGGCGTTGTGAGAGTGCATGGGAATCAGGTAGGAGTCGTGGTAGCCGAAGCTCCAGTTGAACTCGAAAATATCGTGGTTGCGGCGGTAGGTTTCGGCGTCGATCGATTCCCGGTCGATGGAGGCGCGGATATCCGACTGGAACAGCGGCGCGGTGTGACCGGAGGCAATGTATTCCAGCAACAGGTCGTGCTCATAGAAAGCCTCTTCGCGGTAGCTTTTCGGCATATCTTCCGGCAGGGTCGTCAGCGGTCTCTCCACATCCTCCTTCAAAGCCAGGCGGGCAAAAGAGTAGTCCGAAAAGCCCAGCCGATTGACCACGCTAAGAATTCTGGTCATGAATTCTGACATATCCTTGGAAGACGTCAGATCCCGGTAAAACTCGATCTGATTGGCGGCGGCGGTTACGGCGGCATCGTCGCCGGACAGCTGTGGTGCCTGGACGGCTTTGCGGTCGGGCCTGGGCAGGCTGTTTTTGGATGAAGAACTGTCCCGGGCCTTATTGCGCTTTTGCGTCATTATTGTCCCTCCCGAAGTCACCAGGCTGAGCCGCACCATGTCCTCACACAAGGCGGCCCCCTATATAGTTGCTAGCATAAACCTATAGGGCGCGATAGTTAATATGAAAGGCATTTATATGCAGGCAAAGATCGTTATTTTATACCATAAAACTGCATATATATGGTTTTTTGCAGTGCAGGTAATCATATCGTCGCTTTAAAGATGTTGTAATATCAAGGTTTTACCAAAGTGATTATATTTGTCTACATAAAACTCTAATAGGGGTTGGCATTATCTGTGCCGTTGATGGGGCAATAGGAAAAATTGATCCTCTTAGAATGTAGCTTAGGAGGGTAAATTTAGAGTATTCTGTGGGGCGCATCACAAATAGCAAATATAGGCGCATAGCTCCACCCAAAAAAACAACCATGTTTATAAGAGCTTCTGTTTAGTTATGCACAGACTTGTGGCTCAGTACCGGGGGACGCTGTTGGCCTTCTTCAACAAGCGTAGTCAGAGCACCTGGGATGCTGAAGAACTTACCCAGGAGGTATTTTTCAAGATCCTCAAGAACGGTAACAGCATACCCGTCGACCACTATCCCGAAGCCTATGTCTATACCGTGGCCTGGAGCGTACTCAGGGACAAATCGCGGCGCGACCGCGTGCGCCTGCGCAGTCACCACGTCAGCTTCGATGAGGCCTACGCCAAGGAAGACCCCATCTCGCCGGAGCATACCCTCAGCAGCCAGGAAACTTACCGCCGTTTTGTGCGCACCCTGGACCGTATGAGCCCCAGTGTCAGGAACGTATTTCTGCTCAACCGCTATGAGGGGCTCAGCTACAGCCAGATTGCCGAGCGCTACAATATCAGCGTCAGCACGGTGGAAAAGCATATGATGAAGGCGCTGTCGCAGCTGAAATCGGTGATGATGGAATCGCGATGAGCGAGCGCGGCCAGCCCCCAGACCCGGCCGCCGATGCCGGGTCCGTCGAGCAGCAGGCCGGCCGGTGGTTTGCGCGCCTGCGGGGCGACCAGTGCAGTGCAGAGGACCGCGCCCGGCACCAGGCCTGGCTGCAGGCAGACCCGGCCCACCGCCGCGCTTACGCCGAGATGGAGGCGCTGTGGAAAATGGCCGGCGGCTTTGCCGACCAGGCTGAAATTCAGCCATTGCGGCAGCAGGCGCTGGCCGATACCGCTACCCCACCCGCCGCGCTTGAGCCGGCGTCGTTCACCCGGCGCTGGCTGCTGCCCGGTGCCGCGGCCGCCGTATTGCTGCTGCTGGTATTGGCATTCGATTTCGGCAGGCAGACATCGCCGCCGGCGCTAGTGGCCGGCGGCGTGCACCAGACCCTGACCGGCGAGCAGAAAACCCTGGCGCTGATTGACGGCTCCACCCTGGTACTCGACACCCAGACCCGCCTGCGCGTGGACTTCAGCGGCGCGCAACGGCGCATAGAGCTGCAGCGGGGCCAGGCCCGTTTCGATGTCGCCCACCAGCAGGCGCGACCTTTCGTGGTGCGGGCCGGCAGCGGCGACATTACCGCGCTTGGCACTGCATTTATCGTCAGAAAAGTCGATGGCGACGACAGCGGCGAAGTGCGCGTGACGCTGTTGCAGGGCAGGTTGGCCGTGGCCCCCAGCGGCAGGGAGCCGGCCCTGGCAGAGGCCGGGCAACAGCTGGCCTACAGCGCTGGCGGATTCTCCCGAACCACGGCGGTAACGCTCGAGCAGGCCACCGCCTGGCAGCAGGGGCGACTGATATTCGAAGACCACAGCCTGGCTGAAGTGCTCGACGACCTCAACCGCTACTCGCACAGTAAAATCCTGCTCGGCGACGACAGCCTGGGGGAAATCAGAATCACCGGCGTATTCAAGACCGGCGACAGCGCCAGGATCGTAGAGACGCTGAGGGCCTACTTCTCCCTGCGCGTCAGTGGCGACAAGCAGGGCAACCTGGTTTTGCTGCCGGCGGGCTGAGCCCCATTAAACAGGAACGGGTTCCCGCTCCCACAAATATTAAAAAAATATGGCTGGCGCCCGGGCACGGCCGGGGTCTTAATAGTGGATACCGCTAACAACCGGCCCCGTGCCCCGAATGCCCCGTGCTGGAAAACGTCTCCTTCACCCCGCCCATTCCCCTTGACAGAATCGGCTACTGCGGCTGCCGCTTCCACCAGGAGCAGTTTACCGAATTCGCCTTCGAGCGCTATGGGGTACACCAGCCCGCCACCTTGTTCAATGCGCTGGCACAGCGCAAATCCGAATTCCTCGCCGGCCGTTATTGCAGCGGCCGCGCCCTGGTCAATCTGTTCGGCAGGGACTACCGTGTTGCCGTCAATGAAGACCGCAGCCCCAAGTGGCCAAACGGCATCGTCGGCTCCATTACCCACCACAACGGCCATGCCGCTGCCGTGGTGGCCGGCAGCAGCGACTACAGCGGTCTCGGTATAGATTTCGAAAGCCTGCTGCCGTTTATCGAGGCACAGCAGATGCTGGAACATATCCTCACCGACCGCGACATGGCCTGCGAGGAAATCAGGCAGTGCGGCACCCGCTTTTTCGTTACCCTGGCGTTCTCCGCCAAGGAAAGTCTGTACAAGGCTCTCTACCCCGTTACCGGCCAGTGCATGGGTTTCCACGACCTCTATATCAAGCGTGTAGGCACCAATTCACTGACCTTGAGCCTGCTGAAAACCCTGGGTCCGGCCTGGTTGAATGGCGCCGATTTTGAAGTGTTCTATACCAAATACAACAGCGAAGTGTTTACCCTGGCCAGCCTGGCTCCCGGGCGAAACACCCGGCGGCGTGGCGCCGGTCTGTCAGTCTCTCGGGGTCGCAGTACTCTCCGATAGTCCCCCGCACCGATAGCCCGCCCGTTCCCCAAAATATCTCAAATATACCTTTTGCCGCCGGCCGCACCCGGCCTTTAGTATCCCAACTCAATCCCCCGGCGCACAAACAGCCCGCCCCGCATCCCAAGCATCAAGCCAAAGGGAGACACTGCGATGATGAAACTCCAGGAAGTCACCAACCTGCTGTCAAAACAGGGTATCCAACTAAGCACTGCCGGCGGCAAGCTCAACATCAGCAATTACACCGGCACCATTCCCAAAGCCCTGCAACAACTTATCCGCGAACGCGAACAGGATTTAATTGACTGGCTAAAACGCAAAGACGATATCGCCGAAAAATTTCCGCAGCCGGAAAAAACCGCAGCGGCCTCTGCTGCACAAAAAGCCCTGTGGCGCTCTCAACAACGCACCACCTGCCACTACCGCCACAATGTGCAGCTAAAAATCCATATTAAAGACAGCGTCAACCTGCCACTGCTGATTCGCAGCCTGAATAAACTGATCGCCCGCAAAGAATCACTGAGGACCGTACTTAAACTGGACAGCCAGGGTGAATTACTGCAAATCACTGCAAATCCTTTTGTTGTCGATATACCACTGATTTCCATTGACCGCAGTCATTCGCAGGACGCAGATGCCATGGCAAAGCTGGAAGATATCGCCCTGGAACAGGCCAAGAGCGCCTACGACCTGAGCCGCGGCCCCATGTTTCGCGCCAGCTTGCTGCAGCTGCCGGAAAACGCCGGGGCAGAAGGTCAGCAAATGCTCCTGTTCTCTTTTCATCAGATAGTGCTCGATGAAAGATCCTGGGGTTTTCTGCTGCAGGAACTGATGCTGCTCTATGCGGCATACACGCGCAAAACACTGCCGCCGCTGCACATCCTCTGGGTAGACTATATCGACTACGCCTGCTGGAAGCAGGGAAACTCAGGCGCGGTAAAACGCCACAAAGTCACTCAAGATACCTCGGCACTTAGCCACAGTGGCGCAGCGGCTTATCTGCACACACACTGCGTTCACCACCTTTTTGAAGAACAGGTACGCAAGACCCCGGCTGCCGAGGCTTTTAGCTATGAAGAGCAGTCACTGAATTACTATGAGTTAAACCGCCTCAGCAATCAGCTGGCCCATTATCTGAGCGACTTTGGTATCAAAGCGGATACCTGTATTGGCCTGTGCATGGAGCCCTCGGTAGATATGCTGGTGGGTCTGCTGGGTATCTTAAAGGCAGGCGGCGCCTATATACCGCTCGATCCGGCGGATACCGTTGAGAACCTGGCCTACCAGCTACAACATGCCGGTATTGATATCCTGCTAACACAGAAAAGTTTTAGCGATAAGTTTCCATCGACGTCAGTGCAAAGACTCTATATGGACATCAATTCCGATTGGATTGGGGATAAATGGGCAAACAAAAATCCGGTTAGCCCGACCAGCCCGGATGACCTGGCCTATGCCATGTTTGCCGCAGAGCCCGGCAAGCTGGCGCGGGGTGTGGGCATGCCACATAAAGCGCTGGTGAATCTGATTCAATGGCAGACAAGTGATTCCATTTGCACCCGCGGCTCGAAAACCCTATGGCTCAACCCTTTAAACAGCCGCCTTTCATTCCAGGAAATCTTTGCAACCTGGTGTAGTGGCGGCACCCTGGTGCTGGCACCGGAAAAGCGCAGCGGCAACTACTTATCGTTATGGCGCTATATTGAACAGCAGAGAATCAACCGGCTGTTCATGCCTGCGATCGAGCTTCAGAAGCTCGCAGAAGCCCGCCAGATCCATATTGGGCAACAGCCCACAGGCAGGCGCTATAAATCCCTGGAAGAGATTATTGTCAATACCAGGTCGCTGCGGATAAGCGACGCCATCAGGCAGCTCTTTATCCAATTGCCCAATTGTCAGCTGACTAACCAATATGGCCACCCGGAGTCACCCTTGTGTACCGCCGGCAGATTGACGGGCCCCGCCCATGACTGGCAACGTTTTCCTTCCATTGGCAAACCCGTCGCCGCTACCCGCCTGTATATTCTCGACCGTTTCCTGAGACCGGTGCCGGCGGACAGCTTTGGCGAGCTGTATATCGGTGGCGCCGGCCTGGCCAAAGGCTACCTGAACCAGCTGGATATTACCGAAGCACACTTCATAGCCAACCCTTTCACCAACAACCGAACCGAGTATCTCTATAAAACCGGTGATCTGGCGCGTTTTCAGGCCGACGGCAGCGTTGAACTCATGGACCCTCATTAGTCGAAATATGCCGCATATAGTCTTTGACCCAAATTGGGGCCAAATCTATTATGCAAGGCCGATAACGAAAAAAAATCCTATATGTTTAATTTTTATCACCGATCCGGTAGAAACGGATCCAGTAGCAACAGTGACGGCCGTCGCAGTAACGCAAACCCGCTAATTGACTCAGGAGAAACAGGAATGCGAGACGAAGAAGAGGATACCCGAATTTACAGTGTCGTGGTTAACCACGAGGAACAGTACTCCATCTGGCTGGAGGACAAGGAGTTGCCGCTGGGCTGGGAAAAAGTCGGTGTAACCGGCCAGAAGCAGGAATGCCTGGATCATATCAAGGAAGTCTGGACGGATATGCGGCCGAAGAGCCTGCGGGAGGCGATGGAAGCTAATGAGAAAAAGGCTTCCTGACCTCCTCCACTGGAAACCAAGCAATTTGCAATAACGGTCATCCTCGAGACATAACTGTCATCCCTGCGAAGGCAGGGATATAGAGGCTGGCCGAATTCACTGAATTCCAGCCTACGCATAGATGGTCGACCACCATCTCCACGTCAACAGGTAGAACATGACCCCGATCAACTGGCAGCAACGCGCAAGGGAAACAAACCTGAGCGTGCGTAACTTTATCGGCGGCAAATACCTTGAAGGCGAAGGCGAGACGACCATTACCAAACAGTCTCCGCGCGACGGCAAACCTCTATACGCTTTCCAATCCGACGACGGCATATCAGTCGACAAAGCTGTGGCCGTTGCCCGCCAGTCTTTTGAGGACGGCCGCTGGCGGGAAATGCCTTTCGAAAAGCGCAAGGCGGCATTATGGAAACTTGCTGAGTTGGTAGAAGCCAATAAAGAAGAATTTGCGCTCTATGAATGCCTGGATGTGGGCAAGCCAATAAGCAAAGCGCTAAATATAGATATACCACTTGTCGTATCCTCGTTGAAACAAAGTGCGGAAGGGGCCGATAAACTGTTGTCAGCCGCCATAGCGGATGGTGGTCGATTCGCTTACCAGCATCGCAAACCGGTAGGAGTCGTAGGCGGTATATTCGGCTGGAACTACCCTATGACACTTGCTGCAAGCACCTTGGGTCCGGCATTGGCCATGGGTAACAGCCTGGTGATAAAGCCTTCAGAATTTACCAGCCTGTCTACCGGCCGCCTGGCGGAGCTTGCCCTCGAGGCAGGCGTGCCTGAGGGAGTGGTCAATGTCGTCCATGGCAAGGGCTCAACAACAGGAGCAGCGCTGGCCCGGCATAGGGATATCGACTTGTTGAGCTTTGTTGGCAGCAGTGCCACCGGCAAGCAGATGATGATCGCCGCCGGTGAAAGTAATATGAAACGCCTGTTGCTGGAATGCGGTGGAAAATCGCCATATCTGGTGTTTGAAGACTGCCTGGACTTTCTGGATAGTGTGGCCGAGAATATTGTCAGCAAGGCCTTTGCCAACCAGGGCGCGCTGTGTGTGGCTGCTACAAGAGTATTGATCCACGAGTCTATAAAAGACAAATTGTTGCCGATAATACTGGAAAAAACGGCGCAAATAGCGCCGCAGGATCCATTGAACCCGGCGACAACCTTCGGTGCAATCATTAATCAATCTCACCTGGAAAAAATCTTAAGCTATATTGAAACCGGCAAACAACAAGGCGCTAATGCTGTTTTCGAGGGTCGGCAAATTGAATTGCAGGAAGCGGCTTCAATTTCAGGGGGTGGTGTGTTTAACGGTTATTACCTACAGCCTACCGTCTTCGATAATGTAAACCCTGAGCACCAGATTGCGCGGGAAGAAATATTTGGCCCTGTTTTATGTGTTTTTACCTTCCAAAATGAAGATGAGGCAATAGCACTGGCTAATAATAGCCGCTATGGCCTTGCGGCCTATGCCGCAACAGAAAGTATGGCTCTTGTGCAGAAACTGGGGCAAAACCTCAGTGTAGGATCATTGGAAATCCTAAACGCATCCAGGCTTGCAGCTGCCCGCTCCGGCAGCGATATCGAAATAGAAAACGTACCTATAGAGCCTCATAAACAGTCGGGCTTCGGGTATATCGGTGGTCTCGAAGGGCTGTCTGCTTATTCAAATAGTACAACCCTTTACATATAAGTTTTCACGCTCAGAGCTAATCGAGACAACTCCCGGTTGGGAATCATCTAGCATGGCCAGGGATGGCGGACAGACCTTACGATTGCACTATTTCATAGGATGATAGTACTACCCGAGCCGGAAATGGCCTACAGATTTTGCTGGCGAGGCAAAAAAATAGGTTATCTATATCGTCCTATATCACCCAAATAGTAGTAATTTTTAGCAACCCCATTCAGTATGCTGCCGCTCATATGGTATTGACAGCACACTGGTTTGCGTTTGATTACAGCGGCAGCCCCTCATGACACAACGGTTTTCCCAATCGTATCCATGATCGTATAAAGCCATCGATCATCGCTGGTCAATGATTGGCCGTAAGGAATAGATTGTGGAGGAAGGTGCTGGCGGCTTGCGAATCTGAAGCCGTGTTATGCGCGGAACGGAGACCAGCGGATGCGATTTATATAAGGTAATACGGTTACGGCCGGAAACCGAGACGGTGATCCTCTATAACAAACAACTGTTGGTGATGCCTCTGCAGCCAGGCTTATCGCCATTTATCTCGCCGGGTAAACATGATTGGCCGGTGGAGCATATCGTTGTCCGAAAGAAAGCGATCCCTGCGGCCCTCGGTGGGCATCAACCCTTAATCGCCGCACTGTCAGTTTCACCTGATTCAGCATACCTGGCCACACAACTGTGAGCGAGGTAAGCAGCCCTTTCACGGAGCTAATCTATGAACACCCACCAACAACTGCGACTTGAAGCGACCTACAAGGTATCTCCCCTACAGAAAAGCCTGTTACCGGGTCAATTACTGCCATTATCTACGTCGCAAAACAATGTCGAACACTTTAGCCTGCAACTGACCGGTGCCCTGGCTCACAGCGCATTAAAGGTTGCCGGGTCATTACTGCTGGAGCATCATACGGTACTGCGTACCGCTTTTGTCGATATCGACACCGATGAACCTCAACAAAGGGTATACCAACACGTTGAACTCCCTTGGCGAGAGGAAGACTGGCGTGACCTTTTTGTGAATGAAGGTCGAGATCGAGCTGCCGATTTAGAAAACCCCCAATCCCAAGCCTTAAACGACTGGATGGCAGCAGATCGACAACAAGGCTTTAGCCTGGATCAAGCCCCCTTACTGCGGCTGACACTGATCCGGCTAAGCGACGAGGATTACCAACTGATCGGCAGTTACCACCCCGCCATTCTCGATCGGGAGTCTATTCAATACTTGTGTCAGGAATTGATGTATGCCTGCGTTGCGATAACAGCGCAACAATCCGTCTCACTCCCCGCCGCTCAGCCTTTTCAAGCGTATATTGACGGGTTAACGGAATCGACATCCGCCGAACAGTATTGGCGCGAATATTTAAAAGACTTTAGCGCACCAACGCCATTAGCCATCGATCGCCGCCCTAAGGTAAAAAATTCAGCAGGCAAGGAAGACAGCGAGATTAAGCTGGAAAGACCCACCAGCAATCTAAAAACCCAACGATTGAATTTCACTAAAAAATTCACCAGCGCCTTGACCACCTTAGCCCGCGATTACGATCTTACCCTCAACAGTATACTGCAGGGCACATGGGCCATACTGCTAAGCCGTTACAGCCGTGAAACCGAGGTTGTTTGGGGGCATCGCGTTTCCGACCGATCGATGGACCCGGAAAAGGGCATAGAGGTTGGGCCGATTAATCACACCGTGCCTTTCAAAACTACGGTTGACCCGGATACGAAGGCCTTATCCTGGCTACAAGCCTTACAAAAACAGCAACAAGAACAACAATCCTACCAAACTGCGCCGTTGTCGGTGATTCAGTCATGGAGTGGCATCGACTCTGAAATCCCACTCTTTCATTCTGTGATCGCGTTTAACCGTCACCCCGTTGATACTCATATCAGCCAACAACTGGCCGAGGCTAATATAGCGATCGCGCCGGTTGCGTTTTATCCCTCCAACTTTTACTCCTTAAGCCTCGGTATTGATCTTACCGACAACATTACCCTGGAGGTGGATTACCACGCAGCTCTATTTGAAACAGCCGCCATCAAACGTCTGCTGGGCCACTACCAGACGCTATTAACAGGTATCGTCAATAACCCGATAGAAAAACTTGGCCAGTTGCCTCTGCTAACCCAACAGGAAAAACAACAACTCTTAGTGGATTGGAATAATACGCAAGTCGATTATCCAAAGGAAAAATGTATCCATCAGTTATTTGAAGCTCAGGTGGAAAAAACACCGCAGGCTACCGCGGTAATATTTGATGATCAGCAGCTCACTTATCAGGAGCTGAATGAAAAAAGTAATCAGCTAGCGCACGACTTAATTCAACAAGGTATCGTCCCCGACAGTCGTGTCGGATTGTGCGTCGAGCGGTCCTTGGAGACCGTAGTGGGCATACTCGGTATCCTAAAAGCCGGTGGCGCCTATGTTCCCCTCGACCCGAACTATCCCAAAGACCGCCTTGCATACATGCTCGAACATGCCGATGTTGAGCGCTTATTAACCTTAACCCGGCTGCAAGCGCAATTACCGGCCAATCACCCGCCCGTATTGTATCTGGATAAGGATGACAGTGAGTATTCAGACGCTACTGGACACCAAAACCCCACTATTCAAACGAACCCCGAAGATCTGGGCTATGTGATTTACACCTCTGGCTCCACTGGTCGCCCCAAAGCCGTGGCCATGCCCCATAGGGCATTGATTAACCTGATTCAATGGCAGCGGACCCAATCCACCGCTGGGGAAGGGGCACGCACCTTACAATTTAGCCCCATCAGTTTCGATGTCTCCTTTCAGGAAATGTTTGCCACATGGTATACCGGCGGCATCTTGGTAATGGTCAGCGAAGCCGTTCGTAAAGACCCGTTTGCACTATGGCAATTTATCGACGAACAGCAGATTCAACGCTTATTGATGCCGTTTATAGCGTTACAGCAATTAGCCGAAGCCAATGACGATACTGACACGACGAACACAAGGGTAGCAAGGTTAACCGAAATTATCACCGCCGGTGAACAACTGCAAATCACACCGGCCATACGCCGGTTATTTCAACAGCGCCCACATTGCCGCCTAGTCAACCAATACGGCCCCTCCGAAACCCACGTTGTGACTGCCTTAACCTTGGAAGGTCAGCCAGATACCTGGGAAGCCCTACCTACAATTGGTAAACCCATTGCCAACACCAGCACCTATCTGCTCGATCCATATCGACAACCTGTGCCTATCGGCGTCAGCGGTGAGCTGTATATCGGCGGCGTGAACCTGGCCCGGGGTTATCTGGGGCGCGACGACTTAACGTCAGAACGTTTTATTCGAGATCCGTTTAGCAAAAAAAACGGCGCACGTCTATACAAAACCGGCGACTTGGCCCGCTATCGTCCGGACGGCGCCATTGAATACCAAGGTCGTGCAGACGACCAAGTGAAAGTCCGGGGCTTCCGCATTGAGCCGGGTGAAATCGAACAAGTCTTAGTGGAGCAACCGGATATTCGGGAAGCGGCCGTGACCGTTCACACTCACCAGCAACAGGCGCAGGACAAATATCTGGTCGCCTACGTTGTGATGGAAAATAACGAAAAACATGATGTGAAATCACTTAATGATATTCTGCAAGCACGTTTAGCCGATACCTTGCCCGACTATATGATACCGGCGGTGGTGATGCCATTACCGGCATTGCCTCAAACCCCTAGTGGTAAAGTTGATCGTCGCGCCTTGCCGACCCCCGACTTTGCCGATTTACAGCAATACAGCTATCGCGCCGCGACAACGGAAATAGAAAAACAGCTCACCGCGATCTGGGCAAACGTATTGAACCTCCCTGCCGCAGATATCAGCACCGACGCCTCGTTTTTAACCTTGGGAGGGCACTCCTTGTTGGCCACGCGTATCGCCAGCCAGGTGAGACAAACATTTGAGTTGAACTTATCACTTACCGACGTATTCGAAGCCGATACCATTCGATTTTTGGCACAGGTGATTGAGGAATGCCAGGCGTTGCCCACTAGTAATACCTTACCGTTGGTTCCTATCAAACGGACACAACCTCTAGCTTTGTCCTTTTCCCAGCAACGGTTGTGGTTTCTACACGAATTTGAAGGGGGTAAGGATACACGCTACAACGAACCTCTGGCGTTACGGTTAACAGGCACCATCAAGATAACCGCATTGCAACAAGCCATCCAAACCATTGTGAACCGCCATGAGATTTTACGCACCACCTATAAAACCGTCGGCGGCGAAGCTGTGCAAGCGATAGCGGCATCCTTAACCTTGGATATTCCAGTCATTGAAATCATGCAAAATGTCGCTCCACAATACCTCGAAGAACAGTTGGCCCAGGTATTCGATTTGGCCGAGGGTCCACTAATCAAAGTCAGCGTTCTACGCCTGGGCCCGAGTGAACATATTCTATTTATCAATATGCACCATATTGTTTGCGACGGCTGGTCCATAGAAGTGTTCGGCAGGGAACTCACTATCCTCTATGACCACTATCAAGCTGATGATTCCTCCCAACGTCATTCCCTTCTACAACCACTCCCATGCCAGTATGCCGATTTCAGCCATTGGCAACGGCAGTGGCTACAAGGCGATATGCTGGAACAACAACTCAACTATTGGAAAAAACAGTTAGCCGATGCTCCGGCATTGTTGGAATTGCCTACCGACCGACCGCGACCGGCGCAACAGTCCTATGCCGGTTCCCGTTACGCTTTCAATATTCCCGTCGCACTGACCGAGTCCCTGCGACAAGTCGGCCAGCAAGCGGGGACGACCCTGTTTATGACTCTATTGGCGGGCTTTAATATCCTGCTATCGCGCTACAGTGGACAGGACGATATTTGCATCGGCACGCCGACTGCAAATCGCCAGCGGGAAGAACTGGAAAATCTAATCGGTTTCTTTGTCAATACCCTGATATTGCGCACCCAAGTCAACGGCCAAACCTGTGTGAATGATTTTTTACACACCGTTAAAAACATGGCACTGGAAGCCTATCACCATCAAGATATTCCATTTGAGCAACTGATAGATGTATTAAAGCCAGAACGCAGCTTGAGTTATTCGCCGTTATTTCAAGTGATGTTTGTCCTTCAAGATTCGCCGAAAGACAGTTTCATCTTGCCTGGTATAGATGCATCTGCTATCGAGGTTGACATCCAAAAATCCAAATTTGATATCACCGTAATGCTTACTGAGGTACCGCAAGGGCTCAGTGGTGTTGTGGAATACAATACAGATCTCTTTGACCGTACGGCGATAGAGCGATTTTGCAATCATTACAGTTTGCTACTAGAAAGTATGGCCAAAAACCCATATCAAAATCTGTGCGATTTACCGTTACTAACTGAACTAGAACGTAAGCAAATTTTGGTAGATTGGAATAACACTCAGGTGAATTATCCGAAAGACCAGTGTATTCATCAATTGTTTGAAACGCAGACTGAAAAAACACCGGATGCCGTGGCTTTAGTGTTTGAAGGCCAACAACTCACCTATCAGGCACTTAATCAAAAAAGTAATCTGTTGGCGCATTACCTGATTGCACAGGGCGTCAAGCCGGAGAGTCGAGTTGGACTGTGTGTCGATCGCTCATTGGATATGATAGTCGGGATGTTAGGTATCATAAAAGCCGGTGGAGCCTACGTACCCATTGACCCGGGCTACCCACGACAGCGAATTGAATACCTGATTCAAGATAGTGGCATGTGGGTACTACTCACGCAGGAAGCGTCACGAGAACGCATAGAAGATCAAGAGATAATCTGTTGCTATTTGGACAGTGATTGGCAGATGATGGAAACTCAACCGACGACAGCACCGAATGTTGTGTTGACCCCAAAAAACCTGGTGTATGTGATTTATACCTCTGGCTCTACCGGCAAACCGAAAGGCGTTGCTGTTTCTCATGATAGTTTAAGCCAGCTGTGTTATTGGCATCAAGACGCTTTCTCCGTTACGCCAACAGCTCGAGCCACTCAGTTAGCGGGTATGGGGTTTGATGCTATGGCTTGGGAAGTTTGGCCTTACGTCACGGCGGGTGCCTTGGTATCTCTGGTACCAAAGGACTTGGTGCTCATGCCGACCGCTTTGATTGCGTGGTTAGCCTTACAAAAGATGACTCACTGTTTTGCGCCAACACCATTAGCGGAGAGTTTGCTGAATGAAACTTGGCCACCGTCTATGGCGTTGAGCTACGTCTTAACAGGCGGCGATAAATTGAAGCAGCTGCCAGCGTCGGATTTGCCGTTTGCCCTAGTCAATAACTACGGCCCTACCGAAGATACGGTGGTTACTACCTCAGGGATTGTGGCAGAGGACGACCGTGTCCCCCCTGCTATCGGACGACCGATTAGCAATACCCAGGCCTATATCTTGGACGCCGAATTAAACCCGGTACCGATATTTGTTGTAGGAGAGCTAGTGATTGGTGGAGAGCGATTAGCACGAGGATATTTAAACCGCCCCGGATTAACCGCCGAACGATTTATCCCGGACTTCTGGAGTGGGCAATCCGGTGTGCGTTTGTATAAAACCGGTGATTTGGTGCGTTATTTACCGGATGGGGAGATTGAATTTGTAGGCCGTACGGATTTTCAGGTGAAGGTCCGTGGTTTCCGTATTGAACTCGGTGAAATAGAAAGTGTA
>JANQMH010000040.1 GCA_028280195.1 Exilibacterium sp.
GCGCTGGCGCGCAATCAGGACGCCATGTCACAAATGATGTGGGACACCCTGCAGCGGGTGCGCTTCGACGAACTGCCGCGCATCCGCGAGCTGATTGCCCAGACCCGCGCCCGCCGCGAGCAGAGTATCACCGCCAACGGCCACAGCCTGGCGATGGCCGCGGCCGCCGCCGGCATGAGCCCGGCGGCAAAGCTCAGCCACCAGTTGAGCGGTTTGACCGGCATAAAAGCGATCAAGGCGCTGGACGACGCCCTCGGCGACGGCGGCGAACTGCAGGCCTTCGCCGCCAGGCTCGCCGGTATTCACCAGCGGGTGCTGCAGGCGCCGATGCAGTTTTTGCTGGTGGGCGAACAGGAGCATCTCCAGCACTGCCAGGCGCAACTCGAAAGCCGCTGGTTGCCGGACAGCGGGGGCGCAGCTGCCGATCTGTTTGCCCTCGACCCGGTCAGCGAGACGGTGAATCAGGCCTGGGTCGCCAACACCCAGGTAAACTTCTGTGCCAGGGCCTATCCCACCGTGCCGATGGATCACGCCGACGCCGCGCCGCTGTCGGTGCTGGGCGGCTTTCTGCGCAACGGTTATCTGCACCGCACCATCCGCGAACAGGGCGGCGCCTACGGTGGCGGCGCCGGCCAGGACAGCAATATCGCCGCTTTCCGCTTCTTTTCCTACCGCGACCCGCGCCTGCAGGAAACCCTGGACGACTTCGATCAGTCACTGCGCTGGTTGCTGGATGAGCGGCACGAGTGGCAGCGGGTGGAGGAGTCCATTCTCGGCGTCATCGGTTCGCTGGACAAGCCCAGTTCGCCGGCGGGCGAAGCCAAGCAGATATTTCACGCCGAACTCTACGGCCGCACGCGCGAAAAGCGCGAACGTTTCCGCAACCGCGTGCTGCAGGTCACCCTGGAGGATCTCAAGCGTGTGGCCGAGACCTATCTGCTGCCGCAGCGAGCCAGCACCGCGGTGATCATCAACAAGGACAGTATCGGCCTGGCCGAGAAACTGTCACTGGAGATTATTCACGTTTGAGTGAGTCGGCGGCGTTGTGCGCGGCGGTACTTTACGGCAGATACAGGCTGAATAAACCGCCGCCGAGTGCGCTGTCATTGGCCAGTTCAACGCGCCCGCGGCGCTGGTCCTCACAGTGCATCGCCGCCACCTCGCGGGCGAAAAACAGCCCCAGGTGCGTGCCCTCCTCGCCGGCATACACGGTATCGCTGTCCGGTTCCCGCAGCATCGCCGGCGGGTAGCCGCGACCGTCATCGGCAATGCTGATACACAGCATACCGGCCTGCTGCCGTGCCGAAATCTGCAGTGCCTTGCGGGTATAGCGCGCGCAGTTGACCAGCACATTGTGCACGACGCTGCCGACCAGGTCGGCGTCGAAGAACCAGGCCAGGTCGGTATCGCAATCCATCTCGACGCCCACGCTGCGGGTTTCGAACAGCATATGGTTGCGCGCCAGCTGCTCCTCGAGCACATCGATCACGTAGTGCTGATCGAGATTGACCGGCAGGCGCCTGGTCTGCATGCGATAAATGGACAACAGCTGAATCAGTTCGGTGTTGATCCGCGAGGCCTCGTACTGCAGCGTGCCAAAGCGCCGCCGCTGCTGTTCGTTTTCGATCGGCGTCGAGTGGATCACCTCCTCCAGAGAATTCAGCAGCATGCTCACCGAGTTTTTCATATCGTGCACACTGGAGGCGAGCACAAAAGAAAAATCGATCGGTCTGCGGCCAGTTTTGTCACTCATTTTGCGATTTCCTATTCCCGCTCCAGCTGCACCAGGCTGTGCCGCAACTTGGCGAAGCGGCCGTACTGTCGATGCGTGTGATCTATCCTGCTCTCTATCTTGGCGATAGTCGCCGAGCACAACTTCAGGCGCTCTTCCTCGCGCCCATATTCCTGCATTTCCCCCAACAGCGCCTGCACCAGGTTCAGATGCACACCGATGTGATTCGGAAACAGGCGCTTGGCCCGCATAAAATACTCGATCGCCTGTTTGAACTGCCTGTCGTTGTAGTGGCCTATGCCGCTGCGATTGAGTTCGGCGACAGTGCGGCGATTGGCGTCACTCTGCGGCTCCTCCAGCAGGCGGTCGATTTTCTCCAGCGCCTGCTGATCATTGCGATGGTGCTCAATCAGCCCGGTCAACAACTTGTCTGCCTCCCGCCTCTTGCCGTTGACCGACAGCGCCATGGCGTGATCCAGTTGCGTTTCCACACTCAGCGGCGCGGGCAGCTGCTGCAGCGTTTCCTCGCCCGCCTGCAGCGACACGCCGGCGCGCAGCCGATTGCCCTGGCCGGCATACACCTGGCTTTCGACCAGGTGGGTCTGGCCGCCCTGCTCGGCCGTGGGTTCAAACCGCCGCGGAATATCCGCCAGTACCCGCAGGGCATCGCGCGATAAATCCTCCGCCGCGCGGCGCTCCTCCCGAAACAGAGCCGCCACCGCGCGGCCGAAATTGATATGGTTTTCGATACAGTCGTGGCAGGAGTACTGGCCCAGTCTGACGGTGCGGCGGTAGGCCGACGCGGCCACCGGCAGATCGTTATTGCCGGCGGCGGTTTCGGCCAGGTATTTTTGTCGCAGAATTGAGCGCGGCGAGACCGCTGCCGCCTGCTGCAACACCGCCTGCAGCTGCTGGGGGTCGCGGCGGCACTGGCAGTTCTCCGCCAGCGCGTCGTAGGCGGGCATACACAGCGGATTGCCGCGCACGATCTCCCCCAGCCACTGCGCCGCCACCGCCACATCGCCCTGCGCCTGCCTGACCCTGGCCAGACCCACCCGCGCCCAGTCCAGCTGCCGCACCTGCAGCACCTGCCGGTACAGCGCCTCGGCCGCTCCGTGGGCGCCGTGCTGAAGGTAGAGAGTGCCAAGCAGTTTCTGGCAGGCGCCAGTATAGCGGCCGGGCTTCTCGATTTTCTGCCGGCACAGCGCTATGGCCCGTTCAGTGCTGCCGGCGGCAATGGCTTCATGAATCCGCAGCAGCTCATCTCGCTGCTGCAGCAGCCGATCGAGGCGCTGCTGCAGCACCCGGGTGGTAATGGGCTTGCTCAGATACGCATCGGGCTCATTGTCGAAGGCGGCCATGATCATGCTCTTGTCGGTCTCCGCCGACAGCAGCACAAACAGACTGCTGCGCTTTAACGCTTTTCTGAAGCGCAGTTCCTCCAGCACATGCTGGCCACTGCGACCAGGACCAAGGTTGTAGTCACAAAGCACCAGGTCATAGTCATTGCTGTAGCAGGCTTTCAGCGCCTGATTGCCATTGCCGGCGGTATCGATGGCGCCGACGCCGAATTCCTTCAACATTTTGCACACTGTGGTGCGAAAACTGTCGAAGTTATCCACCACCAGCGCCGTCAGTTCGCTGTAGCCACTTCTGTGGGCCATAAGTACTCCGCCTGATCGCCGCGGCAAACTTGCGACGTTGTCCGACCAAATTTGTCCGACCAACTTTGCCCAACCAGGGTGCTCGAGCCCCGGTTAACCTGTTGATTAGATATAAAAAAAACCGGCAACTATAGCGTGTCCCCATAACGAATCATAGTCCAAAACCGCGGCAGGCGGATCGCTGCCGCCTTACGATTGAGGGCTGCGGACAGGGACGGTAAAATGCGCGGCCGGTTTTCCCGGCGCGAGAATATGGGCAGGCAGATGGGCAACAGTATGGCCGCAGGCAGTCACCAGGATACGATCTACGCCAATCCGCTGGCGCAGCTGCAGGGTTTTACCTTCGACAGCAAGGTGGCGGCGGTTTTTCCGGATATGATCAAACGCTCGGTGCCCGGCTACGGCACCATCATCAGCATGACCGGCAATCTGGCCGAGCGCTATGCCCGCGCCGGCAGCAGCTGCTATGACCTCGGCTGCTCACTGGGCGCCTCCACCCTGGCAATGCGCCACCGCATTCAGGCCGCCGACTGCGGTATTATCGGCGTCGACAACTCGCCGGCCATGATTCAGCGCTGCCGCCAGGTCATCGAGGCGGACAGCGGCGAGGTACCGGTGCAGCTGGTTTGCGCCGACCTGGAGAACATTGCCATTGCCCGCGCATCGGTAGTGGTAATGAACTTTACCCTGCAGTTTATCGCCCCGCAGCGGCGCCCGGCCCTGCTCGCGCGTATCTATGCCGGCCTCAACCCCGGCGGCATGCTGATACTGTCGGAAAAAGTGGCCTTTGCCGAGCCCCAGCACCAGCAGCTGATGACCGAGCTGCACCACAATTTCAAGCGCGCCAACGGCTACAGCGAACTGGAAATCGCACAGAAACGCAGCGCGCTGGAGGATGTGCTGGTACCCGACACGCTGGAAGCGCATCGCGACCGGCTGGCCGCCGCCGGCTTTGGCAGTTGCGATGTCTGGTTCCAGTGCCTGAATTTTGCCTCGCTGATTGCGATCAAATGATCGAGTACTACCGCCAACTGATCGAGGCACTGCGGCGGGCGCCGCGCAACGCCAGCGCACTGGGCGACTGGGCACAGCTGCTGCCGCAACAGGTCTCCAGCGGCCTGAGCGAACGGCGCTACGGCGATTTACCCGCCTGGCGCGAGGTACTGGCGCAGCTGCCGGCAGTCACCGCCAGCGCCGTCGTGCTGGGCGATACGGTAACCGTCGACGGCGACTGTGGTGGCGCCGACGCCCGGGCGATAGCACAGCAGCTGAAAAAGCTGATTCCCTGGCGCAAGGGGCCCTACCGCATCCACGGCACCCATATCGATACCGAGTGGCGCTCGGACTGGAAATGGCGGCGCCTGCTGCCGCATATCACGCCATTGCACCAGCGCCTGGTACTGGACGTGGGCTGCGGCAACGGCTACCACTGCTGGCGCATGCTCGAGGCGGGAGCGCAACGGGTAATCGGTATCGACCCGTCGCCGCGCTTCGTGCTGCAGTTTCACGCCATTAAACACTTTATCGGCCCCTATCCGGTCGATGTGGTGCCGATCGGCATCGAATCGCTGCCGGCGGCAATGCGCGCCTTTGACACTGCCTTTTCCATGGGTGTGCTCTATCATCGCCGCTCGCCCATGGATCACCTGCGCGAACTGCGCGACAGCTTGAGAGCGGGCGGTGAACTGGTACTGGAAACACTGGTAATCGAGGGGAAACCCGGCGAGGTGCTGGTGCCGGAGGGGCGCTATGCGATGATGAACAATGTGTGGTTTTTGCCGAGTTGCGACACACTGCTGTCATGGCTGCGCAAGTGCGGCTTTGCAAACCCGCGGCTGGTGGATATCAACACCACCAGCGTCGAAGAGCAACGCACTACCGAATGGATGCGATTTCACTCGCTGCGGGATTTTCTCGATCCGGATGAAGGTAGTCTTACTGTCGAAGGTCATCCAGCGCCGAAGCGGGCTATTTTTATCGCCCGGGCGATGTGAGGGCTGGTCAAGCCATTTTCGAGCGGCACCGGGCGGGGTCTGGTCTCACCGGGCGGGGTCGATCTTGCCTGACCCCGATCGTGCCGCCAAACCCTCCCCGGCTTGCAGTGACACTCAGAGCCGGCCGCACACTCAAAAAGGCAAAAACAAAATACTCGCCCAGATATAGCCGGTTAACAGCAGCGACAGAAACACCGCGGCGGACCCCAGGTCTTTGGCGCGCCCGGCCAGTTCGTTGTATTCGGTTCCCACCCGGTCGACCACCGCTTCGATGCCGGAATTCAACAACTCGACAATCAGCACCAGAATCACACTGCCCACCATCAAAATGCGCTCGATCTGATCGACATTGAGCAAAAAAGCCGCCGGCAGCATAATCAGCGCCAGGTAGACCTCCTGGCGAAATGCCTCTTCGTGGCGAAAAGCCGCCCGCGCGCCCTGTACCGAATAAACCGCAGCATTGACAATACGCTGCACTCCTTTCGCCTTGCCTTTCATCTGATTCTATTCGCTCCACTAACTGTAAATGGCTAATCGTCGACAGCAATCAACGGGGTGGTCAAACCGAATTCGCCGTGTATCTGCCGGCACCACTGGTCCAGGCGCCGCGCCGTCAACTCCTCCTGCTGGTCCTCGTCGATGGCCAGGCCAACAAACTTGGCGGCACCGGGTATTTCCGCTTTGGAGGCATCGAAATCGTAACCCTGAGTGGGCCAGTGGCCGACAATGCCGGCACCGGCCGAGACCAGCACGTCATGCAACATGCCCATGGCATCGAGAAAGTAATCGCCGTAGCCGAACTGGTCGCCGAGCCCGAACAGGGCCACGGTTTTTCCGCTGAAATCCACTTCGCTGATATCGCCCCAGAATTCTTCCCAGTCCGACTGTATCTGACCGAAATCCCAGGTGGGAATCCCGAGGATGATCTGGTTGTAGTCGGCAAACTCCAACTGCGTGACATCGGCAATATCCAGCACATCGACCGTGTCCTCACCCAAGCGCTGTTGAATGCGGTAGGCGATATTCTCGGTATTGCCCTCATCACTGCCAAAGAAAAGGCCGATCCTGCTCACACACTGCCCTGCCACCTGCGAAAAAGAGCCGGAATTGTCCCAATATTGTCAAATTTAGGCAAGGGAGGAAAAAAAACCCCGGCCGCATTGGGGTTGTGGAGAGGACATGCAAGGAGCCAAAGTACGCCCGCCCTGTGGTAGGCGGGTTTCAAACCTTCAGCCGGTTGGCCGGGGTATCAAGCAAGCATTCGTCGCGTTACGGCGCACTTGGGTAACACCGTAACCAGGCCTCCATCATAGAGGGATCAGGCGTTAAACAGGGCAAACCACGGTAAAATTGTGTTAAGAAGGGTAAATAGCTGCGGGTGGGGCAATGACAGCCGTCGAGCGCTGTAGCAAACTTGTCATAGCTGACGGGAATACGGGCAATTATGACCGATTTATTACTGGTCGACGACGACCAAGAGTTGTGTGATTTAATGCAGGAATACCTCACCGCTGAGGGCTTCAGCGTCGATATGGCGCACGACGGCCAGCAGGCCCTGGAGAAAACCGCGGCCGGCACTTACGACGCCATCGTGCTGGATGTGATGCTGCCCATTCACAACGGTTTTGACGTATTGCGCAAGCTGCGCGACTACTGCCAAACGCCGGTGCTGATGCTGACGGCCAAAGGCGAGACCGTCGACCGCATAGTCGGCCTGGAGATGGGCGCCGACGACTACCTGCCCAAGCCCTGCAACCCGCGCGAACTGGTGGCCCGCCTGCGGGCGATACTGCGCCGCACCGACGCCAGTGCCGCCCAGCAGGAAACCGAGGACACACTGCAGGTCGACCAGTTGGTGCTGCACCTGGGCAGCCGCAACACCAAGGTGGCCGGCAGGGAGGTCAACCTGACCGGCGCGGAGTTTACCGTACTGGAGCTGCTGGTTCGCTCCGCCGGCAAAGTCATCAGCAAGGAGGCCCTCACCGAGCAGGCACTGGGCCGCAAACTCACCCCCTACGACCGCAGTATCGACGTCCACGTCAGCAATATCCGCAAAAAGCTCAGCGGCCGCGGCGCCAGCAAGGACCTGATCATCAATATCCGCGGCGCCGGCTATATGCTCACGCAAAACAATTAGGTTCGAACCTTGGAAACCTACAGCTTTTTCATGACCCGTTTATACCTGAAAATCTTTTTCAGTTTCTGGCTGATCACCATTACCATGATTGTCGGTACCAGCCTGGTGGTGCACTGGCTCGACCTCGGCACCAATAAACACCTGAGCAAGCGCTATCAGGCGGAGCGCAGCCAGGAGCCGGCCAAGAGGCTGCTGCGCGATGTGGTCAGAGAAGTTGTAAACCACTCAAAAACGGATGTTACCTACGGCCTCGGCGCGGCGCCGGAATGGGCTACCCGTTATCTGTTCATTATCGATGAAAACACCCAGGATCTGCTCAAGCGGCCGCTGAGTCAGGAGATCATCGATTTCATTCCCGAACTCACCGCCAACTCTCCCTATGCCGAGATGCCGATCGGCGACCGGGTGTTTTTTGGCCGCCGCATCTCGCTGCAGGACGGCAGCATGGTGCGGGTGGTAGCCGGCACCGACCCGCAGGGGCGCAACATTTTCTGGCAGCTGTTTTTCAACAATGTCTGGCCCACCCTGCTGATTTCCATTCTGATCAGCGGCAGCGCCTGCTTCTTTCTCGCCAAGCGCATGTCGCGCGGGCTGGCGACGCTGAAAACGGCGACCCAGCAAATTGCCAGCGGCGACCTGAGTGTGCGGGTAACGCCGAAGTTTCGCGGCCGCCGCGACGAGATCGGCATGCTCGGCCGGGAGTTTGACCATATGACCGAGCGCCTGGAAAAGGCCATGCTCGAACAGAAGCGTATGATCAAGGACGTTTCCCACGAATTGCGCTCGCCGCTGGCGCGCCTGCAGGTGGCGCTGGCACTGGCGCAACAGCGCAGTAACGGCGATGTGGATCAGGAACTCAACCGCATCAAACAGGCGGCCGAATACCTCAACGATGTGATCTCCGATATTCTCTCCCTGCCGCTCAACGAGAACGAGTCCTGGGAGCTGAATGACACCCTGGATCTGGTGTCTCTGCTGGAAACGCTGACCAAAAACTATGGCGATGAGGCGCAGAGCAAGCAGGTCTCCCTGTCGCTGATCACCCATGAAAAAGACGCCCTGGTGCCCACCCACGGCAATACCCTGATCGGCGTGTTCGAAAATATTCTGCGCAACGCCATCCACTACACCTCCACCGGCACCCCCATTACGGTGAAGGTGGACCGGGTCGAGGACGGCAGTTTCCGCGTGCGCATTGCCGATCGCGGCCCCGGCGTACCGGAGCAGTGCCTGGCAGATATTTTCCAGCCGTTTTTCCGCACCGATGAAGCGCGCGACAGAAGCAGCGGCGGCTACGGGCTCGGGCTGGCGATCGCCAAGCGCACCGTAGCGCTGCACAGCGGCAAAATGGAAGCGAGCAATAACCCCGACGGCGGCCTTACCATCTCGGTGGTTTTGCCAAAGTGCGACCTGGATTGACGGCCCGCGCGCAGCTGACAATATTTTGGCAAAGGGCAAATATCGGCCTCAGCCTTGCCGCCGGCGCAGGCGGTTTTCTGTCGCCAGCGCCGACTTCCCTTCAAAACACTGCTTTAACTGATTGATTTAATTAAGTTTTTCCAGACCTAGAAAGCTGGCATAAATTTCGCTAGACATATGTCGCTGGTTCGTTGTCAGCTAATGCGCGCCGAGGACTATCGCAGGCATGGTAACCCTGCAGTTACGAGCGACAATTAACAACTGGCTGGTCAGCTCACGCGCCAGTTTACAGTCAGACTTAGGTTTAGGAAGAAGTCATGGTTAGACCCGTACATATCAGCCCAGATGCGCTAGCGCGCGAGGACAACCTCATTCGGGCCCGGCTGCCCCTGCCGCAGTCCGAGCAGGACGCGGCCCGCGCCCGCCTGACCACGGTGCTGCAAACGACACTGGACCTGAGGCAGCTGGTGAGCCTGTTTTTTGCAGCGGTGCAGAAAGTCGTTGCCATTGGCGGCCTGACCTACCGCCACGAAAGCCACGGTTTGAAAATCCAGATTGGCAGAAATTGCCCGCACTCGGGCGAATACCGGCTGATTACCCGGGAAGACAATCTGGGAGAGATCCGCTTTACCCGCAGCCAGCGCTTCAGCGAAGTGGAACTGGCGGCACTGGAAATGCTGATCAGCACGCTGGTGTATCCGCTGCGCAACGCTCTCAAATACCGCGAGGCGGTACAGACAGCGCTGCGCGATCCGCTGACCGGCATGGGCAACCGCGCCGCCATGCAGAGTGCGCTGGAACGGGAGGTACTGCTGGCACGGCGCTATCAGCAGGCACTGTCACTGCTGGTCATCGACATCGACCACTTCAAAACCATCAACGACCGCCTCGGCCACAGCAGCGGCGACCAGGTGCTGCGCGAAGTGGCCCACACCATCGACTGGGTGACGCGCCAGACCGATATGACATTTCGCTACGGCGGCGAGGAGTTCGTCGTCGTGCTCAACAATACCGACGATAGCGAAGCCAAGCATATCGCCGAGCGGGTGCGGCGCGCGGTCAATGAGCTGGCGGTCAATTCAAATACCGGCCCGGTGCACGCCACTGTCAGCATCGGCTGCAGCAGCCTGATCGAAAGCGACGATATCAACAGCCTGTTCGAGCGCGGCGACAAAGCGCTGTACCAGGCCAAGCGCAACGGCCGCAACCAAGTCATATCAGGCAGAGTGCATTGACCATTGACCAGTCACTAGTCGCTAGAGACTAGTAACTAGTGACTAGCGACTCGTTTAAGCGTGCGCTGCCGCTTCGTCGCGCAGGTCTTTGCGCAGGATTTTACCGACCGGTGACATCGGCAGGCTGCTGCGGAACTCTACCTGCTTCGGCACTTTGTAGGCGGTGAGGTGTTTGCGGCAGTGCTCGAGGATGTCGTCGCTGTTCAGCGCTTCGCCGTTGCCGACCACGAACAGTTTCACCGCTTCGCCGGTTTTGCTGTCCGGTATACCGATCGCCGCGCAGGACTCCACTGCCGGGTGCATCGATACCACGTCCTCGATTTCATTGGGGTATACATTGAAACCGGAGACCAGTACCAGATCCTTGATACGATCGACGATGCTGACATAGCCCTCCTCGTCGATGACCGCCACATCGCCGGTCTTGAACCAGCCCTCTTCGTCCAGCACCTCGCGGGTGGCATCCGGGCGCTGCCAGTATCCCTTCATGACCTGCGGACCTTTTACGCACAGTTCGCCGCGCTCGCCGATGGGCAGCTCCCGCCCCTGATCGTCGATGACTTTCAGCGCCGTGTCCGCCACCGGCATACCGACGGTGCCGAGGCGGGCCTTGCCGCCGGCAAAGTTGCTGGAGACGACCGGCGAACACTCAGTGAGACCATAACCCTCGCCGATATCCGAACCGGTGACCTCTTTCCAGCGCCTGGCGGTATCGGCCACCAGTGCGGTGCCGCCGGAGGCGGTGCTCTTCAGGCGGCTGAAATTGCAGTCGGTAAACTTCGGGTGGTTCATCAACGCCACAAACAGGGTGTTGAGGCCGACAAAGGTGGTGATGGGCCAGGGTTTTATCGCGCGGATGAAGCTGTCGAGATCGCGCGGGTTAACAATCAGAATGCTGTGGTCGCCGGTGCTGGGTGCCACCATCATATGCACGGTAAACGAATAGATATGGTACAGCGGCAGCGGCGCTACCAAGTGCTCGCTGCCGGCCTGGTGGATTTTTTGCCCGCTGTCATCGACCTGCTCGAAGTTGGCTTTGACCTGCAGCATATTCGCCACCAGATTGGCGTGCGTCAGCATTGCTCCCTTGGCAACGCCGGTGGTGCCGCCGGTATATTGCAGCACTGCCAGGTCTTTACTGTGCAATGTCGGCCTCGAGGGCGCCCCGGCATCGGCGCCCTGTTTCAACGCCTGCTTGAACGGCACCGCGGCGGGCAGGGAAAAGGCCGGCACCGCCTTTTTGACATAGCGCAGCGCGGCGTTGATCAGCCAGCCCTTGGGCGGCGGCAGCAGATCCCCCGGCTGGGTGATAATCAAGTGCTCAATGGCGGTTTGCGGCAGCACTTCGGCTACTTTGTCGCCAAACATATTCATAAACACCAAGGCCTTCGCGCCGGCATCGTTAAACTGGTGCAACATCTCGCGCGCGGTGTAGAGCGGGTTGGTATTGACCACCACCAGGCCGGCGCGCAGGGCGCCAAACAGTGTCACCGGGTACTGTAACAGGTTGGCCATCTGCACCGCGATGCGATCACCGGGGACGAGATTGGTATGCTTCTGCAGGTAAGCGGCAAACTGCGTGGCATAGCGATCGATTTCGGCATAGGTCAGGGTGTGACCCATACAGGTAAAAGCCGGGCGCCCGGCATGTTGTCGAACGGATTCGTCAATGACATCGAGTACTGTCATGTCAGCGTAATCGCCAAACTTGGCCGCCAGGCTGTCGGGAACTCCCGCCGCTCGCCTGCCGTTCCAAAATGTTGCATCCATTTAGCCACCCCTTATCAGTTCTGTTGTACGGTTTGTAGCAATAGTGCCTTTTAAAGGCGCCAATGACCACCAATTTATTGACAGGCCGGAACCGCTCTAGTTGCGTCCGGGAGAATCGGCCGCTGGATTTTTATTTGAAAAGCCCTGTATTCGGCAAGGGAAAAAGGCAAAGCGGATTCAAGCGCTTGCACTGCAGCGTTTATTAAGTGCGCAACACGGCGGCCGCCCGGCCGGCACAACCCGGCGGCGGGCTTACAGCACCGGTCGGACTCAGTGGCGGGTTCGCGGGGTGTGTCTGCCGCGGCCGGAGCGCAAACGCCGCTGGTGACGCTCGCGAAAATGCTTCTCCGCCCGCTTCAAACCCGGCTGTTGTAGCGGCGGCTCGATACCGGCAGTCTGGCACAGCTCGCCAACCTCCTTATCGTTCAGTTCGATCCACTGACCGACCCGCACATGGGAAGGGATAAAAATATTGCCGAAACGCACCCGCTTCAGGCGGCTGACTTTGACGCCCTGGGATTCCCACAGACGCCGCACTTCGCGGTTGCGCCCCTCCATAACCACGCAGTAAAACCAGCGGTTGCGACCCTCGCCGGCGCCATCGACAATATCGGTAAAGCGCGCCGTGCCGTCCTCGAGCAGCACGCCCTCGCACAGGCGCTGTTTCATTGCCTCGTCCACGTCACCCTGCACACGTACCAGATACTCGCGGTCGATCACCGAGGAGGGATGCATGAGTCGGTTGGCCAGCTCGCCGTCATTGGTAAACAGCAACAGGCCGCTGGTATTGAAGTCCAGCCGGCCGACCGATATCCAGCGCCCGGCTTGCAGCCGCGGCAGGCGGTCGTAGACGGTGGCACGGCCTTCGGGGTCTGAACGCGAGCAGATTTCACCTTCGGGTTTGTTGTACAACAGCACCCGGCAACGCTGGCTGCGCGGCGCCTCGACGGCTACCTTGCGACCGTCAAAGAAGACACTGTCACTGCCCGCAACCCGATCGCCCAAGCGGGCCAGGCGGCGATTGACTCTGACGCGGCCGGCTTCGATGGCGCGCTCCATTTCCCGGCGCGAACCCAGCCCGGCGCGGGCCAGCACCTTCTGCAGCTTTTCGTCGCGGTTGTCGTCGTCTCCGCGTCGCTGAGTCAATGGTCTGTCCTCAAATAATGCCCTCGAACAATATCTTCAAGCAAAGCGGACTAGTATCCAGTCCCGGCGGCATCGGTACCGGCAGGGTCCGCCGCCACCCCGGCGTCAGCCGACGCCTGATCCTGATCCGCGGCTTGATCACCATCTGCCTGCCCGGCTTCGGCGGCGAACATATCCCCCTCGCCGGGTTGTGCCGGCGCCTGCCCGGGCGGCTCCTCAATACCGAGTTCCAGTTCCGGATTGAGTTTTTCCAGGTCGCTGATCTCGCCGAGGGTGGGCAGTTCTTCCAGGCTGCTGAGATTGAAGTAGTCGAGAAACTGCCGTGTGGTGGCGTACAGCGACGGCCGCCCTGGCACGTCGCGATGCCCCACCACTTTGACCCACTCGCGCTCGCTGAGGGTCTTGATTATATGGGAGCTGACGGCAACGCCGCGAATCTCCTCGATATCGCCGCGGGTGATGGGCTGGCGATAGGCAATCAGCGCCAGGGTCTCGAGCAGCGCGCGGGAATACTTCTGCGGTTTCTCCTCCCACAGGCGATTGACCCAGGGAGCGGATTCTTCCCGCACCTGAAAACGCCAGCCGCTGCCCACCTCTTTCAGTTCAAAGCCGCGCCCGCAACAGTCGGCCTGTATCTCTTCCAGCGCCGCCCGCAATTCATCTTTGGCGGGTACCTGGCCCTCTTCGAACAGGCTCTGCAGGCGGGTGATATTCAAGGGTTGTCCGGCCGCCAGCAGCGCCCCCTCGACAATGCGCCGCAGTTGGTCGTTTTCCATACTCATTGAATTCTTGCTTTTACATGGATGGGTCCAAAGGACTCGCTCTGCACGATCTCCACCAGCGACTCCTTGATCAGTTCCATCACCGCCAGAAAGGTGACCACCACACCCAGGCGCCCCTCCTGTACGGTAAACAGGCTGACAAAAGGCAAAAACTGGCTGCCCTGCAGTTTGTCCAGCACCTGGGCCATGCGCTCGCGGGTGGAGAGCCGCTCTTTTTCCACATGGTGGCTCTCATACATATCGGCGCGGCGCAGTACCTCCGACAGGGCCAGCAGGATTTCCTTCAGATCAACCTCTGGATCGGGACGCGACACGTTGCGGTCAGGCGCCTGTGCAGAGGCCTGAAACACGTCGCGGCCGCTGCGCGGCAGCGCATCGATGTCCTCCGCCGCTTTTTTGAAGCGCTCGTACTCCTGTAGCCGGCGGATCAGCTGCGCCCTGGGGTCCTCCTCCTCTTCCACCTCCTCGGCGGAGCGGGGCAGAAGCATGCGCGATTTGATTTCCGCCAGCATGGCCGCCATTACCAGGTACTCGGCGGCCAGCTCGAACTGCAGGGCGTTCATCATTTCCACATAGCGCACGTACTGGTGGGTGATCTGTGCCACATTGATATGCAGGATATCGATGTTCTGGCGGCGGATCAGATACAGCAGCAAATCCAGCGGGCCCTCGAAGGCCTCGAGAATCACCTCGAGTGCATCCGGCGGGATATAGAGATCCTTGGGCAGCTCGGTAATGGCCTTGCCCTGGACAATGGCAAACGGCATTTCCCCCTGCTCGGGCCGCGCCGCCGCGGCGGTATCGGCCGCCGCCTCATCGCCCGCCTCTTCAGCGCCCGCGTCCGCCGCAGCGGGCCCGGCGGCGTCCTTGGGTGCCTCGGTGACGGGCTGGCCTGACGCCTGTTGTGCTGTATCTGCAGGTGTCTCTTCGGCAACGGCCAGAGCTTCGATGTCGCTTGTCACAAAAATACCTATTATTATCTCAGCGCCCAATGCTGCAGCTGTCTCGACTGGTTCAGCTGTATCAACTGTCTCAGCTGTATCAACTATTTCAACTGTCTCAGCTCTTTCAACTGTCTCAGTTCTTTCAACACCCCGCAAAATCCGGGCCGGCGCAACAAGCGGCTCATTATAGCGGTTATTAGCAAGCCGTTACAGGCAATTTGCAAAAAGATGAATTAGCTTATATTTCAGCTAGTTATCACCAAAAGCTGAGAAGTCACCGCAGCCCTGGCGCAGCAATTTGGGCAGCTCGCCGCTGAGGTCGATAACGGTGGTCGGCTCCATACCGCAGAAGCCGCCGTCGATCACCAGCTCCAGCTGGTGCTCGAGGGTTTCGCGAATATCGTAGGGGTCGGTGAGCGGATACTGGTCTCCCGGCAACAGCAGCGTGCTGCTCATCAGCGGTTCTCCCATGGCCTCTATCAGGCCCAGGGCAATGGCGTTGTCGGGCACGCGGATACCGATGGTCTTGCGTTTGGCGTGCATCAGCCGCCGCGGCACTTCGGAGGTGGCTTCGAGGATAAACGTGTAGGGCCCGGGAGTATGGCTCTTCAGCATTCGAAACACCTGGTTGTTGACCTTGGCGTAGGTTGCCAGTTCCGACAAATCGCGACACATCAGGGTAAAATTGTGATGCTTGTCAAGGGCGCGCAGGCCGCGGATGCGATCGAGCGCCATCTTGTCACCGATCTGACAGCCGAGGGCATAGGCAGAATCGGTCGGATAGGCGATAAGACCGCCACGGCGCAGTATATCGGCGGCCTGATTGATTAAACGGGCCTGGGGGTTCTCTGGGTGAATCTGGAAAAACTGCGCCACTTAACAGGGCTCCTTTTATTTTTGTACCGACTTCGTTTTACCGATAATCACTGTACCGATAATCACTGTACCGATAATTACTGTGCCGATAATCACTGCACCGATTGTCACTGTACCGGCTATTACTTTACTGACTGTATGCCCGCCGGCGGGGCGACCGCGGCGCTAAGCCGCACCCCACAGGGCCCACACCGGGCGGCACTCCGATGGCAGTTCGCCGAAGGCACCCAGTTCCTGCCAGGGTTGATCGGGCACATGGAAATCGCTGCCGCAGGAAACGTGCAGATCGTGGCGCTGCGCCATCGCCGCCAGCTGCAGGGTCAGCTGCGCCTGCTGCCGGCCGCTGATCACTTCCATGGCGCGCCCGCCCCCGGCGCGAAACTCCTCCAGCAGAGCATCAAATTTTCGCCGCGTCAGCTTGTATTTGTGCGGGTGGGCCAATACGGCAATACCGCCGGCGCGCCGCACCCAGGCGATGGCTGTGGCCATATCCGGCCACAATGCCTTGATGTCCCCCGCCTTGCCGGCGCCGAGGTATTTTTTAAAGGCTTCGTTATAGGAGTTGACATAGCCGGCCTGCTGCAGATAGCGGGCGAAATGAGGCCGCCCGACAACGCCGCCGCCGGCGAGGGCACGCGCCCCTGCCAGCGGCTCGGCAATACCCTGCCTGCACAGTTTTTCGGCAATCCGAACCGCGCGCTGCTGCCTTACCTGCCCCTGACAACGGTGCGCCTCGGCCATCGCCGCATGTGCGGGATCGATATTCAGACCGACGATATGCACGCCGCGCCCGGCCCACTGGCAGGACAGCTCAATCCCGGGAATCAGTGTCAGCCCGAGAACAGTGGCATGGGCCGTGGCAGCGGCGATGCCGCCGAGCGTATCGTGATCGGTCAGCGCCAGCACCTCGACACCTCTGGATTTGGCTCTCGACACGACGCTTTCAGGGCTTAAAATACCGTCTGAGGCGGTGCTGTGGGTATGTAGGTCAAATCGCGGCAAAAAACACCTCTATGTCGGAGCTGACAGCTTACAGCTGGCAGTTTACAGCGGGTTGCGACAACACCCCGCAACAGTTGTAAACTGCCGGCTGTAAACTGCAAGCCATTTTTCGGCCCTATTATCCTTGAGCGAACGAATGACACAAGCCACGCCTGAGAAAAAACCCAAAAAAGAAAGCCTGCTCGCCAACCTGCTGTTCAATATCCTCATCCCCACGCTGATTTTGATGAAGCTCAGCGGCGACGAGTACCTGGGCACCCGCTGGGCCATTGTAGTGGCGCTGGCGTTTCCCATCAGTTATGGGCTGAAAGACTATGTGCACACCCACAAAGTCAACTTTTTTTCCGCACTGGGGGTAATCAGCGTGCTGCTTACCGGCGGTATCAGCCTGCTCGAGCTGGACCCGAAGTACATCGCCATCAAGGAGGCGGCGATACCGGGTCTGCTGGGGCTGGCGACACTGATATCGCTGAAAACACCCTACCCGCTGGTGAAAACCTTCATCTACAACGACAAAGTGCTGCAGGTGGACAAGGTGGCGCAGGCCCTGAAAACCCACGGCAACGAAGCGGCATTCGAAAAAACCCTGTTCAACGCCTCGCTGATCATTGCCTGTTCTTTCTTCCTCTCCTCACTCTTGAACTACATTCTGGCCAAGGTGCTGCTGGTGAGCCAGCCGGGCACAGCCGCCTTCAACGAAGAGCTGGGTAAAATGACGGCCCTGAGCTTTCCGGTGATTATGGTGCCGGCCATGGTGGTGCTGACCTCGGCGCTGTTTTATCTGTTTCGCAGCATCAATAAACTCACGCACCTGGAACTGGAGGACATTATCGTCCACCAGTAACGGCGCCCGCCCGGCGATGTCACAGGAAAGCGTCAGTCACAAAAAACGTTAGTCACAGGAAAACACTATGCTCTATGCAATTATCAGCCAGGACGTGGCCGACAGTCTGCCCAAACGCAAGTCGGCGCGCAATGCCCACCTGGCCCGCCTCGAGGCATTGAAGGCCGAGGGGCGACTGCTGCTGGCCGGCCCGCACCCGTGTGTGGATGCCGAGGACCCCGGCGCGGCCGGTTTCAGCGGCAGCCTGGTGGTGGCTGAATTTCCGTCGCTGCAACAGGCGCAGGCCTGGGCCGATGCCGACCCCTACCGGGATGCCGGCGTCTACGCACAGGTGGTGGTCAAGCCGTTTAAAAAGGTATTGCCCTGACGGCAGAGGCAATTGTGATCAAGTTTACAGGCATGTTTTCTCTACTGACGTAAACTGCGTATAATGAGCAGCGAGTATTGCAGTAATAAAATGACAACAACATACAGGCTATTGCCGACCACAGCCCCGAGCGACACCCAGAATTTACGGAAGGCGACGTGAAACTTCTTCTAGCCGCACTGTTTGCTGTGTTACTGATCGATACAGCTTATGCCGAAGTCCGCTACGTCGCAGATGTACTCTATGTGCCTCTGCGCAGCGGCCAGGGCGCCCAGTTTCGGATTATCAACAGGGGCCTGCGCAGTGGCACCAAACTGACGGTGATCGAGGAAACTCCCGACACCGAATGGACGCTGGTGGAAACCGAAGCCGGCGTGCAGGGCTGGATTCGCAATCAGTACCTGATCACTGAACCCACCGCGGCGTTGAAATTGCGCGATGCGCTGCAAACAGCCACACAGCAGGAAAACCGCAGCAACCAGCTGCAACGCCAGGTCGAACAACTGCAGCAGCAGAACCGCGAGCTGAGTGAGGGCCTGGCCGGTGCGCAACAGCAGGGTCAGAGCCTGGACCAGGAGCTGGCGCAGATAAAGCAGATCTCCGCCGGCGCCATCGATCTGAACAAGCGCCATCAGACCCTGATGGAGCAACACCAGCTGCTGCAGACCGAGTTGGACGTACTCAAGGCCGAAAATGAACGCCTGGGCGATAAATCCCTGCAGACCTGGTTTCTCTATGGCGCCGCTGCAGTCGGCCTGGGAGTGATTATCGCGCTGGTGGTGCCCGCCGTGCGCCCGCGCAAGCGCTACTCGGAATGGCGTTGAGCACACTGCCGCAGCGGCCTGACTGATCACAAAACCACCGGGGTGAAACATGGGCAAATACCTGAAACTGTGGGCGGGCCTGAGCCTGGTCGTGTCGTGCTGGGTGGCACCGGTGAGCGCCGCAGATGCGAACGCAGGGCAAACGCCCCGGGTGCAGCTGGACACCGACCTCGGGCAGATCCTGGTGGAGCTGTACCCCGAGCGGGCGCCGCTGACGGTGGAAAACTTTTTGCGCTATGTCGACAGCAACTTTTACGACGGCACCATCTTCCACCGCGTGGTGCGCGGCTTCGTGGTACAGGGCGGCGGCCTGACCTTCGACTTCGTCAAAAAGCCGACCAGGGATGCGATTAAAAACGAGTCCGACAACGGCCTCAAAAATCGCCCCGGCACCCTGGCCATGGCGCGGCTCGGCGATCCGGACAGCGCCTCTTCCCAGTTCTATATCAATCTGGCCAGCAACCCCCACCTCGATGCCGCTGGCGGCAAGCCCGGCTATACGGTATTCGGACGGGTGATCGAAGGTTTTGCAGTGGTGGAACAAATCGCCGCCCAACCCACCGGACTGTATCGCGCCCATCCGCAGGCTCCCAATGTGCCGATCCGCATTCTCAAGGCGCGGCGCATCAACCCCACCGCGGCCGGTGGCCAGAGTGCGACCGGGCGAGCCGGCGACACGAGGTGAAATCATGGCTTTTGCGTTGAGCGTCAACCTGAATAAAATCGCCCTGCTGCGCAACTCGCGCGCAGGCAATTATCCCGATGTCGTGCGCCACGGTGAAATCTGCCTGCAGGCCGGCGCCGACGGCCTGACCGTACACCCGCGCCCCGACCAGCGCCATATTCGCCCCGACGATGTGCGCCAGCTGGCACAACTGGTGCGCACCCGGCCCGGTATCGAGTTCAATATCGAGGGCAACCCCTTTGCGCCGAAGCTGGGTGACTTCCCGGGTTTTTTGCCGCTGGTGGAAGAGGCCCGGCCCCACCAGTGCACCCTGGTACCCGACAGCAATGAGCAGTTGACCTCGGATCACGGCTTTGACCTGAATCAGACAGCTGCGCGCCTGGAGCCGCTCATTCGGCAGTTAAAAGACCGCGCCATTCGCGTCAGCCTGTTTATGGACCCGGACCGCGAGCAGATCAGCCTGGCGAAGGATGTCGGCGCCGATCGCATCGAACTCTACACCGGTCCCTACGCGGCCGCCTGCGGGCAAAACGGCAGCGATCTCGACCGCCTGTTTGCGGATTACTGCGACGCCGCCGCGCACGCCACGGCTATCGGCCTCGGTGTCAACGCCGGTCACGACCTCAACCTGGACAACCTGCCCCGTTTTGCCACCCTGCCCGGACTGCTGGAGGTATCCATCGGTCACGCCCTGATCGTCGAGGCGATAAACCAGGGCCTGGCCGCCACCGTGCGCGCCTACAAGGCACTCTGTGATAACTGAAAGATCCAACTGCCGCCTATATCGGCGACCTCGAAATAACTGCTGTACGGCCCCGGGAAAAGTAGGCTAACCTTGGTATATGAGTAACAACTTGTGGTATGAGCAACAAGCTGACGCTGAGGAGGCAAGCCGTGCACTCCATACTGGTTAAAGATTTCATGGACTACGATCCCCACGCCATTCCGGTCACTGCCAATATCCGCGACGTGGTCAAATGCCTGCTCAAGGCCGGTATTATCGGCGCGCCGGTGATCGACGAGAATGAGAAAGTCGTGGGTTTCGTCTCCGAGCAGGACTGTATCAAGGAAATGCTCAACGATGTTTTTTACTGTGAAGAACCGCCGATGGTCACAGCGGTCATGCGCACCGATGTGCTGACAGTGACACCGGATTCGTCGATTGTGGAAATAGCCCAGACCATGCTGCAGGACAAACCGAAGAACTACCCGGTGGTCGACGACGGCAAGCTGGTGGGACTGATCAATCGCAGCCTGATCCTGAAAGCGCTGCTGGAAAACGACGACGACTGCTATATTCACCATTGAATCAGCACCGCTGCAGCCGAGTGTAACGGAACCGTTTTGCAAGCCACACTGAATATTCTCGGTGCCGGCAAGCTTGCCAGGACGCTTGCCAGACTCTGGCACCAGCAGCGCAGCTTCGCCCTGCAACAGTGTTATTCCCGCCGCTACCAGAGCGCCCGCCAGTGCTGCGATTTCGCCGGCGCCGGGCGCGCGATAAGTACCCTCGATGACTTCGATACTGCCGATGTCTGGCTGCTTGCAACCCCGGACCGGGCGATTGCCGAAACCGCACAACAACTGGCCGCACAGCGGCTGGTCAGACCCGGCGACATCGTATTTCACTGCAGCGGGGTGCAGACGGCGCAGAGCCTGCAGCCGCTGCAAAGTGCCGGCGCCCACACCGCCAGCGTCCACCCGCTGCACAGTTTTGCCGATCCGGCGGCATCGATACGCAGCTTTGCCGGCAGCTACTGTGCCGCCGAGGGGCAGGCAGCGGCCCTGCAGCGGCTGCTGCCGGCATTCGAGTCTATCGACGCGCGCATCGTCACCATCGAGGCCAGCGCCAAACCGCTTTACCACGCCGGCTCGGTTATCGCCTGCAACTATCTGGTAGCGCTGCTGGAGGCCAGCCTGCAGAGTTTTGCCGCGGCGCAGATCCCGCGCCGGATGGCCGCGCAAATGCTGCTGCCCATCGTCCACAATACCGTCGACAACGCCCTGGGCGGCAGCCCGGAACAGGCGCTGACCGGACCGATTGCCCGCGGTGACGTCGATACGGTTGCCACGCAGCTGGCGCAGCTGCAGGCGGCGGCCCCACAATTGCTGGCATTATACCGGACACTGGGCCTGCAGACTGTCGCCATTGCCGCCAGACAGAATGCGGCCAGCGACACTGCCCTGCGGCAACTGGAAGCCCTGTTGAAAAAAGATCCGCCTGCCGATGAAAATTGACCTGCAGCGGTTTACCCGGGAAACACTGGATCAGATCCCCGTGCTGCGCTGTATGCAGCCGCGCTTCAGCCAGTTCGATTCACTGTCACTGCGACTGCATGCGCCGCTGGCAGCCAATATCAACGACAAGCACACCGCCTTCGGTGGCAGTATCGCCGCCCTGGCAACGGTGGCCGGCTGGGCACTGACAACGCTGATTGCACGCCAGGCGGGACACCACTGCGATGTGGTGGTGGCCTGCAGTCAACTCAACTACAAGGCGCCCGTCGACGCGGACTTTTATTTCCTGGCGCGCACGGCGGCGGCCGCTAGAGAGACACTATTGAGTGCCCTGGCCGCGGGTGATAAAGGCAGGCTCGATGTCGATGTTGCGGTGATGCTGGAGCAGCGGGTGATGGCAGAGTTTAACGGTGAGTATGTGGCTGGATGACGTGCCACCCGGTGTGAACCGGCCGGGGTGGCACTTTCTAAAAAATCAGGGCGACACACCCCGGGACGCCTCGCGGATCCGCTTGAACTCACTGCCTTCGTACCAGTGCGGCCAGTCATTGCTGTTGCCCAGATGCCTGCCGACCAGAAAGTACAGCTCTATATCCTGAGCCGCACCGCTCAGATCCATCTCGGCGTGATATTCGTCGCCGGGCTTGTGATAGCGATTGGTAATATAATCTTCCTGCTGCGCCTTGCCCCACTCCTTGCCGTGCTCGATGGAGTCGTAGCCCCCCTCGGCATAGAGCGCGGGCACGCCGTGCCTGGCCAGGCTGAAGTGATCGGAGCGGTAGTAAAAGCCCTTTTCCGCATTTTGATCCGGGACGAGATAACGGCCCTGCTGCTCGGCGTAAGTTTGCAGATAGTCCTGCAGCTGATTAAAACCGTAGCCGATAACCGTGACATCGCGCACCGCACCGATAGCACCCAGGGCGTCCATATTGATGGCAGCGACGGTTTTACTGTGCGGATAAATCGGGTTTTCACCGTAGTATTTAGAGCCCAGCAGGCCCGACTCTTCCGCCGTTAACGCCATAAACAGCAGTGAGCGCTGCAGCGGTGCAGACCTGAACTCGCGCGCCAGCGTCAACAGCGCCGCCGTGCCGGTGGCATTGTCCACCGCACCGTTAAAGATCTGGTCGCCCTCGCGACTGCTGTCGCGCCCGAGGTGGTCCCAGTGCGCCATGTAAACCACGTATTCATCCGGGCGCTCGCTGCCGGTCAGCTTGGCGATAACATTGCGCGACTCATCGTAGCGGATGGTGTTCTGCAGGTTGAACGAAGCGGTGGCGTTTAGCGCTATCGCCCGGAACCCGGGCTGCGCCGCACGCTGCTTCAGCGCCTCGTAGTCGAGCCCCGCCGACTGCAACAATGCGGTGGCAGGCTGGCGGTGAATCCAGCCCTCCACCGCCAGCTTGGAGGCGCCCTGGTCAGCCGACTGCAGGTGAATCTGCGGGCCCGTCCAGCTGTTTTCCACCACACCCCAGGGATAGGAAGCAGGCGCAGTATCGTGAATGACCAGCGCCGCGGCGGCCCCCTGGCGCGCCGCCTCTTCGTACTTATAGGTCCAGCGACCGTAGTAAGTCATGGCATTACCGGTAAAGTGCCCGGGGTCCTGGGTGATGAAGCCGGGGTCATTGACCAGAATCACCACGGTTTTGCCGCTGACATCGATATCGGCATAGTCATTCCAGTTGCGCTCGGGCGCGTTGATACCGTAGCCGACAAACACCAGCTCGCTGTCCTGCACCTGAATGACCTGCTGCTGCCGCTGGGTAAACACCACCATCTGGGCGCCGTATTCCAGCGACGCTTCGTAGCCGGCGGCTTTTATCCGCAACTGTGCCGACGGCGCAGTGGTGATCTCAGCCACCGGCACCCGCTGAAAATAGGACTCGCCGTTGCCGGGTTCCAGGCCCAGTGCGACAAAGGCCTGCTGCAGATAACTGACGGTTTTTTCCCCACCGGGCGTGGCCGGCGCCCTGCCCTCGAATTCGTCTGCCGCCAGCACCCCGACATGGCGGTGCAGATCTTTCTCAAACTGCGCCATCCGCGCCTGTTGCGCTTCCACCGTCGCCACCACCGATTCGCGCCGGTCACACCCCGCCAGCCCCAAAATCGCGGCACACAAGCCAATCAACAGTGCTTTTCTCATACACAAAACCTTATCGTTCGTTATGGTATGGAAGATAAGACGAATAAAACCGCCCGACGCCCAATTCAGTCGCCACGTTCTTCGTGCGCCTGACAATTGACACACAGATCGCTCTCCGGTTTGATCTGCAGGCGGGCATAGGGAATGGCCTCGCCGCAGGCCTCACAATAACCGTAATCGCCGCTGTCGACGGCGCCCAGGGCGGCCTCGACTTTTTGCAGGCGGCGCCGGTAAGCTGTGCGGTTGGCCTGAGCCATGGCCTGCTGTTGCAGGGCGTCCATACGCGACAGGCGGCCCACCTTGGTCTGGTCGAGCACCACCGTGGCGGCCACCTGGCGGCTGCTGTCGAGTAGCTTGTTGAGTTCCTCGCGCAGCTCTTGCAGTTGTCGCTGCAGCGCCAGGCGCTGCCGATCAGATAATTCCGCCATAACAAAGCAAACGCAGACAGCTGACTTCGACCACCCTATAATGGCGCCGTCAAAGCCGGGACAAGCCCCATGCCAAAATCGCCGCCGCGGGATTCCGACGCCTATTTAGCCAAGAAGCAGTTTTTTCAGCAGCTGCTGACGGTTTACGGCCGCAAGCCGGTGCTGGAGGCCCTGCAGGCCCCATCGGTAAACCTGCACCGCCTGCATTTGGCCGAGGGCAACCGCCCGGCCCCGCTGCTGGACGAGATTATCGCCCTGGCGCAGGCGCGGGGCGCTGAGCTTGTATACCATAGCCGCCAGGCGCTGGCGAGGATTTCCAAAAACGGCAGGCAGGACCAGGGGGTGGCGGCGGATATCGACTGGCGCGGCTACCAGAGCTGCCAGCGCTTTTTGCAGCAACTTGACAACACCAACCGCCCGTTGCGGCTGCTGGCCTTGTGCGACATCCACAACCCGCAAAACCTGGGTATGATCATCCGCTCTGCCTGTGCGGGCGATATAGATGGCGTTATTATCCCGCAGAAAGGCTGCGCGACTATTTCCTCACCTCTGGTCATAAAAGCTAGCGCGGGAACCCTGTTTAAAGCGCCTATAATTTCATGCGAGAAGCTAAAGGATGCCCTGCAAGCCTTCAAAGATCAGCGGTTTTCGGTTTGCGCTCTATCATCACACGCTACTGAATCACTTTTTGATCATAGACCCGAAGGCCCCGTTGTGTACGTCTTGGGAAATGAAGCAGAGGGTGTCAATGATGCCATTTGCAGCTTAGCAGACAAGAAGCTGATAATTCCAATGAGCAACAAGGTAGAATCCTTAAATGTGGCGATTACAGCTGCACTCATCGCTTTCACTAGAAGCCTGTAGATCGAAGCCGTAAAGTGGAGTAGTTCAGCTCTGTAGGACGCCCATGTAAAGGCGACGTCCTCTGCGACTAGCGGCCCGCCTTTTCGTTGGCTAGGGAATCAAACAAACTGGGACTGTCGATAGGTATATAATCGACTTCTGGCAGTTCTAACTGCAGCTCTCCCACTGGAAGCATCGAAGAACTTGCGGATAGATAATCCGAAATCAACTGGCGTTTTTCCTGGCCTGCAATATAGCTCAGCTCGTGATATATATTGTGCGTTCCGCGATTTACGCTGACAACATAACCATTTTCCAAAAAGGGTTTTAGCTCAAGCGCATTCTCGTACGGAGTCGAGAAGTCAAAAGTGCCATGAATCAGTAAAACTGGTACAGATATAGGTTCAAATCGCCGAAAATCATCATCGACGTTCGGCGTTGGAGAAAAGGTCCGTGTTAGGCGATATTTCTCATTGATCTTACCGACAAAAGACTTTTTAGCTTCCTCGAGTAGATCTCGATCCCTTTCGCGACTGATTCCCAAGCTATTGTCGATCATGGGAAAAATGAGTCGCTCCTTGGCGCCTCTATTGAGGTTTTGTACTTGATATCCTAAATATCGATAGTCACCATTGGCAACCTCATGAACAAATTTTGGCAAATAAGAGACCCTTTGAAGCAGCTCTCCCTGCCCTAAACTCTTTATTGCAACGACATCCGCGAAGTCATTTCCGTCTATGATCGTGGATGTGACGCGCCCGGGCAACGACACTTCGACGGGACTATCGTTAAGTCTGCGCTTTATTTCGTGTAAGAGCTGCAAATCATTGCTATAGCCAGCTTGTTCATTAGCAGTATCAATGCCAGCCTCAGCAGCATCCTTGAACACGCGCTGAATCGTTGCGTCCAGCGCCGCTGGACTATCATAAGCATGGCTTAATGGCTCTACACCAAATAGTACTGCTCGATCGACATATTCAGAATAGGCCTGCAAATATGCGAGGCTCAGCTGTGAGCCAAAACTACCTCCAAACAGAGTGATCTGATCATAACCGAGTGCTTGTCGAAGCGCTTCCAGATCATCGCGCACATGAATAATGTCATATCCGGCAAGATCCGCACCCTTTGCCTCATACGCTTCTTGTGCGCTCTTTATCGCATCTCTATAGGCCTGCAGCCGGCGTTCATGAGACTGCGGCCGAGTGCCGTCGGTATCATGCCGATAAGCGATCAGATTCGGTGAAAAAGGAAGGCGCGGCGCACCCCTATGATTGATGAAAATGAGATCCCTATTTCCACCAACCAAATCTATAACAGAACGGGCCCAATCTGTTTCCAGGCCAGGATAACCTGTATAAAGTGCGGATCCACAGTCATAAGGCGTCAAGGCCGAGCCGGGACCGCCTGGGATATATAGCACTGGCGAACGGCCGCTAGCCGATAGAGCGGGGACACGGACAAAATACAAAGGAAGCTGCCTTGCATTGTCTGCGGCGCGGTTTTCGGGAACAAACAAAAGCCCCTCTTCAATATCCACTCGACGGCCATCATTAAAGATAATTTCCCTCTCTATCTTAATGATATCGCTGTGTGGACCGATTGTGCATGATGAGCTGATCAGAAGAAAACACACAATGAGCCAAATTCTACTACGCAACACGTCAATCACCATTCTTTTGCGACCCCCAACTTCCTCAAGAACCATATTCATCAATGAATATCAGACTTCGCCTTGGTACAGCGATTCAGCAAAACACCGTTTAGTTCAATATGACCTTTGTCCGCCGTGTAAACAACCAGCCGATTCTCATTGCGAGGACCGTTCCAATTCAACTGATAGTGAAAACCACCGAGTGCCATTAAAGTACCTGTCCGTTCCGGGCCTTGATCAAGGCTGTACTGATCTTGTCCAGACTTTCTAATAGTCACTTCACCGTATGCAGCGTGGCAGTAGCGTCCTACGATCTTTTCGTCGTCGCCCTCGATTGCTGGAAGACTGGTTTTGATTTCATGCCAATGTTCGTTGTCTTGTTCTTGCCCAAGTCTGTGAACCGCCTTCGCATACTCTTCCCACTCGGCCTCTGGCAAACCTAATAGACGATCCAAAACCGTAAAAAGAATTGCTTCGACGATATTTCCCTTAGAATGATTATAGTTGGTCAGCACAATAACACCGTAGCCACGCTCCGGTAACAGAGCAATTTTGCTTCTAAAGCCTAACGACGATCCGTCGTGCGCCACTACGTCCTGGCCGGCGTACTCACCCACATCCC
This sequence comes from Exilibacterium sp., assembly GCA_028280195.1. GTDB lineage: Bacteria > Pseudomonadota > Gammaproteobacteria > Pseudomonadales > Cellvibrionaceae > Exilibacterium. The sequence continues at coordinate 27,347 of JANQMH010000040.1, forward strand.
AACCGTACGCATAAGCATTTTCAAAATTTTCCGCACGAGCTATTTCGACGCCGAAATCCTCACTTAATTCATTCTGCTCTGACTGTCGGATAAGAATACGGGGCTTCCACATCTCTGAGATAGTCTCAGATGAAATGAAGCTTTTCCCATTAACGGCGCCTTTATTCAGCAACATTTTGATATAGTGCGAAAGGTCGTGTGCGCTTGACAGAACGCTTCCACTCGGAAAACCAGACGCCATTCGCCACGGTGAACGTACTAACTGACCGTTCGCATGAACATGCGGCATCGCCACATTCGTCACGCCGGTTCGGACTTCACTATCGCCAGCAAAGGGGGAGAGCAATTCGCATTCATGACAGGCTGTTATCGCATCAATTCTGATTGCATCGACATATACCGGAATACTGCGATTCATCCCCAATGGATCAAATAAACGGCTTTGTACTGCTTTGCGCCAACTGCCTGCAAATTCAGCAGCAATCAGCCCGGAAATGCTAAATGTCCAATTACAATAGTTATACTCGGTACGAAAATCACTGGTAAAAGGCAGATGACTGTGTAGCTCTAAAGCCCGCCGCAGGGTCATCCGGGGGATGTCTTCGAACCAGTCGTTGCATTCAACACCCACCCGATGGGTGAGAGTGTCAGCGATGGTCAGCAATTGGGTTGCGTGCGGATCACTAAACTCCAGCCACGGCAAGTGGCTTTTAACGCGGTCATTCCACGTCAGTTTTCCATCATCAACAAGTGTACCTAAAATAGCAGCGGACATCGCTTTCGTATTTGAATTGATCAGAAAAAGCGTACTCTCGTCCACCAAATCGGGCCGGCCAATGTCTACAACACCAAAGCCTTTCTCAAATAGAATGGCGTCACGATTAACAATCGCGATGGCAATACCCGGAATCGGCCAGCTTTGGCGCATCCCCTCAACTTTAGCCTCAAGGTAATCGATCGATGATTGAGATAAGCCCGGATCAGAAGAAAAAACTGTTTTATCGGCAGAAAGTGTACAGCTTATGCAGAAAAAAGCGACGAGCACAGCACCCATCTTTTTGAGAAAACCGGTTAAGACCATTTATTCTCTCCTTAAAGATACAAAAACAGAACGGTTAGGGCGTTAGCATTTCGCCAACGAAAAGTCCGGCAAAGTTCCCGAGAACGTACCCTAACAAACCTGCCAACAAACCCGGCGCCACGAGATGACGCCAGCCCTTCGAGGATGCGAAAGCAGCCGCTATGGTTGGTCCCATTGCCGCGGCGAGGACACCAATCGTTAAATCAGAGAATGACAGCTTAAAGACTTTTGCTGCGACTGCCGCAAACACCAGTTGAACTGTTGCAAGGACAACGATAAACAAGAAAATTTTTGGACCGTAAGCAATCACGGCCTCTAGTTGCGCACCGGCGAAGGCTGACAGAAAGACGAGATAGAACAAGAACATGCCAATATCGAAAGCATAGGGACGACGGCGGCCAACATTGGGAAAAACCTGCGCAAACAAAATCGATAGCACCGTCACCACGAGAATGGGTGCAGAGCCGATATCAAGCACCTCCCCAACGAGGACGCCTACCGCAAGAATAGAAAATGATATTGCCATGAGAAGGGCGAAATCGGCGGCCGTCGCTTCGACCTTTTCTGGAGCAGACATTGCCTCGACAGTTGCTGGTTCGTCGCGATCTTCTGTTTGTAAGGCGAAACGTCGGGTAACAATGGCGATACCGGACAAAACACTTAGTACTGCGATTAGAATTGGGCCAAACAGGTTATCTGCCGCCAATGTTGCCGCCAGGAGAGAGCCGTTATCCAGTTCCAGCGCCTGTGCAACTGCCCCAAAATTAACAGCGCCGCCGATATAGGAGGCAGTCAAGGTGCCGGCGACCGCCGCATCGCCCCCGCCTGTATCAAGAATAGGAAAGGCAGCGAAGGCTCCCGCTACAACGCCTGCGCTTGCGAATAAAAACGTGATCAGGACCGCTCCCGTTCTTGTCAAAATCGCTTTCAAGTTGGCGGACAAAAGAACCAGCGGCAAGCCCAACATGAGTGCATATGTCCACAACGTATCATACAAAGGTGCAGTAAACGGAATAATCGAGAGGTTTGATAAAACTGGCGGTATAACGAACAGTAATACGGAGCCACTCAAGAACGGGTTCTTCGTGACCTTATCGATATAGAAAAGGGCGGCTGCGATTGCCGAAAAGAGCGCCAGTAACAAATAGGTCTGATCAGCATTAATAAGCGGTGGCGTCATGCGGACATTCCCTCAGTTTTGCGTTGTTGTTTTTGTTGTGGCTGAAGCGGCCCGCCGACGCCTAATTCAACACCATTGCGGAGCCGGTCAAAGGTCAATGTGGATAGGTCAGCAATAAGTTCGCCAGGCGCGAGCGCCAGCAGAATATCTTCGGCAAGCGGTGCAAAGTCCGCTCTAAAATGGGCTGTCGACTTCACCACGATGATAGTTGCCACGGTCGGCTCAACACCAACACACCGCAGCATTTCAAGGTCAGCCAATTGACAGCGGCCGGATGAAACAACAACGACGATATCACTGCCTTTTTCCGTGATCCGAACAGCAGCCATCGGCCCCAAGCTGGGATTAACATTCTTAAAAAACTCACCGGTACAGACAAATTCTCCATCCCCACACTCCAGCACTTCGCATGCGACGTTGACAGGTTCATCTGTCTGCAGACCGTGCTTGCCGCCAATCTGCGCCTTGATGCTCACGCCGACCCCCGCCTCATGAGCCTGTCGCGCCGTATCAGGATCAAAGATCAAACCGATAACTGCGCCGCGAGCGCTCTGCTCGATCAACGCTCGCAGCATGCCGGTGCTGTCCGAGCTGGCTCCGCCGCCAGAGTTGTCCTGGACATCGCCGACAACAACAGGCCGTTTGGCTTTTTGGCTAATCTCGATAGCTCGCCGAACGGCGTCCCTGGGTTGAAATGCTTCCAGCTTAAAGTCCGCCTTGTGCGTATCAAAGGATGCTTCCAGCTTTCCCAAAGCGCTCTCAACCATGGACTGGTTTATGCCGTAAGCCAGGAATGACGCGCCAGCATCAGCAATATCCGCCATTTGGAACCCCATCAAAAAAGAGCAGATAGCGCCTGTCTCCCCTTCAATCGCACCAAGCGCGTCGTACACCGCCGCCGCGGCCGGCAAATCCGTCGCCTGCATAGGCATCGCGATAAGATAGGGTAGCTGGCGTAGTCCTTTTGCAGGACGTTGTCCTCCACGAACGATGTCAAGCAATTGCTTAGCGGCTTTCTCGCCCGTCTCGAAAAAATCCGTATGGGGGTATTTCCGGCATGAGTACAGCAAGTCCGATCGAGCGACCATTTGCTCCGTAATGTTTCCATGTAGATCAAGCGACGCCACAATTGGAATATCGTCGCCCACTTCTTGACGAACCCGTGCGAGCAATTCCCCTTCCGCGTCCTCAAAGCTCTCGGTTACCATCGCGCCATGTAGATCGAGGAATACTGCATCCACCGGCATCGCAGCTCGGATACCTTCGATAAGTTCGGTTGCGATCCTCTCAAACGCCCCATCTTCCACATAGCCTTGCGGGCCCGCCTCGCACCACAACAATGGGGCGATGTCCACATGTTCCCGCTCGAAGACATCTAACGCCCCCGAGATAGGGATGTTCAGCCCTCGCATTACCTCCAACAGCGCGGCGCCACAGGTCAGCGGAGGATTGGGAACACCGTTGACAAAGTCGTCTAGGGTCGTGCGTTTTTCAACAAATGTATTTGTTTCGTGAATGAACCCGCCGACGGCAATACGCATATTGCCTACTCCTGCGGAACCATGCGGCTATCAATCCAACTGCGTTCAAACGGCGCCCCGTTTAAAATCGCATAGACGGCAGTTTCTCCAAGAAGCACGAACTCGACGATATTTTTATCGTCACCATCGTCCAGCAAAAACGCTAAGCGGGATTTTTCGTCCAAATTTGGCATACGTTTTAACTGAGCTTCTCCATCCCACCAGTAGGACCGACGATAAAGCTTGCCATTGCGGGCATAGACCTCAAACCCATGGGGCGCCGCCGAATCGTTGCGGTAGTGACCAATTAGACCCTGCCATTCCGGTGGCAGAGGCTTTTGCCGCGGCAGCGTTGCATCGTCCCGAACAAAGAGGTCCGGCCCCACCACCAGAGACGCAATCCCTCCTTCTTCGGTGCGGCGGAAATCAAACAGATAACGTCCCGGCGCCTCACCGCTTCGAACGAGTGCGTCACGATGATAGTCGAAACTGTGCTCCACGGGCTGCTTCTGCCCGTCATGAACCAAATATAGTCGATCCTTTTGCGCCGAGAACACTAGCTGGCGACCGCCATATGTTTTCCATATGCCAGCATAATCATCCGCATTTGATACTGTAGTGATTGCCTGAATATCAGCATCCCCAGCATCATAGTCAGACAAAGGTTTTCGACCATTAGCGTGGGCGTAGGCGGCCTCAAACAATCGATAGCTTAAATCTGCGGCATCACACCGATTAACGCTGTTAACGAACGCAGCAATCCCAAATCCAAGCTCTGGCGCCACAAACATTGACGTACGGCCGCCAGCCCAAGTGCCCGAGTGGCCGACAATCTTTTTGCCGTTCTTCAGGGTGATATATCGCACGCCTTGGGCTTGATCATAGGAATCCCCTGGTGCTGTGATTTCAGCGAAGTCAGAAAATGTTTTCTCACGCATCAACTGAACATCTCCGACGCTTCCACGCCCCAGGAGCAAACGCCCCAATATCGCTAAATCAAACAATGTAGAGGTTACCCCAGCCGCCAAATGTTCGAACCGAGGCCGAACCACAGGCGCCAACGGCGTCGCCATATTGAAAACGAGGTCATAACGACTCGGCATATATTGAGTGGCCAATGTTGGATCAAAAGGATCAGCCCCCAACATGGTCTTTTCCATCCGCAACGGCTCAGTAATACGTTGGCGCACCATTTCATCTAAAGATCTTCCATCCAATGCCTCAAATATGACGCCTGCAATCGCAAAGGCGGTATTAGAGTACGATCGCTTCCCCTCTTCGCCGGGAGGGAATACAAAATGAATGTTCGGCGCGTCAAGCGCATTTGCGATCCCAGTTGCGAGATGCTCATTCTCATGCGGTAAACCGGACGTATGGCTTAGAAGTTGACGTGTGGTGATGATCGTCTGATAGTCGTTTCGAAAACTGACCGCCGGTAGATACTGATCAATAGATTTGTCGAGATCGAGTTTTCCCTCTTCCACCAATTGCATCGCGATAATGCCGGCGAAAATCTTGGAAATGGAATGGATCGTTGTCCGCGTATCTTCTTTATACCGTCTCTTCAGCTCTATATTTTCATATCCATGGCGGAAAAAACGTGTTTCCTTGCTCGTGTCGAAGATAAGCAATCCTCCCCCTGGAGTGTTTGTTTTATCGACACATTGTTGCAGATAGGATTTTGTGACTTTAGAGTAGGTACGCGAAAAATGCGTTTCTTGAGCTAAAGCGTTACTATCAATAAAAGCTGTAGCGACAATAACAGCTGCGAAAGCTGCTGATCCTCTGAGATAGCGTTTTGTTATCCAAATTTTCATCGATCATCCAGGATTATGTAGTTTAATAGCGAGGGCGTCTACTTCCTCACGGCTCAAATCTCTTCCCGCAGCTGGGGACAAAAGAGAAAAATGTCGGTAAACATCTCTTCCGGAGAGAAGTGTCGCATATTGCTTACCTTCGACCGGGCGCGCCTTGGTCGGAATGCATCGAACTGCAAAACCGATACGGGCATCACTCGACTGGTTCCCCTGCGATCCATGAAAGATCTTGCCATGGTGCAAAGACATTTCACCGGGTTGTAACACAAGATCAACGGCGGTTTCCTCGTCCACTGACACAGCCAGCTCTTGCCCTAGAGATAGAAGGCTGCCCTGCGTATCCTTCTGGACATGCTCCACAATGTCTCCGTGATGAGATCCCGGAACAACGCGCATACACCCACTTTCCGGCGTGCTGGCGGATAAGGCGATCCATGCGGTGATTTCTTCATATTCAAGATCAAGGCCCCAATAGGTCAGATCCTGATGCCAGGCGATAAATCCTGTTGAATTTGCAGGTTTCGCGAATATCTGCGTCTCCCACACCAATACGTCCTTCCCCAACAACTGCTGAATAGACGAAATCAGCTCGCGGTTTTGAAGCAGTCTTGCCGCCCACGGAAAATAAAGGTGCGGCTGAAACTCTCTAATGTCGAAGCTCGCCGCAGCCTTATGGTCGAGGCCTAACGAATCTGCAGTAATACGCTCTTCAACGGACTCTTCGTATAGTTTTCGATACTCGGCCGCGTCCTGATCGCCCATAATGCGTAGCGGCGCCAGGAACCCCCTCTCCCTATAGTCTTCGACCTGTTGTTCTGTTAACACAGCTTTGCCTTGCATTCTAATAACGACCTATATCCCAATATAGGCCGTTTTCATCGTTGTATAAAACTCCGCTGCATAACGCCCTTGCTCACGGGGACCGTAGGACGAGCCCTTTGTGCCGCCAAAGGGCACATGGAAGTCGACCCCCGCCGTGGGCAGATTGACCATCACCATGCCGGCCTTCGCCGCCCGCTTAAACCGTGTCGCCTTTTCAAGGCTAGTAGTGCAGATGCCGGCGGACAAACCAAACTCCGTATCATTGGCAAGCGCCACAGCATGGTTAAAATCGCTCGCTTTCATCACGGAGGCAACAGGACCGAAGATTTCTTCCCGTACAATCCTCATCTCTGACGTCGCATCAGCAAACAGCGCTGGTGTCATATAATACCCCGGTGCATCCCCCTCGACAGCCTCGCCGCCACAAACAAGACGGGCGCCTTCCTTGACGCCAACCTCAACGTAGTCGCGCGACTTCTTCAACTGGGACTCGTCAGCCAGAGGGCCAATGTGAACGCCGTCCTTCAAGGCGTCGCCCACGACTAGCCCACCCAAACGCATCGCAAGCGCATCAATGAACCGATCATAAATACCTTGTTCAACGATAAGACGAGAAGATGCCGTGCACCGTTGACCGGTCGAGAAATAAGCGCCGTTCACAGCGCATTCTACCGCCTTGTCCAAGTCGGCATCGTCCAATACGACGAGAGGGTTTTTACCGCCCATTTCTAGCTGAACTTTCTTCATGGTGCGAGCGCATTCGGACGCAATATGGCGACCCGTATCAACCGACCCGGTGAAGGTGATAGCGTTGATCCCCTTATGATCAAGCAGCGCTTTACCAGCGACACCACCCGAGCCCATTAGCAGATTGAAGACACCTTTCGGCGCGCCAGCCGCTGCTATGATTTCGGCAAGGGCGTGCGCACACCCCGGGGCGATATTGGCGGGCTTTAGCACAACGCAATTGCCAAAGGCGAGAGCGGGCGCCGTCTTCCACGCCGGGATGGCGATCGGGAAGTTCCAAGGTGTGATGGCGCCCACAACCCCAACCGGCTCCCGCGTAATATCGATTTCAATATCCGGGCGTACGGAGGGAAGTTTTTCACCCGCTAAGCGTAACGTCTCACCGGCGAAGAAGTCGAACACCTGCGCCGCACGGGCAACCTCGCCAATGCCTTCAGGTTTCGTTTTCCCCTCTTCGCGCGCGAGCAGATATCCAAGCTCCTCCTTACGCGCAAGAATGCCCTGTGAAACGGCAGATAAAACCGCATGCCGCTGTAACGGGCCACTGACCGACCATGTAGCGGACGCCTCTGCTGCCGCATTGACCGCAGCATCGACATCGTCTGGCGTCGCTTGCGCATAACGCCCGATCACATCTTCTGTATTAGATGGATTGAGATTGTCGATGCGATGATCAGAACCACGCCATTCTCCAGCAATATAGTTGTCAAAAAGTTGAGACATAGGATGTCCTATCTAAATCAAGCCGCGTTTTGCCAAATTGCGCATAAGGTCCGCAACACCGAAGGTCCATGGCGGGCATTCTGTGGCGTAGTTTACCCGGTTCGTCAGTTGACCTAGGTTTTCCGAAGATATCGAAACCACATCGCCCGGCTTGTGGGTGAAGCCACGACCTTCAACATCTCGATCCTTCGTTGGGGCGAACATCGTGCCAAGGAATAATGCTGCACCGTCGGGATATTGATGGTGGGCGCCGATCATCTGACCGACCATATCGCTCGGCTCACGGCTAAGCTCGGTCATCGAGGATTCGTCGTCAAGAACGAAACCATCTTCCCCCTCGATCCGAAGCCTGACCCGCTGCTGTTTGACCTCGTTTATCCCAAAGCCCTCATCAAACAGGCGAATGAATGGGCCAATCGCGCAGGACGCGTTATTGTCCTTCGCTTTACCCAACAGGAGGGCAGAACGCCCCTCAACATCCCGCAAATTCACATCATTGCCGAGAGTTGCGCCGACGATATCCCCTTTGGACGAAATAATTAGAACCACTTCAGGCTCTGGGTTGTTCCAGGATGAAATCGGGTGAATGCCGATCTCGGCGCCAACCCCAACGGATGATAGGATCTGAGACTTTGTGAAAATCTCCGCATCTGGCCCAATACCAACTTCCAGATATTGACTCCAAATGCCCTTTCCAATCAACGTGTCCTTTAAATTTTCCGCTGCAGGAGAACCAGGTTTCAAGTTCTTGATGGAAGCACCCATCGCACTTTCGATATCTTGACGCAAAACCTGCGCACGATCAGGATCGCCACTCGCTCGCTCTTCAATAACCCGTTCCAGCATAGAGACCGCAAAGGTCACCCCGGCTGCTTTGACCGCATGCAAGTCGATTGGCGATAGAAAGTAGGGCTTGGTAGCATCGTTTTCGGGGCAAACAGAATTTTTGAGCACCACCTCGATGGGTCCGATATCTTCAGCACCACCGCTTTTGCCGAGCAGGTCGAAAAGCGCCTTGGCCGGAGCGACCTGCTCCGTCAAATCACGAACGGTGGGAAATGCCCTGGAAATATCCAACACCCGGCCACGCCAAAGCGCGACCGGGCTTGGCCCCCCCGCACCTGAATGCCAAACACGTCCCACCAGTAAAGCTTCGTCATGGTCACTGGGGATGGCGGCATCAACGCCAGCGGCTAGTTTAGGCAGAATCTTCGACATTTTTTAACCGACCGTTTTCAACAGCAACGCGCTTTGCAAAGTGTTGACGCGCCGTATCGAGAACGCCGCGCATATATCCAGATGTATACAGATGACCCTGAAATCCATAACCGTCATCCTGCACATGATTTTCGGTCGCCAACATCGGCGCATGATCCGCCCGAACGAAAGCGTTGAAATCTTTAGCTTCCAACGCTTCAAACAGGCCAATCAAATCAATATCGCCGTCGTCCGGGAACGTCTCCATGAAGTTATCGATTGTCCCTTTAATATTGCGAAAGTGGACGAACGCAATGCTGGACCCGAAGCGGTCTACAAGCGCAGGTACATCCTCGCCCAACTCGCCGAAGCAACCTGCACATAAGGTGATACCATTGGCCGGGCTGTTGCTGATCGACAACAAGCGATCAAAGTCAGCAACACTCGACATAATACGTTCAAGCCCACAAATCGGGGTCAAGGGCGGGTCATCCGGGTGCATTGCCAAGACAACTTCTGCATCCTCCGCCGCTGGGAGAACAGCCTTCAAAAACCCCTCAAGATTCTCCCACATCTGCTCGACTGAAATTGGAGTTTCATTGTGCGGAGCGCTTGCCTCGGATAAGTCCGCAATGTTGAACGCACTCGTCATAGCACCAGCGCGCGCGTCCGCATCAAAGGCCGTGCGTACCACCATCGCATCAGCCAAAATTTGCGGCATGAAGTTGTAGCAGATAACTTTGACACCGGCCTTGCCCAGGAAACGGATCGAAGAAATCCAATCATCGATTTGCTGCTGCGCGCCGTCTTTGGCAAAGATAATTTTATCAATCCCAGGGCCGGACTCCACGACGGGCACCTTCAGACCAAATTTGGCCGCCCGATCGACCATGGCTGGAAAAGCATCAAACTTCTCCCGACTATTGCTCATATCATAATGGACGAGGTTCTCAATGCCAATTTGCCGTATCGCAGCGAGCCGTTCATCTGTTGGCGGAACAGCAACCATTGAAAGGTTGATCATAGCGCTTCCTATAAGACCTGATACTTCGTATAAGCGTCAACCAGGGGCATGCCCCCTTTCACAGCACGACGAAATTCGTTTTCGTTGTTGATTTTCTCGAGAGCGGCGGACAGCACATCGGCCTCAACTTCCTTAGGGATAATGGCAACGCCATCGGCATCGGCAACAATAATATCACCTGGCTTGACCGAAACGCCGCCGAGCTCAATGCTCACATCATAATCAACCACTTTCTGACGGCTGTAGCTATCGAGCGCACAGGCGCCAGCGGCATACACCGGAAAATCCATCTCGGTCATACGGGTAATGTCCCGGATCGTTCCGTCGGTCACCACGCCTCTTGCGCCGTGCGACATGGCTGCCGTTGTCAGCAACTCTCCCCAGATGCCAGAGCGCGAAGAACTTCCGGTCGCGCAAACCACAACCTCTCCATCTTTGATGGAATCAACCGCCTTCAACTCAAGGTCATAGGTGTTCGGATCGTCATAAGCGAAATCCACCCACAACAGACATTTGGCAACCCCGACGAGGGGGCGCCGAACGGTCATCCCGGGAAGCTGCAATGACGGGGACTGACGGCGATATCCAAGTCCATCCAGCGCATCCAAAACAACGGCTGAATACAAGTGTTCAGCCTCGTGCAACCATTTTTCAGTCATCTCGCACCCATTTCTTCGGCATCTTTCAGGGAAAGTGGTAGTGTGGGTCATGCCGCTTAAACCCAACTCGCCCACTAAGCTAACCCGAAATAAATAAAATATCAATATCTTTTATTTTTATGGCATAACATTGTAGATATTGTTCAAAACCGCCAAAAATCGCTGAAAGCCTCGCTATCCATGGCCTCCCAGCGAGACATCGAAGGGTATGCCCTTTTTATTATCTGAATGAATAATTTGAAGCCGTTCGGTATCAGATGAGAAAAAGATTTCTTTGTAGTCGTTTAAACTGTTACTGGAATATGCTTTGCTTGAAAAAATAGGATCAGCAACAACACCGCCCAGAACTTATCGTTCTGGGCGGTTCCTTTATGGAAACACAACAATGTAAACAGGCATTGCTTTGTTACTATCAATTTCCGAAACGATAGTTAAACCGAATACCATATGACCGAGGTTGGAAGTAATTGAAGGTTCCACGAAGTGATCCGCCAGTTGTATTACTCAGCCAATACTCTTCATCAAAAGCATTATCAAGATAGGCCGTAACCGACCATTCATCGGCATTAATGCCCATACTCAGATCAACGACAGAAAAGGAATTGATAAGGTCAGCTTCATCGCGACCCGTACCTTCATAAGTTTCATCGCGATAGATATAATCTGCTCGGAAAAACGCATCAATTCCAGACGGGACAACATTTGGAGCAGTATATTCGATGGAACTTGAAAGAGACTCAGGACGTGTATTTGGAAATGGAATATTGTTCTCACCATCCAGCTCGTCAATCTCAGAGTCAATGTATCCATAATTAAAAGAGAAAAAGAGGTTCTCATTTAGTTGGGCAATAATTTCAACTTCATACCCTGTAAGAGTCGCATCACTAACATTCTCACCCCATATTACTTCACGGTTCAGAGCCGATATTTCCTCAAAATTTCCGACCTGAAGACTAGAAAAATCTGCATAATACATAGCCAGATTTACGCCAAGACGGTTGTCGAAAAAGCGTCCCTTCATACCAAATTCGTAGTTGGTGAGCTCTTCTTCGTCAACTGTGGGTTCAGCCAAATCGAGATCGACAGCTAGCTCCGGGTTTGAGAACCCCGACCGTATACCTTGCGCATACTGAAAATAAGTCGTAAGGTTATCACTAACATCATAGTTTAATGCAATGCGAGGGACGAAATTATCAGTTGTTTCGGTCGTGAAATCCTCAATAGATTGAAAGAAATCAGGCTCAACCGTGTCAATATCATAAATCGGATCAAAACCAAATACCGATACATTACCCACTTTTTCTTGATTGAAGCGCAGCCCGGCTGTTAAGCGTAGCCGATCTGTGAAATCGAAAAAGATACTGCCGTATATACCGCTTCTCTCCAATTCAGCCGAATCAGCAGACACCACGTCGAATACGTATGATGTACTACTCACTCCATCACCCGCTAGTTCTGTAGACGCATTTTGGTTTTCTTCATTCAGATAGAATACACCAGCCAGCCAATTAAAGCGGCCGTCATAGTTGGAGGCAAGCTTAATTTCTAGCGACTCGGAACGATCAAATAAACTCGAATCTGAGATGGCCACCGGAAATTCAGACCTATCCCGATCTTCAGTTCGATCACCCTCCCAGTCAAACTTAGCGAAAGCAGCAGTCAGTGTGTGATTATCAAAATCATACTCTGCATTAAACTGAGCCAGCCAAAACTCAGCCGTTACTCGATAAGGGTGATCAAAGAAAACGTTACCACCGTTATTACCAATACCGTCGTCTTCGAGGAAATCTTGTACAAAGTAGTCCCCGCCGAGCCCAGTCAATGTCGCAATTCGACTGTCTCTTTGATCATCACTAAAATAGACATCCACGGGCAGCGCCGACGGCAAACCCCAGTCCTTCTCTTCCGCTGTTAGGGAGAAATCCAGGGTCAATGCATCGGAAGGAAGCCAACGGATAGCAACCCGTCCACCAAAGGCATCCAATGATGAACTACCACCAGATGGACCCGCATTAGTTACGGCGCCATCTGAAGTTTCATTAAAGGCTACCGCTCGGACCGCTAGGTTATCTGCCAGCGGTACGTTCATGATAATGCGCCCAAACTGTGAATCAAACCGGCCTATATCTGCTGTTAGGTCTATTGAGAAACCGCCAGGATCAGGCTTATTGGTAACATAGTTAATCGACCCCCCCAGACTATTACCACCAGAAAGCGTTCCCTGGGGCCCACGAAGAACTTCAATACGCTCTATATCCAAAAGAGAGTTGGTGTAGAAATAACTGGTGTCCAAGCCAACAATATTGAGACCATCAATACTGGCAGTTACCGTATCTGTAATACCACCCACTGAGTTACTGATACCGCGGATCGACACTGTTGATTCGTTTGCATCTACCTGTGAAAACGTCACACTCGGAACGAGTTGTATGAAGTCAGCTGTGTCATCTATTCTCAAAGTCGCAATGTCGGCCTCACCAAAGACCGAGGCGCTGACAGGAACCTCAAGAATATTTTCCTCACGCTTCTGGGCAGTCACCGTGATCTCCTCCAGAGATGCAAAACCTTCTTCGCCCTCCTGAGCGTGCCCTCCCCCGGAAATTACCATAATCGAAGCTACGCAAAATAATTTCTTACAATTCATCACTTTAAAATTAATTTTCATTATATTTCTCCCCATATTAGCAGTTCAAAGCCACGAGATTTACGACACGTTTTGCTTTAACCCCAACTAATTTGGCCAAGTGCAACTGCGCGTGTAACAAAACTGCTCCAATTATAATTACAACTCAATCATATAATGTCAATATCTTTTATCTTTTAATTGGCGTAAATTGTGGATATTGAATAATTGTTAGCCGTAGTCAAAATTACAATAGACTATCAAATAACTGGAGGCAGGGCCTATGGCGACCCAAAAAGTCAACAATGATTGACCTTAACCTATTGAAATCAAAAGAGATATTTCCTCTACTAGCTTATCTGCCAGACTCTTACTGAGAAAAATTACGAAAATCTCATTCCCTGCCAATTTACCTAATAGTAAATCCCATCTAACCGAATAAATAAATAAATTTTATGTTTTATAAAATGTAGAATGTGAGAACTCAAAATACTTGGGACTAGCTGAGAGGTGCAAGAAATTTCCCGCTAAAGACAGGATAGTATGGTTAATTTTACAGAGATTAAATCGGATGAGCGCTCTAAAGAACTTCTTGTGGGCTACGCAGTCGCCGCTCAAGAGCTGGCGCACCAATTGACCGATAATGGTATTCAAATCAGCCCCGAAAGGCCGTTGGTCGTGTATTTGCCCTGCGGTTGGGGAATGCATGGCGGTCTTACATTCGGTCTACGTATGATTTTTGGCGAGACGGTTTTTGTTGTATTTGTTGAGCCCATGGCGTCGGCTTGCATGTGCGTGGCGATGGCGCAAGGCGGCGGGAAAGCGGTCAGCGTGTATGATTGTGGTTTGAGTAATGATACCATCGCGGCCGGGCTGGCGGTGCCGCACGCGTCGGAACTGGTGCTTGAAGTTGTTGGCCAGGATATCGACGCCTGTATCGCATTACCGGATCAGGCTTCTCGAGAATGGGTGAAACGGGTATGGGCCGATGCTCAGCTGAAACTAGAGCCCTCAGCGGCCATGTCGCTGGCGGCCATTGAGCCCCTCAAAATCGCCCTCGAGGATAAGCCCAACGCTGCAACTCAGCTCAACTTTGAAGCCGCTGTGCATGTCGAGTGGGCCACCGGCGGCTCCAACCTTTCTATATCAACACCATACCTATCGGACGACCATATGAGTTGATAATTCAGGCGATCAAGAGTAAAAAGTATTAAGGTTTCACTTGAGGCCAAACCATTATCTCGAACCATTATGCAGAGCATGTTAACCAAATGACTGGTCCATCATATAGTCACATCTTTTATCCGATTTCAGGGGCGCGCGCCTTTGAGGAGGTAGCCGAGCAATTGACGTTCGCGATACGATCAGGGACGTTTAAGATCGGCGAAAAACTGCCCAGCATCGAAGAGCTTTCGGTCCTTATGCAAGTCAGTAAGCCGACGGTTGGTCAGGCTCTCAAACTGTTGGCCGATGCTAAGATCATTGATGTGCTGCGCGGGGTTCACGGTGGTGCGGTTGTACGAAGCAATTTTCCCCTAGATGAGCCTCTGTCAAACGCCGGAGCGGGTGGGGCATTTACCTTTATCGAGTTGGTCGAGGCTCGACGACCGCTAGAGATTGAGATTGCTTTGTTGGCGTCAAGGCATGGCACTGATGAAGAGTTTGCTGAATTGGACCAAAGCGTTAAAGATCTTCGGGACCATCGTGATAGTCGCCAACCTATACGGACATATCACGATCACAGATTTCATTATCTGATGGGGAAGATGTCTAGAAATCGATTGCTCGCTATTTATCAGCATCAAATTCTGGAACGACTTTATTACGAGATGACTCGATCAGAGTTCCTCCAGAAAGACGAAGATGTTGACTCCGTTATTTCCTGGCACGAGGCAACATTAAAAGCTGTTGCGAATGGCGACACGGATGAGATTCGAGCCGTCGTCATTAGTCATTTGCGTCCACTGGAAGAGTTTGCTCGGTCTATAGGCAACACACCAGAACATAAATAGGCCTTGTATTGCGTTACAATCACCGAAATCAGATTCGTTAGAACGGGGTATCTGGTTTACACAGAGTGCTAAAAAACCTACTAATATAGTCGACATTATTGGACAAACCGTACAATAACATAGCTGGCAAGGTACCTTGTAGGTAATGCAGGCTTTTTGATACTGGGGTCAATACCGTCATACCACACTGGCGATGTTAAATATCAAGCGGTTTAGCACTGCCCTCATCGCTGTACTGGCCATATCATGTAGTGCTGTGGTGATATGGGCTTTGTTACCCATAAAACCCGATCCAGACTCAGCCGATTCAGCAGTGGTCTTCGCCAATACAGCCAGCTTCAACTCTCACCCCTTGCGTGAAGCGTATTTCCAATATCAAGGCCACGACTTGCATTACATCGACACCGGTACCGGCGATACCGTGGTATTTATCCATGGTTTCCGCGCATACTGGTTTGCTTTTATCCGGCAGATACAGTCGCTTAAAAAAGATTATCGCGCAGGCGCGGGACGCTGAACTCGTCTATCACAGCCGCCAGTCGCTGGCGAGGATTTCCAAAAACGGCAGGCAGGACCAGGGAGTGGCGGCGGATATCGACTGGCGCGGCTATCAGCGCTGCCAGCGCTTTTTGCAGCGACTTCCCGCCGCACCCTCGACACCAGGCCGGATTACCAGCCGGCGAGAATCGGGCTTGTCAGAAATCCCCCCCCCGGTCAGCACTGCACTGCCGGGATGGCAGCGCTGCCAGCCACTCGTTGCGGGTGCTGGCGCTCTGTGATATCCACAACCCGCAAAACCTGGGCATGATTATCAGATCGGCGTGTGCGGGCGGTTTGGACGGAATTCTTCTCCCCAGGAAGGGGTATGCGCCACTGTCCCTGTTCGCGCATAAACCGCAGGGCCCTGTCGCCTATATCCTGGGAAATGAGTCGGAAGGGATTGGCGCTGATGTTTTCAATCTGGATGTTCCGCTTTCTCAGCGTTTCCACGCCCTCAGAGTTTCAACGCCGGCAGCGATAACGAAGTGATTACTTGAGGTTTTTGCCCGGTCGCCTGACTAACGGTTTAAGCGCTGTAGTGTATTTTTGCTGCAACCCTTCCAGGCTGCCTATGATCATCGCGACAGTGATATCTTCAAGCGTTTGACGCCCCACCTCGTGCCGGGTGAGGTAGTGACCGGCAGCAGCGGGCATGCCAAATGAAATATCCACGGCCGGCAAAGCAATGTCTATATCGATGTCAAAGTTGTCGCTGAAGATCTGGGCCATATATCTCACCGCAGTGTCGCGGCTGTATTCGGTGGGGTCGCCGTGTTTGGCCACACTGGGCTCGGCAGCCAGCCTATCGAGTATCAGCCCGCGCTCCTCGATATAAGTCAAATAAGTGTTGGTCACTCGCCTGACCAGTTGTTCAAAGGTCGTTGCACTCTCCGCCGCCGCAGTCTGCAGCTCGCGCAGGTGCCGGTACTCGCGCTTCAGCAGCGATTGCAGCAGGTCCTGAATACTCGGGTAGTAGGCGTAAACGAGAGATTTACTGATATCAGCCTCCCGGGCGAGCCTGTCCATCGTCAGTGCCGATACGCCCTCGGCGGCGATGACATCGGCAGCATGATCCAAAATCATGGACTTTCTCGCCTCGGGAGGCAGTCTCGTTCTGTTTTTTTGGGTTTTCGCCATTTGAAAGACTGTAAATCCAGTGTCACCGACCAGCTGCTGACGAGAAATAGTACGGTCAGGCAGGGGTTTATGCAACCGCCGGCCCCGCTGCCGGCGCCGCCGTTACCGGCGGCCCGGGAAGACTTTGAATGATGCAACCCCGGCCAATAGCTGTAACGCGTGTGCTGCGGCCACCGGTTGAAGCCACAGTGCATAATGCCGCCTTTCAGCGGAACAGATTGCGGCCGGCCGAAAAGCGCTTCACCCGGCGTCGCAGCTCCCTGGCCAGCGCCGGCTGGCCGGCGTAGGTGACACGCTGGTAAAGGCTGGTGATCGCCAGCACCGGCTCTTCCAGGTCGGGGCGCCTGGCAACAACGCGGCGGGCAAAATCCCCGGGGGCTTCTCCCGGCGCGCGGCTCAGGCCCGCCTGAGACAGCTTGCGCAAAAAGCGCAGGTAGTGGCGCGTGGCCGGCGTGCGCCGCGGTTTGCGCCCGCTGAGCAGAACGCTGAGCGCTACCGCGGCGAGAACGACAGCGCCGCCGCCAATGATCAACAGCGCTACCCGCAGCGGACTGATATTGCCGAGCAGCTGTTGCAGCAGCCCCGCTTGCATACGGGCGTCATAGCCCAGCACGCGGCGGTGCCATTTGTAATTCCAGGCATCCCAGCGCAGCAACATCAGGTTCAGCCAGGTGCCGGCGCCGTAGCCGTCGAAGGCGAACACACTGCTGACCAGTTGCGAATCGCGCTCGTTGAGGGCGCTGCGCAGCCCGGAGGCGATGCGCTCGGGCGCCACCGCGGCGGTGGGATCGACCCTGACCCAACCGCGGTCCTGCAGCCACACTTCCGCCCAGGCATGGGCATCGTACTGGCGCACCAGCAGGTAACCCTCGAGCGGATTGACCTCGCCGCCCTGGTACCCGGCCACCACGCGGGCCGGCAGGCCGGCGGCGCGCAGCATAAACACGAAGCTGCCGGCAAAGTGTTCGCAAAATCCGCTTTTTGTCTGCCATAGAAATTCATCCACAGTGTGGCGGCCCAACGACGGCGGCTCCAGCGTATAGGTGAATTCGCGCCGGTAGTAATCGAGCAGGCGATCGATATAGGCCTGCGCGCTGCCGGCCTGCCGATACCACTGTTGCGCCGTTTGCAGCGCCTGCGGGTTGAAGTCCTCGGGCAATTGTAACTCCTGCTGCAGCCGCCAGGGCGGCAGCGGCTCGACTTCGGCGCGGTAATCGAGAAACGAGGTCACCTGGTAGCGCAGCCGCTTGCTGACCGGCTCGCGATACCGCAGGCTGAAATCCCGCGTCATGCCGATACCGTCGCTGTACTGGCGCGGCGCGGTCAGGGCAAACAACCAGAACTGCTGGCTCGGCTCCATAATCACTTCGTAGTGCACGGGCGCGCCGTCCACCCGCAGCAGCCTCTGCCACAGCCGCGACGGGCTGCCGCCCGGCGGCGGCTGCAGCTCGCCTTCGCTGTGGCCGGCCAGCCGGTTGGGGGTCCAGCGGCGGCCGTCGAACTGGGAAAAAACCAGCCCGCGCCAGTAGAGTTGCGGCGGCGGCGGCATCGAGCCGCTAAAAGTCACGCGAAAGGCCAGGCCGCCGGCCCGGGTCAGGCGGGAGATATCGCCCGGCGCCATGCTGTCGCTCATGCCGGTGGTGGCGGTATTCTGTTGCAGCGGCACCGACCACAGCGCACCCAGGCGCGGCATCACCAGAAACAGCAGCACCATCAAGGGCAGGCATTGCAATACCAGCCTGCCCGCCAGCCGGAAACTGCGAGCGGGGCTTTTATGGCTCTGCGACTGGTTCAGCCCCATCAGCGCCGTGGTCAGCAGGGCCACACATAACAGCGCATAGGCGCTGGCCAGAATCGTGGTGGAAAACAGCAGCTGGGTGGAACAGACGAAAAAGCCCAGGTAAATTACCACCAGGGCGTCGCGGCGGCGGTGCATCTCCAGCAGTTTCAGTATGAAGGCCGACAGCAGCAGCCCCACCATCGGCTCCAGGCCGAACAGCCGCCCGTAGCCGAACAGCAGGCTGGCGCCGCAGACAATCACCAGCAGCCCTTTTACCAGCCGGCCGGGAAAGGCCCAGACACCGCGGAACACCTGTATGCGCCAAACCACCACAAAGGCCCAGGCGCCGATCAGCCACACCGGCAGGCGCGGCATATGCGGGGCGATAACCGCGGCCTGGGCCAGCAGCAGCCAGGCGAGGCTGTTGCGCGGAATCTGATAGATCAGTTTCAAGCGCGCGGCCCTTTTACACTCTGCACTGGCACTGCCTGCATTTTCACTGCCTGCACCTGCTGCCGCGCCGGCGTCTCCACTTCAAACAGCGCCAGCGCTTTCAGCACCCGCTGCTTGTGCGCCAGCCCCTTGCCCGGCGCGATCTCCACCCCGGGCAGCCGCAGGCCGTACTCGCTCTGGGTTTTACCCACCTCCTGCACCCAGTAACACAGGCGCGACAGGCGCGCTTCGCGGTCGAAGCCGGCAAAAAAATCCCAGTCCAGCCACAAGCGCTGGTCCACATAGGCGGTAAAATCCTTGCTGTGCAGGCCGCGGCCGCGGGCATACTGTTTCCAGGCGATATGGCGCAGCGATTCGCCGGGGCGGTAGGCTTTGAGCCCGTTGAAATCCTCACTGCCGTGTTCGGCCTGCAGCTCGCCCTCGTCATCGACAGCGTGCGAGGGCGGCACCTTGCCGCCGTACACCGGTTTCGGGTAAATCAGGACGCGCACATCGAGATCCAGCCAGGTCCAGCAGCGCAGCAGCCCCAGCGGGTAACAGGATTCCACCAGCAGGCGGCCGGGGTCGAGCCAGCCGCGCCTGCCAGTGGGCACAAACAGTTTGCAGTGACACTCGCGGCTGTCGAGCAGGTTGGCCACCGCGGTGCTGCCGCCCGGCCAGCACAGCAGGACGTTCTCATACTGGCGCCCGCCCTCGGCACTGACCCGTATCTCCACCTCGGCGTCTTCGCCACAGTAGGCCGGCGCGCTGCTGACAAAGTGCAGGGTCAAACCGGAGAGATTGCCGAAGGTGTGCAGAATGGAAACCACAAACAGGCTGATCAACAGAAATGCCAGGCCGATAATCAGATTGTTTTCGTAGTTGGTGCCGACCAGCCACAACAGCATACTGACCAGCAGAAAACTGAAACCGGCGGCCGAGGGGAAAATAAACAGCTTGACACGGTCCAGCGTCTGCGGGCTCTGTGCCGGCACCCGGCGCTGCAGCCAGCGCTGGAAGCGCCGGCGCCAGAAGCGGCGCTGCCAAAATCGAAAACTGTTCGCTGCAGGCAAGGACACTCTCCCGGCGCTAACCGCCGATCACATCCACGCTGTTAAGTACCCGCTCCACCAGTGCATAGCCGCTCTGGTCGCCGTAATCCGCCGCATCGCGCACCCGGTGCGCTACCACTGCCGGCATCACGGTCTGCAGGTCTTCGGGAATCACATGCCGGCGCCCGTGCAACAGCGCCCAGGTTTTGGCGCAGCGCAACAGGGCCAGCGCGCCGCGCGGCGATATGCCGTAGGAGAACTCCGCCGCAACACGGGTGTATTCCACCAGCCGCTGCAGATAGTCGAGCAGGCTCTCCGCCACCTGCACACCTTCCACGTCGCGCTGCAGCTTGGCCATTTGTTCCCGCGTCACACAGGCCGACACCTGCGACAGCCGCTGGCGCGGGTCCTCGCCCTTAAACAGCGCCCGCTCCGCTTCGCGGCCGGGGTAACCCAGCTCGATGCGCATCAAAAAGCGGTCGAGTTGAGATTCCGGTAGCGGATAAGTGCCGGACTGGGTGACAGGATTCTGGGTGGCGATAACGAAGAAGGTCTCCGGCAGCGCGCGGGTGGCCCCCTCGACGGTGACCTGGCCTTCTTCCATGGCCTCGAGCAGGGCACTCTGGGTTTTTGGCGTGGTGCGGTTGATTTCATCGGCCAGCAGCACTTCGGTGAATACCGGACCGGGGTGAAATTCGAACTGGCTGGCCTCGCGGTCGAATACCGATACGCCGAGAATGTCCGCCGGCAGCAGATCGCTGGTGAACTGGATGCGGTTGTAGCTCAGGCCCAGGACACTGGCCAGGGCGTGGGCAAGCGTGGTTTTGCCCATACCGGGCAGATCTTCGATCAGCAGGTGCCCCCTGGCAAACAGGCAGGTCAGCGCCAGTTTGACCTGGTGCTCCTTGCCCAACAGCACCTTGCCGACTTCGGCCACAATTCGCTTGATCAGGATTTCCATCGCGCCGCACCTCCCCAATCGGCTATATCGACTTTTGGGTTCACTTTTCGCCCCGCCTTCGGGCCCGGCTCAAAGCGCATCGATGCCGCGCTGCAGATCGGTGATCAGATCGTCGCGGGCTTCCAGCCCCACCGCCACGCGAATCAGATTGTCAGTAATCTGCGCATCGGCTTTTTCCGCCGCCGACAGGCGCCCGTGGGTGGTGGTGGCGGGATGGACAATGGTGGTTTTGGCATCGCCCAGGTTGGCCGTCAGCGACATGATGCGGGTGGCATCAATGAAACGCCAGGCCGCCGCCTGATCGCCGCTGACGCAAAAAGACAGTACACCGCCGAATGCGCGCTGCTGGCGCGCCGCCAGGCTGTGCCCGGGGTGGGAAGGCAGGCCGGCGTAAAAAACCCGCTCGATGGCCGGCTGCGCCGACAGCCAGCGGGCGATGGCCATGGCGGCATCGGAGTGTGCCTGCATGCGCAGCTGCAGTGTCTCCAGCCCCTTGAGGAAAACCCAGGCGTTAAACGGACTCATGGTCGGGCCGGCCGAGCGCAGAAAAGCGGTGACTGCCTCCATATGCTCGGCACTGCCCACCACCACACCACCGACGCAGCGGCCCTGACCATCGAGGTATTTGGTGGCCGAATGCACCACAATATCGGCGCCCAGCGCCAGCGGCTGCTGCAGCGCCGGCGTGCAAAAACAGTTGTCCACCACCAGCAGGCAGTCATTGGCGCCGGCCAGCTCGGCCAGGCGCGCGATATCCACCACTTCACAGATCGGGTTGGAGGGGGTTTCCAGAAACAGTATTTTGGTATCTGCGGTAATGGCCTGCTGCCACTGGGTATAGTCGGTCGCCGCCACGAAGCTGGTGCGCACACCAAATTTCTGCATGTACTTGTTCAACAGTGCAGTCGTGGTGCCGAACACGCTGCGCGAGCAGACGATATGGTCGCCGGCGGCCAGCAGCGCCATACAGGTGCTGAGAATCGCCGCCATACCGGAAGAGGTGGCCACCGCCGCCGCACCGCCTTCGAGCGCGGCGATACGTTGCTGAAACATGCGTACGGTGGGGTTGGTATAACGCGAGTAGACATTGCCGGGCTCAGCGCCGGCAAAGCGCGCCGCCGCCTGCGCCGCCGAGCTGAAGACATAGCTGGAAGTGGTGAAAATCGGCTCGCCGTGCTCGCCCTCGGCACTGCGCTGCTGGCCGCTGCGGATCGCCAGGGTGGCGATATCGGCACCGGCCAGTGCGTTTTCCGGATTGTCTGTCATACGCGTGGTCTCACGACGCCTCTGAGGCGTCATTATGCAGCCCGATCAGGGCGCCGTCACTGCTGTCGCTGCTGGCGGCGGCCTTGCTGGCATCGTTGCGGGCAGCGGCGAGGCGGTCCAGGTAGGCCTGGTCGACATCACCGGTTACGTACTCGCCGGTAAACACACCCGCCTCGAAAGTTTCGATCGCCGGATTGCCCTCGGCCGAAGCCGCCAGCAGATCGCCGAGATCCTGATACAGCAGCCAGTCGGCGCCGATTTCCCGGCAGATCTCCGCGTCGCTGCGAGCGTGGGCGATCAGCTCGCTGGCCGCCGGCATATCGATGCCGTAGACATTGGGATATTTCACCGCCGGCGAGGCCGACACAAAATACACCTTGGCGGCGCCGGCGTCGCGCGCCATCTGAATAATCTGCTTGCAGGTGGTGCCGCGCACGATCGAGTCGTCCACCAGCATGACATTCTTGCCCTGGAACTCCAGGCCGATGGCATTGAGTTTTTGCCGCACCGACTTTTTGCGCTGCTGCTGCCCGGGCATGATAAACGTGCGGCCGATGTAGCGGTTTTTCACCAGCCCCTCGCGGAACTTGACCCCCAGCCGCTGCGCCAGTGCCTGCCCCGCCACCCGGCTGCTGTCGGGGATGGGAATCACCACGTCGATATCGTGATCGGGGCGCTCGCGCAGTATTTTGTCGGCCAGCTTCTCACCCTGCCGCAGGCGCGCCTTATACACCGATACGCCGTCCATGATGGAGTCCGGTCGGGCAAAATACACATGTTCGAAGATGCACGGCGACAACACCGGATGTTCGGCACACTGGCGGGTATGGAACTCGCCGTCGCGGTCAATGAAGATCGCTTCGCCGGGGGCCACGTCGCGCTCCAGGGTATAGCCCAGTACATCCAGCGCCACGCTTTCGGAGGCGATCATATACTCGGTGCCTTTTTTCTTGGTTTCGCGGCTGCCGAATACCAGCGGCCTGATACCGTGGGGGTCGCGGAAGGCCACTACGCCGTGACCGGCAATCAGCGCCACCACCGCATAGCCGCCGCGCACGCGCCGGTGCAGCGCCGCGATGGCGGTGAAAATATCGTCCTCACTGGGGCTCACCTTGCCCAGTGACTGCAGTTCGTGGGCAAAGACATTGAGCAGTACCTCGGAGTCCGAGTCGGTATTGACATGGCGCAGATCGGATTTGTACAGGTGCTCCGATACCTGCTCGAGATTGGTGAGATTGCCGTTGTGCGCCAGGGCGATGCCGTAGGGCGAGTTGACGTAAAACGGCTGCGCCAGCGCCGGACCGGAACTGCCGGCGGTGGGATAGCGCACATGACCGATACCCATGTTACCCACCAGCCGCTGCATATGGCGGGTGCGGAACACATCCCTGACCAGGCCGTTGGCCTTCTGTTGCGCCAGCTTGCCCTTGTCGCAGGTGACGATGCCCGCCGCATCCTGACCGCGATGCTGCAGCATGGTCAAAGCGCCATACAGTTTCAGGTTGACATCGCTTTTGCCAACAATACCGACTATGCCGCACATAACAGGTTTTACCTCATTTCCACCGGGGTCAATTAATCAGCGCCAGCACCCAGTTCGACAGCTCTGCGGCCGTCTTGCGGGACCAGTCCTCCAACAGCAAAAAGTGCGGGATCAGCACAGACTCCTGCCACCACAGGTCTTTGTCGATCGGCACCAGCGCCGGCACCAGCAACAGCGCCGCCACCACCACGATAACGCCGCGGGCGAGGCCAAACACCATGCCGAACAGGCGGTCGGTTCCCGACAGACCGGTTATCTTCACCAGTTCGCCAATCAGGTAGTTAACCATGGCGCCCACTACCAGTGTAGCGGCAAACAGCAGCCCGAAGGCGACCATATCGCGAATAGAGGGGGTTTGAACGGTATCTACCAGAACGGCGGCCAGCGGGTCGCGAAAGGTCATGGCTACGATAAACGCCAAGACCCAGTTGGCCAGCGACAGCGCTTCGCGAACAAAGCCGCGTTTAAGACTAATAAGGCTGGATACAGCCAATATGGCCACTATCGTCCAGTCCGCCCAATTCATATACTCTACGGCTGCCCAACTGACTCGCTTTGACGGGTGTGCATTCTAGCAGAGCTGCGACATCAGTGACCATAGCGGGCCGGCGCCCTCAGGGGCGAAAGCGCAGCACCAGCGTCTCCACATCGAGCGCTTTGTCGAGTTCCTGTTTGACCGTCCAGGCGCTCTGTTTGTCGATTTTCGGCCCGACAAATACCCTGATCGCCGGCCCCTTGGTGGTGGTGACTGCGCGGGTATAGGCCTTATAGCCGTCGGCGATCAGCCGCTCGCGCAATTCCCGGGCGCGCTTTTCACTGCTGAAACTGGCCACCTGCACCACCCAGGCGACGGGGATGCCCTGGGGGTCGAGGCGCTTGGGCGCCGGCGTCTCATCGACCGGGGCGCCGGCGTCGGGCTGGAACATTTGCTGCGGCTCCCTGGCCGCTACGATACCCTGGGGCCGCACCGGCTCGCGCGTTTCCAGCGGCACCAGCCCGGGCGCCGGCGGAATCTGGCTGCTGGTATCCACCGGGCGCCGCACCTCGCGGTCAAACAGTACCGGCAGGAACAGCACCGCGGCCGCCGTCAGTACCACCGCTCCCACCAGCCGCTGTTTTAAACCGTCATCCACATCGAGTCCCCTTCCCGGTCATGGCTTTCAGCCGCCGCCGCGGCAGATATCGAGTACCGCGGCCACGGTCAAAAACGATCCCAGCACCACCACCCGGCCGCCCGGCCCGGCCCGGGCGACAGCCCCGGCAAAGGCATCGGCCACTGTATCACAGGCACGCGCCCGGGCACCCTGCCCGCTCAGCACCTGCTGCAGATGCGCGGCACTGGCGGCGCGCGGCATATCTTCGAGGCCGGCGACAAACCAGTGCTCGATCACCGTATTCAGGGCCTCGGTGCAGGCGGCAATATCTTTATCGGCCATCATCGCCAGTACCGCGCAGGTGGGTGCGGCTGCCGGCATCTGCCGCAGGCGCCGGCCCAGATAGGCGGCGGCGGCAGGGTTGTGAGCGACGTCCAAAACCAGCTGCACCCCGCCGTAGACCAGGGTCTGCAGGCGCCCCGCCAGCGTCAGGCGCGGCAACACCGCGCGAATGTCCGCAGCCGGCGGCGGCTGCGGCAGGCCGTACAGCGCCTGCAAGCCAGCGGCCACACTCGGCAGCGGCAGCCCGGGAAGCGCCAGCCCCTCGAGCTGCACGGCGTTGCCGCGCGCATCCCGGCCGCGAAACGACCAGCTGTCGCCGCCCGGCTGAAAATCAAAGTCCCGCCCGACCAATTGCAGCTCAGCCCCCACCTTGGCGGCGGTTTCGGCAATCGAGGCCGGCGCCGCCGCATCGGCGCAAATCGCCGGGCGGCCGGCGCGAAACACGCCGGCCTTCTCGCGCCCGATCAGCTCGCGGGTATCGCCGAGCCAGGCCTGATGATCGAGGGCGATGGAGGTCACCACGGCAATATCCGCATCCCATAGATTCACCGCATCCAGGCGTCCGCCCAGGCCCACCTCGAGCAGCAGGATCTCGGGCGGCTGCAGGCCCGCACCCGGCGCCATAAAGATGTCGACCGCGGCCAGGGTGCCGAATTCAAAATAGGTCAGGCTGATATCGCCGCGGGCCGCATCGATACGCGCAAACGCCCGGCACACGCGCTGCTCGGACACCGGCTGCCCCTGCAGGCGGATACGCTCGCAGTAGTGCTGCAGATGGGGAGAGGTGTAGGCGCCCACCCGCCGGCCCGCCTGCAGCAGTATCTGCTCCATGGCGGCGACACAGGAACCTTTGCCGTTGGTACCGGCAACGGTGATGATGGTGGGGGTGCCGCTGAGCAGGCCGAGTTTTTGCGCCACCGCGCCGACCCGCTCCAGCCCCAGATCGATGGCGCTGGGGTGGGATTGTTGCAGCCACTCCAGCCAGTCGTGCAGCGCTGTAAATCTCATGGGTAGAACGCTAAGCGGCCGGCCGGTGGGTGAGCTTGGCGAGAATGGCGGCGATGCGCGCGCGCATATCGCGGCGGTGCAGAATCATATCGATGGCGCCGTGCTCGAGCAGAAATTCACTGCGCTGAAAACCCTTCGGCAGCTTCTGGCGAATGGTCTGCTCGATAATATTGGGCCCGGCAAAGCCGGCGCGGGCGCCCGGCTCGGCGGCGTTGATATCCCCGAGCAGCGCCAGGCTGGCGGAAACACCGCCGTAGACCGGATCGGTCATCACCGAAATATACGGTGTGCCCTGCAGTTTCAGCCGCTCGATCACGGCGCTGGTCTTGGCCATCTGCATCAGTGAGATCAACGCCTCCTGCATACGCGCGCCGCCGGTAGCGGAGAAACATACCAGCGGTATATTCTCCTCCAGCGCCAGCTGCGCGGCACGGGTGAATTTTTCACCCACGGCATAGCCCATGGAACCGCCGTGAAAGGCGAATTCAAAAGCTGCGGCAACAATCGGCTGGCCGTGGAGTTCGCCTTTCATGGCAACCAGCGCATCCTTTTCGCCGGTGGCCTTCTGCGCACTGCTGAGCCGGTCGCGGTACTTTTTCACGTCCTTGAATTTGAGCCGGTCAATCGGCTCCACATCCGCAGCCAGTTCCTCGCGCCCGTCGCTGTCGAGAAAGATATCCAGTCGCTTGCGCGCGCCGATGCGCATATGGTGGTCGCACTTGGGACACACATCGAGGTTGCGCTCCAGCTCCGGGCGATACAGAACGGCGCCGCACTTGATACATTTTTTCCACAGGCCCTCCGGCACTTTGCTGCTGCCGCGCTTGCCTTCGGAACGCACCACCGAGGGTACAATTTTATCCAACCAGCTCATTGGTCCTACTCTTTTCTCGCTCTGCTCTTTAGGCGCCCGGCTATCTCGTTTGCAAACCGTTTTACAGGTTTGCAAGTCCGCGGTTCACAGTTCGTCGAGACCGGCGCGGATCGGTGCCACCAGCTGCGCCAGCCCCTCGGCAACGGCGGCGGCGTCAGCACCCGCCCGGCTGCCCATATAATCCACCAGTACGCTGCCCACCACCGCGCCATCGGCGCTGGCGGCGATGGCTTTGGCGGAGGCCGCATCCTTGATGCCGAAACCCACACAGATAGGCAGTTCGGTAAGCTCGCGCAAGGCATCGACTTTGTGTCTGACGTCATCGACATCGAGGTGACCGGCCCCTGTCACTCCTTTCAGGGAAACATAGTAGAGGAAGCCGCCGGCCAGAGACGCAATCTGCTCGGCCCGCTCGCGCGAGGTGGTGGGCGCCAGCAGAAAGATGTTTTCGATGGCCGCCGCCTGCAGCTCGCGGTTGAGGGCGGCGGCCTCCTCCGGCGGCAGATCCACTGTCAGCAGACCATCGACACCGGCCTCGGCCGCGGCGCGGGCAAATTCGCCATAGCCCATGCGCTCGATCGGATTGGCGTAGCCCATCAATACCAGCGGCGTATCACTGTCAGTTTTCCGGAAAGTGTTTACCAGCTCCAGTGTCCGCCGCAAACTGGCGCCCTTGGCCAGTGCACGCTCGTGCCCGCGCTGGATCACCGGCCCTTCGGCCATGGGATCGGAAAACGCCACGCCCAGTTCGATAATATCGGCGCCCTGCCGCACCAGCGCATGCATGGCCGGTATCGTCGCGTCGAGATCAGGGTCGCCGCAGACAATGTAGGTAATCAGCGCCTTGCGCCCCTGCGCGCGCAAATCGCCGAGGCGGCGGTTGATGCGATTTGTCGATTGGCTCGCCATAGCGCTGTTATACCTCGATACCATCGATATCGGCAACGGTGAGAATGTCCTTGTCACCGCGCCCGGACAGGTTGACGACTATCGTCTTGTCGGCCGGCATCTGCCGCGCCAGCTTTTCGGCATAAGCCAGTGCGTGGCTGGACTCCAGGGCCGGCATGATACCTTCCACCCGGGTCAGTTTGCGAAAAGCCGCCAGCGCTTCATCGTCGTTGACGGCGACGTACTCGACCCGCTTCATGTCTTTCAGCCAGGCGTGCTCCGGCCCTACGCCCGGGTAGTCGAGCCCCGCCGACACCGAGTGGGTTTCGATGATCTGGCCATCTTCATCTTCCATCAGATAGGTGCGGTTGCCGTGCAGCACACCGGGAACGCCGTCGCTCAGCGGCGCGGCGTGCTTGCCGCTGTGCAGACCCAGGCCGCCGGCCTCGACCCCGTACATGGCGACGCCGGCATCCTGCAGAAACGGATGAAACAGGCCGATGGCATTGGAGCCGCCGCCGACACAGGCAACCAGCGCATCGGGCAGGCGGCCGCTTTGCTGCAGGCACTGCTGGCGTGCCTCGCGGCCGATAATGGATTGAAAATCCCGCACCAGTTGCGGGTAGGGATGGGGGCCGGCGACGGTGCCGATGATATAGAAGGTATCGTCGACATTGGTGACCCAATCGCGCATGGCCTCGTTCATGGCATCTTTCAAGGTGCGCGAGCCGGAGGTGACCGGTACCACCTCGGCACCCAACAGTTTCATGCGGTAGACATTGAGCGCCTGGCGTTTGACATCCTCCGCGCCCATAAACACCTGGCACTCCAGCCCCAGCCGCGCCGCTACCGTGGCACTGGCGACGCCGTGCTGGCCGGCACCGGTTTCGGCAATCACCCGGCGCTTGCCGGTGTGCTTCGCCAGCAGGGCCTGGCCGATGGTGTTGTTGACCTTGTGTGCACCGGTGTGATTGAGGTCCTCGCGCTTCAGATAAATCTGCGCACCGCCGACTTCGCGGCTCCAGCGCTCGGCCAGGTAGAGTGGAGACGGACGCCCCACATAGTGGGCCATATCCCGGTCGAACTCGGCCAGAAAAGTGCTGTCGTTTTTCAGGCGCTGATAGATTTCCTCCAACTCCTGCAGGGCCGGCATCAGTGTTTCGGAAACGAACTTGCCGCCGTAAGGGCCAAAGTGGCCCCTGGCATCGGGTACGCTGCGGTAATCAATGGTTTGCATGGTCTGCTGCTACTCAATTGTTAAGGGCAAAGCGCTTTATACGCAGTGGCACAAAATGCCGGATTGCAATGTAGCCTGCCCGTTGCCGTTAGAACGACCTAAAACGACCGCGCCTGCCTGGCGGCGGCGACGAAGTCGGCCACCTTGCGCGGGTCTTTGCGCCCGGGAGCCGACTCCACCCCGCCGCTGACATCCACCGCGTAGGGGCGGGTTGCGGCAATCGCGCGCTCCACGTTGCCACAATTCAGCCCCCCCGCCAACACCAGCGGTGCGGGCGCCTGCCGCGGCACCCGCGCCCAGTCGAAAGTCTCGCCGGTACCGCCCGGCACGCCCTCGCGGTAGGCATCGAGCAAGATGCCGGCGGCCGAACCGTACTCGGCCATGGCCGCGCCTATATCCAAATCCGCCTTCATGCGCAGGGCCTTCAGATAGGGGCGCCGAAACTGCTCGCAGTAGCTGCGCGCTTCGCCGCCGTGAAACTGCAGCAGATGCAGCGGGACCCGGGACAGCACCTCCCCGACAAACTCTGCGCCGGCATCGACAAACAGGCCCACCACCGTGGTGAAGGGGCCGGCGCACTCGGCGATCGCCCGCGCCTGCCCGGCGTCGACGAAACGCGGGCTGGCCGGATAAAAAACCAGGCCGATGGCATCGGCACCCGCCGCCACCGCCACCTGCGCATCGCCGACACTGGTGATACCGCAGATTTTGACCCTGACCTGAGCAGCCATAAAAACAGCCCGTTCGACAAAGCGCGGATACTACCAGAATACGCCCCGGGAAGCGATGTTTTCCCTTATATTTCAAGCTATTAAAATCACTATTTGTATATATATACAGACTTGTGACAAACCTTTAAAATGCGCCCTGGCGGCGCGCCGCAGCTGCCGCGGACATGTCGCCGACAAAGGGCTCGAAAGGCCGCATGCCGCGGCCCGCCCGCCGCCCCGGCCAGTTTAAAATATTCAATAAAATCAAAAACTTAAATAATATCAATGGAACTGAGAAAAGCGTGTCGAAGTCTGATAAACTAAAGGCCAAAATCGCCTTTCACGAAAAGATGTTTTTTGCCGCGCTGGCAGCTATATTTGCCGTTACCGGCTGGGCGGTGAACAGCGCCGACAGAGTGAGCGATCTCATGCTGCTGGGAGCGGCGCTGATCGTTATTTTCGGTATTGGATTCGGCATATGGAATTACCGACAGATCCAGTCACTTATCGAGGACCTGGAAGATGCTTAGCGAAGTGATTCCCACGCTGATGGTCTTTGCCGTGGCCGCATTTATGGCCTATCTTGCCTACGATGCCTATGGCGCCTACAAGAGCTACCAAAAAAAGAGCTGCCATAAACGCCACCGTTAACCATTGCATTAAACACTACATTTTAAACACTACATTAACCATTAGTGGTACCCGGCCCTCAGCCCCGACTCCCCGCCCCCGGCAGTGCCCCCAGCGCATGGGGTAAAAAATGCGGCCCGGGCAGCGAGGCCGGCAAGGCAAATTCCCGCGGATACGCAATCGCAACCAGGTACAGCCCCGCCGCCGGCGCAGTCGCTGCAGCGATATTGCGATCGCCGCCGGCCAGCACCTCCGCCACCCACTGCGGTGGATAGTCACCGCAACCCACCGCCAGCAGCACACCGGCAATATTGCGCACCATATGGTGTAAAAACGCGTTGGCCTGCACCTCGAAAATCACCAGATCGCCAATGCGCGCGATATCGAAGCGGTAGATATGCCGCACCGGACTCTGGGCCTGGCACTGAGCGGCGCGGAAAGCACTGAAGTCGTGCTCGCCGACCAGCGCAGCGGCGCCGCTGCGCATGGCACCGAGATCGAGGGGGCGGTGAAAATAAGTGAACTGATCGTGTTGCAGCGCAGTTCGCACGGCGCCATTGTAGATCACGTAGCGGTAACTGCGCCGCAGCGCGCTGAAACGCGCGTGAAACTGCGGCGCGACATTGCAGGCCCAGCGCACGCTGATGGTATCGGGCAGGCGGGTGTTGGTGCCCAGCACCCAGGCCCGGTCTTTGCGTTCGGCCAGGGTATCAAAGTGCACGACCTGGTTGGTAGCGTGTACCCCGGCATCGGTGCGCCCGGCACATACCAGCGTAACGGCTTCGTCGGCAATGCTCGACAGCGCCGCCTCCAGCGTCCGCTGGACCGTGGCGACACCACTGCGCTGGGCCTGGAAGCCGTGAAAACCGGCGCCGTTGTACTCCACACCCAAGGCCACCCGGGTCATGCCCGGCGGCCACTGCTGCCCGGGTAAAAACTCGCCGTTGCGTGTATAAGGTCTGTTGGGCTGGCTCATGACTGCCAAAGGCCCCGCACGCTAGCCGCACGAAGCCTTCTGAATTGCGCCGGCGGCGGACCGCTCACATGCGCGACAGCAGCTCCTGCGCCTCGTGGCGCTGCTGGTCGTTGCCCTCTTCCGCCACCTCATCGAGGATGTCCTTGGCGCCGTCCTTGTCCCCCATATCGATATAGGCGCGGGCCAGATCGAGCTTGGTGGCAGCCTCGTCGGTGTCGGCGAGAAAATCCAGCTCGGCATTTTCATCTGACAGGTCGGCGCCACGATCCAGGGCCGCGCTGTCGATATCGGTATCGTTGGCCGCCGCCAGAGTATCGCCGGCACTGGCGTTATCAGGCACCGCCGCCAGCGCCGTGTCGAAAACCTCGTCATCGGCGCTTTCAAGCGCCTGGAGTTCGACAACCTCAGCGCCGCTGCCGCTCTGCGCCGGCTGCAGCGTATCGAAATCAGTTACCGGTTCCTCCATCGCCGGTTTGGCCGGCATATCCAGATCGCCCTCCTCGATATCCAGACCGTCGAGTTCGGCCTCCATATCCAACTCGGCGACGCCCGCGCTGCCATCCCCGGCATCGTCGAGATCGAGGTTCGCAGCCAGCTCCTCGACTTCCTGATCGAGTGCTGCCATATCGACATCGCCCATCTCAAGGTCGAAATCGTCGCTGTCGAGGCTTTCGTCCAGAGAGGTATCCAGCGTATCCAGCGAGGTATCCAGCGCATCCGCCGCCGCGCCCTGCCCAGCCGCTGCAGCCTCTGCGCCGGCGTCGGCGAGATCCAGATCATCGAGCTCCTCATCGAGAGAGAGGTCCAGCGCCAGTGCGTCGTCGGCGGTATCGGCAACCGCATCGCCGGCCTGATCCAGCTCCAGGGTCAGATCGTCGAGATCGGTATTGGTATCCTGCAGATCGAGACTGAGTTCAGTATCGGCGCTTTCCAGGTCGAGGGCGGGATCCTCTTTGCGGGAGGCCGCGGGCGCTTCGGCCAAGTCAGTCTCGTCGAGATCCAGATCGAGCTCCAGACTGTCGTCGGCGCCGGCCAGGTCGCCGCCGGCGCGGGTATCCAGTTCGTCGTCGGTATCGAGACTCAGGTCCAGGTCGAGGTCTTCGAAGTCAGATTCCGCCGCGCCGGCTGCGGCCTCATCGAGATCCAGTTCCAGACTCAGTTCACCGGCATCTTCCGCCGCTTCGAGTTCAGCATCCAGGTCGGGCTCGGCGGCGGCCGGCGCAGCGGCATCGAAGTCGCCGGCATCGGGGATATGGCTGCGCAATTCCGCGGCGCGCTGGTTGGCAGCGGTGTCGTTATAGGTGAGCAGCTCGGCATAATCGCGATCGAACTTCTGTACCTGCCTGGACTCGGAAAACACCTCCAGCAGTTTCAACCTGACATCGGTGCGGGCGGGATTGTCATCCAGCACCTTGCGCAGCATATCCTCGGCCTGGTCGAATTTGCCGTAGGCGATGTAGATGTCCGCCTCGCCCACCACATCGCTGGTTTCGGCCTCGACCGTCTCCAGCGCCTGTTCGACGCTGTCGGTGTCCTCGAGTTCTTCTGCAAATGTCTCCTGCGGGGCCTCGACTTCGTCGGGCATCTCGAGATCATCGGCAACCGGGTCACTTTCCTGTTCGGCGAAAACATTATTGTCATCGAAGTGATCGAAATCACCGATGGCCTCATCCTCCGCCACCGCCTCGCTGCGGCGGCGCATAAACAGCAAGATGGCACCGAGAACGGCTGCCAGCCCGGCGCCGAGCCAGAGGATATTGTCCAGCAGCGTATCCATAAAGGATTTCGGCTTGGGCGGCTGCGATCTGACAACTTTGGTCGGGTCGGGCTCCGCAGCCTGTGCAGTGGCGGCCGCCGGTGCGGGCGCCGGCGCTGCGGCTGCGGCACTGTCTGCCGCTGCGGCTTCGGCGGTGATATCTGCCGCTGCCGCGGTCTCGCCGCCGTCGACGGTTTCACCGACAGCGCTGAGATCGATGTCAACTGCAGCGCCTGCATCAACCGCGGCGCCATCCGCTGCGGCGCCCTCGCCCTGCTGGCTAGCCAGCTGCAGCGCGCGCAGCTCCTGCTGGCTGACTTCCACCAGGCGCTCCATGGTTTCGATCTGGGCCTCCAGATCGCCGATGCGGGAACTCAGCTCGGCATTGTCACGCTGGCTCTTGTCGAGTTGTTCCTGGGTGATTGCAAGCTCGTTTTCAAGCGCCTCGATATCGCCGTCGGTGGCACCGCTGCCGCGGCCGGCCAGGGCACTTTCGGCATCGCCGGGCGCCCCCAGTTTGACGCGCCCCTGCCCGCTCGGCCGGGCACCGCCGTCACTCGCGGTGCGGCGCCCGCCATCCAGCTGGGCACCGGTGACTCTGCCGCCGGCCTCACCGCCGGCCCACTGAGCATTCTGGATGGCCACTTCGGCCACCGCCTGCTGTGCCGACAGCGAATAAATCTCATCCAGGCTCGGCACCCGCAGGACCTGCCCCCTGCGCAGCAGATTGATATTGTTGTTGATAAAGGCGCCGGGGTTGATGCGCTGCAGTGCCAGCATGGTTTGCTGTATGGATACACTGCGATCCGGGCGCACCCGCTGGGCGATCTGCCACAGCGTGTCGTTGCTGGTCACCGGACCATAGACATCGACCGTGCGGCTGGGGCTGGCGCGCCCGGGCTGCTGCGGCTGACTGTACTCAGGCGCGGCGCGCGGCGGGGCCGGCGGTGGCGCCGCGGGCCGCGGCGGCGCAGCGGCCTGCGGCCGGGTCTGGGCACCCCGCACCGGTGCCGCGGGCTGGTCGCCGAATACCGGCAGATCCATCAGTAAGGTGTATTCGCGCAGCAGCCTGCCGGTCGGCCACTGTGTCTCGAGCAGAAAGTTCAGGTAGGGTTCGCGCACGGGTTTGCGCGAGGTAACGCGTACGATCGGGCCGGAGGGGTGATCGAGTACCACCCGAAACCTGAGATCCGACAGAAAAAATAGCCGCTCGACCCCGGCGCGATCAAAGTCCTCGCGGCTGGCCAGCGCTACCAGGATTTCGTCCGCTGTAAGGTTTCTGATTTGCAGTAATTTGATTTCGGCATCGAGCGGCTGGTTGAGCGCGGAATTGAGTTTGATTTCACCCAAGCCCAGGGCCGCTGCCATTTCAGCACCCAGTGCAGCAACCAATCCCACAGCCAAAGTCAGCTTACGAACACGCATAGGATGATCCTTTTATTATCTCCTTGCCCCCTTGTGCCACCCATTGAGCTGATCGTTCCACCAGCAGGTATTTTCGGGCACCCGGGTCCGGGATGTAATAAGCAATACCGGTTTCGGAGGCCGGGTCGTAGGCCGATAGCACGAAGATTAGGCCCCAAACCTCGAATATATATTCACTTGTGGCCGTAAGTATTCATTATAAATAGGTTTTTATCAACTCTTCAGCAATTTGTACGCTATTTAAGGCCGCGCCTTTTCGCACATTATCTGACACAATCCACAAATTCAGGCCGCGGCCGTGGGAGATATCCTCGCGGATACGCCCCACAAACACCTGATCGCAACCCACCGCGTCCTCGATTGGCGTGGGGTAGCCGCCGTCGGCGCGCTCGTCCATCACCGCCACACCGGCTGCATCGCGCAGCAGGGCGCGGGCCTGTTCGGCGCTGATCGGGTCACCGGTCTCGATGTGAACCGCCGCCGAGTGACCGTAAAAAACCGGAATGCGAACACAGGTGGGATTTACCCGCAGCTGCGCGTCGGCAAGTACCTTGCGCGTCTCCCACACTATTTTCATCTCTTCTCTGGTATAGCCGTTATCCTCGAAAGTGTCGATCTGGGGCAGGCAATTAAAGGCGATTTGTTTGGCAAAGACCCGGCACCGCGCACCCTGGCCGTTGAGCAGCTGTGCGGTCTGCCCGGCCAGTTCTTCCACCGCCGCCTTGCCGGCGCCGGAAACGGCCTGGTAGGTGCTGACATTGATGCGCTCGATACCCACCGCATCATAAATCGGTTTTAGCGCCACCAGCAGCTGTATGGCAGAGCCGTTCGGGTTGGCGACAATACCGCGCCGGCGGTAGTCGGCCAGCGCCGCCGGATTGACCTCCGGCACCACCAGCGGGACATCGTCGTCGTAGCGAAACTGCGAGGTACTGTCTA
The DNA here is from genome assembly GCA_028280195.1 of Exilibacterium sp. GTDB lineage: Bacteria > Pseudomonadota > Gammaproteobacteria > Pseudomonadales > Cellvibrionaceae > Exilibacterium. The sequence goes on from JANQMH010000040.1 coordinate 63,342, forward strand.
TCACCACACAACCGGCCGCCGCAGCCCGCGGCCCGTGTTCGGCCGCAACAGCGGCACCGGCGGCAAACAGGCCGATCTGCACGGCGGAGAAATCGAAGCCGGCGAGATCGCGCACCCGCTGGGCTTTGCCGCCAAACATCACACTGCCGCCGGCCGAGTCTTCGCTGGCCAGCGCATGCAATTTGCCGACCGGGAACTTGCGCTGGTGCAGGATCTCCAGCATGGCCTCACCCACAGCACCAGTGGCGCCCACCACGGCTACATCATAGCTATCACTCATGGCTCGTTACCTGTCAGGCTTCAATCAGAATGCGCAGTATTCGCCGCAGCGGCTCGGCCGCCCCCCACAGCAACTGGTCGCCCACGGTAAAGGCAGACAGGTATTCGGCACCCATATTCATTTTGCGCAGGCGCCCCACCGGTACCTCGAGGCTGCCGGTCA
>JANQMH010000068.1 GCA_028280195.1 Exilibacterium sp.
CGACCATTATATCGGCGCGCGGCAGCTGGCGGCGGAAGTCTACCGCGGCCTCTGGCATGATATTGGCACGCCGCAGCGCCTGGCGGCACTGCGGCGCGATAGTGGACACTAGAAGCCCCTAGCGCCCGGCCCCGGCCTCGTCGATTTCCATGCCGGCGGCATAGCGGTCGAGAAAGCCGCGCACGCGCCGCAGCAGGGGGTTTTTATCGGCGTCGAGTTCACTGATCTGCCGCGGCATGCGCAATTGCACAAAGTTTTCCAGGCGCTGGCGCCTTGCCTGCTGCCGGCGCCGTTCGGCTTCCCTCTGGTCGCGCAGGTCGGTGCGATAGTAGAGGTCCAGCACCGGTAGCGCCGGGTCGGTCAGGCTCAGGGGCAGGTCGACTTCGGTCATTGGAATGCGGTTGCGGGCATTGATGAAGATCAGTGCCCGCAGCGGCGATATGGCGCCGCCCTGCCGCCCGCCCGCCGCCGAGGCGTGAAAGGCGCGATAGAATTCGGCGGCGCGGGCCGCGCCGACGCCGTGGCCGAGGATGACGAGATTCAACATGCCGCGCTGCTGCAGAAACTGCAGGGCGCTGTTCAGGCGCGCGTTGACCCGCTGTTCCACCGGCTTGGGCGGGGCCGCAGCCGGCTCCGCGGCGGCGGCCGGTGCAGCGCTGCCGTCGCCGATTGCGCCGGTAGCGTCATTGAAGACTTCTTCGCTCTCCCCCGGCTGCGCGGTTTCGCCAGTGTCCGCCGGGTCGGGCGGCGATGCCTGGTCCGACTCCGGTGCCGGTGCCGATTCCGCCGCCTGGGCGGGTGCGGGCGGTGGCGGCGCCGGACGCGCCGGAACTGCCGGCACTGCCGGGCTGGGCAGTGCGGCTGCCAGGGTTGCCCAGCCGTGCTGCGGCAACTCCCGGCGGATTGCCTCCAGAGCCGAGTGCCAGGCCGGGTGCCGGCCCTCGGCGTGGAGGATCAGCACTGCGCCCTGGGGGGAGCCGGTATAGTCGGCCTCGTAGATCGCCAGAAATGACTCACCCTCCGCTTCCAGCCAGTGCACCGAGTCGGCCGGCAGCTTGGCAGCCAGCAGCTGCATATCGCGCTGTTCGCGGCTGGGATGGGTGTCCATATTGTCGATATTGCCGTTGTTATTGTCGTTGTCGCCTTGCGTATTGGCGTCTGCCTTGGCGGCAGCGGCCGCCGCCGTCTGTGGTTCGGCGGCTGCCGCGGGCTCGGCCTGCGGCTGGGCCAGGGCTGTGCCCGCAACCGTGCCCGCAACCAATGCCGTGGCGGCCATGCAGTTTGATAAATGCTGAAATAGCTTACATTGGCGTTGGGCGTGCATGCCTTCTCCAGTACAATCCGCTTTTGCGTGGCCGGCGCCTGGCCCGGTTCACTACAGCAGTCACAGTATTGATTATTGGTAACCCTATGCAAGCATTCAAGATCGCCCCGTCCATCCTCGCCGCCGACTTTGCCCGCCTCGGGGAAGAGGTGGAGCGCGTGCTTGCCGCCGGTGCCGATATGGTTCATTTCGACGTGATGGACAATCACTATGTGCCGAACCTGACCATCGGGCCCATGGTCTGCAAAGCGCTCAGGGATTACGGCATCAGCGCGCCCATCGATGTACACCTGATGGTGGAGCCGGTGGACGCGCTGATCGGCCAGTTTGCCGATGCCGGCGCCAGCTATATCACCTTTCATCCGCAGGCATCCAAACATATCGACCGCTCGCTGCAATTGATTAAAAGTGCCGGCTGTCAGGCGGGCCTGGTACTGAATCCGGCCTCGGGCCTGGAATCGGTGCGCTATGTGCTCGAGCAGCTGGATATGCTATTGCTGATGTCGGTCAACCCGGGCTTTGGCGGGCAGCAATTCATACCCTATACCCTGGACAAACTGCGCGAGGCGCGCGCGCTGATCGACGCTGCGGGGCTGCCGCTGCGGCTCGAGGTCGACGGCGGCGTCACTGCCGATAATATCGGCGCTATCGCGGCGGCGGGGGCGGATACCTTTGTCGCCGGCTCGGCGATCTTCGGCGCCGGGGATTATCGCCAGGCCATCGACGCGATGCGCGAGCAGTTAGCCCGGGTTTGATGTCGATTTATTTTACGCTGTTTTGTTTTACGTTGTTTCAATTCGCGTTGTTTCAATTCGCGTTGTTTTATTTCGCGTTGCTCCATCCCGCGGCATGACGGCGGGGCAGGCGGTCGCGGCGATCCGCCCGCTGCCGGACCAGCACGCGGCTATAGCCGGAAGGAAGACCGATGACACCCGAACAATTCACCGCCCTGGCGGCACAGGGCTATAACCGTATCCCGGTGGTGCGCGAGGTCCTGGCCGACCTCGAGACCCCCCTGTCGAGCTATCTGAAGCTGGCTCGCGGACCCTATTCCTACCTGCTGGAATCCATGCACGGCGGTGAAAAGTGGGGGCGCTATTCCATCCTCGGGCTGCCGGCGCGGCGGGTGCTGAAAGTGTTTGGCGAAGAGGTGAGGGTGAGCCTCGACGGAGAGCTGGAGGAGTCCTGCCGGCACCCGGATCCGCTGGCTTTCGTCGAGGCGTTCAAAGCCCGCTACCGGGCGCCGGAGCTGCCGGGTCTGCCGCGTTTCAACGGTGGCCTGGTGGGCTATTTCGGCTATGACTGCGTGCGCTATGTGGAACCCAGGCTCAAGGCTTCGGTGCCGGATGACGTACTGGGCAACCCCGATATTCTGTTGATGGTATCGGATGAGGTACTGGTATTCGACAACCTGGCCGGCAAGCTGATATTGATCGTGCATGCAGACCCCGGCGCCAGTGACGCCTACGGGGATGCCTGCCGGCGCCTGGCCGATCTCGAGGCGCAATTGCAACAGCCGCTGCCGGCTGTGGCGCCGCTGCAGTTACAGGCCCGCGGCTATGCGGAGTCGCACTTTCACTCCCATATGGGCGAGCGCGGCTACCGGGCGGCGGTGGAAAAGATCAAGGAATATGCGCTGGCCGGCGATATCATGCAGGTGGTACCGTCGCAGCGCCTGTCACTGCCGTTCAGCGCCGAGCCGATCAATATGTATCGCGCACTGCGCAGTCTCAATCCGTCTCCCTACATGTATTTTCTCGATCTGGACGACCACCAGGTCGTCGGCTGCAGCCCCGAGATTCTGGCGCGGCTGGAGGAGGGCGCGGTCACGCTGAGGCCGATTGCCGGCACCCGCCGCCGCGGCCATACCCCGGAGGAAGACGCCGCGCTGGAGCGGGAACTGATTAATGATCCCAAGGAACTGGCCGAACACCTGATGTTGATAGACCTCGGTCGCAACGATGTCGGCCGGGTCAGTGAAACCGGCAGTGTGCGATTGACCGAGAAAATGATCGTCGAGCGCTACTCCCATGTCATGCACATCACCTCCAATGTCACCGGGCGGCTCAGGCGCGGACTCGGGGCGATGGACGTGCTGCGGGCGACTCTACCGGCCGGTACACTTTCCGGTGCGCCAAAGATTCGCGCCATGGAAATCATCGATGAACTGGAAGCGGAGAAGCGCGGTATCTACGGCGGCGCGGTGGGCTATATCGGCTGGAACGGGGCCATGGACACCGCCATTGCCATCCGCACCGCAGTGATCAAAGACGGGCAGCTCTATCTGCAGGCCGGTGGCGGGATCGTCGCCGATTCGGTGCCCGAACTCGAATGGAAAGAAACCATGAATAAAGCCCGCGCGCTGTTCCGGGCCGTGGATATGGTGATTGGGGCGGATTGATCAGGTCTCGCTAAACCGGTCGGTACGCTGACTGCACTGGCCGCCCGCGACATGACCCGCAGGGTTTCGAGAGCGCCTGCGGGCGTTTTAAACAGCTGCAATGAAGCTTCGATAACATCAGCGCCACACTGTGGTGGCAGCATAGCCGCCGCATGCCTTCGGTGACTGCGGCGTGGCTTGGCAGGCTGGCAGGAGTGGCCGAAAATATGCCCCGGCACGTCGTTGCGGCAGGCTTTTTGCACGTATTTTCTAAAATGTGCTTCTAAAGACATGTTATGTAAAAAACACAGACAATATTATGGCGGGTTAGCAGGGTTATAAAGAAGTAAGACAGGCGCACTTGAAGTACAGCTAAGGATATCTGCAATTGTCACACGTTAGAATTTTGGGACACCACTTGCACAAGTGGTACCTGGCGCTCGGTTTTATTGAATTTGGCCTGCTTATAGCCGCTGTATATATAGGAATAGGCTTTATTCTCGGTATGCCGACCAATAGTGGTGGTGAACAGCACGACCTGTTTACCCGTGCGCTGGTGTTTGCCGGTGTTATGAGTTGCTGCACGGTATCGATGGGCGTTTACCTCTCCTATGTGAAGGAGGGGTTTTCCAGTATGGCGCTGCGCACCCTGGTGAGCTTCTGCCTGCTGGGCGGTGGGGTGCTGACGATTCTTTACTATGTGTTTCCGGGTTTCTACCTGGGACGCGGGGCGCTGTTCTGGTCGGTAATGGCCGGCTTCGGGCTGGTGCTGGTGGTGCGCTGGGTGTTTTTCAAGGTCATAGATGCCGGCAATCTCAGCCGCCGGATAATCCTGCTGGGAGCGGGCAGGCGCGCCAAGGAGATTGTCGACACCATTCAGCGCGAGGAGTCGGGCTTTGACCTGGAAGTCTACAAGTGTTTTGCCGCCGAGGGTGACGATATCAAGGTGGACCCGAGTCTGATACAGCCGGTTCCGGATAACTGGCGCGATTATACCCGCGAGCACCAGATCAGCGAGGTGGTGGTGGCGCCGGATGAACGCCGCCGCAGTCACGGCGGCGGGTTTCCGCTGGAGGCCCTGCTGGACTGCAAGCTCGACGGCGTGGTAGTCAACGACGTGTTGTCGTTCTGCGAGCGCGAGCTTTCCAAAGTCGAGGTGGATCTGCTGCACCCCGGCTGGATGCTGTTTTCGGACGGTTTTCGCTATTCCAGAAGCCGTGACTTTGTCAAGCGTGCATTCGACATAACGGTCAGCATCATACTTCTGGTAATATTGTGGCCGCTGATGTTGTTGACAGCCCTGGCCGTCTACCTGGAAACCGGGCGGCCACTGATTTATTCGCAGGAGCGGGTGGGGCTGAACAGCAAGCCGTTTCGGATCTATAAGTTCAGAAGTATGCGGCAGGACGCCGAAAAAGACGGTGCGGTCTGGGCACAAAAAAACGACAGCAGAGTGACCAGGGTGGGGGCTTTTATCCGCAATACCCGCCTGGACGAACTGCCCCAGCTGTACAACGTGATCAGAGGCGATATGAGCTTCGTCGGACCGCGGCCGGAGAGGCCGGAGTTTGTAAAGGAACTCTCGGAAAAAATCCCGTTCTACGATACCCGGCACCGAGTCAAGCCGGGCCTTATGGGATGGGCACAATTAAAATATCCCTATGGCGCCTCGCAGGAGGACGCCAAGGGCAAGTTGCGCTACGACCTCTATTACATGAAGAACCACAGCTTTCTGATGGATCTTCTGATAATGATTCAAACGGTCGAGGTAGTGCTGCTGGGTAAGGGTGTGCGCTAGGTTTCTCTGAGAGAGAAGTTATTTGTTCGTCGATGACCACCAGTAATGGAGAATACAGTGAAAAATATAATTTTAATGATGCTATGTGCCCTGGCAGTTGCGGTTTCCGGGTGCAGTCCGAATCGGGTTTTCTCGGATCTGCCCAAGGAGGTGCCGGAGTATACCAAGGACGTTTACCAGATTGGGGTTGGCGATCAGCTGCAGATAGTCGTGTGGAAGAACGGCGATTTGTCGATTGGTGTTCCGGTGCGCCCGGACGGCAAAATTTCCATTCCGCTGGCCGGCGATTTGTTTGCGGCGGGTAAAAGCGCGGAGGCGCTGGCCGCTGAAATTACCAAAGAACTGGAAAGGTATATTCGCACACCCCAGGTAACTGTGATCGTTACCGGCGCCAACAGTATGGAGTTTGTCAATCGCGTGCGTATCACCGGTGCGGTCAACGGCCCGCAATCCATGCCCTATCGCAAAGGTATGACGGTACTCGATCTGGTGTTGCTGGCGGGCGGCGTCAATGAATTTGGCGATGCCAATGACGCCAAGCTCTACCGGCTGACCGATAGCGGTATCGAGGTGCATGCGGTGTATCTCGACGACATTCTGACCGGTGGCGATGTGCGCTCCAACTATACACTGATGCCATCTGACATCATTACGGTGCCGGAGAAGGCTTTCTGATTGGCTGCCGGTCCCGGTACGGTTGCCGACACCGGCCCGGGTACTAACGGCAGTTTGGACTCTAACCAAAGGTAACGACAGACGAACGCCATGCAAAACGACCAGTTCTCGATGATTATCGACTATATCAAGGTGGTTGCCCGTGAGGCCTATGAAAACCGCATCAAGGTCGCCCTCTGTTTTGCCGTAGTGAGTGTGGCGGCGCTGGCGGTGGGAAATTACTACCCGCAGACCTACGAGTCCAGTGCCACGGTATTTGCCGACCAGCAGAATATCATTCGCCCGCTGCTGTCCGGCCAGGCTGCGGTGACCAAGGTGCAGAACCACAATCGTATCGTCCAGGAGGTTATTTACTCTCCCAGAATACTCAACAAAGTGGCCTATGCCGCCGGACTTGCCAGCGAGGCCGATACGCCGGCGAAACTGGAGGGGGTGGTCAGGCGCCTGCGTCGCGGTATTACCGTCAGGCCGATCGGCAAGAGCAGTTACATTAAGATCAGCTACACCTCCGGCAGTCCGGAGGAGAGCTTCGAAGTGCTGACGGCGATCGTCGATATCTTCATCAAGGACTCCGCCGAGACCAAGCGCAACGAAAGCCGTGAGGCCTACGAGTTTATCGACAAACAGGTAAAGGCCTACAAGGAGCAGCTGCAGGAAGCTGAGGAAAATCTCAAGGCATTCAGAGCTGCCAGCGTGGACGGCAATGAAAACACCGTCAAGGGGCGAATTGCCGAACTGCGGTCGGAAGTCGAACGGGCCAAACTCGATATTGACGATACCCGCACGCGTATCAAAACCATCGAAGACGAACTGGGTCGCGAAAGCCAGTTTGTCGCCCGCCGCTACAAGGCCGATGTCTTTCGCGAAAGGCTGGCGCTCAAACAGCAGGAACTCGACGCTCTGCTATTGACCTATACCGATACCTATCCAGACGTGGTTGCGATCCGCCTGCAAATCGAAGATCTGCGGCGCTCCATTGCCGATGCCAGCACCGCCAGTACCGAAGGTATCAGGGGGCCGGCGGACCCGGACGGCAGTATCAATCCGCTTTACAATACCCTGCGGGAGAAGCTCTCCGAAGCCAAAGTGGAGCTGCAGACCAAACAGCGGCGCCTGGCGGCGACCGAGACGCTGTTGGTCAAAGAGCATGAGCGGTTGAAAAGAATCGCCGAGGGGCAGGCCGAGCTGGCGGAGCTGAATCGCGATTACGATGTCAACAAAGGCATCTATGAGGACATGCTAGAACGCAAGGAAAAGGCCCGGCTGTCGATGACCCTGGATATCGAGGGCCAGGGCGTCAGCTATAAAATCCAGGAACCGGCCAGCTTCCCGTTGAATCCGCAAGGGCTGACGTTCATGCACTTTGCGGTGGTAGGCCCTTTCATCGGCATCCTGATTCCGCTGGGCCTGCTGGTGGTCTATGTGTTCTTCGACCCGCGGATTCGCTTTGCCAGCCAGCTCAGCGCCGTGCAGGCGCCGTTGCTGGCAGTAGTACCGCATATGTCGACGCCGATCGCCAGGCGGGTCTGGAACTTTGACGTATTGGTGCTTGGAAGCATCTTGCTAATGGTTGCATTGGTTTACGGCGGCGTTGCCTATATCAAACTGATTGCCAATTAAAAGGTAGAGTGCTGTGATGAGTGAAACCTCAAAAGTTGTTGAACTGACCAGGAAAGATATGGAAAAGGCCAGCCAGCAGATTCGCACGATGTCTGAAGTCGGCGAGTTTGACAGTGCTGAGTTGAATCGCCTGAAGATCATTCATCACGGAATGTCCAATCGCAAGGTACTGAACACTTTTCGCGATCTGCGCACAAACCTGATGCAGAAGGTCAGGCGTAAAAACTTTTCCTGCCTGGTCAGCTCGGTTACCGCAAAAGGCGGCGGAACCTTCGTTACCGCCAACCTGGCCGCCGCCTTTGCCCTGGATCAAACCAAGACCTCACTGATTGTCGACTGTAATCTCTACGACTCGGCCATTGACCGCCTGCTGCCGGTGAGCCCGGAGCTGGGGCTCACCGATTATCTGATCGACAGCTCCATAGACATTGAACAGATCCTGTACGCCTCGGGTATCCCGCGACTCAGGGTGGTACCCCTGGGCAGTCACCTGGAGAGTGCCGCGGAGTTTTTCTCCTCCAACCGTATGATCGAGTTCGTGGAGCGGATCAAGAACCGCTATCCGGACAGGTATATCTTTTTTGACGCGCCGCCGGTGGCGAACTCCGCCGAGACGCGGATACTGTCGGATATTACCGATATGACCTTGCTGGTGGCGCCCTACGGCAAGGTGACGCAGTCTGTGATGAACGACGCTGTGGGTGCAATCGGCCAGAAAAAACTGGCCGGCATCGTATTCAATAACTAGTGTCAACAGACCCTGGTCCCCAATGATTGACTGACAGTGGCTGATCGACTGCGGTTGCATAAAATGAAGTGGATAATAATTAGAGGTTGATGGAGCTGATGGAAATGGGGCGAAACGGAAAAATCGGGCGTGTCTCTGCCGCTCGTATGCCTGCGGGCTGCATGCTCGCAGGCTGTATGCTGGCGACGGTGGTCTGCAGCGATGTCGCGGCTCAGGAGGAGAATGTACCGCGTATCAATCTGGGGCTGGGGCTGGTCTACGACGACAATGCCAACCGCGCTTCCGGCGAGCCGGGAGACCCGGAGGAAAGCGATACCCAGCGCCAGTTCAATCTGGGTGTGGGTATTGACGGGGACACCAAGCACCTCGGCTATGTACTGAATTACCAGGCCACCGACAGCGCTTACGAGAACGATACCTTTGGTGATCGCACCTCCGTTAACGGCTATGGCGAACTGCGGGTATTCAGCGCCGATCGGCGCTACAGCTGGGTATTTTCAAACACCGAAACCGATACCGTCGTCGATGTCGCCGCAGCGGATACGCCCGATAACCGCCAGCAGCGCAGCCGTTATGCGACCGGTCCCGAGCTGCAATTGCGCTTTTCTCCCCGGGATACCCTCATTCTTTCCGGACGCTATTCGACGCTGCAGGTCGATGCCGATGGCACCGACAGTGATCGCACCAACGGCAATGTCACCTGGCAGCGGATGGTCTCGCCCAAATTGACGCTGGCCCTGGACGCTACCTACGAGTCGGTGGAGTTCGAGCAGGACGACCTGGTGGGTATTTCCAACGACTTTTCCAACGACTATGATCGGCAGACGGCCAGTCTCAATATTGTCCGGCGTATTCGCCACGGCCAGATAAACCTGAATGCCGGTTACTCCGTCATCGACAGGAGTATACTGGAGGACGATGTCAAATCCCCGGTGTACGGCCTCAATGTAACCCTGCGGGGCTTTGGGGGTGAGAATACGCTGAATGCGCTGCGCTCTCTGACCGACAATACCGCGGGTCTCAACCGCGGCCTGCAGGCGACCCTGGGTATTCCCAACGTCGGCAATACCGGCACCGAGACAGATCCCGACTTCGGCGGCACCGGCGCGCAGATCGTGATCAGAGAACAGCTCGTGCTCGGCCACAAGCGCCTTGTCTTCAGCCCGCGCAATACCCTGGGTTTCGGCGTCAGCTGGAATGAAAGGGAAGAGGAGGACAGCGGGCAGGTTGAATCGAGACAAGGTGTTGAACTCAACTTTGAACGCACCCTGAGCCCGGCGACCTCGCTGCGGCTAAATGTCGGTTACAATGAATTCGAGCGCTCCGACGATACGGACGAAGTGATCGACCGCAGGAAGAACGCCGGCCTGGTGTTGACTTCCAGAATCAATGAAAAACTGTTTTACAACTGCAGTATTACCTATTTTGATCGCACGGGTGAAATACTGAGTCAATACACTTCCAACAGCATCAGCTGTGGAATCAACTACAATATTCGTTAGCCCGGAGGCAGGTGTGGCCGCCAGCGGTTACCCCGTGCCTGCGGATAGATAGGTTGAAGTAATAATGTCGGATACAGTTGTCAATGTCATGAGTTTTGACGTGGAGGACTACTTCCAGGTAGCCGCTTTCGAGTCTACCATTCCCCCGTCGAGCTGGAACCAGTTGACACCGCGGGTAGATCGCAATACGGAAAAGATACTGGGTTTACTTGCCGAGTACAACACTCAGGCAACCTTCTTTGTGCTGGGATGGGTGGCCGAGCGTTTTCCGCAACTGATCAAGAGGATCGCCAATGCGGGGCACGAGGTGGCCAGTCACGGCATGATGCACCAGAAAGCCTCGGCCCAGGCGCCGCTGCAGTTTGGTCGCGATATCAGCGATTCGAAAAAGCTACTGGAGGATATTACCGGCAGTGAGGTACTGGGTTACCGCGCCCCCAGTTTTTCGTTTACCAACGATAACCTCTGGGCTTACGATGAACTGGCCAAGGCAAACTATACTTACAGTTCGAGCGTTTATCCGGTGGTACACGATCTCTACGGTATTCCCGAGGCGCCGCGTTTTCGCTATACCACGGAAGCTGAAGTCGAAGAGATCCCGATGAGTACGCTCAACCTGTTTGGCAAGAACGTGCCGATATCCGGCGGCGGCTTTTTCCGCCTTTACCCCTACTGTGCCACCCGCTCGGCGATCAGGCGCTTCAATGAAAAGGAAGGCAAGCCGTATATTTTCTACCTGCATCCCTGGGAACTTGATCCGGATCAGCCGCGCGTATCGGGCGCACCGCTGAAATCCCGTTTCAGGCACTACCTGAATCTGTCTAAAGTCGAGGGACGGCTGTCGCAGATGCTGGAAGATTTCTCGTGGGCGCCGATGAATCAGGTCTTCTTCCCAGGCGGCAGTGGCCGCGCCCACTGAACACTTGCTTACATGCATAACCCGGGGGCTAATGTGTTTACACAGCAAAACGTACTGCGATTGCCGGCCGAGTCTCCTCCCCAGTTGATGGTCGTCATCGACACCGAGGAGGAGTTTGACTGGTCGGCGGAGCCGGACCGCAATGCCGTTGGCGTATCGGCGATGGGGCAGATAAATCGCGTGCAGGACATTTTCGATCACTACGCCATCGTGCCCTGCTATGTGATCGATTATCCGGTTGCCAGCCAAGAGGATGGCTTTGCGCCGCTGCGCGATATCCATGCAGATGGCCGCTGTGAAATAGGTGCCCACCTGCACCCCTGGGTAAATCCCCCCTTTGACGAATCACTCAGCCGCAGCAATATGTACCCGGGCAACCTCGATCGGGATCTGGAGTTGGCCAAGCTGCGCAACCTGCGCGATGCCATTGAAGAGAATTTCGGTTTTCGCCCGACTATTTACAAAGCCGGTCGTTACGGGCTGGGCGCGAATACCGCCGGGATATTGCAGGAACTGGGTTTTGATATCGACCTGTCTTTTTGTCCGCCGGTTGACTACCGCGAGGATGGTGGCCCGGATTACAGCGACACGGTGGCCGAGCCGCACTGGTTTGGTGCCGATGAGAACATACTCGAAATACCGGTAACCGGTGCTTTTGTCGGCTGGGCGGGCCGCGCATCCAAGAGTCTTTACAATCTGGCCGGTCAACTGCGTGCTTTCAAGGCGCCGGGCATTCTTTCGCGCCTGTCCGCAGTCGATCGACTGATGCTGTCTCCTGAAGGTTTCGATTCCCGCGATCATATCAAGGTCACCAGGTCCCTCTATCGACAGGGGGTGCGAACCTTTACCTGGAGTTTTCACAGCCCCAGCGTAGTGCCCGGTTTTACGCCCTATGTCAATAACACAGATGAGCTGGAAGCGTTTCTGAACACTTTCCGCACCTACTTTGATTTTTTCTTTAATGAGCTTGGAGGAGTGGCATCAACCCCCACTCGGATAAGGGAGCAGATGGAGGCAGTTAAATGAAAACTCTCGGCATATCGCCATTGGACAAAGACGCTACCGTATCGATTGTCGAGGACGGCAACGTTCTCTATGCGGCCGGGGAGGAGCGCTTTTCACGTTCCAAACAACAGGATGGATTCCCCAAGCTGGCACTGGAAAAGGCACTTGAGTACACCGGTACCCGTGTCGATGAGATCAAGACGGTATCCTACCCCTTTCTCACCTGGGAGAATGAAGTCAAACTTTTCACCAAGAACATCGCCAATGAAACGGCGTTTATGAAGAACTTCGAAACGCCGGAACTGAGATCGATGATCGAGGAGGCGCAGGCCAGGGTGCCTGTGCGCAGCGAGGCGATTCACGGCTTGAAAAATCCCAACGAGAAAAAAGAAAAGAGTTTTCTCTACAATACGTTTTACAGTCTCGCAGGAGGCGCTTCGCAGCTGTCGGGTATGGCGGGCCGCAAAGGTTCCAATAGTTGGGCGGAAACCGCCACCAAGTCCTTTCAGCACTGGCAGAAAGAGCTGGAGGCGGGGCTGGCCGGCTTTGGCCTGCAGGGCAAGATCAAACGCATGGACCACCACCTTTCCCATGCGGCCAACAGCTTTTTGACCAGCGGTTTTGAAAGGGCCCTGTGCATTACCCTCGACGGTTACGGCACAGGGCTTGCCGGGTCGGTAAGCGAGGGTCGCGACGGTAAGATTCACCGGCTGCACGGCATTGAGTTTCCGCACTCACTCGGCAGTCTCTATGAACAGGTAACCTCGAGTCTGGGTTACCGCCCGGGCAGGCACGAGGGCAAAATCGTCGGCCTGGCTTCCTACGGCGATCCGCAGGTGCTCGCCGATATTCTGCTCAGCCGTATCGAGCAGACGCCGGGTAACTTCCGTATATTCGAATCGAACAATATCTTTTTCTCCCGCTACCTGGCCTCCAAGTTTCCGAAGATTGATGTCGCTGCCGCCTACCAGCGCGTACTGGAAGTCGTGGCCACCAACTTCGTGCGCCACTGGGTCAAAGAAACCGGCATCGATACCGTGGTATTGTCGGGCGGTGTTACCGCCAATGTAAAACTGAACCAGCGTATCTTCGAGATTGAGGGTGTCAACCATATTTACGTATACCCGAATATGGGCGACGGCGGCTGCGGTACCGGCGCGGCGCTTTACCATTCGTGGCCGGGGGGCACCAAAGAGTCCATTGCCAGTGCTTATCTGGGACCTGACTACAGCGAAACCGAGATTGCCAGGGAGCTGGACAATGCCGGGCTCGATTTTTCACGCCCGCAGCACCTGGCCGCCGAGGTGGCGCAGCTGATACATGCCGGCAAGGTGGTCGCACGTTTCGACGGGCGCATGGAATATGGCCCGCGCGCGCTCGGCAACCGTTCGATCATGTACCATGCCAGAGAGCCGGAAGTCAATCAGTGGCTGAATAAACGACTGGGGCGCACCGAGTTTATGCCGTTTGCCCCGTGCACCCTGTACGAGGCCCGCGAGCGGTACTTTCACAATATCAAGGGTGCCGAGCACACCGCTGAGTTCATGACCATCACCTTCGATTGTACCGACGAAATGAAACAGCAATGCCCGGCAGCCGTGCATGTAGACGGCACCGCCCGCCCGCAGCTGATCAAACGCGAAGTCAATCCGGGTTACTACGATATCATCAAAGAGTATGAAAAGCTGAGTGGCATAGCAAGCCTGATCAATACCAGTTTCAACATGCATGAAGAGCCTATCGTCTGCAGCCCGGCTGATGCGATTCGCGCATTTTTACAGGGCAATCTGGATTATCTGGCAATAGGCCCGTTTCTGGTCGGCCACCCTGACAATAACGCTAAGTAACACAGCCCACGGGATGGACTTGGAACTTGGATTTGAATCACGGCTATAACATTACCTGCTCAGCACTCAACGATGTGGCGGCGCTCAGGCAAGAGTGGCTGAAGCTGGAGGGACAGGCCGACAATTCCTTCTTCCTGTCGTGGCACTGGCTCGGGGCCTGGCTTAAAACCTATCGCCCCGACGTCGAGGTATTGAGAGCGTACAGCGGTGATGAACTCGTCGCCCTGGCGCTGATGGTGCGCACTGCGGAAACCCGGTTTGGCATTTTGCGATCAACAGTGCTGCGCTTGCACCAGACCGGTAAGGCCGAGCAGGACCAGATCTGGATCGAATACAACGGCATACTGACCCACCCCGATCACCACCACCAGGTGACCGGCGCCTGCCTGGAGTTTTTGACCGGCTCCGCTACGGCCTGGGATGAGCTTATGATTGGCGCGGTGGGTGAAGATGACGCCAGGCTGATGACCGTCGCCAGCCGCCTGCGCCGCAATGACCTGTGGAATGCGCCCTGCTTTGGAGTGGATCTGCGTACTATCAGAGACAGCGGCGAGCAGTATATCGCCACGTTGTCGCGCAACACCCGCTACCAGATCCGCCGCTCGCTGCGCAAGTATGAGATGGTGGGCGAGGTGAGTGTCGATGTGGCGGACAGCGTCGAGCAGACTATCCGTTTTTTCGATGCCGCCGGACAGCTGCATAAGCAGCGCTGGGGAACGCTGCCGGGACAGAGTGGTTTTGCCAACAAGGAATTCGTCAGGTTTCACCACGAGCTGATCGCCACAGGCTGGCCGTCCCGCAGCGTCGAGATCTGCCGCTTGCTGGTGAACAGTAATCCGGTCGCTTACTTCTATAACTTCATTTACAGAAACAGGGTGTATTTTTACTTGAGCGGCATAAAATTCAATCGCGACCAGTCGATAAAGCCCGGATTGCTGGGGCATGCCCTGTGCATCCAGCGCTACCTTGAGCAGGGGCGCGACTTCTATGACTTTATGGGTGGCGGTGAGCGCTACAAAGCGAGCCTCGGGCGCCAGCATGCACACCTCTATAAAATGGTGCTGCAGAAAAATCTCTACAAACTGAAACTCGAGCTTGTCGGCCGGCGGGTCAAACAGTCCCTGCAAAGCCTTATCGGCAACTGAACTGTGAGGTGCGGGTGAGCCAATTGATAGGATTATCGAGAGTCAACGCCACCGACGCGCTGCCGGCACTGCCGTCGGCGCTCGCCGTCGGCGCCTGGCTGCTGGCTTTTTATCCTGCCTTGTTTTCCGCTGCACAGGTTTGGTATGTCTCGGAGATTTTTACCCACTGTTTTTTCGTCCTGCCGGGCGCGCTCTATCTGCTGTGGTGTGACAGACACGGGGTGCTGGCGCAGCCGCTGCGGGCCAATTACTGGGTGCTGCTGCCGCTGGTGCCGGTACTGGCTTTGGGCATGGTGGGTTTTGCCGGTGATATCCGCGTTTTCACCCATATTGCCGCCTTCGCTTCGCTGTCTTTGTCGGTATGGCTGTGTATCGGCAATGCCGGTGCGCGGGCAATCTGGTTTCCGCTGCTGTTTGTGTTGTTTTCCATTCCACTGGGCGAAGAGCTGGTGCCGCTGTTGCAGGAAGTGACTGCCGACCTGGCGGTACCTCTGCTGAAATTGTCGGGCGTGCCGATTTATAAACACGGTTTGTATATAGATATTCCCGCAGGCCGCTTTGTCGTCGCTGAAGCTTGCTCGGGGATCAGCTTTTTGATCGCCTCGACAGTGCTGGCGGCGCTCTATGCACATTTGGCCTTTCGAGCACTGTGGCGGCAGGCGGTTTTTATCTTACTGGGCCTTATCCTGCCGATACTGGCCAACGCCGTGCGGGTTTACGGCATTATCATCATCGGCCACCTGTCTGATATGAAGTATGCCACCGGGGTTGATCATCTGGTATATGGCTGGGTTTTCTTCGGCTTGATCCTGCTGCTGCTGTTTATAATCGGCGAGTACTGGCGAACCCGGGCAAACGACCCAAAGCCGAAAGTGCCGGCATCCGCCGCCATCGTCCGGGACTGGCATAGCGGCGAGCTGCGCGCGCCTCTCTATCTGTTGAGCGCCTTGTTTGGCTGCGCCTTTGTGTGGCAGCTGTTTATGACCACGGCTGACACCGTGGCGGAGGCGAGCATTGACAAAACGGCGATAGCCGCTAGGGCGGGCAGCTTTGCAGGCGACTGGTTGCCGGTTTATCCGACTGCGGGCAATACCTTTCACGGTACTTTCGAGGGCCGCAAGGGCAGTGATACCGAGGTTTTCATTGCCTGGTATGGAGATCAAACCGGGGATGCCGAACTGATCTCCTCGATAAACCGTGTCTACCGGCCGCAGCAGTGGTCGGTGTTAACGCAGGAAGCTGTAGAGCTTGTTAAGGGTGAAGGCGTTTTCAGTGCCAGGTACCTGGAGATAACCTCCGGTAAGGGCCAGAAGCGGGCCATTGTATACTGGTATGAGGTGTCCGGCCTGACGAGCAGCAACAAAGTGCTGGCCAAATTGTACCAGACACTGGATATCCTCAAGGGAGGCGCAGGACAGGGTGCCTTTGTAGCCTTATCTGTGCCGCTTAACGATCGCTCCGGCGCGGCAAAGGGCCGGCTTATCGGCCTGGCTGAACAGCACTATAAATCGCTGTATGACGCCCTGCCTTTTCAGATATAGGGCGAATACGTTAATAGTCTACTGACAATACGACAACCATGATTTTTTTTATTGTTTTCATTACAGTGTTTTGCCTTGCGGTGCCGGCCTATGTTTATGCCGGTTATCCGCTACTGTTGATTATTCTCAGCAAGGTCATACCCGCCAGGGTTATCGATCGCAGGGATATCACTCCCAGGGTTTCGATGATCATCTCCTGCTATAACGAGGTGGAGGTGATTGAGAAAAAAATCCACAATTGTCTGGATTTGCGTTACAGCAAGGACAATATTGAATTTATCTTTGTGTCCGATGGTTCTGATGACGGCACTGACGAGATTATCAACGCTTACCTCGACGATCGGATCAAGCTGGTGCGGCAGGAGGGGCGGCTCGGAAAAACCTCCGGGTTGAACCTGGCCATGCCTTCGGTCAGCGGGGAGATCGTGGTTTTCTCCGACGCCAATGCCATGTACCAGGCGGATGCCATCGAAAAACTGGTGAGGAATTTTCATGATCCCGGTATTGGCTATGTTGTTGGAGCCGCCCTGTATACCGACCGCGATGCGAGCGCCGCTGCCGAAAATGAAAGTTCCTACTGGGATTATGAAATCTATATCAAGAAAATGGAGTCTTCGCTACACTCGGTGGTAGGCGGTGACGGCGCCATTTATGCGATTCGCAAGGCGCTTTATGAGCCACTGGATGCCAAGGATATCAATGACTTCGTCAACCCGCTGCAGATCATTGCCAAGGGTTACCGGGGGGTATTTGACGAGCAGGCGCGCTGCTACGAGGAAACGGCCGGCTCCTTTGAGAAAGAAGGCGCGAGAAAGGAGCGCATAGTCAACCGCAGTATTCGCGGGTTGATGAAAGTCAGGCAGGTTATGAATCCGTTCAAGACCGGCCTGTTCAGCCTGCAGGTTATATCCCACAAGCTGCTGCGCTGGCTGGTACCCTACTTTCTGATTGTTGCCGCACTGGGCTCGGTTTATCTTTCTGCCCAGGATATCCACCTGTTTCAGTTCGCCGTTGCCGCTATGATCCTGTTTTTCTCGCTGGCTTTGATCGGCTATATGAACTCGGAAAACGGTCGCGCGAGTATGCTGGTGACCATTCCTTACTATTTCATACTGGTAAATGTATTTTCCATGAAAGGGGTATGGCGCTATCTGCTCGGCGAAACCCAGGTGACCTGGAACAGCGCCAGGGCGGCGGGTGTCGCCGGGCAGGGGTCCGGTAAAGCAAAAATTGCGATGTTTTCACTAATCGTTATCGCCGTGTTGGCGATCAGGTTGTACCTGGATTTGTTCACCTGAACGGCGCCAGTGCGCCGGCTATCGGGGGGTGTGGTGACTTATGTCTAAAATAACTATCGCTTTTATGCTGGCTTTTTTCGGTGGTGCCGGCGCAGCTCTGCTGGTTGACGGTGTCTGGGCTTTCTATCTTTATCAACTGATCTATTTCCTAAACCCCGCTGACCGCTGGTGGGGCAGCTCTCTGCCCTCGTGGAGTTTCTCTTTTATTGCCGTGGCATTTATTTTCGGCGGCCTGCTGCTGCGCTACAGAGAAACCTCCGATCTGGCCCGGTTTGGTGACCAGCCGGTGGCCAAGTGGGTGCTGGCTATCCTGTTGATGTACGTCTTCATGTATATTCACGCTTTGTCCCCGGCCCATCACAAACAGGCGATTATCGATTTTTCCAAGTTGGTGATTGTGGTGGCCATGGGCTATAAGCTGATCAATACCGAGAAAAAGCTCGATTTGGCAATCTGGGCCTATGTGATCGGCGCCACTTATATCGGCTATGTCGCTACCAGTACCGGCCGCAACAGAGGTGACCGCCTCGAGGGTATTGGCACTGTCGACTCGCCCGATGCCAATGGCACTGCGGCGATCATCGCGCCGGCGCTGATGTTCTGCCTTTACTATGTCTGGCTGGGTAAGAAAAAGTATATTAAGGCAGCTGCCGTCGTTTGCGGCGCTTTGGTTGCCAACGGCATCGTGTTGATTAACAGTCGCGGGGCCTTCGTGGCCGTCGTTGCCGGCGCCGCCATGTTTGTGTTCTTTATGCTGTTTTCCCGATTCCAGCGCGCCAGCCAGCGTTCCATGGCCATATTTTTGATTATCGCGGGTTTGGGAGGCGTGGTGTATGTCACAGACGAAGCGTTTTGGGAACGCATGGGGACCCTCAAGGAAGTCGACGATGACGAAGGTGACAGGGGCGGCGCCCACCGCGTTGATTTTTGGCTGGCGACCTTTGATATAATGGCGGATTACCCCTGGGGTGTGGGTGTTCGCGGCTATAATATGGTCAGTGCCAATTATATCGACCCCAGCCTGACCCGGGGTGGCGAAGCCAATAAATCCGTGCACTCCAGTTGGTTTCAGTCGCTGGGAGAATTGGGCTGGCCCGGGCCGATTCTTTTTCTCGGCATGTTGTATTCCTGTTACCGAATTTCGAGGCGGACTAAACAGCACTTGATCGCCCAGAACAGGATAGATGAGTATTTTAAAATGCTGGCGATTGAGGCGGCACTGGTGTGCTTTCTGGCCGCTGCAACCTTCATTAATCGGTTCAGAGCGGAAATACTGTACTGGTTGATCATGTTTTTGGCCTGTGCGACCAATGTCTACTATTTGCAGACAAGGGGCAGGGAAAAGGCGGCGGATCAACTCGACTCGCCCGCCACAGAAAAAGAGAGGCTGTCGACCCCTTGAAGACCTTACGCGTATTGCAATTTATCTGCCCGGTAGGGTTCTACGGTGCCGAGCGCTGGATTCTGGCGCTGGCGAACAATCTCGACAGCAATCTGGTGTCCTGCGATCTGGCCGTGACCCGGGAGAGCGACAGGCAGAATCTCGAGATTGTCGATCACTATCCCCGCGCAGCCGGCGAGACATTCCAGTTGCCGATGCGGGGCCGTTTTGACTGGCGCGTGGTTGCCGGGCTCTGTGAGCTGATCAAGCGCCGTGATATCGATGTCATTCACACTCACGGCTACAAGTCTGACCTGTTGGGTTTAGTGGCTGCCAGGAAGGCCGGTATCAAATGTATCAGTACGCCGCATGGGTTTGGCGACAAGATCGGCCTGAAGATGAAGTTGTTCGTGAAGCTGGGTTGCTTCTCCTTCAGATTCTTCGACAAAGTTGTGCCGCTGTCTGAAAAGCTGTATGACGATGTTGTGAAAATGGGCGTGCCGGCCGGCCGGCTGCTCTATATTCGCAATGGCGTCGATCTCAGCGAGGTGGACGCGGTGGCCCGCGCCGAGACGCGCAGTGACGAAAAGCCTGAAGGCGGGCATATCGGCTTTGTCGGGCAGATGATCCCGCGCAAAGGCATAGGTGATCTGTTGAGGATTTTTGACCGCCTGTGGTCGACCGATAAGTCTCTGCAGCTGAGCCTGCTCGGAGATGGAGAGAGCCGCGAGCAGCTGCAGGCCTTTGCCCGCACGCTCCCCAGCGCTGCGAATATCAACTTTCTGGGCTTTCGTGCAGACCGGCTGGAGATGATGCAGCACTTCGATCTGTTTGCCATGACCTCGAGCAAGGAGGGTATTCCCCGTTGCCTAATGGAAGCCGTCGCCATGCAGATACCGGTGGCGGCCTACGATATTCCCGGTATCGACCAGTTGGTTGAGCATGAAAAAACCGCGTTGCTGGCACAGCCGGGTGATATGGATACGCTGGCTGAATACTGGCGCAAGCTGTTGTATGACCGGCCCTATGCCCGGGCGCTGGCTGCGAGCGGTCGCGAGTTTGTACAGCGGAAATTTTCCGCTGCGCGTATGGCCCGCGAATACAGCGATCTGTTCTATCAGCTGTGTGATCGCCGCATCGTGCCGATCGAGGAAGTATAGGATAACGGAAGTATAAGATAATAAAGGTGGCGAGCAGGACACTATGTGTGGAATAGCGGGATTCCTCGGGCGATACGACAGTGCCCCCAGTGAAGACATACTCGCTCGAATGGGCGATTCGATTTTTCATCGCGGGCCGGATGCCGGCGGCATTTACTGCGATGATGATATTGCCCTGTGCCACCGGCGCTTGAGTATCATCGATCTCAGTGCGGCCGGCAACCAGCCGATGAAGTCCCTCGATGGGCGTTATCTGATTGTCTACAATGGCGAGGTTTACAATTTTCGCGAATTGCGTGGGCAGCTGGAAAAGCAGGGCCTGACCTTTGCCACCAAAACGGATACGGAAGTGATATTGACACTCTACCAGCAGGAGGGGGTCGACTGTCTGCAGCGGCTGAATGGCATGTATGCCTTCGCTATCTGGGACCTGCAGGAGCGCAGCCTGTTTCTCGCCAGAGACAGGCTCGGCAAAAAACCACTCTACTACTACGATTACAATGGGCGGTTTGTTTTTGCCTCTGAAATCAAGGCCATACTCTGCGCACCAGATATCGACAAGGGCATCCGGCTGGATGCTATAAAGGACTATTTCACATATCAGTATATTCCCGATCCCAAGTCCATCTTCAATCATATCCACAAGTTGCCCCCGGGGCATTGGATGATGGTCGACGAAAGCGGCATTAGGCAGCAGCAGTACTGGGATGTTTCTTTCAGCGAGGTGTCGGAAAAAAACCAGCTGCAGTTGCAGGAGGAATTATATCGGCTGCTGGAAGATGCGGTGCGTAAAAGGATGGTCAGTGATGTGCCTCTGGGAGCATTTCTAAGCGGCGGTATTGACTCCAGTCTCATTGTCGGAATGATGGCCAACAACAGCAGTGATGCTATTACCACCTGTTCCATAGGCTTTGACTCGGAGAAATTTGACGAGGTGCATTTCGCCAAAAAGGTGGCACGGCAATTCTCTACCGATCACCACGAGTTTACGGTCAAAGAGAATGTGGAAGACAATTTGCTGAAAATTGCCGCTTATTTTGATGAGCCTTTTTCCGATCCGTCTTTTGTCCCTACTTACTTTGTCTCGCAACTGGCCCGCCAGCAGGTGACTGTGGCACTGGCCGGCGATGGCGGCGATGAAAACTTTGCCGGTTATAGCAAATATGCGGTGGACCAAGTGGAGAACAGGATACGGCAAATGGTGCCGGCCATTGTCCGCAGTGCGTTCTTGCCGCCGCTGGCCAGGGCGCTGTCCTACAGCACCAACACCGCGGCCCGAAAGGGCAGTTCACTGTTGGGTACCTTATCGAAAACACCTGAGCGGGGATTTTTTGTCAGTAACTCCTTTTTCAATGAAAGGCTTTGGAAAGAGCTTATCATAGATGATCTAAAGCGGGTGTCGGCGGACTACGATGCGGCCGAAGTCACCATTAAGCACTACCAAAGCGCTGAGACGGATGATCATCTCTCCAGGATTCTATATGTCGATTTAAAGACTTATTTGCCGGGCGATATACTGGTCAAGGTGGATCGGATGAGCATGGCCAACTCCCTCGAGACCAGAGCCCC
Organism: Exilibacterium sp.; assembly: GCA_028280195.1. Taxonomy (GTDB): domain Bacteria; phylum Pseudomonadota; class Gammaproteobacteria; order Pseudomonadales; family Cellvibrionaceae; genus Exilibacterium. Next base: position 21,913 of record JANQMH010000068.1, read on the forward strand.
CATTCTCGATTATCGGGTGGTCGAATTTGCCGCATCCATTCCTTCGAACCTGAAACTCAGGGAAAAGGAGAAGAAGTATATTCTGAAAAAAGCGCTGTCTGACCTGCTGCCGGAGGAGATACTGTACAGAAAGAAAATGGGTTTTTCCGTGCCGCTGCAGCATTGGCTGCAGCATGAAATCCATGCGATCGCCAGCAAGTATCTGTTCAGCGCCGGCAGTGGTATATCGCAGTTTTTTGATATCCGCGGCGTACAACGTATCTGGGATGAGCACCAGAGTGGCAAGTGGAACCACTGCGCCGAACTGTGGAGCCTGTTGATGTTTGAATTGTGGTGGCAGAACTACGCGAGTGGTCATCGATCACCGTCGCCACAGCCCGTTGAACAGCGGGCGCAAATGGCATGAGCAGGGTTAATATTCTCCATGTCACTTTCAATATGGCGATTGGTGGCACCGAGCAGGTCATTCGACAACTGGTGGAAAACCTGGACCGCCGGCAGTTTTTCTCCACCATTGTGTGTATTGACGGCAGCGTGGGTGAAATAGGCGTGCAGCTGCAAAGCTCGGGTGTCAATATTATTCCCCTGCAGCGCAAGCCGGGGTTTGACCGGGCATTGATCCGCAATGTCAGGCGCATCATCGAGGAACTCGATATCGATATCGTGCACAGCCATCAATACACTCCCTATATCTATGGCTGGTTTGGCGCCAGGGGAACCCGTGCCAGGGTTTTTTTTACCGAACACGGGCGCTTTTACCCCGATCGTTATCGCTTCAAACGCCTGCTCGTCAATCCGCTATTGTCCAGGCTCACCGCGGAAGTTACCGCTATCTCCCAGGCTACCCGGCGGGCACTGGCCAGGTATGAGTTTTTCCCGCTGAATAAAATACAGGTCATATATAACGGCATTTTACCCGTTGCTGTGGACAGCGATAAGCTCGCCACCCTGCGGCACGAGCTCGGCTTTCAGCCCGCCGACATCATCGTCGGTACGGTATCGCGGCTGGACAGTATTAAAAACCAGAAAATGATGATCGCAGCTTTTCACCGGGTACTGCAGCGGCAACCCGCCGCCAGGCTGTTGTTCGTGGGCGACGGGCCGATGCGCGAGACACTGGAAGCCCAGGTCGACAGCCTCGATATTGGCGAGTATGTGGTATTTGCCGGTTTCAAGACCGAACCGCTGCCGTACATGTCGTTAATGCAGATTTTTCTGCTTTCATCCTTTAGCGAAGGGACGTCCATGACATTACTGGAAGCGATGAGCCTGTCCATACCCTGCGTCGTTACCGATGTGGGCGGGAATCCGGAGATCGTGAGCGATGGCAGCACCGGACTGGTGGTGCCAAATGACGATACCGAAAGATTTGCCGGGGCCATGCTGACATTGCTGGAGAATACGGCGTTGCTGCACGCCTATGGCAGCGGCGGTCACGCGCGATTTCACAGTCGCTTTACCGTCAAATATATGGTGGCGTCTTTTTCTGAGCTTTATCAAAAAAATGCAAACCGGGTGTAGCGGCGGCTCATGAGCGTTATTCGGCGTAGCAAAAAACGGTTTTTACGGGCACTGCTCAAGCTGCTGGAGCGGATATACGACAGGGCGGAGGGGCGGCAATTGCTGTCGCTGCATATGCCGTATATGCAGGATGTGCGATCAAGTGTTTTTGCCGATACGGTTGACAACTACCCCAATCCCTATACCGACGATGCTGGCACCGTACCCCCGCGCGGCGATATTGTCGACAACGATCGGGTGATTTTTGTCAGCGGCCGTTTTCGCAGCGGCTCGACACTGCTGTGGAATATTTTCCGCGATATACCGGGGTGCACCGCCTACTACGAACCCTTCAACGAAAGGCGTTGGTTCGATCGCCAGGCACGCGGCGAAAATACCGATAAAACCCACCTGGGAGTCGAGGAATACTGGACCGAATACGACGGCCTGGAGGCGCTGGGGGAGTTCTTTCAGGAAAGCTGGGGCGACAGGAGGCTGTATATGAGCGCAAACTCCTGGGACCCGGGCATGATGCAGTACATCGACAGCCTGATTCGCAGCGCCCCCGGGCGCGCAGTACTGCAGTTTAATCGTATTGATTTCAGGCTGGCATGGGTACGCCAGCACTACCCGAATGCCAGGATCGTTCATATTTATCGAAACCCCAGGGACCAATGGTTATCCTTTATCAAAGAGGCGGCGCTTTGCAGCCCTGATACGAATTTTGATGCCCTGGGTATTCGCGATTTCTTCTATTTGCGCCGCTGGGGGGTAGACCTGCGCAGTATTTTTCCATTTTTGGAAGAGAGCGGCTTAAATCATCCCTACGAGTTGTTTTATTTTATCTGGCGGCTTTCCTACAACCACGGGCGAGCCCATGCCGACTACTCTTTCAAGGTTGAAGATCTCACTGCCGATCCGCAGGCGACCCTGGCCGGCCTGTTTGCAGCGGTGGATATCGATAAAACCCATATGGACACGGCGGCGCTCAAGGTCAAAGCCACCGCCAGCAAGTGGCCCGGCTACGCCGATGCAGCCTGGTTCGACATTTATGAGGCTAAATGCGAGGCGGTGCTGGCCGATTTCTATTCGGTGCGGGCGCAACCCGACAATACTTTGCGGATGGAATCCTAATTGAGCGAAAAATACCTGTTACTGAGTGAAATCTTTCCACCGAAAACCGGTGGCAGCGGGCGCTGGTTCTGGGATCTGTATACCCGCATGGAGCCGGGCAGTGTCACCGTCGTTACCGACGTTCTGGACAAGCCGCAGGCCTTTGCCGGTGACGCCGAGATACCTACCTGCAGAATTCCGCTGGCCAGCAGGAGTTGGGGAGTGCTCAGCCTTTCCGGCCTGCGTTTTTACTTTTCACTGATCCGCAATGTGTTGAGGCTGGTGAAGCAGCACGACATACAGAGCATTCATTGCGGCAGAACACTGCCTGAAGGTGTGGTCGGGCTGGTGGTGAAGCTGCTGACGGGCACACCCTACCTTTGCTATGTTCACGGTGAAGATATCGAAATGTGCCGCAGTAGCAGGGAGTTTACCTTGCTGGTCAAAGCGGTTATCAAGCATGCGGGGATTCTGATATGCAACAGTGAGAATTCGGCCGCGCTGCTGCGGCGCTGGTGGAATGCCGATGAAACGCAAATCCGGGTGTTAAACCCCGGCGTCGACGCCAGCGTTTTCAGTCCCGACGGTGCACTGCCGGAGAACTCACCGCCGCCGCAGGAAAAAATCATTTTGACAGTTTCCAGGCTGCAGTCGCGCAAAGGACAGGATATGCTGATCAAGGCAATGGTGGAAATTATCAAACGGCATGCCGATGCCCGCTATATCGTTGTCGGCTCGGGCGAGCAATATGATTATCTGCGCGGTCTGGTGCAGGACTTACAGCTGAGCGACCATGTCAAGCTGCTGGGCGAGTGCAGCGACCAGCAGATTCGGCAGTGGTACAGGCGAAGTGACCTGTTTGTACTGCCTAACAGGCAGGTCGGCAATGATGTCGAAGGTTTTGGCATTGTACTGCTGGAGGCGCAGGCCTGTGGCACGGCGGTTATCGCCGGAGACTCGGGCGGTACCCGTGAGACGATGGCGATCGGTGAAACCGGTTTGATCGTCGACTGCCGCTCGCCGCAAGGCCTGGTGGAAACGATATCCGCGCTGTTCGACAGCCCGGAAAAACTGGTGCAGATGGGACAACAGGGCAGGCAACGGGTGCTGTCAACGTTTGACTGGCCGCGGATCATCGCCGCGGCGCGCGATATTTTTGCCGAGCTGCGCCATAGACCCAAGGGGCAATAGCGGCGTGGCTATCGGGCAGAAAATTGTCTCCAGTTCGCTGCTGCTGGTGGCGACCAATGTCGTTCAGCGCTCGCTCGGCCTGATCAGCACATTGATACTGGCGCGCCTGCTGCTGCCCGAAGACTTTGGCATTGTGGCAATCGCCGCTATCAGCCTGCATTTTGCCACCGTGCTTTCCAACTCCGGCATTCAGCAGTATATTCCGCAAAAAGACAGCATCGATGACGAGGACGTGCATACCGCCTGGTCCATCGATCTGTGTATGAAATCTGCCCTGTGGATACTGCTGTTTTCGGCGGCACCGTTGATTGGCAAGTTCTATGATAATACGGAAATCGTCGGCGCCATCCAGGTGGTTTCTGTGGTTATCTTTTTGCGGGCCTTGCAGAATCCGGGCCTGCACATACTGCGGCGTGACCTCACTTATAAGAGAATATTCTGGCTGCTGGTGTGTCAAAAGATACTGTCGTTTTCATTTGTGATTACCATTGCCTTAATGACAAAGTCCTACTGGGCAATCATTGTCGGCGATATCGTATCGGCGCTGGTGGGGCTTGTCGGCTCTTATATACTGCATCCCTTTCGCCCGCGTTTTTCACTGAAGAAGCGCAGTGAGCAGTGGGATTTTTCCAAATGGATGCTGGCCAAGGGCATACTCGGCGTGGTTCGCTCCCACCTCGATACCCTGATGGTTTCCAAGCTGTTTTCCATCAGTCAACTGGGTACTTACAATGTGGTGCGGGGTATATCCGTATTGCCCGCCACCGATATTGTGGTGCCGTCGGTGGAGCCCCTGCTGTCCTCGTTTGCGCGCGTCAAACACGATCGACCCGCGCTCGACCACCAGTTCAGGACCAGTATTCTGGTGGTGTTCCTGTTGATTACGCCAATATGCGCGATGCTGGCCTTCTTTGCCGATATTATCGTTTATGTTCTGCTGGGGGAGCAGTGGAAAAATGAAGGGCCGCTGCTGGCCAGTCTCAGCCTGCTGCTGTTTACTTTTTCACTGGGCAGCATTCTGGGTAATTTCTATGTGGCCATCGGCAAGGTCAAGTTGATTTTCTTTTACAATATCATATCGCTCACCTTTATTTTTTCCCTGTTGTTATTGTATGGCGGCGATGAGCTGGCAGGATTTGCGCTGTTTCGCGGCATATTGGGCCTGATCTCCACATCATTGTGGTTGCTGCTGGCGCTCTATTTCTCGGGCAGTCACTTTCCCTCGTTTTTGTTGATTCTATTACCACCTGCACTTATTTCTTTTGGCTCGGCTTATATGACCGAGTATCTGCAGGTGCAGACCGGCTCCATCTATCTCGATCTGATCATGCTGTGTGTGATGTTCACCGTTTTTTATATATCGCTGATTGTTATTTGCTATGTGCTGCTGTTTCACCGCGTTAAGGAATGGAGTCACTTGCAACGTCTGCTGTTTGAAACGGTTATGCGGTATAAAAAGCAGTTAAGTTAGTTAAAGATGGGTGCCAATTGATCGGCCCGCCTTTCCGCAATGCATCCAGAAACACGACGTAAACCCGTCCCTGGGGTCTCCACGCCAGCATCCCTGCTGGCGAGGGTTTCTGGATGCATTGCGG
>JANQMH010000075.1 GCA_028280195.1 Exilibacterium sp.
CTAGTGACTGCCCTCCCCCCCCTCTCACTGTACATCCATATCCCCTGGTGCGTGCGCAAATGCCCCTACTGCGACTTCAACTCCCATGCCGCCGGACCGACATTGCCGGAACAGGCGTATACCGCCGCACTGCTCGACGACCTGCGCGGCGATAAACCCCTGGCCCAGGGCCGAAAGCTGCAGTCGATTTTTATCGGCGGCGGCACGCCGAGCCTGTTTTCAGCGGCGGCCATCGGCGCAGTACTCGATGCCGCCGAGCGCGAGATCGGCTTTGCCGACGAGGTCGAAATCACCCTGGAAGCCAATCCCGGAACGGCCGAGCAGCGCAAGTTCTGCGGCTTCCGCGCTACCGGCATCAACCGGCTGTCCATCGGCGTACAGAGCTTTCAGACCCGGCAGCTGCAGGCACTGGGCCGCATTCACTCCGCCGCGGAGGCACTCGCAGCGGTGCAGATGGCGCGCCGCGCCGGTTTCGACAATATCAATATCGACCTGATGCACGGCCTGCCGGCGCAGTCCGGCGATGAGGCCGCGGCTGACCTGGAACAGGCCCTGGCTGTCGGCCCGGAGCACCTGTCCTGGTACCAGTTGACCATCGAGCCGAATACCGAATTTTACAGCCGCCCGCCGCCGCTGCCGGCCGATGATACTCTGGCCGCCATTCAACAGCGCGGCGAGGTGCTGCTGGCGGCCTCCGGCCTGTCTCGGTATGAGGTGTCGGCCTTTGCCAGCCGCGGCCGGCAATCGCGGCACAATCGCCAGTACTGGGAATTCGGCGATTATCTCGGCATCGGCGCCGGCGCTCACGCCAAGATAAGCCGCCGCGACGGCACTATCGCCAGGCTGCACAAAACCCGCCTGCCGGCGCACTACCTGGACCCCGGCAGGGCATTCACTGCCGGGCAGCGGCAACTGCGCAGATCGGAGCTGCCGCTGGAGTTCATGATGAACGCATTGCGCCTGGTGGACGGCGTACCCGCGCAACTGTTCTGCCGGCGCACCGGGCTGCCGGCAACAGACATTGCCGCAGCCCTGCAACAGCTGCGCGACCAAGGCCTGCTGCGGTGTAACGGCGCGCGCCTGCAAACCACGGCGCGGGGCTTTCGCTTCCTCGATTCGGTGCTGCAGGCCTTTATGCCCGATACGCCTGCAGAGTGATATTAGCGATGCTCTTAACAGCAATAATCAGGGGCTGCTGCTACACTTATTGACATCGACTGCAAAAACAGGCACCGGCCTCCTTTCATGTTGGACCTGACTCGCTATACCCGGGAAAATCCCATCGCCGCCAGGTTGCTGGGTCTGATCCTGTTGAGCAGTTCACTGATCGCGCTGGTGGCAATCCTGCTGCAGCTGCATGCAAGCTTTAACGACGATATCGCAGCGCTGGAAAAGCGCCTCGACCAGGTGCGCACCACCATACTGCCGGGTATTACCAGAAGCCTCTGGCGTTTCGACGAAGAACAGCTGCGGGTGCAGATTCAGAGCGTATTGCAGGTCGAGGACGTGGCCCAGGTTACCGTGGTCTGGCGCGACTGGAATAACCTGGAACAGGCCATGATGGCCAGCGCCACCGAGGCGGATATTCGCCAGCTCAACGATGCCGGACACGGCACCATCATCCGCGAATACCCGCTGCTCTACAGCGACGCCGGCACCCCGCAACAGCAGCTGGGCACGCTGGTCATTACCGCCAGCCTGGACGGTGTTTACCACAAACTCTGGGAGCGCGCCTGGATTACCACTGCGCTGCAGAGCACCAAAACGCTGCTGGTGGCACTGTTTATTCTACTGCTGGTGCGCAGCCTGTTAACCCGGCATATGGAAACCATCGCCCAATATGCGCGCCAGCTGACACTGGACAACCTGGCCGTGCCGCTGCGCCTGAAAAGGCAAAAATCGCCACAGCGACCCGCCGATGAACTCGACAATGTGGTCGACGGCTTCAACCAGATGCGGCAGACGCTACTGGAAGATATCGAAAAGCGCCATACCATCGAACAGGCATTGCTGGCAGAAAAAGAAGAGAAAATGGAAACCCACCGGCAAAAAACCGCGGCCGAAACCGCCAGTCGCGCCAAGAGCCAGTTTCTCGCCACCATGAGCCATGAAATTCGCACCCCCATGAACGGTGTCATCGGCATGGTGGAGCTGCTGCGCGATACCCACCTCAACGAAACCCAGCAGCACTACCTGGACGTGATCCACCGCTCGGGCGAAACACTGCTGCATATCATCAACGACATTCTCGATTACTCGAAGATCGAAGCCGGCAAAATGGAGCTGGAGGCCGCGTCATTCAGTCTCGAGGATCTGATAGAGGACTGCACGCAGCTGTTCGGCGCCACCGCCAACAAGCGGCGCATTGAACTCATCGGCAGCGTCAGCCCGACCACGCCACTGTATCTGACCGGAGACCCGACGCGACTGCGCCAGATCCTCATCAACCTGCTCGGCAATGCGTTCAAATTTACCAGTTCCGGTTATGTGGCGCTGACCGCGCGCCGCGACCCCGACAGCGATCTGGAAAAGCCGTTGATCCGCTTTTCCGTCAAAGACAGCGGTATCGGCATTACACCGGAACTGCAGAGAAAACTGTTTGATTCTTTCAGCCAGGCCGACAGCTCCACCACCCGCAAGTACGGCGGCACCGGTCTGGGCCTGGCAATCTGTAAAAGTCTGGTGGAGATGATGGGCGGTGAAATCGGCGTTGACAGCGAAGCCGGTAAAGGCTCGGAGTTCTGGTTTACCGCGCGCTTCGCACTGAGCGACAAAGTGCAGGGCCGCAACGCGCAAACTGCCGATATCAACAGCAAGGCAGTGGTTTCGGCGCTGGCGGGCAAGCGCCTGCTGATTGTCGAAGACAACCCCTGGCTGGGCGAAGTGCTGTCGCATCACTGCCAGAGCTGGGGCGTCAAAACCGCATTGGCTTACAGCGGTGCCGAGGCCGTTAAGCGAGTACAGGACTCACTGCAAAATCAGCAGCCCTTTGACTTCATTTCGCTCGACTATGAACTGCCCGACACCGACGGCTTGACCCTGGCACGGGATATTCACCAGCAGATACGATTCAACAATACCCGCCTGTTCATGCTCACCGGCACCGATGAACTGTTGAGCAGCGATATCATGGCAGAGCGAAAAATCCACACGGTATTACGCAAGCCCGTGTCCCCGAGAACGCTGAAACAGGAACTGGCCGCGTTACTGGGCACTGCCGTCGGCACTGCCAGCGCCGACAGCGACGGCGACAACGGCGGCGACTTCGCCAATCTGCGCGTGCTGGTAGCCGAGGACAACGCCGTCAACCGCCTGGTCATCAAAGGTCTGTTGGGCAAGCTGGGTATCGAACCCACCCTGGCGGAAAACGGCCTGCAGGCCTTGAACAGTGTGATTGAAACCGAACAGGCCTTCGATGTCATACTGATGGATTGCGAGATGCCGGAAATGGACGGTTTCGAGGCAACCGGGCGCATCCGCGACTACCAGGCGGCCAACGGCCTGGCGCAGACCCCCATCGTCGCCCTCACCGCCCACGCCATGCAGGAGCATCGCGATGCGGTATTTGCCGCCGGAATGTCCTATTACCTGTGCAAGCCGGTCACTATTGACGATCTGCAAAAGGCCTTTGCCAAACTGGAACTGGCAACCCCACTCTCCCCGTCCTGCAGAGTGGGTTGAGTAGTCGCTAGTTGCTAGTAACTAGTGGCTAGTGGCTAGTGACTGGATTAGCAGCACGAACTAACAACATGGGTTGGCGGTGTTGTCGCCGGTGTGGGAGCCGCCTTTGGTCTCCGCCGCGGGGCGCCGGGTACCGGCGGGCTTGGTGAAGCAACCGCCATCGACTGCGGCGGCCGGCTCGAGGCCGATAAAATGTTCGCCGTAAGCGCTGTGGCGCAACAGGTCATAGGTGCGCTTTGATACCGCGATGCGCTCTCCCCGCGGAAAGACATTGCCCAGGTCATCGCGCACTTCACTAAACGGGCCGCGGTAGATGACCGCCTGGCCGGCATCGTAAAGCTGCTCGCGCGAAGGTTTTACCGCGGTCAGCGTCACCGAGCGGAATTCAATATCCTCCACCACCTGCCAGGCCTGCGCATCCCACTTATCGTAGGCCACGGCGACAAAGCCGGCATCGAGAAAGGCCTGCAAGAAAGCATTTTCCTGAAAAGCGCCGGAGATGCAGCCGCTCCAGAGGTCGGCATCGTTCTGCAGATGCCGGGGCACCGCTTCGTCGCTGACGATATCGGAAATTGCCACCCGGCCGCCCGGCTTCAGCACGCGCAGGATTTCACTGATCATCTGCCGCCGATCGCCCTGAGCCACCAGATTGAGTACACAATTGGACACCACCAGATCGACACTGTCATCGGCGATCAGCGGCCGCTGTTGCCGCTGTTCCTCCTTCCAGGCCTCCAGAACCTGCAAAGAAGCCAGGTCGCCGACCGGATGCTTTTGCAGAAACGTTTCCATGGCAGCCACATCCAGCGCCAGGTCCTGAATATAGCCCTTGTTAAACACCACCCGGTCGCCGCCCAGCTTTGCCGCCATATGCGGCTGGTATTTACGCGCCAGTGCCAGCATATCGTCGGTCATATCCACGCCGATAACGCGGCCGCCGTCACCGACGATCTGCGCCGCCATATAACAGATTTTGCCGCCGCCGCTGCCGAGATCCAGCACGGTATCGCCGGCCTGCACATAGCGTGACGGATCGCCGCAGCCATAGTCCTTTTCAACAATTTCCGCCGGCAGCATTCGCAGCAGATCGGTATCGTAGTCGACCGGGCAACACAAGGCCTCCTGGCGTTGTTGAGCGCCCTGGGAATAACGGTCTCTTACATTGGCTTCAATAGTAGTCATCGTTTCCGAGCCTCGTTTGAATGTTAGGGAAAAGTTGAAAGGGAAAAGGGAAAAGTAAACCCAAAACACTTGACAACAACAAAACACCCACCACCATAATACTTTTCCCTTTTCCCTTTTCCCTTTTCCCTTTTCCCTTTTCCCTTTTCCCTTTTCCCTTTTCCCTTTTCCCTCACCT
>JANQMH010000076.1 GCA_028280195.1 Exilibacterium sp.
TCAAAACCCCAGGTCGGGTCCGGGCCGGATCGGCTGGCACCCCTCCCGCTGTCTCAAAACCCCAGGTCGGGTCCGGGCCGGATCGGCTGGCACCCCTCCCGCTGTCTCAAAACCCCAGGCCGGGCCCGGGCCGGATCGGTTGGCACCACCCCCGCTTATTACAACCGCTGCGCTCCGCGCCCTGCCTGCCCCTGTCAGGCCGCCGCCGGATTCTGTATATGCAGATCCATCTGCGGAAAGGGAATATTGATATTGTTCTCATCGAGTTTCAGCTTGACGGTTTCCATCAGATCGAAATAGGTGGGCCAGTAGTCGGCGGTTTTTACCCACGGCCGCACTGCGAAGTTGACCGACGAATCCGCCAGCTCCACCACCGCCACGGTGGCGGCCGGGTCCTTGAGAATGGCCGGGTGGCCGTCGACGATATCTTTCAATACCTGCTTGGCCAGCCGGAGATCGGCATCGTAGCCGACGCCGATCACCAGGTCGATGCGGCGGGTAGGCTCGGCTGAATAGTTGGTGATCGGGGCGCCGGTAATCAGCGAGTTCGGCAAAATGATCGCTTTGTTGTCCGGTGTTTTCAGCACGGTTGAAAAAATCTCTATCTTCTCCACTGAGCCGGAAACGCCGCCGGCCTCGACAAAATCGCCGGCCTTGAACGGGCGGAAGAGGATGATCAGCACGCCGGAGGCAAAGTTCGACAGTGAGCCCTGCAGCGCCAGGCCCACCGCCAGGCCGGCGGCGCCGAGAATGGCGATAAAGGACGTGGTTTCGATGCCCAGGTGGCCGAAGGCCACCAGCACGGTGGCGGCGACGATAAGCGCGTAGATGATGCTGGACAAAAATGAGCCCACGGCTTTGTCGACCTGGCGGTGATCGAGCGCTCTCTGCGACAGGCTGGACACCATTCTGGCCAGCCAGCGGCCGATAAAGAAGATGGCTAAGGCGACGACAAAGCGAATGCCGTAAGTGACTACCAGGCCGCTGTTGTCCTGCAGCCACTGTAAAGCGGTTTCCATAATACTCTCCCCCGGGCCGATGTTGGGTCGGCCAGAAATAAGATGAAGGTGGTCAAGCGATGGCGGGTGATCTGCATACTCTGATTGTTGTCAGCATGGTTGTAGACGACCTGTAGCCAAATAGCAAACGCAAGGTTAGTCAAAGTGCCAGATATTTCTCTGCTGTGCAGAAGCAGATAAGGGCGAGTGGCCTGGCAGGGCTCTGTCGGTGGCGGCCCCGGGCGTTTTTCGGCGGGTTGAGACCAAAGTCGCTTAAAAACTGCGCCGCCGGGGCGACTTTGTGACTACGCTGTCTGTAAGTACTTACGATTGGCGAGCCTGGCGTTTATTGCCCAGCAAAAACAACGCCTTAGCATCAGTAAGGGGATTATGCCGCCAGCGGCGCCCGCAGCCGTGGCGCCTTTTTTGGTGAAAAGTCGCTCCCAGATACTGCTGTTTTAGATGTCATTGGCTATAGATTCGGGTGAAAAGCAAAAAAATCAGTCTAGCTCAACAGCCGCACCTGCGTTGACACTTGTCAGGCATAAATGTATGTTTATCAACTATTTGTAAGTGCATATTAAAGCTATTTGGATGAATTGAAGGGATGTAAGACGATGGTGTTGCAGGTTTGGGGTTTGCGTACAAAAGGCCGTGTAATGCCGTCTTTTGAGCTGGCAGCCATATCAACTGCGTCCCGGCATACAATAAACCTTAGGGAGAAAACCAGGCAATGCTAATCACGTCATATCCGTGCAAACTCGCGCCATGGCGATCGGCTGCTTCGAGGGGCCGGCTGGCCGGCGCCCTCAGGCTGATGGGCGCACTCGTACTCAGCGCAGTCATCGCCGCCTGTGGCGGTGATTCCGACAGCATAACCGGGGGTGGTGGTGGTGATACCGATACCGACACCTCCACCGGCGGCGGCGGCGGCGGCAGCAACAGTGTCGTGCGCATCGGCAGCGGTACCGGTACCAGCTTCAGCGAAGGTTCCCTCAGTGCCAGTGCAACGGCCCTGCAGTCGGGTGGGTCGGCGACCATCACGGTCAACTTTGTCGACGGCAGCGGCGCTGCCATATCGGAGGTGGTCTCAGTAGAATTCACCTCCGACTGTGTCGCCAATGGTCTGGCATCGTTCAACAACCCCGTCGTCAGCACCGTTTCCGGTCTCGGCACATCGACCTATACCTCTGCGGGCTGCTCGGGCAGCGATCAGGTGACCGCCACTGCGGTGGTGGGTACTACCACGCTGGTCGCCACTGTCGATCTGACCATAGCTGCCGATCAGGTGTTGTCGGTTGAATTCGTATCGTCGAGTGTGGCGCAGTTGTCCCTGGCCGGGATCGGCGGCAACGAAACCACGCAGGTGGTTTTCAGACTGGTCGGCGCCCAGGCGGCGCCCATCGTCGGCGAAGCGGTTTCGTTTGCGACCAGCACCACCGCCGGGGGTATTACCCTGGCGACGGGCACGGATACGGCCGTTTCCGACAATAACGGGCTGGTTACCACGGTACTGCAAAGCGGAACCGTGGCCGGGCCGGTAAGCATTATCGCCACCCACGACGCCACCGGTATACAAGGTATTTCCGAGGATATCGTCATTTCCACCGGCGTGCCCGTTGCCCGCCGCTTTTCACTGGCGCTGAGCCAGTTCAACCCGCCGCGGGCCTTCGATACCAATGGTGTTACGGTCACCGTCAGCATTATTGCCAGCGATCAGTTTGGCAATGACGCTCCCGATGGCACGCGGGTGAGCTTTGTCTCCCCGGAAAGCGGCAATATCGATTCCTCCTGTACCCTGGTCAGCGGTGAGTGCGCGGTGGTCTGGCGCAGCTCCAGCCCCCGCGATCCCGATTTGCGGGCGACCATACTGGCGTATACGGACGGCGCCGAGGATTTTACCGATAACAACGGCAACAATGTCTTTGACGGTGCGGATACTTTTGACCCTGCGACCCAGGATCTGGCGGAAGCGTTTGCCGACGAAAACGAGAATGAGGCCTACGATGTCGGAGAGTTTTTCGTCAATGCCAATGCCGGGGATGCCGGGGATAGCGGGCGTGATGATGGCGATGGTGTCTGGAATGGTCCCTGCCTCACCGGCGTGGATGCCTCGGCGCTGTGCCCCGGTGCCGACTCGGTTACCATCTCCAAACAAGCCGTGATCGTGATGCCTACCGACACCGCGCGCCTGGTGAATCTAGGCTCCTTTGGGGCCCCGGGCTCAACGCTTGACATTGCCGCCGGCCCAACTTTCTTTGGCGGTCTGGTGGTTGCAGACAGCAACACCAATGCCGACAGCCTCGGCGGTAATCCGATGCCGGAGGGCACAACGATTTCCTTTGAGACCACCAATGGTTCCATCACCGGCAATGCCTCATTTGTGGTGCGCAATGCCATCAGCCCAACCGGCTTTTATGGTCTTACCCTCGAACCCGATGATACGCCGGACAGCGGTACCCTGACGCTGACCATTACCGCACCGGGGGCGGATGCGAATTTGTTTACCTGGATCGTCAGCGACTGATCTCACCCGCTAGCTGCAGCCGGGAGGGCCCGACTCTCCCGACTGCCATCAGCAAACCTGTTGCTTCGACCCCGCAGCGTATCAGCGATTACTGATCCACATGCACTGATAGGGCTGCAGGGTGATCTGTTGCTGCAGGTCGGCATACTGCTCGCCGCTGATCAGATCGTGCCAGTCGTCCAGTTCGATCAGGTTGATATCGGCCAGGGGTACGCACTGGGCGGTGTCACTGATATTGTGCAGGCAGAAAATACTCTGGCCGCGATCGCTGCTCTGGCGCCAGAAGCCGAAAATGGCGTCGCCTACGTGCATGGTGAACTGGGTGGCATTGGGGTGGAAGGCCGGCTGTTGGCGGCGAATATCGATAATGGCCTTGAGCGCGCGCAATACCCGATGGTGGTGGCTGCCGGGCTCGACCAGTGCCGCCTCGAGTGCATCGACATCCCACTGATGGCGGTTGATCGAGCGGTTCTGGCTGGTGTGTTCGAGCCGCTGGTAGTCGTTGGCGGTGGCAAACAGGCTGTGTATGTAGAAGGCGGGAATACCTTCAAGCGCCAGCATAATGGTGTGGGCACAGATAAAACGGGCGATCTGCAGGCCGTCTTCACCCCGCGCCTGGGTGCCTTTGAGAGCGTCGAACAGGGCGATATTGATTTCGTAAGGCCGGTTCTGTCCGCCTTCCAGTGCGCGCCACGACACGCGTCCGCCAAAGCGCTGCATCAGTTCCACCATCTGGTCGATTTCCATGGTGCTGAGCAGACCTTCGGCCGGGCGCAGGCCGATGCCGTCGTGGGAGGCGAGAAAGTTCAGGTAGGCGGTGCCGTTTTGCGCCGGCGGCATACTCATCATCCAGGTTTTCAGGTGGCGGGCGCTGCCGCAGGTCAGTGCCTGCAGCAACAGCGGCGGCAGGGAAAAATTGTAGATAACATGGGCTTCGTTGGCATTGCCGAAATAGGCCAGGTTCTCGCGATTGGGAATGTTTGTCTCGGTAATGATCACCGCCCCGGCGTTGCAGTGCTCGATCAGCGTGCGCAGCAGGCGCACCATCTCATGGGTTTGCGGCAGATTGATGCAACTGGTGCCCTGTTGTTTCCACAGGAAGGCAATGGCGTCGAGTCGGAACACCTGGATGCCGGCATCCAGATACTGGCGCACAATGCGGGCGAATTCCAGCAGTACCGCCGGATTGGCAAAGTTGAGGTCGACCTGGTCGTGACTGAAAGTGCACCACACGTGGCGCTTGCCCTCCAGTGTCTGCACCTCCCTCAGCAGCGGCGAGGTGCGCGGGCGCACCACCTGGCTGAGGTCGGCCTGCGGGTCGGGCTCGAGAAAATAATCCTTGCCGGGGTCGAGCCGGGCCTTGAAGTTCTCGAACCAGCGGCTGCGCGCGGAGCAGTGGTTGATCACCAGGTCCGCCATCAGCTTGTAGTCGGCGGCGATCGCCTGCATATCCGACCAGTCGCCGAGGCTCTCATTGACGGAGGTGTAGTCGATCACCGCAAAGCCGTCGTCGGAACTCCAGGGAAAGAACGGCAGAATGTGGATGCCGTTGACGGCATCGCGCAGATGGCGGTTGAAAAACCGGTGCAGTGTCTGCAGCGGCTTTTCTCCCGGCGAGCGGATGCTGTCGCCGTAGCAGATGGCGAAAATATCCCGCTGGTCCCAAAGGTTACTGTGGGGCACGGGCTGTTGGATCGCCTGATCGAGCCGCATGATGGCCAGCAGTTGCTGCAGAATCGGCGCTGCCTCCAGCTCCGGGTAGAGAGTCTGCAGGTGCCCGAGCAGCCGGTGGCGCAGCGTCTCGGCGGCCGAGTGGGAAACACTGCTCACGGGGAATGTTCCTGCATATCGGCCTGCACTGCCTCGAGAAACTCCTGCATGAGTTCCGGCAGAGCGCTCATGACCCGGTTCCAACTGGGAATGAACGGGGTTTCCATCGGGTTTTCGAGAAAGTGTATGCCCGCTTTGAGAATGTTTTCCGCGAACATCTCAATTGCCTGTTCCTCCTTGTGGATATCCAGGTGCAGGCCGTTGATGACCGCATCGTTACTGTAGGTCTCGACAAAATCCAGTGCGATACGAAAATAGGTAGCCTTTATCGAGCGGAAAGTCTCGGTGGAAAACACCACGCCGTTGGTTGCCAGTTTGCGGAACAGCGCTTTGCTGATATCGATGGACATCTTCGACAGCCCGGTCTGATCGTTGTCCGGCGACAGCTCCTGGTGTTTGTGGTCGTAGGTATCGGCGATATCCACCTGGCAGATGCGGTTGGTGGCGTAGTTGCGTTTCATCTCCGAGAGCACACCGATCTCCAGGCCCCAGTCGCTGGGTATGCGGATATCCAGCAGCGCGTCGCGCCGCAGGGAGAACTCACCGGCCAGTGGATAGCGATAACTGTCGAGGTACTCCAGGTATTCCAGTTGGCCGATGGTTTTCTTCAAGGCCCGCAGCAGCGGTGTTACCAGCAGGCGGCTGACGCGGCCGTTGATCTTGCCGTCGGCCACCCGCGCGTAATAGCCCTTGCAGAAAGTATAGTTGAAGCCGGGGTGGGCGACCGGATAGAGCAGGCGTGCCAGCAGCTCGCGGTTATAGGTGAGGATATCGCAGTCGTGCAGCGCCACCGAGCGCCCGCGGCCCGAGGCCAGCACATAGCCGAAGCAGAACCACACATTGCGGCCTTTGCCCGGGTGTCCCGGCGACAGGCCTTTTTCCGCCAGTTTGCGGTGCAGTGCCTGCAGGCGCGGGCCGTCGTTCCACAATACCCGGTGGCGCTGCGGCAGGCGCGCAAAGAAGCGCAGTGCTTCGCGGTACTGGTTCTGGTCGGCGCGATCCAGGCCGATGATGATCTCGTCCAGGTAGGGTACCTGCACCAGGTGTTCGACGATGGCGTTCAGCGCCGGCCCCTGCAGCTCCGAATAGAGGCTCGGCAGCACCAAACTCATGGGGCGCGACTTCGAAAACTGCAACAACTCGGCTTCCAGTGCCTCCAGCGGTCGCTGCGACAGGTTGTGCAGTGTGGTGATCACGCCGTTTTGGTAAAAATCTCCCATGGCTTCTCTCCGCGTTTCGTCAATATTGGGATTATAAGGTCTCGGGGCGGTTACTCAGAGAGCGGCCTCGATGGCTGCCAGTACGGCGCTATTCCAGCCCGCCGGGCCTATCTCTGCGGTAATAAGCGGTTTGCGGCCGCCCGCTGTGCTGTCTTTAGCGGGGGAGCAATCCTCGGGCCAAGTCGGCGGCCCATGGGTCGGGGAGCGAACCACTACCGCCAGATCGGCAGCGGCCAGCATGGGGATATCGTTTTCACCGTCGCCCAGCGCCATCACGCGCGGCCGCGGTGGCGCATACTGCTGCGCCAGCCAGAGCATGGCGCGCCCCTTGTCGCTGGCACCCATAATATGTATGAAGCGGCCGCCGCGGGTAAAGTGCAGTCCCCTGGCCCGCACCGCGTCGATGAAGTCGCCCAGCCGCGGCTCGCTGTCCCGCCACAGCAGTGGCTCACTGAACAGCCGCTGCCTGGCCCGGGCGGCATCCTGCGCCTGCAGGCCGGTATGGCCGGCGACCTCCGCCGTGCTCATATCGCCAAAACCGACACAGCGAAAGCCGTGCTCGCGGCGCAGGTCGGCAATGACCGCGCGAATATCCGCATAGGGTGTACCGAATACCTTCAGTTGCCGGCCGTCCATCGCCTGCGTATCGGCGGGGGCAGGCGAGAAATAGTCTGCGGGAATCATCACCCCCGCGCCGTTTTCGACAATGCAGGGCTGCCTCACGCCCATGCGCTGCTGCAGAATCCGGGTCTCGGCCCAGGTCTTACTGGTGTTGAATACCAGGGGGATATTGTGCCGCTCTATGGCTGCCAGCGCCGCCGCCGCTGCCTGCCAGCTGTAGCTGTGGTGGTCGAGCAGGGTGCCGTCGAGGTCGCTGACCACGAGCAGCGGGGTTGTGGCTGTCGAGGCAGGTTTCGAGAGGTGGGACATGTACTGTTTGCTCTGCTTTTTGTTTGCTCTACTTGTTTGCTCTACTTTTGTGCGCGCCGCGGTGCGCTGCATCCAAATGCGTCAGGATTGTATCGTAAGCCTTTGCCCCTGGCAGCGGAAGCCAAATCGTGCGCCCGCCGGTGTCGGGCTCGATCTTTTTTGTAAATATATGAAATGTGCTGTTGACAAAAGCTGAATTCAGACTAGCATTGGATTTTATTTGTGGCAATCAGCGAACAGAGCGATCAATGCAACATATTACCGCTAAATTTCCGGCCCATAACACGCTATGCGTGTGCATGGGTCGTGTGTGGGCCATTCAGGCGTACACCGGCTAGCGGCCTCTCTATTTTGGGAGGCGAAAGTGCCTTCCAGGAAATCTCCCCAGAAACCCGGAAGGCATAAAAGCCGTCCGGGTTTTTTTATCGGTTCTGTGACATACGGACCAAAAATTGCTCGGCTAATACCGGCACTTCCAGCGACCCGCGGGGTCGTATGTGAAAGGCGCCGCAAGGCACCGGGATCTTTCCGGTGTGAACGCAACTCGAAACTGTTTTTAACAGGTTTTTAACAGAGAGGAGGCCAACAGTGGACTATTACGACGACGCCGAGCTGGAAAACGTCGCTGTCCTGAGCAACAACTGACGGCGGTTTGCCAGCAGCAGTTTGGGTATCGGCGGAAACACTGTTTCCGCGGTGGGAAATTATAAATATTTTAAGGAGAGATAATATGGAATTGCTGATCGATGCCACCCGTACCTACCGAGTCGACAAGGTTACGCGCTGCGTGCGGCAAGGCAAACGCGCCCTGCGGGAAATGCCGATAGATACCCTGTATCTGAATCACCGTTTCGGCGAGCGCGAAACCGGCAGCGATGTGATTCGTTGGGCCCGTGAGAAGCACGTGCTGCCAAAACAGGTGGTGCTGATTACATCGAGCCCCAACGGCCGTTCAGATATGGCGCACCTGCTGCAGGATGCCGGCTATCATTCCAGCGACGGTATTCGTTTTATGAAAGCCTGAGGTGAGTTTCAGCTGCGCGCGGGGTCCAGTGCCTGCGCGTAAGCCAGCGCCTCATCGCGATTGTCACAGATATGGACTATCAGGTTTATCTGATTGAAGATCGGCCCCATCAGTTGCAGTATCTCCTTGCCGCGGTTGGCGCCGGAAAAAAAGATGCTGATTCTGTGGCCCTGCTCAGCCAGCAGTGCGGTGGTTTTTCTGATCCTCAACAGATCACTGTAGCGGATCATCACGTCCTCAACGTGATCCATGTCAATAATCTCGATAAGTCCCTGGCGATTCACATCCTTATCCAATAACCTGTCAATATGCGTAACCATATCTTCCGTGGTTAGGGTGTCAGTAACCGCCGCCCACATGATATTGTTGTCAATATCGTAACGGTAGGAGATCGCCATTGCTGTCGGTCCACGCTCCAGTTGCTAGTTTTATGCCAGTTGCGACTTAAAACCCGTTGCTAAATCAAGGCCTTGGGCCAATGTAGGACCAAAGTGTCAGGCATAGTACTTGGAGGCATAGTACTTGGTCGCTGCAGTTGTTTGCAAACGCCGCCACCGAATATTGTTGCCAAATATAGTTGTTAAAAGCCTGTGTTAATATTGCTGGAAAATAATTGCGGCGGGTGAGTGATGGTAAGATGCTACTTTTTGAGTTGTCTGCTGCTTTTCGGGCTGCTGGGTTGTGCCGCGTTGGAACAAGTGGTGGAGGCGCCGCAGGTCGAAGTAAGGCAGGTTCAACTGTTGCCGGCCGAGGGGCTGACACAGCCGTTTAAACTGACGCTGGCATTGACCAACCCCAACGCAGTGACACTCAATGTCGCTGGCCTCTCCTATCGTGTAAGTCTCGAAGGCTACGATCTTATCAGCGGGGTAGCCAGCGACATTCCGCCACTACAACCCTACACAGAAGTGCCGGTGGTTTTGACGGCCTCGACAAACCTGCTGTCGGCGGCGGGCCTGGTTGAAGAGCTTATTCGCCGCCCGCGCCGCGAAGTCGAGTATGTGCTGGCGGCCAAAGTTGATCTGGGTGCCTGGCTGCCGGCTTTTGAGCTGGAACAAAGCGGCGTGATTCCTTTCACGCGTTGAGGTTCGGGCCGCAGGCGGGGCGCTTAAATCGGGCAGGTCATTTCTCCGAGACGCTTAGTCAGCTTTACGTTTTCCTCGTAGTCGATCGGTACCACCACCAGGCTCGGGCCCGGCTCATTGAAGGATTGGGCCAACACACCCTGCAGCTCGGCGGCATTGCAGACCAAGTGCCCCTGCCAGCCAAAGGCCTGCGCCATTTGCACCCAGTCCGGGTTGCCGAAAGCCAGGTCGGTATGGCGGCCAAACTCATTGGTCTGCTTCCAGCCGATCAGTCCGTAGCCGCCGTCCTCCCACACCATTACCGTGAGATTGCAATTGAGGCGCCTGGCGGTTTCCATTTCCTGGGCGTTCATCATAAAACCGCCGTCGCCGCAGATGCCGAGAATCTTGCGCTGCGGATACACCAGGCTTGCGGCGATGGCTCCCGGCAGGGCAAAACCCATGGAACAGAAGCCGTTGGGGATCAGGCAGGTATTGGGCTCGTGGCACTGGTAGTGGCGGGCGATCCACATTTTGTGAGCGCCGACATCGGAAAGCAGTATGTCCTCCGGCCCCAGTATCTGGCGCGCATCCCAGAGCGCTTTTTGCGGGCGGATCTTGCCCTCGGTGGTGTCGTCTTTGTGCGCCGCCAGCTCCGCTGTCATATCGCGGCGCACGGCGTTCTGTTGTTCGAAGTCAAAGCTCAGCGTGGCATTTTCGAGTCGCTGGTTGAGCATCCACAAGGCGTGGGCCAGGTCGCCCACTACTTCGATCTCGGGGTGATAGTTTTCGTCAATTTCCGCCGGTAGAAAGTCGATATGCAGGACGTCCTTTTGCCTGCCCGCGTTCCACAAGTGGGGGTGGTATTCCACCATGTCGTAACCCAGGGTAATCACCAGGTCTGCCGCGTCCACCGCGCAGGCGGGGATGTCCTTGTTGCCGAGGCCGATGGTATAGAGACAGTAATCGGCGTCCATATCAACACAGCCCTTGGCCATGAAGGTGCTGACCACGCCGATGCCGGTTTTTTCGCAGAAAATACGCAGCTGCTTGCTGGCGCGGCGGCGAATGCAGCCGTTGCCGGCAATAATGATGGGGCGCTGTGCCGCGCGAATACGTTCGAAGGCCCTGTCCATGATTTTGTCGTCGGGCACCGGGCGGCGGAATTTCTGCACACTCAGCGGCGTCTTCTCGACCGGCAGTTTGGCGATGTCCTCCGGCAGCTCGATATGCACGGCGCCGGGCTTTTCAGTGCGCGCCAGGCGCACGGCCTTGCGCATGATCTCGGGAATGTTTTCTGGGTGCCAGATGGTGGTGGCCCACTTGGTAACCGGTTCGAACATGCCGGTGACATCCATTACCTGATGGGATTCCTTGTGCAGCCGGGTCGACGCGCCCTGCCCGGTCAGCACCAGCATGGGCGCGCGGTCCATATTGGAGTCGGCGACGCCGGTAATCAGGTTGGTTGCCCCCGGCCCCAATGTGCCCAGGCAGCCGGCCGGGTTGCCGGTCAGCCGCCCATAGATTTCAGCCATAAAAGCCGCTCCCTGCTCGTGGCGGGTGAGGATGAAACGAATCTTCCCCGACTGCTCCAGCGACATCATAAAGTCGGCGTTCTCTTCCCCAGGCACACCGAAGATATACTCGATGCCCTCTTCCTCCAGACATTTCACCATCAGGTCTGACGCTTTCATAGTCGATTGCCCCGTTCGTGTTCGTTAGTCAGTGAATCTCTCTAAGCATAGACCAGCCTGCAGCCATCTCCCGCCGGCGGGCGGGCTCCAGTCAAAGCCTGCGCTGTCGAAGATCAGTCGGATCTTCACAATCTTACCGCCTTTGGTCGCAAATAGCTGCGCTGTGGTGTTTCCACCCCGGGATTGCTGCAGCGATATGGCGGGCAGGCACTGCCGCCACCGGCAAAGACCGCCAGATGCTGATTGGCTAGTTCCGGGGGCCCCATCGTTGTAGTCTATGCCCTTCGCAACGTTCAAGCATATGACATGGCCACCATCGATCAGTTTCTCGCCGCGTTTAATAATTTTGTCTGGGGGCCGCCGCTGTTGATATTGCTGCTGGGCGGCGGTCTGTTTTTTGCGCTCTATTCCCGCTTTACCCCGTACCGCCACTTTGCCCATGCGCTCGCCATTGTGCGCGGTAAACACGACGACCCTGACGATGAAGGTGAGCTGACTCACGCTCAGGCGCTGTCGGCGGCCCTGGCCGGCACCATCGGCCTGGGCAATATCGCCGGGGTGGCCCTGGCGATTACCGCCGGCGGGCCGGGTGCGGTGTTCTGGATGTGGATGACCGCCCTGCTCGGCATTGCCACCAAGTTTTTTACCTGTACGCTGGGAGTGATGTACCGCGGCCGCGACAGTCTCGGTCGCCTGCAGGGAGGGCCCATGTATGTGGTGCGCGAGGGCCTGGGCCGGCGTTTTTATCCGCTGGCGGTGATGTTTGCAGTGGCGGGGCTGTTTGGCGTACTGCCGGTGTTTCAGGCCAACCAGCTGGTAGAAGCCATGCGCGAGGGCTTTTTCAACCGCGATGGCACCATTGTCGACTGGCAGTTCAATCTGGGTGCCGGCCTGCTGCTGGCACTGGTGGTGGGCGGCGTTATTTTCGGCGGTCTGCCGCGGCTGGCCAAGGTGGCGGTGCGCCTGGTGCCGGCCATGGCCCTGCTCTATCTCTTTATGACCCTGTGGGTGTTGCTGCGCCATGCGGCGGAGCTGCCGGGCCTGCTCGCCAGCATCGTAGTCGAGGCGTTCAGCCCGGCCGCCGGCGCCGGCGGTTTGCTCGGGGTGATGATTATCGGTATCAGTCGCGGTGCCTTCTCCAATGAGGCCGGTATCGGTACCGAAGTGATGGCCCACGGGGCGGCGAAAACCCGCGAGCCGGTGCGCGAGGGGCTGGTTGCCATGCTGGGGCCGGTGGTGGATACGCTGTTGATCTGTACCTGTACCGCCCTGGTAATTCTCATTACCGGTGTCTGGCAGCAGGCTGAGGGCCTGCAGGGCGTGACCCTGACCATCAATGCCTATCAGCAGGAAATGGGGGTGGTGGGGGTGGTGCTGCTGGGCCTGTTGATTCTCTGCCTGGGGCTGACCACCATGTTCACCTATTGGTACTACGGCGCCAAGTGTCTGGGTTTTCTGATCGGCGCACAGTATCAGCACTATTACAAGTATTTTCATATCGGCATGGTGGTGGTCGGATCGGGCGCCACAGTCGGTGCGGCGTCAAATTTGCTGTCGGGTATGTATGCGTTGATGGCGGTGCCGACCATGACAGCGTCGCTGTTGTTGGCGCCCAAGGTCATGGCGGCCAGCCGTGATTACTTTGCCCGCTATACTGCAGCTGCCTCGCAGGTTTCGCTGGTACAGAATGGCTCTGAGGACGATAAGGTCAACAGGCCCTAGTATCTGTTGGTGAACTGTTGTGGGGGATATCTGAATTGGTCGTGGTGTGTCGATGGAGGCGCTGTCACAGAAACCCATTGCCGGTACTGTCTGCGCGATTGAGGCCGGCGCGCGCCGGTCTCAGGTGTGTTTCATGGCGCTTGCCACATTGTCGAATTGACTCGCCAGATCAGCGCGCGCCCGACCCAGCACACTGACGCCGTAGACGGCAATCAGGCTGATAATGAAACCCGGTACTATGGAGTAAAGCACGCTGTCGAGCGGCTGCGCCGCGCCGCCGGGCTGCGCCGGCGGCAACAGTGGCACGTAGCTCCAGACCAGCACGGTGATGGCGCCGGCCGCCATGCCCGCCAGTGCCCCGGCCATGGTCATGCGGCGCCAGTGAAGGCTCAAAATAATCACCGGGCCAAAGGCGGCGCCGAACCCCGCCCAGGCGTTGCTGACCAGGCTCAACACATTGCTTTCCGGGTTGTAAGCCAGCAGCACCGCGACCAGTGCCACCACTACCACGCACAGGCGACCGACACCCACCAACTCGCGCTGACTGGCGCTGCGGCGCACGAACAGGCGATAAAAATCTTCGGTCAGAGAACTCGATGCCACCAATAACTGTGACGAGATGGTGCTCATAATGGCAGCGAGAATGGCGGCCAGCAGGAAACCGCTGACATAGTCGTTGAAAAGCACCTGCGACAACACAATGAAGATCGTTTCCGGGTCCTGCAGAGCGAGCTTGTTCTGCGCCGCGTAAGCAAACCCGACCAGACCTGTTGCCATCGCCCCCAGCAGTGTGACCACCATCCAGCTGATGCCGATGCGGCGTGCAGTCGGTATGTCCTTCACTGAGCGAATTGCCATAAAGCGAACAATAATATGCGGCTGGCCGAAGTACCCGAGACCCCAGGCCATGCTGGAAATGACGCCCAGCATGCTGGCGCCGGATACCATATTCAACCGCGTGGGATCGAACGGTGCGCTGTCGCCCAGTTGTGTAAATGCGACAACTGGCACCAGTACCAGGGCGATGAACATGATCGTGCCCTGGACAAAGTCGGTCAGGCTCACCGCCATAAAACCGCCGGCAAAGGTATAGGCCACTACCACGGCGATGGTAATCCACAGTCCGGTTTCATAGGCGGCGCCAAAAGCGCTATCGAATAATTTACCGCCGGCAACCACACCGGCAGAGGTATAAAGCGTGAAAAACAGCACGATCACTACCGACGACAGCAGCCGCAGGGCGCGAGTCCTGTCGGCAAAACGCTTTTCGAAAAAATCGGGGATTGTCAGGGCGTCATCGGCCAGTTCGGTATAGACGCGCAAACGCGGAGCGACGAGAAGATAGTTGGCAAAGGCGCCTGCGGTAAGTCCGATGGCGATCCAGCCGGCTGGCAGGCCGCTGACATAGGCCGCTCCCGGCACACCCAGCAACAGCCAGCCGCTCATATCCGAGGCGCCGGCGGAAAGTGAGGTTACCGCCGGTCCGAGCCGGCGCCCGCCGAGCATGTATTCAGACATATCGGCGGTCGACTGCCGATAGGCATAGATGCCGATGCACAGCATCAGGGCAAAATAGATGGCGAGCGAAATCAGGGTACCTGTTTCCATCATAGTGAGCGGCTCTTGGTCTTTTTTATTAGGCGCTGTCTGTTCACTCGGCCCGCTGCGGCGAGAGTGATGAAACAGCGCCTAAGCAGTTGCGGAGTAAATATGCGACTGATTTTGCGTTTTGGTTATATACGCCAGGCAGGGGAGTTTATCTTTGTCTGCGGGTCGAGACAACGTACAGCCTGGTACAAGACGTGTGAACGACTGCGAGAACTTGCCTGCCGGCAATCGCGATTGCTTTATAACATATTGATTTATATGGAGCTTTATAAAGTACTTAGATCGTGTCCGAGCGCTGGCTCAGCCTTTCAAGGCCCCTGTGGCTGCTATACTTTCAAGCGTTGGCCTGTTTTCAGAGAGTGATCCGGAAGTCAATGGATTTAAAACTGCTGCTGTTTATAACATCCACCGTGACACTGGTAACAGGTGCCGTACTGCTGATTACCTGGCAGCGCAATGGGCGGCAGTCCGATGTTGCGCTGTTCTGGTCGATCGCGTTCTTTATCACCAGTGTGGCCTGGATTCTTGCGATAGTGCTGCCAAAGCCCTATACCCTGTTTTCCGTGCTGCTGTTGGCGCTGGCGTTTTTTGCGGCGCCGGTGTTTCTGCTGGCCGGCGTATTTGTGCGCGGCGGGCGGCCGCCGCCGTGGCGGGTCTTCATTGCCGTTGGTGTGCTTTGCATGCTGATACAGCTTTGGTATTGCATTGTCGAAGCTGACGATGTGATGCGCACGCTGAACCTGACTGTGTTTAATCTGCTCTTTCACCTGCTGGTGGTTTTTCTCAGCCTGAAGTCCCAGGCCGACCGCGCCGGCAATATAATGCTGGCGATAGGCTCCACTTCGATCGCCGCGGTGCTGGTGGTCAGGATCTACCTGCTTGTTCAACACCTGACTAACGGCGGCGATGCCGCTATGCTGTTGCGGGATGAAATACTGATCTTTCTGTTTATGCCGAGTGCCATGGTCATTGAAGGCCTGGCCTGCCTCGGCGCGATACTGCTGGATCTGATAAACAAGCTGACCCATCAGGCCTATACTGACCCGATGACAGACTGCCTGAACCGGCGTGGCTTCGAAGAGGCGGCGGCCAATAATATCGCCATCGCCAATCGTCACCAACTGCCGATTTCCACGGTCATCTGTGACATTGACCACTTTAAGCGTATTAACGATCGCTTCGGTCACTGCATTGGTGACGATGTCATCAAGGCTTTTGCCTGCATCTTGACGGACAGCGCCCGCGATGCCGACCTGGTCGGGCGCATGGGCGGTGAGGAATTTGTCATCCTGTTGCTGGGCTGCAAACTGCAGGACGGCATAGAGTACTCGCAGCGAGTGCGCAATGCACTGCGAAAAATCAGCGTGTTGGCGGTAGCTGAATCGATAAACCTGACGGCCAGTTTTGGTGTCACAGAATTATTGGCGGGTGATGAATGCCTGGAAAATATGGTCAGGCGGGCCGACAAGGCACTTTATTCGGCCAAGGGCGGCGGGCGCGACAGAATTGAAACCTGCCTGTCGGCAGCCGATAGATTTGTGCTGCCGGGCGGATGAGCACCGGCGCCGCTACAGCGTCATTTCCGAGTAAGACTGCCTTTCTATCTCTATGATTTCAACAGAAATTGACCACCCGCCGTTGACCAGCATCGACAGGGAATCCATCACCATATTGCTCAGCAACTGGCGCTGCACTACGGTTCTGCCGGAGAGTACTTTCAATGTGGCGTGGACAAAATAGCCCGTTTCCTCACCCACGCGATAGTGATTGTAAGCAATGACGCGGGTATTGATATCCGCCGCTTTGAACAAGTCCGAGTGAACCGCCCCCTGCTGCACGGCATCGATCAGGTTTTCCGGGCCCAGCGGCGAGTCGGCGGTATTTGAATATTCGATGATACAGTGAAGCACAATACAACCCCTTCATATGTCGGCTGCGGGTTATCCGACAACCCTGGATAACAGCAGGTGCAGCTTCTGTCCCATTCCTAGCACGGTTTGCTGCTGACTGTTGTCGATAAGCGAGCCGTCCTCGGCAAACGCCGTCGATGCCCGCGGTATGGCCAGTTGGTCGGGCAGCACGGTGACGCCGATATTGCCGAGCAGCATGCGCAGAAATGTCAGCCCTCTGAGGCCGCCCAGCGCGCCGGGGGAAGCAGACATAATGACTGCGTATTTGCCTTTAAAGGCCCAGAGCGGCGGCTCGTCGTCGGAGCGGGTGCGCGAAGCCCAGTCGATAACGTTTTTCAGCAGCGCGCTGAAGGCGCTGTTGTATTCCGGCGAAGCGATCAGAAAACCCTGGTGCTCGATCATTAACTGCTTGACCCTGAGCGCGTTCTCAGGCATGCCCTCTCTGGCCTGCAGCTCTGTGTCAAACAGCGGCATGGGATAATCGGCCAGGTCGATATGGGTGACTTCGGCCCCCGCTGCAGCGGCTCCTTCGACGGCGATCTTCAGCAGCTTTTTGTTCAGGGATTTTGCTCTGCTGCTGCCGGCGAAAGCCAGTATTTTAGACATCGGGCATATCTCCTCGACTGGGGCTGACAGGGGTTAACGTTTATTGTTTACCGGGCAGCGCCATTATAACGGCTGGCTGCTGTGGTGGCGAAATATCACGCAGCGCTGCCTGCCGAAGTCGACACCCACCCGGTATTGAGCCCCGGCCACCACATCCAGCTCCACCTCGGATTCCAGCACTTTAGCAGCGGATTTACTACAGCGCAGGGTCAGTCTGTGCGTCCCCGGCGCTATTCTAACCGAAGGTGTCGATTTGGGCACCGATTTGCCATTGATGGTTGTGACGGTATTGGTCCAGTCATCGGCGCCTTGCCGCTTAGCCGGCCCGCTGCCGGTGATCACGGCAGTCCGGTCTGCGTCTGTCTCCTCGACGACATAGGTATCGGAGCTGGAGCATGCTGTGGAAATCAGTGCTGGTACGAGCAGTGTGGTTAAGCGTAGTTTTCTATTCATCAATGGCTCACGGGGGTTTTCTCTTGCTCGGGTTCTTTGCCCCAAAGATTGAAGATGAAGGTACTGCCGTACTCCATGGCCTCATTGTAGAACTCGCGATCCTCTGCCGCGACCTCGCTTTCTTCCAGCCACTGTATATCGGTCGTGCTCTCCGGCCCCCAGCCGTTTTTGTGGATGTAAAAGTTGGCGATCATCTCCGCCGCTTCCTGTTCCGGGAAATTGATCCAGGCCTTGATTCTGGCGCCTGTGACCTGCTTGTCGACGTCCTTATTGTCCGGGTAAGGCCGTGCAGTAATGGTAAGAACAAACATAGGGTTTCCTCTTCGGAGTCTATTGAGCGCCGCCGGCCGGGTGGAAAATGGACAGCTTTGACAGAGCAAAACCAACAGACCATAAGGGGTTTTAATATCAATGTAAATAGCGATGCCTGAAGCGTTGCCCCATAACGACTAACGCTGACCAGCGGGCGGGCAGCAGCCGTGCACGCGAGGGCGGGAAGGTTGCCAGCGGCATCAC
The DNA here is from genome assembly GCA_028280195.1 of Exilibacterium sp. GTDB lineage: Bacteria > Pseudomonadota > Gammaproteobacteria > Pseudomonadales > Cellvibrionaceae > Exilibacterium. Next base: position 18,103 of record JANQMH010000076.1, read on the forward strand.
AGTAAATCCCGGCAAAAGTTGTGCGGGGACTTCCGGCCCCGCGCTGTTGCCGTCACCGGCTCAATCCCGGCTTTTCCTTTGCATGGACTGTTTCTGGATCGTTTTATAAAGTTTGCCCAGCTGTTTCATGCGCCGGCGCTTTTGCGCCAGTGATTCGCTGTTGCGCTGCTGTTCCGCCTGCAGTTTTCGATAGCTTTGCAGGCGTCGCCGGTCGAGCTGTCCCGCTGCAATTGCCCGCTGTACACCGCAGCCCGGTTCACTGTCGTGGCTGCAATCGGCAAAGCGACAGTTGGCAAAATCCAGCACATCGGCAAACAGGGCATTGACGCCGTCCTCACAGTCGGCCAGCTGCAGTTCGCGCATACCGGGCGTATCTATCAGCAGGCCACCGCCCGGCAGCTGGTGCAGAGAGCGTGCGGTGGTGGTATGGCGGCCCCGCTGATCGTCTTCGCGGACCGCAGCCGTCACCTGCTCGCCTGCCCCCAGGGCATTGGCCAGCGACGACTTACCGACCCCGGACGAGCCCACCATTGCCAGTGTCTGCCCGGTTTTGCACCAGGCTGCAACGCCGGCCAGAGCCGTGGTGTCGAGGGCATTGACACACTCCACCACCAGACCCGTTCGCAAGGCCTCGGCGCGGCGCCGGAAGCTGTCCACCTCGGTGCACAGGTCGGCCTTGGTCAGTACCACCACCGGCATCATGCCGGCTTCCAGTGCCAGTGACAGGTAGCGCTCCAGGCGGGCGGGGTTGAAGTCGCGGTTACAGCTGGAAACGATCAGCAGGGTGTCGATGTTGGCGGCAATCAGCTGGCTATCCAGGCGCTCGCCGGCAGCCTTGCGCTGCAACAGCGTCTGCCGTTCGAGCAGGCGCAGCGGGCGTTTGCTGTGCCGGTCCACTAACAGCCAGTCGCCCACGGTAGCCGCCGGCAGGTGCTTCAACAGAGCCAGGGGAAAGGTGTGGTCGCCGTCCTTGCCACGGCCGAGCAGCCGGCTGCGGTGACATTCGATTATGCGGGTGGGCAGGCAGTCAGTGCTTTCCTCCAGACTGACCTGTTGCTGGAAAAAAGTCTTCCACCCCAGTTCGAGTAGAGAAGTCGATAACATTGAAGGTAAACCTCAATTGTGGAATCACGAATCAAGGTTTCTGTGTACACAAGTATTTATCACATATACCTGTATACGCGTAAGAAACCCGGTTTTACCGGGCGAAAGGACAGGGGGAGATAGACTGGCTGGCGTATTTAATGGCCGTAAGAAATGTAAAAGTCAGGCAGTCGCTCTGTCTTTCGCCGTGTTACGCTTTACTACAATCATAAACCTGCTCCGATAGATGGCATTGCCGCGGCAGCATAACATATCCGCACGGCGGGCAAAACTATTCTCTGGCAGCCGCTTCCAGTATCCCGGCGATTTGCCGATAGCATGCCGGCGTTTGGGTAAACTGGATGGCGTGAATTCCCAGGCTGCGGGCGGTGTCGATATTGGCGGCACTGTCATCGATAAAAACCGTTTCTGCCGGCGTCAGTGCAAAGCGCTCGAGCAGTATCGAGAAAATCTCCCTGCTCGGTTTGGCGACCTTTTCCTGCCCTGAAATCACAATGCCGTTGAAGCGGGTGAAAAACGCGTGTTTGTCCTTAATATGCCGGTAAACCTCGACCGACATGTTAGACAGGCAGTACAGCTGTCGCTCGCACTGGTGGGCCCGCTGTAGCAGTTGCTCGGTTTGCCTGATGGGCAGCAGCGATTCCTTGGTGCGATGCAACAGATCCGCGAGGCGCTGGCGGGTCCAGGGCGTGCGGGTGCTGGCGCGGTCGATAAACTCCGCCTCGCTAAGGGCGCCGCGATCCATTTGCAGCCAGTCACTGTGGCGGAAGACCTGCTCCAGCAGCAGTGCCTGTTCCACCTGGTCGCCGCTGAAATCACTGGCGATGGCCTCCGGGTTCCACTGCAGCAGCACTGCACCCAGGTCGAAGACAAAGTTTTTCATGGATAATGGACCACCCTGCCGGCGTCGCTGCCGCTGCTACCTTCTGTTGGCCAGTGACCTGGCGAGCGACGGCAGCGCCTTTTCTGCCGAACGACCCACCACGTAACCGCCCAGGCCGATTTGCACCAACAACATAAAGTCCTCGGCGAACCGTGCTTCCAATGTTATCAGGCCGAGAGCATAAAGCACGATCAGGCTCAAAAAGGTGAGCATGGTAATCGGGCGCCAGCTGCGCGCCAGCCACGAATCGCTCTGCGCCTCGGCGGTCATCATGGAGGTTTTTGCCTCCAGTATCTGCTGCTCCAGATCCATCTGTTTGCCAATCAGCTCCAGTTGTCGGGTGGTGACCTCATTTTGCAGTTCCACCAGGGTATTGCGCAATTTGAGCTTTTCCTCTTCCGAGGTGTGTACCTCGTCGATAAGATCGCTGGCAGGCTTGAAAATACCGGATACGAAATCGATGATATCTTTCCACATGTGCTATCTCCCTGTGTTGTTGGTTGTCGTAACTGTCGTCCGTGCCCCGCGGGACTCATATATCGGTCGAAACCCGCCCCAGGGCATCGACCAGCCCCGGCGGCAGTCCCCAGGCCCGGCACAAATTTTCCAGTGATGCGGGCGGGTGCAATTCAGTGGCGGCGAATACTTCCGTTACCAGGTTTGCCTGATAGAGAATCAATCCGCAAGCGCTCAGTCGTTGCGGCGACTGCACGTCAATCTGCTCGCGCAGGGCGCTGCAGATCGACTCCGGCATTTCCCAGGCCCGGGCGATCTGATAACTCAGCTGTGCGGAGATATCCTGCATCAGCGGTACAAAGGCGTCCCGGCCGAGCGCTTCAGCGTCGTCAATGAGAGCATACTCCTTACACAGTTCGCTGAACACGGTAATTTTCCCTACATCGTGCAGCAGGCCAGTGAGGTAAGCGATAAACGGCTCGACCTGGTGCCGGGGGGCGATAAGCTGGCACGCCAGCGCGCAGGCCAGGGAATGGCGCCAGAGCTTTTCGCCGAACTGGGAGAAGTAGCGGCAGCGCCGCTGGATAATCGGCTGCATCACAGCTGCCGACAGCACCGTTCGCAGCCCGCTGGTACCCAGTTTCACCACCGCGGTCGCGGTATTGTCGACGGGTTTTTCAAGCGGGTTGAAATGGGCGCTGTTGGCCAGTCGCAAAACCGCCGCGCTGAGCGCCGGGTCTTCGTGAATAATCGCCACATAGTCCCTGGCCGAGGCGCCGGAGTCGCGCAGGCTGCGCAGCAGGCGCGGAATAACTGCCGGCAGATGCGGGGCGACCCTGGCCAGTGCCTGCGGTTGCGAGAGGCTCTGCCTTACCGTGTCGAGCGCCGGCCTCTGCGCCGCGCCGGATACCGCGTGCCCGGCCGGTGCGGCGGGCATCAGGGAATCGTAAAAGCGTGCGGTAATGATTGCCGGCGTTGCCAGTTCCGTTGTTGCGGCGGCGGCATCTCGCGGTCGCTCCTGTTTATCGGCCCGAGGCGGCGGGTCTCCGCTGGCACCGAACCAGCGGCGCAGGAAATTGCTCAGCATTGCAGTCTGTTATTGGTTATCGATTGGTTAGAGCGCCGCTTATACTGCACCCGGCCACGCAAATAATCAACAGACGGAGTAAGCCCGCTCGCTGCACTGGCACTTAACTGCCCGCTTACCGCGCGTGGCAGTGCTATCGATTTTCCACTCAGGCTTGGTCGGGCGCAAAAACCGCAAGATCAGTGACACCGATATCGATGCCGCGCTGGCTCAACAGTGTCGTCGCCTGCCCGCGATGGTGAGTCTGGTGGTTGAAAAAGTGGTGCACCAGAAAGCCGAATGTTTTCCTGAACGGCTCTCCTTTGCGATTGGTATAGGCAAAGCAGTGCTCGAAATCCGCATCTCCGGCCTGCTCGCAGAACGCAACGATAATACCGTCCATCTTTGACCGGGCAATACGCAACTGGTCAAATTCACTGTACAGCAGCCGGTCCAGCGCCGCGGGCTGCGGCAGTTCGAGTACCGGGTCAAGTGATGTATAGTTTGCCGGATGCTGGCGAAATCGCTTTAACCAGAGTATTTCTGCCACCAGGATATGGTTCAGCGTGCCCAGCAGAGAAATGAAAAACGCGCCAACGTCCTCCCGCAATGCCGCCTCGTCCAGGCTGGCGGCGGCATTGTAGAGTTTGTCATTCATCCACTGGTTGTAGTGTGCCATCAGTTCGAAATTTTGTTTCAGTGCCACGCCTGAATCCCCAACCTTATCAATGTCGGGGTTTATACTGCCACAATGTGCTTTTCTGCGGTAGGCGTCGGTACCGGTGGATGGCTAAAACATCACAACGCAGGTGGCGGTTTCGGTTATAGTAACGCCATTGATCTTTGTCTATTGTCCCATTGGAGGAGCAGCAAGATGCCCGGCAAGCGCAGTCGAGTGGAATTCCCCGGCCACAATGGCGCCACCCTGGCGGGGCTGCTGGAAGCTCCCGACACCGGCACCCTGGCTTATGTATTGTTTGCCCACTGTTTTACCTGCGGCAAGGACATTGCCGCAGCCTCGCGAATTTCCCGGGCACTGGTGGCCAGAGGCTATGCGGTGCTGCGCTTTGATTTTACCGGGCTCGGCGGCAGCGACGGTGATTTTGCCAATACGCATTTTTCCTCCAATGTGGAGGATCTGCTGGCGGCTGCGGCCTATCTGCGGCAAAGCTATCGGGCTCCCGCCATCCTGGTGGGACACAGTCTCGGCGGTGCGGCGGTGCTCAGCGCCGCGCATCAACTCAGCGAAGTCAAGGGTGTGGTGACGATTGCCGCGCCGGCCAATGCCGCCCATGTTGCCAAACAGTTTCACTGCGATATTGCCGCGATTGAATCCGCCGGTGAGGCAGAGGTGGAACTGGCCGGCAGAACCTTTACCATCAAGAAAAGTTTCCTCGACGACATTGCCGCTCAGGATTCCGCTCATATCGGTGCTTTGCAGGCATCGCTGCTGTTGTTTCATTCACCGCTCGACACCATGGTCTCTATTGCCGAAGCCGAAAAAATTTACCGGGCGGCCCGCCATCCGAAAAGTTTTATCAGCCTCGACAAGGCCGACCACCTGTTGAGCAATAAGGCCGATGCCGAGTATGTTGCCGCCTGCATTGCCGCCTGGGCCGGCCGCTTTATCGAGGCGCAGCCGGTGCTGAGTGAAAGCAAAACATCCACCGTCGACAGCGGGCAGATAGACGTGGAGGAGCGCAATCACCAGTTTACCCGCAATGTACTTGCGGACGATCACCGCTGGCTGGCGGATGAGCCGGTGGCGATGGGTGGCGACAACCTGGGGCCCGATCCCTACGAGCATCTGCTGGCCGCGCTCGGCACCTGTACATCAATGACTGTGCGCATGTATGCCAACCGCAAGGAAATACCGCTTGAGGATATCAGGGTTACGCTGTCGCAACGGCGGCTGCACGGGAAGGATTGTGAGGACTGCGAAATGGAAGATCGCTATATTCACGAAATTACACGCTATGTTGCCATTAAAGGGGACTTGAGTGAGGGGCAGCGGCAGCGGCTGCTGGAGATTGCCGATAAGTGTCCGGTGCATAAGACTCTCGAAGGGAAGGTTGTCATCGAGACTAAAATGCAGGGCTAGGGGGGAGTGCCGCTCGGCGTGAACCGGCCGGGACGACACCCTCCACACAGATAGACAAACCCTACAAATCAGAAGCCAACTTCAACCCCAGCGCGCCGAGAATACCGGCGGCGAGCCGATCGATAAACGTTTTAAAGCCAGCGTAGGTTTTACGTGAGGCCGGACTGGAAAGCAAAAACGCCACAATGCTATACCAGCCGGCATCGATAATAAATGCCAGTACGCCCAGCAGCAGATAGGAGAATTCCGGCACACTGGCAGGTAGTAGCGCGGCGAAGATACTGGCGAACACAACCGCTGTTTTGGGGTTGCTGAGCTGAGTCAGCAGGCCGAAATAGAACGCCCTGATCAGGCCGCCGCCCATAGCGCCCGCCGCGTCCGTCCCCTGCAGCGGCTGCCCGGCCCCGCACCAGATTCTATAGGCCAGGAAACACAGATAACAGCCGCCGATGATTTTGAACGCCAGATACAGCCAGGGCACATTTTCCAGAACAATATACAGGCCGAAGGCGGCCATCAGCGCAAAAGCGGCGGCGCCCACCCCCATACCGAGGGCGCCGGCGATACCATGGTTACGCGATTGCGCGACAGAGGTGCGGGCGATATAAATAAAACTCGGCCCGGGACTGATAACACCGATCAGTAAAGCTATGGCTACGCCGAGTAGAAACGCATATTCGCCCATGGTTGCCGCCTCGAGGGTGATTGTTTACGCCTGCCGGAAAGAGTCGCTATAGTAGCAGTTAACCTCCCGCCGAGCGAATCATCCGCCAACGGGCCGGCGCCGTGAAAACAGTGGATGCCAGAGAGATTTTTTTGCACCTGAGAGCGATTCTGAGAGACTATGCCGATGCAATGTCATATCGCAATGGCAGTCATCAGGGGTACTACTTAGGCACGCTCCGCATCATCAAAAACGGGCAACCCCTGTATTTCGGCTCGGTGAAAATCGGTAAGAATTATATCAGCTTCTCACTGTCGTGGATCTCCCGGTATTGGCCGCCGACCTTCAGCTCGGCGCTGGCGCCCGCCACTGTCATGGCGCCCGGTGCAAACCACTACAGCGCCGGGTCGCTCCAGGCGCCAAAGAGTTGGGCCGGCGGCGCGTTAAAGATGCGGGTGAGGGTCAGTTCGTGCATGGGTTTCTCCCGGGTTATTTTTTCATAGCGTTTTTGCCGGGACGTTTTTTTCCGGGCCTGGTTTCTGCTGCCGCCATTTGCGGCGTGCCGGCTTCGGGCATGTCCTCCAGCCGGTCCAACTGCTGCTGGCAGAAATTAGCGATAGATAGTGATCCAGTCGAGGGCGCCGCCGAGGTGCTCGGGTACCAGTGCGCAGTAGTGCTCCCGCCCCGCCACCCGCCGCCTGACCAGGCCGGCACCTTCCAGCACCTTGATGTGCTTGGAAACCGCCGCCAGCGAGATATCAAACGGCGCAGCGAGATCGCCGACGCGGCATTCGCCCTGTGCCAGCCGCTGCACCAGCCGGCGTCGGCTGGCGTCGGCGAGGGCCATAAATACCTTGTCCAACTGCTGTTCATGGGAAGTTGTCCGGCTCACGTGCCACCGCATATATTCAACTGGTTGATTGAATATATAGTGCCTGCCGGAAACACTCAACTATATGGTTGAATAAAATGTCGCCAATGGGCCCGCTAAGCGACCGGATAGCATGCTAAAGTGAGGGCATTTTTCAGCGTAGATTGTGGATATGGCGGCATTTCGCTTCCCCTGGTGGCGGTTTTTAGCCGGCCTGCTTTTGGTGGCGGCGCTGCTGGTGACGATGGTGCCGCTGGCGGTGCAGGCGCTGACAGTCAACTGGCTGCAGCGGCAGGGTCTGCAGGCGCAGTTTGGCTTTCTGGCCATTGCACCGCTGCACGGGCGTATTTCCGTACACGACATTGCCGGCCGCGATGCCGCAGGTGATGGCTTCAGCCTCGAACGCCTGGAACTGGATATTGCCTGGCGCCCGCTGCTGCGGCGACAGTTGACGGTCGAGCACCTGAGCCTGCAGGGCCTGCATCTGGATGTAGCGGTTGCCGCCGGCGGTTTCACAGTCGCGGGCGTGACTGTGGCCGCGACTGCCGGCGGCCAGCCTGCCGCCGCCGCGCAAACTGCCGGGCGGGATGCGGCTGCCGCCGGCGATGACTGGCGGGTGCGGCTGCAGCACCTGTCTTTGGAAAACATTTCCGCCTGTTACCGCGACGAGCGCCGCCGGACCGCGCCGCTGCATCTCTGCGCCGGGCTGCAATCGGCCGCGATTGCCGGCAATATGACCGCCGGGGCGGCGGCGCTGCAACTCGAGCGTTTGAGGCTGAACGGCCTGCGCCTGGATGATCAGCCGGGTGCGCGCCGGCTGCTGCAGATAGCCGGGGTGGAGAGCCGGCGGCTCGAATTGCACGACGGCCAAATCAGCCTGGCCGATCTCACCATCGACGGTATCGCCGCCGCCGTCAGGCAGCCCGATGAGCCGCTGGCGCAGGACTATCCCTTTCATCTGCGCTGCCGGCGCCTGCAGTTAGCCGGCATCAGTCACCGGCCGGCCGGCGCCGCCACCGCGGTTGAGAGTATTGCCTTCAGCGACCCCGATTTGCTGCTGCATATCGCCGGCAGCGGTGAATTGCCGCTGCTGGCTCAGATAAGCGGCTTCGACGGCGGCGAGAATCGGGCCGGCCAGAACACCAACACTGCCGCCGCCGGGGGCGGCAATCGTGTGGCCATCGGACAGCTCGCTGTCACCGCTGGGCGCTTGACCCTGATTGACCAGAGCCCGCCGACGCCGGTTGGGAAAAGCCTGAGTGACATCAAGCTGACGCTGGCCGGCCTCGACAGCGCTGCGGCCAATCGCGCCAGCCCGCTGCGTTTGTCTGCGAAGCTCGACGAATTCGGCCGGTTCACTGCCGGGGGCAGTGTGAAACCTCTTGCCGAGGCGGTGGCGCTGACGCTGCAGGGGGAGGTGAAAACCCTGGATTTGCTGCCCTTTAGCGGGTATCTGGAAAAAGTATTGGGTTACCGCATTGTCAGCGGCCAGCTGAGTGATAAATTCAGCATCAGTATCGCCGACAACCAAATCGATGCGCTAAGCGAAGTGACCCTGAGCAAATTCGATATCGAGAGCCTCGGCGATGCCGGCGCCGGCGACGCCGGTGCGGCCGACTCCGGGCTGTTGCCGATCGCCAGCGCACTGCATCTGCTGCGCGAAAGCGACGGCAGTATCGCGCTGAAATTACCGGTAACGGGGGATCTCGACGATCCGGATTTTTCGCTCGCCCATATTACCGGCATTATCCTGCGCAAGGCGTTAACCGAGGCTGTCATCAACTACTATACCCCGTTTGGCCTGGTCGGCATCGGCTCGGCGCTGCTGTCCTCGGCCACCAGACTCAGGTTTGAACCGCTCAGTTATCCCCCGGGCGAAGCCCGGGTGACCGCGGCTGTGGCCTCGAGGCTGCAGCAATTGTCGCCGCTGCTGTTGAAGAAACCCGGCCTCAATCTGGTATTCTGCCCGCTGGCCACCGGACAGGACCGCGCCCGGCTGTTTGGCGACAGTGCCGCGGCTGCAGCCGATGAGCAGCAGCAACAGCGCCTGCGCCAGCTGGCGGCCGAGCGCGGCAGGGCCATCAAGCGCTTTCTGGTGGAGCGGCAGGGCGTCGGACCCGATCAGGTCGTATTGTGCAACCCGGTTTTCGAGCCCGATATGTCGGCGCCGCCGCAGGTCAGTATCAGTTTGTGATGGTGCTGATTGATGGCCGCAATATGATTTGGTATAAGCCGGGCAGAAACGCAATGAAGTGGAAGCATTTATGAGCGACACCTTGATCCCGGGGGAAGCCGACGAGCGCATTTCCCTCAAACAGTACACGGAACAGGCCTATCTGAACTATTCCATGTACGTGATTCTCGACCGCGCGCTGCCCCATGTCGGCGATGGCCTCAAGCCGGTACAGCGGCGCATTGTCTACGCCATGAGCGAGTTGGGCCTGAAGGCTTCGGCGAAATACAAGAAGTCCGCCCGCACCGTCGGCGACGTGATAGGCAAATACCACCCCCACGGCGATTCGGCCTCCTACGAGGCCATGGTATTGATGGCGCAGCCGTTTTCCTACCGCTACACCTTGATCGACGGTCAGGGTAACTGGGGCTCACCGGATGATCCCAAATCCTTTGCCGCCATGCGCTACACGGAATCGCGGCTTACCGCCTACAGCGATGTGCTGCTGTCGGAGCTGGGCCAGGGCACCGTCGACTGGGTGCCGAATTTTGACGGCACCATGGAGGAGCCCTCGGTATTGCCGGCGCGCGTGCCCAATCTGTTGCTCAACGGTACCACCGGCATTGCGGTGGGCATGGCCACTGACATTCCGCCCCACAACCTGCGCGAAGTCGTGGCTGCCACTGTGCACCTGCTGGAAAACCCCAAAGCCTCGGTTGCCGAGCTGTGCAGATTTATCCAGGCGCCGGATATGCCCACCGATGCGGAAATCATTTCACCGCGCGAAGAGCTGCAAAAAATTTACCAGAGCGGCCGCGGCAGCCTGCGCATGCGCGCTGTGTGGAGCAGGGAGGCGGGCGATGCCGTGGTCACCGCCCTGCCCCACCAGGTCAGCGGCGCCAAGATCCTGGAACAGATCGCCGCGCAGATGCAGGCGAAAAAGCTGCCGATGGTGGCCGATCTGCGCGACGAGTCAGACCACGAGAACCCGACACGCCTGGTGATTGTGCCGCGCTCCAACCGCATTGACCTCGATGCCATGATGAATCACCTGTTTGCCACCACCGACCTGGAGCGCACCTACCGCGTCAATCTCAACGTCATCGGCATCGACGGCCGCCCGGGAGTCAAATCGCTGGATAAGATACTCGGCGAGTGGTTGAGCTTCCGTATGGTGACTGTGCGCCGGCGCCTGCAGCACCGCCTGGCCAAGGTGGAGGAGCGGCTGCAGCGGCTGGCGGCGCTGATGATCGTGTTTCTCAATGTCGATGAAGTGATTCGCATTATCCGCACTGAGGATCAGCCCAAGCCGGTGTTGATGGAGCGCTTTACTCTCAGCCAGATGCAGGCCGAGTATATCCTCGATACCAAGCTGCGGCAGTTGGCGCGGCTCGAGGAAATGAAAATTCTGCAGGAAAAAGAAAGCCTCGAAAAGGAGCGCGACAACCTGCAGAAAACCCTCGATTCCGCCCGCCGGCTGAAATCACTGGTGAAAAAGGAGTTGCTGCAAGACGCCGAAACCTATGGCGACGAGCGCCGCTCAGCGCTGGTGACCCGCGGCGAGGCGCAGGCTTTCAGCGAGACCGATTTGCTTAGCAGCGACCCGATCACCGTGGTATTGTCGGAGAAGGGCTGGATACGTGCGGCCAAGGGCCACGATATCGATCCGGCGGCGCTCAACTACAAGGCCGGCGACAGCTTCAAATTGTGCGCCCAGGGCAAGAGCAATCAAAGTGTGATTCTGCTCGATTCCAGCGGCCGCAGCTATGCGCTGCCGGCCCATACCCTGCCCTCGGCCCGCGGCCAGGGAGAGCCGGCCACCGGCCGCGTCAATGCGCCCAGCGGTGCGACTTTCAACGGCTTGATCATGGGGCCGGACCAACAGCGCCTGCTGCTCTGCTCCGATGCCGGCTACGGTTTCATCACCCGCGTGGCCGACCTCTACACCAAGAACCGCTCCGGCAAGGCGGCACTGACGCTGCCGAAGGGCGCCCGGGTTTTGCCGCCGGTCAGTGTTGCCGGCAGCGACGATCTGCTGGCGGCGCTCAGCAACGAGGGCCGGCTGCTGGTGTTTCCGGTCAGCGAGTTACCGGAAATGGCGCGCGGTAAGGGCAACAAGCTGATCAATATTCCCGCCGCCCGCGTGCAGGCCAGGGAGGAGTTTGTGCTGGGGGTGGCGGTGGTCGGCGCCGGGCGCATACTGCGGCTGAATGCCGGCAAGCGCCATCTGAGCCTGAAGCCGGCCGACCTCGAGCACTACCGCGGTGAACGCGGCCGGCGCGGGTTGAAATTGCCGCGCGGCTTCCAGAAGGTGGACAGTATCGACGTTGTCGACAGCTAGCGAGGGAAGGTCTCCATGGCCGATGACCAGCGCAAATATCCGCGCACGCCGATGAAATGCCGGATCAAGATCAGCCACAGCAGCATCGGCGAGGTGATCGTCAATACCCGCAATATCTCCGACGGCGGCGTGTTCGTTTTGACCGACGGTGTGGAAATGCCGCCGGTGGGCACGCTGGTGGTCGGCCAGGTGCAGGGTCTGCCGCTGGAGGCGCCGGTGCTGGATATGGAAATCGTGCGGGTGGAGCCGCAGGGGGTGGGACTGAAGTTCCTTTAACGCGCAAACAACTTTAACATTCAAACGGTTTTAAAACTCAAATAAATAGTCGATATCAGTGCGGTCCGCAGCGCCGTCCTGCCGCTCAAACCGCTTGCGCCGCCGGTAGGGAAAGGTGTCGCCCACCTGTCCGGCCAACAGTGCATCCTTAACACCCTGCCAGAAACGATAGTCGTACAGGTTGCGGTGCTGTTCCTCGAAGGCTTTGCGGGCGCTGGGGTTGCCGCTGAAAAACAGCCGGAATTCCTCCGGGAATACATCGTTCTCCGCCACCGTATACCAGGGGCGGTCGGCCATTTCCTCCTCCGCATTGCGCGGCTCGGGGATTTTGCGGAAATGACACTCGGTAATCGGGGCGATTTCGTCATAATCGTAGAAAACCACGCGCCCGTGCCGGGTAACGCCGAAGTTTTTCAGCAGCATATCGCCGGTAAAGATATTGGCGGCGGCCAGTTGTTTGATGGCGTTGCCGTATTCATCCATGACATGGTAAATCTGCTCTTCGGTCGCCGACTGCAGATACAGGTTGAGCGGGGTCATGCGCCGCTCGGTGTAGAGATGTTTGACAACCACCCGCTTGTCGTCAATTTCCAGTTTTGACGGCGCCACCTTCTTCAGCTCCTGCAATAGCTCCTCGCTGAAGCGGTTGCGGTAAAAAATGAAGTTACTGTATTCCTGTGTATCCGCCATGCGGCCGGCCCGGTCGCTGCGCGATACCAGGCGGTATTGACTTTTGACAATGGCCTCGGTGACGGTTTTCGGCGGGTCGAATTTATCCTTGATGATTTTAAAGACAATGCCGTAGGACGGCAGGGTAAATACCGACATCACCATGCCCTTGATACCGGGGGCGATAATGAATTTGTCATCGCTCTGCTTCATGTGCTCGAGCACATTGCGGTAGAACTCCGTCTTGCCGTGCTTGTTGAAGCCGATCGAGTTGTAGATTTCCGAAGCCTCCTTCTGCGGCATCAGCGACTTGATAAAGCGCACGAAGCGCGAGGGTATGGGGGCGTCCACCATGAAATACGAGCGGGTGAAGCTGAAGATAATCGAGGCGTCGTCGGGTTTGAAGATCACCGTGTCGACGTAGATGCCGCCCCGCTCGTTGTTCAGCAGCGGCAGTATGATCGGCACACAGCCGCCGCCCTGGGTGGCCCGGCCCACCAGGTAGGCGCCTTTATTGCGGTAGAATACCGACTCGAGAATGTCGATGCGCACGTCCGGCAGGGGGCAGTCGATGCCCGGCAGCACCTGCTCCTGGATCACCCGCACGATATTCGCTACATCGCGCTTTTTGTTCTCCCAGGGCACTGAAAACTCGAAGTCGTCGAGAATGCGCGCCACCAGGTCCACCACACCGTTTTCAATACGGTAGCTGATATAGATGCTGTAGTCCCGCAGTGGCTTGTCGTCCGGCGCCCGCGAGCGCTTGACAAACATATGGCGCTCGTGGATGTGCTGGTGCTCGAAGATGCGGCAAAAAATGGAATTGAAAAACGTTTCGGCAATTTCATAGTTGCTGTGGCTGCTGACCAGCTGCGCATAGGCGCGCTTGGCCTGGGCCCAAAGCTCGATATCGCTGATATCCTTACTGGTCACTCCGCGCACCAGCTCGCAAACCTGCATGACCTTTTGCTTGTAGAGATCGATGCGCTCGCGATGGGCGACGTGAACGCCCTGCCAGTGGGCTTTCTCGAAACGTGCCTTGGCGCCGAGGGTAATGTTCTGAAAGTCGGCAAAATAGGCATCGAAGCCATTGAGAATGGTTTTGGCGATGCGCCGCGCCGTAGGGCTGGCCGCGCCGGTCAGGGTATTGTCCATAGCGGGGTATTGTCCATAGAATCGTCAGCTGCGGGCAAAAATCAGTTGTCATAATGGATTAAAACGTTGATTAAGTCATCCGCACTGGGTGAGAATTCGCTTGTGAACAGAAATGACGATGGAGTACTGCCTATGGCCCTGCCCCGATTCGCGGGTTTCGCGCTGGTACTGATTCTGCTGGTCGCCGCCCCGGCAGCACCCGCCGTGGTGGTGCTGCAATATCACCATGTCGACGACCAGACGCCGGCGATCACCAGTGTCACGCCGGAGCGCTTCCGCCAGCATATGGACTACCTGCAGCGGCATGACTTCGAAGTAGTCTCCCTGCCGGCGCTGGTAGCGTTGCTGCGGGCGCAGCGACCGCTGCCGGACAGGGCGGTGGCCCTGACCTTTGACGACGGCTATATATCGGTTTACCGCCACGCCTTTCCGCTGCTGCGGCAGAAAGGCTGGCCGTTTACTGTATTTGTCAATCCGGCCGCGATAGACGCCGGCTCCGGCCAGCTGGCGTCCTGGGCGCAGTTGCGGGAAATGGCCGCCGCGGGCGCGGTTGTCGCCAATCACTCCGACAGCCACGGCCACCTGATCCGGCGCCGTCCGGGTGAGGGCCGGCGCGACTGGGAAAAGCGGGTCGGGAGCGATATCGATGCCGCCCAGACACGGATTGCGGCGCAGATGGGTGTGGCTGCCAAACTTTTCGCCTATCCTTATGGGGAATACGACACACAACTGGCGCGCCTGCTGGGCCGGCGCGGCTATGCGGCCTTCGGGCAGCACTCCGGACCGCTGGGCAGCGGCGCCGATTTGCAGGCGCTGCCGCGGTTTCCCTTTGGCGGTCACTACGGCGATCTCCAGGATTTTGCCACCAAGGTCAACAGCCTGGCACTGCCGGTCGCCGGCCGGCAGCTGCTGGCTGAAGATGGCCGCCCGCTGGCCGACCCGGTATTGCCGCAGGATGTCGGCCGGCCGCAGCTGTCGATAACACTGGCACAGCCGGGCGATCACCGTGGCGTTAACTGTTTCGCCTCCGGGCAGGGCCGCATCGAAGTGCGGCGGACCGATGAGGGTTTTGTCGCTCAGGCGGGCAAACCCCTGCCGGTGGGGCGCTCGCGCTACAATTGTACCCGGGCCTCGGCCCAGGCAGGGCGCTTCTACTGGCTGTCGCAGCTGTTTATCCGCAAGCGTGCCGACGGCAGCTGGTATGCAGAGCCCTGATCCACCCAGCAGGCATCCTCTTTATGGCTAATATCAAGCGCATTGCAGCCGCCAGTCTGAAAGTGGGTATGTATATCTCCGAACTCAATCACCGCTGGATTCCCCGCACCAATATGCGCAGGCACGGCCCCATTCTGCAGCGCGATGTCATTGACCAGATCATCGCCCTCGGCGTGGAGCAGGTTTATATCGATGCCGATCTTGGACTGGACTGCGCCGAGGCCGAGGCGGTCGGCGACGGGCCGCTGGCCAGGGACCGCAGTGTCAGCTTGCAGAGCGATGCCCTGAAGCTGATGGATCGGGTGATGGTGAGTGTAAAAACCGGCAGCAGTATTCCGGTGCAGCAGGTCGAAGACATGGCCGACGGCATTGTCGGCTCGCTTACCAGCGATCACAACGCCATGCTGTGTGTAACCCGGCTGCGCGACAAGGACCGCTATCTGCTGGAGCACTCGTTCAATGTGGCTGTGTTGATGGGCATCCTCGCGCGCTCGATGAGCTTTGACGGCGACGATTTGCACCAGTTGGTAACCGGTGCGCTGCTGCACGATATCGGCAAGGTGCGGATTGCCGATGATATCCTGCACAAGCCCGGCCGCCTGCTGGACGACGAGTGGGAGGAAATGAAGCGGCACGTCGACTACGGTTGCCAGGTGCTGGATGCCACTGCCGGTATCAGCGGGGTGATACGCGATATCTGCAGCCAGCATCACGAGCGCATCGACGGTACGGGTTATCCCAGGGGGCTCAGCGACACCGCGTTGAGCATGCACGGGCGTATGGCGGCCATCGTCGATGTTTACGATGCGATAACCGCGGACCGGGTTTATCACCGCGGCATGGCGCCGACCCTGGCGATGAAAAAGTTACACCAGTGGAGCGAAAAGCACCTCGACCGCGAACTGGTCTACCAGTTCATCCGCTGTATGAGCATCTACCCGGCCGGCTCCCTGGTGGCACTGGACAACGACCGCCTGGCGATCGTGCTCGAGGCCAACACCCGCGAGCACGATAAACCGCTGGTGGAAGTAATCTACAGCCGCAAAAACCGCCAGTACCTGGTGCCGCAGACCCTGGACCTGTCGCGGCCGGGCGTTGACACCCGCATCGCCCGGGCAGTCGAAGCGAGGGACTACGGCATCAATCTGGCTGACTTCATATGATTGTCAGTCGCTAGTCTCTAGTTGCTAGTCACTAGTTGGTTAGTTGTTAGTCACTAGCAACTAGTGACTAGCAACTAGAGACTAGCAACTCATTCATACTGCATCAGATTGTTAGTGCGAATGATTTCACGCAGTTCCTCGATATAGGCCGTGCCTCTGCCCGAGTACCTTTCCAGGCCGGCCACCAGCACCGCGCCCTCCAGCGGCTGGCCGGCGCGGCGGCGCAGGGCGCGCAGACTGCGCACATCGGCATAGGCGCTGTGGGTGTTGATGTTGTGAAAATAGGCCGCCACCGATGCTGCGGCGCTGGCGAAGCGCCGCACTTCGTGGCGGGCGCCGTTGGCGCGCTTCTCCGGCACCAGGCCGCAGCCCGCGCTGAAGCACCACTGGCCGAAATAATTATTGGCCAGCCGGGCAAAGCGCGATGTGCCCCAGGCCGACTCCATGGCCGCCTGTGCCAGCACCATCGCCGCCGGCAGTTCGTCCACTCTGATCAACAGTTCTCTAATGGCTTGCTGTGGCGACAATTCTTCGCCAATGACGAAGTCGTGTCTCAGTCCGGCCAGTTGCTGCTGTTGTTCTTCGGTCAGTCGCTGGCCGTTGATAACGCTGTTGCGTATTCTCAGCACCGACAGGCGCTGCTGCTGCAGCTGACTGTTTTGTGCATCGATCAGCGGCTGCAGAAAGGCGAAGAAAGCCGCCTTGCGTGCCGGTATCGATGCCATGGCGGCGAAGTCCGGTGCCTCGACCACGGGCACTTCAAGCGGCGGTGGGCGCAGGCGATATTCCGTGGCAAAAAAAACCAGCGCCAGGCAGGCAAGGGCGTACCCGAGAAAACAGAGGATCAGAAACTGGGATTTGAAGGAGGGTGGATCGGAAGCTGTCATGGTGTCGTCTGTTGGATACTGCGGTCATTGGCGCGGACAGGGGTTGACAGCTGCAACGCCGGTCTTAGGATTCAGTCACTAGTCACTAGTCACTAGTCACTAGTCACTAGTCACTAGTCACTAGTCACTAGTCACTAGTCACTAG
>JANQMH010000092.1 GCA_028280195.1 Exilibacterium sp.
GCTGCAGCGCGGCGATATCCAATGGCCCCTGCAGGCGCAGGGCCCACGGAATATTGTATTGCGTCTGCTCGGTGTGCTCGAACTGGTGGATAAACCACAGCCGCTGCTGGGCAAAGGACAGCGGCAGCGGACCGTTGCGGTCAATCGCCCGCAGCGGCAGGTCGCGCTGCGGGTCCAAGGGATTGTCGGCGATGGCCTGTTCCACCCGCGGTGCCAGCGCCTTGACGGTGCTGGCGCTAAACAGATCGCGAATCTGCAGTTCGATATTGAAGGTCTTTCTGATCTGGCTGACCACCCGGGTGGCCAGCAGGGAATGGCCGCCGAGATCGAAGAAGTTGTCCTCAATGCCGACTTTATCGGCGGGCAGGTCCAGAATATCGGCCCACAGACTGAGCAGCCCCTGTTCCACCGCGGTGCGCGGCGCGATATGGCGCCGGGTGGTGAGGGTATCCGCATCCGGCGCCGGCAGGGCGCGGCGATCGATCTTGCCGCTGGGGGTCAGGGGCAGCGCCGGCAGCGCTGTCAGGACCGACGGCACCATATAGTCTGGCAGCACGCTGTGCAGCGTCTGGCGCAGTGGTTCGAGATCCTGCGCCGCGGCGTCCTCCAGCACCAGATAGGCCGCCAGGTATTTATCCCGGGTGTCCCGGCCGCGGTTACAAACCGCCACGGCAGCTGTTTTGACACTGGGCTGTGCCGCCAGCACATGTTCGATTTCACCGGGCTCTATGCGAAAGCCGCGGATTTTTACCTGATCGTCGCTGCGGCCCAGGTATTCAATGGTGCCGTCGGCCCGGTAGCGGGCCAGATCACCGGTTTTGTAGAGGCGGCTGCCGGGCCAGTCGACAAAAGGGTTCTGGATAAAGCGTTCGGTGGTCAGGTCGTCGCGCTGCAGGTAACCGCGGGCCAGGCTGATGCCGCCGAGATAGAGCTCGCCACAGACGCCGGCGGGCACCGGCTGCAGAGCCTGATCGAGAATGTAGGCGCGCGCATTGGCGATGGGGCGGCCGATGGCGGGCAGGGGTTCCCAGGTTGCGGCCGGTCCCGGCAGGGCAAAGGCGGTGGCGACATGGGTCTCGGTGGGGCCGTAGTGGTTGTAGAGCCGGCAGTCGGGCAGTACTTGAAACAGCGCGCGGATCAGCGGGGTAATCTGCAATTGTTCGCCGGCGGTGATCACTTCGCTGAGGGCCCCGGCGGTGTGTTGCGCGGGCGCCGTCTGGCGGGCCTCGGCCAGTTGTTGCAGGGCGATAAAAGGCATGAACAGGCGGTTGATACGCGCCCGGTTGATAAGGGACCAGAGCGAAAACGGGTCTTTGCGCAGCTCGGCGGGCACCACTGTCAAGGTGCCGCCGCTGCACCAGGTGGCGAAGATTTCCTGAAAGGAGACATCGAAACTGCAGGCGCTGAACTGCAGGGTGCGCGAGCCGGTGCCACAGCCCGACTGTGTCAACTGCCACTGGATCAGATTGCTGAGTGGCCGGTGGGGCATGGCCACGGCTTTGGGCCGGCCGGTGGAGCCGGAGGTGTAGATGACGTAGGCGAGATGATCGGGCTGCGTGGCGGTTGTGGGGTTGTTATAGGGGTTGTCATAGGGGTTGTCAAAGGTGTTGTCAGCGGTGCTGTCGCCGGGTTTGTGATTGCGCTGCGGGCGGGCGCTGTGATCGTCGAGGTAAAGGCACTGGCGGTGGGCCGGCAGCTGCGGCGCGAGTGCGCGCTGGGTGAGCAGGGCGATGGTGCCGGCGTGCTGCAGCATATAGTCCAGCCGCGCCCGGGGGTATTGCGGGTCGAGGGGCACATAGGCGGCGCCGGCTTTGAGGATGGCCAGCAGGCCGATCAGCAGCTCGGTGCCGGGCTGTGCGGCCAGGGCGATGCGGGTATCGGGCCCGGCGCCGAGCTGCAGCAGTTGGTGGGCCAGCCGGTTGCTGTGCCGATTGAGTGACGAGTAGGTGAGTGCGCTTGCGGCGTATTCCAGCGCGACGGCATTGGGTGTTTTCTCTACCTGGGATTCGAACAGTGTGTGGATACAGGGCTTGTGAGAGTAGGGCTGGTGGGTATTGTTCCAGTCGAGCAGAATTCTGCGCCGCTCGCGTTTACTCAGCACGGACAAATCACCCAGTCTGCGCCGGGGGTTTGTGGCAATGCCCTGCAGTAAAACCTGGTAGTGATTGATCAGCTGTTCAATACCGGCGTCGTCGAAAAAGTTGGCGTTGTAAATTATCTTGAATGTCAGCCCGCTGCCGGGCTGCACCTGGGCGGTCAGGTGGTAGTGAGTTTGTTCGCGGGCGTAGAGGTTGGTGATTTTTACCCCGCTGCCCGCGGTGATTTCGTCCACGCCGCTGTCGATGGGATAGTTTTCAAATACGAATAGGGAGTCGAACAGATCTTTGCCGCCGCCGATGCCGCTGTAGCGCTGGATCTCGACCAGCGGCATAAACTGGTGGGTGATATGCGCTATTTGCGACTGGTGGAGCTGCTGCAACCAGGTCAGTATTCCCGCCTCGGGGTCGACTTTTACCCGCAGCGGCAGGGTATTGATAAAAGGCCCGACGATGCTTGCCGCGCCTTCCAGCTCCGCCGGCCGACCCGCTACCACCTTGCCAAAGACG
>JANQMH010000117.1 GCA_028280195.1 Exilibacterium sp.
CCGACGGCGAGGCGGCGGCGCCGCTGCCGGCCGCGCTGGCGATACCGACAGCCACCGGGCGCGCTGCCCAGCAGGCGGCCGCGAATCCGCTCGACGGCCTCAGTGCCGACCTGGCGCTTGAAAGTGACAGCCTGCAGAATCCCCGCGATAGCGCTGCGCCGGGTCCGGTATTGAAGCCGGCAGTGCAGCAATACCAGGCCGGTGCCGAGAAGCCCGCGCTGATGCAGACCGGCGTGGAGACGCCGGTGGGCGATCCCAAATGGCGCGGCGCGATACAGGAGCGGGTAATGTGGCTGGCCGCCCACAACGTCAACAGCGCCGAGATCCATCTCGACCCGCCCGAGTTGGGGCCACTGCAGGTCAAGATTGCCGTATCGCAGGACCAGCAGGTCCAGGTATCGTTCAGCAGCCAGCACGCCAGCGTTCGCGAAGCGCTCGACATCGGTTCCCAGAGACTGCGCGAACTGTTCGAGGGCCAGGGCCTGGACCTGCTCAATGTCGATGTCTCTGATCAATCTTTTGCCCGCCAGTCCGGTGCCCAGGCAGACAGTGGTGACGGCCCCGGCGCCGAAGCCCGCGATGAACACGAAGCCGAAACGCCGCCCCCCACCCAGCGCACCAGCCTCTCCCTGGTCGATCATTATGTTTGAATTCAGTTGCTAGTTACTAGTTGCTAGTTACTAATGATTAGTTGTTAGTGACCAGCGACTAGCGACTAGCAACTAGCGACTAGCAACTAGCAACTAGCAACTAGCAACTAGCAACTAGCAACTAGCAACTCCCCTGGCATACCTTTTGCTCGTCCCTCCCATAGACGGTTATTGGGCGCATAGGCGCCGGAGTATTGACGCTATGGCAGAGGAAGACGAACAGCCACAGGAGGGGGCGGAGGCCGGGGGCGGCAAGAAAAAAATGCTGTTGCTGGTGGCCGTGGGCCTGGTGCTGATCGGCCTGTCGGTAGGCGGCACTTTATTGGCGCTGCAGTTGTTGGCCCCGGAGCCGGCGCCGGTGGCGGGCGACGCGGCAGCCGATGCCGAAGCCGCGGAGCCGGTTAAACAGCCGGCGATTTATTTTCCCCTGAAGCCACCCATTGTGGTCAATTTCCAGGCCCGCGGCAGGCAGCGGTTTCTGCAGGCCGAAGTCACATTGATGGCGCGGGAAAACCAGGTGATTGAAGCCATCGAATTGCATATGCCGATGATCCGCAACAGCCTGGTGCTGCTGTTCGGCGGCCAGATTTATGAAGAGCTGCAGACTGCCGAGGGTAAGGAACTGCTGCGCCAGCAGGCGCTGGAACAGCTACAGGCGCTGCTGCAACAGGAAATCGACCAACCCGGCATCGAACAGGTGCTGTTTACCAACTTCGTAATGCAGTGACCCACTAACCCCTAGCGACTAGCAACTAGCAACTAAAAAACAACTGAGTTTGGAGCCTGACGGGTGCAGGATTTACTTTCACAAGACGAGATTGATGCCCTCCTCCACGGGGTCGACGACGGTGATATAGAAACCGAAACCGATATCGAACCCGGCGGTATCAAGGCCTACGATCTCACCAGCCAGGACCGCATCGTACGCGGGCGCATGCCGACCCTGGAGATGATCAATGAACGCTTTGCCCGCTACACCCGCATCAGCATGTTCAACCTGTTGCGGCGCACCGCCGATGTGTCGGTGGGCGGTATTCAGATCCAGAAGTTCGGCGAGTACGTTCACACGCTGTATGTGCCCACCAGTCTCAATATGGTGAAGTTCCGCCCGCTGCGCGGCACGGCGCTGATCATCCTCGACGCCAAGCTGGTGTTCAAGCTGGTGGACAATTTTTTCGGCGGCGACGGCCGCCACGCCAAGATCGAGGGGCGGGAGTTTACCCCGACCGAACTGCGCGTTGTGCAGATGGTGCTGGACCAGGTGTTTATCGACCTCGGTGAAGCCTGGAAAGCCGTACTGCCGATCGAGTTCGAGTACATGAACTCCGAGGTCAATCCGTCGATGGCCAATATCGTCAGCCCCAGTGAAGTCGTCGTGGTCAGTACCTTTCACGTGGAACTCGACGGCGGTGGCGGCGAGCTGCATATCACCATACCGTATTCCACCATCGAGCCCATTCGGGAGATGCTCGACGCCGGCCTGCAGACCGATACCGACGAGCGCGACGAGCGCTGGGTGAAAGCGCTGCGCCAGGATGTGCTGGAGGCGCGCGTCGACCTGGAGTGCGACGTGGTGCGCCGCGAGATTCTGTTGCGCGATATCGTCGACCTGAAAGACGGCGATGTGATCCCCATCGAACTGCCGCCGACACAATTGCTGACGGCCAACGGTGTACCCATGTTCCGCACGGTGATGGGCCAGTCCAATGGCCACCTGGCATTAAAGATTACCAGTCTGATTGAACGGTCGCAGATGCAGACGCTCAGCGCCGTGGAGGGAGAAAAAAAATGAGTGAAGAAGAGCTGACTTCCGACGGCGAAGAGGACCTCGACCAGGGTTCCATGGCCGATGAGTGGGCCGCCGCGCTGGAGCAGCAGGCGGAGGTCGACGATGCCGCCGACGAGGTTGGCGCCGGCGACGATGCCAGCGGTATCACGCTGGACGAGTTCGAGCAGACGCCGATGGCGGCCGCTGACGGCGACAGCCCCGACCTCGACGTGATCCTGGATATACCGGTGTCCATTTCCATGGAAGTGGGCAGCACCTCCATCACCATTCGCAATCTGTTGCAGCTCAATCAGGGCTCGGTGATCGAACTGGACCGGCTGGCCGGCGAACCGCTCAATGTACTGGTCAACGGCACCCTGATCGCCCACGGCGAGGTGGTGGTGGTCAACGAGAAATTTGGCATCCGCATGACCGATGTGATCAGTCCGGCGGAACGCATCAAGAAACTGCGATAACAGCCGGTTATATGCAACCCTCTAACGTTATTCATACACTTTCCGTCCCGGTCGCGCTGCTGTGGCCGTCGCTGTGCCGGGCGCAGCAGGCGGGCGCCGCTGCCGGCAGCGGCGTCAGCGCCGAATATTTGTGGCAGGTCATGCTGGGGCTGCTGTTTGTACTGGCGATGATCTTCGCCATCGCCTGGCTGGTGCGGCGCTTCGGTGCCGGAACCCTGCTGCACAGCGCGCATATGCGGGTGATCGGCAGTCTGCCCCTGGGCGCCCGCGAGCGGGCGGTGCTGGTGGAGGTGGGCGGCCAGCAGTTACTGCTGGGGGTGGCGCCGGGGCGGGTTTCCAGCCTGCATGTTTTTGCCGAACCGGTGGTCGAGGTGGCGGACGGGGAGAATTTGTCGGATTTCGGGCGCAGGATGCGGGAGGTTATGCAGAAGGGGAGAGGGAGTTGATTAGGGGCTGGGGAAAGGGAAAAGGGAAAAGGGAAAAGGGAAAAGTTTTTTTGTGGCTGTGGTTGGTGGTGGTTGTCGGTATTTCGTTGCAGCCGCTAGGGGTTAGTGCGCAGGTGGCGGACTCTGTGGCGGAGTCGGCGCCGGTGATGCCGCTCGAGGGAATACCGGGGCTGCCGGCCTTTACCGTGACTACCAATGAGGACGGTTCCCAGGACTATAGCGTAACGCTGCAGATTCTGGTCATTATGACCTTGCTGAGTCTGCTGCCGGCGATGCTGATGATGATGACCTCGTTTACCCGCATCATTATCGTGTTTTCCATTCTGCGCCAGGCGCTGGGTCTGCAGCAGTCGCCGTCGAACCAGATTCTGATCGGGCTGACGCTGTTTCTGACGTTTTTTATCATGGCGCCGGTGTTTGAAAAAGTGAATAGCGAGGCGCTGCAGCCCTATATCAATCAGGAGATTGGGCCGCGCGAGGCGCTGAGTCGCACCGCCGCCCCGTTTCACCGTTTTATGCTGATGCAGACCCGCGAGACCGATCTCGAGCTGTTTATGAATATCGGCGATATCAACGGTGTCGCCACGCCACAGGATGTGCCGTTTTCGGTGCTGGTGCCGGCCTTTGTCACCAGTGAGTTGAAAACCGCTTTTCAAATCGGCTTTATTCTGTTTATTCCCTTTCTGGTCATCGATATTGTCGTGGCCAGCGTGCTGATGGCCATGGGTATGATGATGCTGTCGCCGTTAATCATTTCGCTGCCGTTTAAGATCATGCTGTTCGTGCTGGTGGACGGCTGGGGCATGGTGATCGGCTCACTGGCGGCGAGTTTTGCCGTATAGATCAATTAACGGGTGCCGCTGGCACCGGCGGAGGTAGTGACAATGACACCGGAAATCGTAATGGACCTGCTGGCCGATGCCCTCTATCTGACGGTGTTGATCGTCGCACTGATTGTCGGCCCGAGCCTGGTAGTGGGTCTGGGCGTGAGCACCTTCCAGGCCGCCACCCAGATCAATGAGCAGACCCTCAGCTTTCTGCCGCGGCTGCTGATAACCCTGGCCACCATCATGCTGGCCGGGCCCTGGTTGATCACCCGCCTGACCGACCTGTTCGCCGGGCTGATAACCAATATACCCAACCTGATCGGCTAGCCCCTGCGGCGCCCGATTGCGCGGTAGAGGCAGGCGCAGCTGTTATGTGGCAGATAAGCGACCAGCAGATCGTCGAGTTTATCAGCCAGTATTTCTGGCCTTTCGTGCGTATCGGCGCGCTGTTCATGGCGATGCCGATTATCGGCACCCGCATCGTTTCGGTGCGGGTGCGCACGGTGATGGCGGTGGCGGTAACCGCCATGGTGGTGCCGCTGCTGCCGCCGTTACCGGCGGTACCGGGTCTGTCTCTGCAGAGCCTGCTGATTGTCGTGCAGCAAGTCGTCATCGGCGTGGCCATGGGCTTTATCCTGCAGGTGGTGTTTCAGCTGTTCGTTCTGGCCGGCCAGTTCATCGCCATGAAAATGGGGCTTGGCTTTGCCTCCATGAACGACCCCGCCAACGGTGTGGTGGTCACCGTGATATCCCAGTACTACACGATACTGATCACCCTGCTGTTTCTCAGCGTCAACGGTCACCTGATCGTCATCGAGGTACTGGTAGAAAGTTTCACCGTGCTGCCGATTGCCGCCAGCGGCCTTACAGCGGAGCACTTCTGGCATATTGCCGCCCTCGGTACCTGGATGTTCACCCGCGCCACCCTGATCGCCCTGCCGGTACTCACCTCACTGCTGGTGGTCAATCTGGCTTTCGGCGTAATGAGCCGCGCGGCCCCGCAAATGAATGTGTTCGCGGTAGGCTTTCCCATCACCCTGGTATTCGGCCTGCTGCTGATGTGGTACAGCCTGGCGAGTTTCCTGCCGAATTTTCAGTTATTTCTCCGAGAAGGAATTGAATTTTTACATGATTTTATTGGCGTTAAATAAAATGCAGGGAAAAGGAAAAAGGGAAAAGGGAAAAGAAAACAACGCTGATCAGTACCTTCAGCGGCGACAGCCGCATGGGTTTTACTTTTCCCTTTTCCCTTTTCCCTTTTCCCTTCTTTAAACCATGTCCGAAGAAGATTCCTCCCAGGAAAAATCCGAACAGCCCACCCCCAAGCGCCTGGAAAAGGCGCGCGAGGAGGGGCAGACTCCGCGTTCGCGCGAGTTGGCCACTACCGCCGTGCTGCTGGCCGGTACGGTGGGGCTTTATGTTTTCGGCCAGTTTATCGCCGACAGCATGGTCGGCATCATGCGCTACAATTTTGCCTTCGACCGCGCCGCCGCCTTTGATACCGGGCATATGATTTCCCACCTGGCGCAGTCTTTTGCCGACGGGCTGATAGCGCTGATCCCGCTGTTTAGCGTGCTGCTGGTGGCCGCCACCCTCGGCCCCATTGCACTGGGCGGCTGGCTGTGGAGCAACAAGGCCCTGGCGCCGAAATTCAGCCGTATCAACCCCATCGAGGGTTTCAAGCGCATGTTTTCGGTAAAAGCGCTGATGGAACTGGGCAAGGCCCTGGCCAAAGTGGGTGTGGTACTGGCACTGGCCATCTGGCTGTTGGCCGGGATGCAGCAGGATATGCTCGATCTGGCCAACCAGGCGCCACTGCCGGGCATCGTGCATTCGGTGCAGATGAGTATCTGGGCGGCGATGATCCTGTCGGCTTCCACGCTGCTGATTGCCGTTGTCGATGTGCCGTTTCAGATGTGGGACCACACCCGCAAGCTGAAAATGTCGCACCAGGATATCAAGGATGAAATGAAGGACTCGGAGGGCAAGCCCGAGGTGAAGGGCCGCATCCGCCAGCTGCAGCGGGAAATGGCCAATAAGCGCATGATGGCTGCAGTGCCCGAGGCCGATGTAGTGATCACTAACCCGACGCACTTCTCGGTCGCTTTGAAGTACGATCCGGAGAGTATGGACACGCCGATCGTGCTGGCCAAGGGCATCGATCATATGGCTATGAAAATACGCGAGATTGCCCGCGCCCATGAGGTCGAGATGGTCGAGGCGCCCCTGCTGGCGCGGGCGGTCTACTACACCACCGAAGTCGAGCAGGAAATACCCGGCGCACTTTATATGGCTGTGGCCCAGGTACTTGCATACGTATTCCAGTTGCGCAATTATCGCAAGGGAACAGGGCAGCAGCCGGTTTACCCGCGCAATATCACGGTGCCGGCGGAAATGCGATACGAATGAGTCACTAATCACTAGCTACTAGTCTCTAGTGACTAGTGACTAGTGACTAGTGATTGGTGTTGGGAGGTGGGGTGGTTAAGTATCCTTCAGTGGGGAAGGTGGCTTTATATATATCGCTGTCGCTGGTTTGTTATCTTCTGCTGTGGCCGGTGGCGGTGGATCCGGTGGCCTGGGAGGCGCCGCAGAATCCCGGCTTCCGTGGCGCGTTTGCGGTCAATCACCACCTGGCCGGATTGGAGACCTTCGCTATCGATGGCCGCCACGGCCCGGAGGCAGTGGTACTCGATGCCGGGGGGGTGGCTTATATATCCACTCATGAAGGTTGGCTGTTGCGCAAACGCCCGGATCAGCAGGCCGCCGAGCCCTGGCTCAATACCGGCGGGCGGCCGCTGGGGATGGCGTTCGACGCCGGCGGCAATCTGATTGTTGCCGATGCCTTTATCGGTCTGTTGCTGATTACCCCCGACGGCAGCCAGCGGCTGCTGGCGGATACCGCTGGCGGTATTGCGATTCGCTACGCCAACGGTGTGGCGGTGGCGCCGGACGGCAATATTTACTTCAGTGATTCGTCGACCAAGTTTGCCGCCAAGGCAATGGGCGGCACTTATGAGGCCAGCCTGCTGGATATCATGGAGCACGGCGGGCACGGTCGCCTGCTGGTGTTCAATCCGCACACCGCCCGCACCGGTGTGTTGTTGACGGGTTTGAATTTTCCCAACGGGGTGGCGGTGGCGGCCGACGGCAGTTTTCTGTTGCTGAACGAAACCAGTGAATACCGCGTTTTAAAGTACTGGCTGCAGGGGGACAAGGCCGGGCAGAAAGAGGTATTGATCGATAATCTTCCCGGCTTTCCCGATAACCTGGCGCGCGGTATGCAGGGTCGCTTCTGGCTGGGTCTGGCCTCGCCGCGCAACCAGTTGCTGGACGATCTGGCCGATAAACCGCTATTGCGCACCATTGTGCAGCGCCTGCCCGCTGTCATGCGGCCGCGGGCCGTGGCCTACGGTCATGTGGTCGCCATCGATGGCGAGGGCGAGGTGATAGCCTCGCTGCAGGACCCCGATGGCGGTTACGCCATTACCACCGGCGTGGCGGAATCCGAGCGCTATTTATATATCAGCAGCTTGGTAGCCCCGGTATTGGCGCGGCTGCCCAAGCAGCGGGTTGGTTTGTAGAAGTTGTGTTTCCGGTATTTTTCGAGAAGGTGCCACGCGGGTCGGTTTGTGACGGGGGGATGGCTTTTGAAAAAAGTGGAAAAAGGGGTCGGAAAAAGGGGTCGGTGACGATTGGCACTGACTTTAAGAAACGACGGTGGTGGCCGACCCGGCCCTAACCCGGTCAGGGTCTGGGGTTCGAGACCCGCCGTAAACCCATCCGTGGGGGCTTCACGCCAGCATCCCTGCTGGCG
>JANQMH010000119.1 GCA_028280195.1 Exilibacterium sp.
ACAACAGGCTGGAGGCATACTCCGGACACAGCCCGAGATTGGCAAAAGGCATCTGCAGCTGCGCGCTCTGCCCGGCGTAAACCAGGTCGCAGTGCAACAACAGCGTGGTGCCGATGCCCACTGCCGGCCCCTGAATCGCCGCCACTACCGGCTTTTCCGTCAGATGCAGGGCACGCATGAAGCGCGCTACCGGGCTGTCCGCGCCGGCGGGGGGCTTACTGATAAAATCCTGCAGGTCATTGCCGCTGGTAAAACAGCCCCCGGCGCCACTCAGCAGAATCGCCCGCACGCTGGCGTCGGCCTCTTCGATGGCCTCGGCCAGGGCGGCATACATCGCCTGGGTGAGGGCATTCTTGCGCTGCGGCCGGTCAATCACCAGGTGCAGCACGCCCTGTTGTCGCTCAAGTTTGATATTGCCGTCGTCGGACATTGTCTCTCCCCTGCAGTCGGTTGGCCTGAGCAAACGCTCGTTTGACCCCGATTATAGGCACCTGCCGGCGGAACAGAAGGGCTAATTAAGACTTTTTGCCCGTATTCAGCGGCGGCTGCCAGCTTGCATCTGTCGCCGTCCAAGCTACAATCGCGCTACTTTGACTCAGCCGTCCCGGACTCGGCCATCCGGGACTCGGCCATCTGGCTTTTCCTCGAGGAAGACGGTTTATCTATGAATATTCGCGAGCTGCTCAATACCCGGGTGCAGGCGGCAATGGCGGCCGCCGGCGTGCCCGCGGAGTGCGCAGCGCATGTGGCACCCGCCAAAAAGGCCGGCTTCGGCGACTACCAGGCCAACGGCGCCATGGCCGCAGCCAGGCTGATGGCAACCGAGCCGAGACAGCTGGCGCAGTCCATCGTCGAGCATCTGCAGCTCGATGATATGGCGCACAAGGTCGAAATCGCCGGGCCGGGTTTTATCAATATCCACCTGGCACCGGCCTGGCTGGCGCAGCGTGCCGCGGAAAGCCTGCGGGCCGATCGCCTGGGGGTCGCCGCTTCCCGGCAGCAGACCATTGTCGTCGACTACTCATCGCCCAACCTCGCCAAGGAAATGCATGTCGGCCATCTGCGCTCCACCATTATCGGCGATGCGGTGGTGCGGGTGCTGGAGTTTCTCGGCCACCGGGTCATCCGCCAAAACCATGTCGGCGACTGGGGCACCCAGTTCGGCATGCTGATTGCCGAACTCGAGCAACACCTGCACAGCGGCGAGCAGGCCGACCTGGCCCTGAAAGATCTCGAAGCCTTTTACCAGCAGGCGAAGCGGCACTTTGACGGCGATGACGAATTTGCCGCGCGCGCCCGCGACTATGTGGTCAAATTGCAGTCGGGCGACGCCGCGGTGCTGGCATTGTGGCAGGCCTTTCGCGAGGTGTCGCTACAGCACAGTGAGGAGATCTACCGGCAGCTGAACGTTACCCTGAGGCGCGGGGATGTGTATGGCGAGAGCGCCTACAACAGCGATCTGCCGGTTCTGCTCGAGGATCTGCAGGCGCGCGATCTGGTGGTGACCGATCAGGGTGCCGAGGTTATGTTTCTGCCCGAGCTGGCCGACAAAGAGGGCAAACCGAGCGCGGTGATCCTGCAGAAACAGGGCGGCGGCTACCTTTACGCCACCACGGATATGGCGGCCATGCGCCACCGGGTGGGCAACCTTGGGGCCGAGCGCATTCTGTTTTTTATCGACGCGCGCCAGTCGCTGCACATGCAGCAGATCTTTACCGCCGCGCGCAAGGCCGGCTACGTGGACGAGCGGGTCAGCCTCGAACACCACGCCTTCGGCACGATGATGGGAGCGGACGGCACGCCGTTCAAGACCCGCAGCGGCGGCACCGTCAAGCTTGCCGACCTGCTGGTTGAAGCCAGGCAGCGCGCCGCCGCGCTGTTGGACCGCAAACAGTCGGAACTCGATCCGGACCAGCGCCGGGAAGTGGCCCGCAAAGTGGGTATCGGCGCCATCAAGTACGCGGACCTGTCGAAAACCCGCACCCACGACTATGTGTTCAGTTGGGAAGCCATGCTCAGTATGGAGGGCAATACCGCCCCCTACCTGCAGTACGCCTATACCCGGGTGAAGAGCCTGTTCCGCAATGCCAGGCTGCAGCCGGGCTCACTGCGCAGCGATATCACCATCGGCACCGACGAGGAAAGAGCGCTGGTGTTGAAACTGCTGCAGTTCAGCGAAGCGGTGCAACAGGTGGCGCGCGAGGCCTACCCCCATGTGCTGTGCAGCTACCTGTACGAGGTGGCCAGTCTGTATATGCGCTTTTACGAGGCCTGCCCGATCCTCAAGGACGGCGTCAGCGAGAGCCTGCGCGACAGCCGCCTGCGCCTCTGCGAGCTGGTGGCGCAGACGCTGGACACGGGGCTGAATTTACTCGGCATAGAAACCATGGAGAGAATGTAGTTACACGCAGAGGACGCAATTACTGGCTACTGAGGATGCGGTCGATCAGCCGCAACTGCCTCAGCAGTTCGCCGGAGTTTAATCCCAGATCGCGAAAATACTCTTCCGCCATCGGTGCTATGCCGCATTGCTGCGGCAGAGCCCCGGCAGCATCGGCAAGCTGGTGCATGCGCGGTAAGAACACAAACTGCAGCCACTGGGCAAAGTTCAGGGTATCGATACAGAAAGGCTGTGTGCTGGCCAGTGCCTCGGGCGGCGGTGGCTGCTGCTGCCACAACAGCAGGTCGCGCAATTCCTTTTCGATATCCATCAGCACCGCGGCAATGCGCACATGTGTATCGCTCACAGGCCCAGTTCCTGCCTGAACGGCGGCAGCGAATCGAGAATGGCCTTGCCGTAACGGCGGGTCAGCAGGCGTTTATCGAGCAGACTGATAGTCCCCTCGTCCTGCTCGGAACGCAGCAGCCGGCCGCAGGCCTGAATCAGCTTCAGCGCCGCATCGGGCACACTGATCTCCATAAAGGCATTGCCGCCGCGCGCCTCTACCCACTCCGCCAGCGCCGCCTCCACCGGATCATCGGGGACCGCGAAGGGAATCTTCGCCACCACCACATGGCGGCAGTAGTCGCCGGGCAGATCCAGCCCTTCGGCAAAGCTGGCCAGGCCGAACAGCACGCTCGGCTGGCGGCTGTCCACCCGCTGCCGGTGCTGTTTCAGGGTTTCCTGTTTCGAGCGCTCCCCCTGCACCAGCACCCGCTGCTGCCAGTCCGCCGGCAGCGCATCGTAGACATCGAGCATCTGCCGGCGCGAAGAGAACAATACCAGGCTGCCCCGCTCGGCGGCGAGAATCTGCGGCAGCAACTGCACCAGAGACAGGGTGTGGGCGGCGGCATCGCCGGCATCCACCGCTGCCGCCGGCACTCGCACAGTGGCCGCCCGGGTGTAGTCAAACGGGCTGGGTACTGTCTGGTAGACACTGTTTTCCGGCGTGCCGGCGCGCATTCGATAGCGTTCAAAGCGCCCCAGGGCGGTTAGCGTGGCAGAGGTGACCACGGCGCCGGAGCAGTGCTGCCACAGGCTCTGCTCGAGGGTCCGCGCCGCCAGGATGGGACTGGAACAGACTTCGAAATCCAGTGGGCCGGCCTGCTCCACCAGGCTCACCCAGCGCGCCTTTGGCGGGCCGCCGGCGGCGTCGGCGGCAGCGTAGCTGGCCCAGAGCTGGCGATTGGCGTCGGCCCGCGCCAGCCAGGTGCCGATCACCGGATACCAGCCTTCCATATCCACCCGCGGCACGGCGCAGTGGCGGTCCTCGATCGCCTCCTCCAATTCGGCGCTGATGCGGGTATAGAGTTCGGCCAGGCGCTCGAAGCTGAGGGCCAGCTCCACAGCCAGGTCGCGCACCGCCGGCGGCACCACGCCACCGGTAAAGCGGTAGCGGCGCGACTGTTCCATATCCGGGTTGTCTGCAACCAGCCCCTCGATCAGCGGCAGGGCGAGTTCGGCCTGCCGTTTAACATCGGCGATCGCCGCCGGCAGCTGTTCACTGTAGCGATCTATATTGCCGGCGCCGTCGAGCTGCGCGGCCATTGAATCCAGCGCTTTCTGGCATTGGTCCAGCCATTTCTGCGTGGCCAGCAGGCGGCTGTGATGGGAAAAGTGGTTGAGCGCCTTCTGCGGCAGATGGTGGCCCTCATCGAAGATATAAATGGTATCGGCCGGTGCCGGTAAAATAGCGCCGCCACCCAGCGCCAGGTCGGCC
Source organism: Exilibacterium sp. (assembly GCA_028280195.1). Classification (GTDB taxonomy): domain Bacteria; phylum Pseudomonadota; class Gammaproteobacteria; order Pseudomonadales; family Cellvibrionaceae; genus Exilibacterium. The sequence goes on from JANQMH010000119.1 coordinate 4,161, forward strand.
AGCACCAGGTCGTGATTGGCGACGACACAGTCCACCGCACTGAGGTTTTCGCGCGAGCGGAAGAAACTGCAGGAGGAGACATTGGAGCAGCGCCGCCCGGTGCACTGGCGGTGGTCGGTGGTAACCCGCGCCCAGTCCTGATTGTCGATGGCATCCGGCCAGGAGTCGCGGTCGCCGTCCCAGCGATTGGCCGCCATTGCCTCCACCATGGAGTTGTAGATGCGCACCGAACCCTCGCCCACCTGCGGCATTTCGTCCTCATACAGCGGCCGGGTGAGATTGATGTCGCGGCTGCTCTGCTCTTCCAGCAGGCGGTCCAGCTTCGACAAACACAGGTAGCGGCCGCGCCCCTTGGCCAGGGCAAAGGTAAACTGCAGGCCGCTGTTTTCCCTCACATCCGGCAGGTCTTTATGAACGATCTGTTCCTGCAGGGCCACGGTGGCAGTGGCCAGCACCACTTTTTTGCCCATGGCTTTGGCAATGGGCAGGGTCGCCAGCAGATAGGCCACCGTCTTGCCGGTGCCGGTGCCGGCCTCGATCACACAGATATGGCCGTCGCTGAGGCGCTGGCCGTCATCGCCGAGCTTGATACCGCCGAGAGTATTGGCCACCGCGGCGATCATCAGTTTCTGGCCGTAGCGCGCCTTGAGGTCGCGCTGCTCGAGAAACCGGCTGTAGGCCTGCTGAATGGTCTGCTTTATCTCGTCACTGAGCATACAACTGCGCCCGGGAAAAAGCTCAATTCTAACGGCATTCGGCTGGCTGTGCAGCTGCAGCCAGCGCCGATGGATACAAGACTGCAGTTGACAGCTAAGGCCCTAAGTCTCTCTCAGCGCCTCGGCCACCGGCAGCCGTGCAGCGCGCACCGCGGGAAACAGCCCGCCGATCAAGCCAATAAGGATGGCTACCACGACACCCTGCCGCAACAGCTCCCCGGTGACGGCGAAATCGAATACCACCTGGCTGAAGCTGGCGCCGTTGATGGTGGACACCGTATAGCCGTTGAACAGGATATATACCACCACCGAGCCGAGCACCCCGCCGATCAGCGCCAGCACCAGGGATTCGATCAGGGTGGAAACGGCCACCGGAAAGGCGCCGAAACCCAGTGCCCGCAGGGTGGCAATTTCGCGCGTGCGGGTCGATACCGAGGCGTACATGGTATTGATGGCGCCGAACACGGCACCGAGGCTCATCAGCAGCGCCAGCGGATAACCCAGAAAACGGATGAAGTCGCTCAGCGGCTCGGACTGCTCGGCGGAGTACTCGGCCTCCAGCTTGATATCCACGTCCAGCTGCGGATTGGACGCCAGCGCCTGCCTGAAAGCCGGCAGCGAGGCCTCGTCCGACAGTTTGACGCGCACGCTCTGGAAGGTATTGCCGCGCCGGTAGGCCGGCTGCAACACGCGCACATCGCACCACAGTTCCGATTCGGCGATACCGCCGCCGGCCTCGAATATCCCCACCACCTGCCAGTCGATCTGCCCGAAGGTCACCGTGGAGCCGACATCGAGGTTGGCAAACTGCAGGCGCGCGCCCTTGCCGACAATCAGTTCGTGGCGGCCCGGCTCGAAATTGCGCCCCTCGATAATATTGATATTGTCGCGAATCGCAAAGGCAGTGGGCTGCACTCCCCGCAGCGGCACATTGGCGTCGGTATTGGTGGCGCGTTTGGGAATGTCCACAATCACGAATAATTCCGCCGATGTCAGCGCCCTGCCGTCGCTGCGCAGGACCCCGGGCGCATCGGCGATCAATTGGGTCTGATCGTAGCCCAGGCCGCTGTTCAGCTCGGCGGTGGAACCGGAACGCATGACGATGGCGACATCGTCGGACAGTGCGCTCATCATGGTTCTCTCAAACCCGGCCGCCATCGACAACACCGCGACAAACACCCCGACCACGCCGGCAACACCGACTATCGCCACGCCGGAGGCGGCCAGGCGCTGCGGCAGCGTGGTCAGATTCATCAACGATACGACAAGCAACTGCGATAACAGATTAAACATGATTTAACGCCTCCCCAGCGCGCCGATGATACTCAGGCGCATACCCTGCCAGGCCGGAAACATGCCCGTCAGCACCCCCAGCCCCAGCGCCAGGCCGAGGCCGCTGAAAACCACGCCGACAGGCATGGCGAAACCGGGCAGAAAAGCCTGCAGATTGCCCGCCACCGCACCGATGAACAGCCAGGCCAGGCCGAGCCCGATCAGCCCCCCGCACAGCGCCAGCGCCAGCGACTCGGCCAGCACCATCAGCAGCACCGACAGATCGGAGAAGCCGATGGTTTTCATCACCGCGATCTCGCCGATGCGCTCGCGCACCGACTGCGCCATGGTGTTGCCGGCGATCAGCAGCATGGTAAAAAACACCGCCGCCAGTATCGCCCCGGTGATGGCGCCGATATCGCCGAACTGTTTGGCAAAGGATTCCATAAACACTTTTTCGGTGCTGGTCTTGGTCTCGGCAGCGGAGTTGGCAAACAGCGCGTCGATCTCCAGCGCCACCTGATTGGCCACTGCCGGATCGTCGACCCGCAGTATCAGCCAGCCCACTGTGCCGTTGCCAAAGGACCGCGCTTCGTCGAAGTAGTCATAGTGAAAAAACAGGGTGCGGGTATCGGCCACCTCGCCTTCCTTGACATCGTAGATACCCTCGATCACAAACTCCCACACCCGCCCGCCTTCCTTGCGGCCGTAAAGCCCCTGCAGCGGGATGCGATCACCGAGTTTCCAGCCGAACATGTCCACCAGACCCGTGCCAATCACGGCGCCGAGGCGGTTCTGCTTCCAGGCCTGCAGCTGCTCCTGCGGCAGCACCACGGTGTCGTACATGGCGAAATACTCGTCGGCAACCACCGGAAACTGGGGAAATTGATTTTTGGGGTCCTGATAATAGGCACCAAACCAGCTGGCGTGGGTGACACTGGCAACACCGTCGACAGACTTGACTTTGTTGACGTAGCTGTAGGGCAGCTGTTCGATCAGCGAGGTCTTATGAATGGTTATCAGCCGGTCGGCACCGGCCAGATCCACGCCCATATTGAAGGCGTAGTTCAGGGTACCGAGGGCGGCATAAAGAATAAAGGCCACTGTTATCGACAACAGCGTCAACAGCGTTCTGATTTTCTTGCGCAGCAGGTTGCGCCAGATGAAGTAGAGGTAAGTCATGACTGCAGCGCGCCTTTGTTGAGGTTGAGCGTGCGTTTGGCGTGCTCGGCGGCGATCGGATCGTGGGTAACCATGATAATGGTTTTGTTCTGCTGCTCGTTGAGCTGGCGCAGCAGCTGCAGAATTTCATCGGCGGTTTGGCGGTCGAGATCACCGGTGGGCTCGTCACACAGCAGCAGGGTCGGGTCCGAAACAATGGCGCGGGCAATGGCCACCCGCTGCTCCTGCCCGCCGGAAAGCTCCGAGGGATAGTGCCCGGCCCGGTCCTGCAGGCCGACCAGCTGCAGTGCGGTATCGACATGTTGCCTGCGCTGCTTTTTCGACAGCTTGGTCAACAGCAGCGGCAGCTCGACATTGCGCTGCGTGGTCAATACCGGCATCAGATTGTAGAACTGAAAGATAAAGCCCACATGGCGGGCGCGCCAGCGGGTCAGCTGTGCCCGGCTCATGCGCTCGATATGATCGCCCTCGATAATGAGGCTGCCGGCGGTGGGGCTGTCGAGACCGCCGAGCAGGTTCAGCAGCGTCGACTTGCCCGAGCCCGACGGCCCCATCAGCGCGAGAAAATCGCCGCGTTTGATTTCCATATCGAGCCCGGACAATACCTTGACCTGCTCCTTGCCCCTGAAATAGGTTTTTTCAATCTGCTTGAGATCGACAAGAACATCCGCTTCCATTTTCACGTTCCTCTTTATTTTACGGCTAATTGTTTTACGGCTGATTTGTTTTACGGCTAGTTTATCTTTACCCTGGCACCATCATAAAGTTCGTCCGGCACATCGACGACATAGTTTTCACCGGCGTTCAGCCCCGACAACACCTGCCGCATCGCACCGTTGTCCGGGCCCAGTGTAACCGTGCGCTGCTGTGCCACATTGCCTTCCACGACATACAGAATGTGCCCGGCATTTTCCGCCAGCAGCGCCGTGCTCGGCACCCTGATGCCCTGCGCCACGCCCTGCGGCGAGGCCTGCGCGGTGTCCGCAGCGCGCTGAAAGGCCACCCTCACCCCCATGTCCGGCAGGATGCGGGGGTCGAGCTGATCGAAGCCGATACGCACCCTGACGGTGGCTTTCTGGCGATCGGCGGTGGGGATGATGGCGATCACCGCGGCGGGAATTTTCCATTCCGGGTAGGCTTCCAGGGTGGCTGCGACCCGCTGCCCGGGAAACACCCGCTGGATATAAGCCTCGTTGACGTCCACTTCAATTTCCAGCGACGCCATATCCACAATGCTGCAGATACCGGTGCGGGTAAAGCCGCCACCGGCCGAGACCGGTGAAATCATTTCACCGGGCTGGGCATCTTTGGTTACCACCACACCGCTGAAAGGCGCGCGCAGCAACAGATCGTCCAGATGTTGCTGCTCCAGCGCCACCTGTCGCTGGGCACTGATTACCTCGGCGCGGCGCGTCGACAGCTGTGCGCTGAGCGAGTCGTACTGTGCCCTGGCACTGTCGAGTTCGGCCTGGCTGGCCAGTTTGCGCCCGGTCAGCTCGGTGATGCGCTCGAGATTGAGTTCGGCCTCCACCAGCCGCGCCCGGGCTTCGGCCACCCGCGTTTCGGTGGTGGCCAGGGCGGCGGTGGCGAGATCGAAGCGGCGGCGCTGATTGATGTCGTCGAGTCTGGCCACCAGTTGGCCCTCCTCGATCTGCATACCCTCTTCGACCATGACTTCGACGACCTTGGCGGTGATTTTGGAGGAGACCGTAGCCCGCCGTCGGGCGGTAACATAACCGGTCGCGTCAAGCACGCTGTCGCCAACCGGCGAGAACTGCGATACCCTTGCCATACTGATATTCACGGCTACGGTTTTCGGCGCAGCCAGCAGCCAGTAGAGCAGGCCGGCGCCAACCAGCGCCAGAAAACCGGCCCCCAGCCAGTGGCGATAGTGGCCCGGACCGGCAACCTGATCATCCCGGTCAATGCGCAACTGGGACAGCAGCTCTTCCTTGTTTTCCACTCTATGATTACCTTCTTGACTACCTTTTGATTACTTTCCTGACTGCCCTATTGATACAAGTACAGCAGCTAAATGATAAATGGTAACCAATGCGCCGGGCAAAGCAATACGGATTAACGATTATTAACATCTTCAAGGCCCGCGCGGCGCACCATCAGGCCGGAATCAGCCGGTAGTAACCGCGGCTTTCGAGCACGCTCAGCGGTGTACCGTAGAGTTCACTGAGTCTGGCGCTGGTGAGAATATCGCGCTTGCGGCCGTCCGCCACCACCCCGCCCCCGGCCAGTAATACCACCCTGTCGATGCCGGGGACGATCTCCTCGATATGGTGGGTGGCCAGGATCAGCGAGGTGCCGCTGCAGCACAGTTCGTCCAGGGTGCGTATCAGGCCGAAGGAGGCGCTCACATCCAGGTTGGCGGTCGGCTCGTCGAGAATCAGCGCCTGCGGCCGGTGAATCAGCGCCCGCGCCAGCAGAAAGCGCCGCTGCTGCCCGCTGGAGAGTGTCATAAACATGCGCTGCTCGAGGCCGTTCAGGCCCAGTTGCGCAATGACCTCGCGGGCGCGCGCCAGCTGTGACTGCTGCGCCTGCAAATGCCGGTAGCTGCCGAGGGCGCCAAAAAAACCCGATACCACCACATCGAAACCGCTGGTATTGCCGCGGTAGTCAGCCTGCAGATCGTGGGATACCAGACCGATGATTTTTCGCAACTCGCGGATATCGATCAACGCTTTGCCGAACACCTTGATGGAAGAACCGGCGCGCACCACCGGGTAGATATCGCGCGTAATCAGCTTCAGCAGGGTGCTCTTGCCGGCCCCGTTGGGCCCCAGGATGGCGACACTTTCCCCGCGCTTTATTACCAGCGAGAGATCTGTGAATACTTCGGTGTCACCCCGAAAAGCGCGGGCATTACAAATTTCCAACAGAGTTTCGTCAGTCATCAAAGCGGACCATCCCACCGCCAGCGCGGAAAAAACGCATTTTACTGCAGCTATATAAAATGCACAGACAGATTATTCATTCATATGCTGCCATAAGCTATTGTGATTCGAGGAAAAAATAGGTTAACCTCCCTTGGGGCGCTTATATCTTGCCAGGGAGGGGTGGCCGTAGAGGGATCCCTGTCGCCGGGATACCATCCTGAATAAGCATCCGCTAGATACCATGGGAAAGATAACTCACTAACAACAAATACGGGTTTCTGATAAACAGGTGCCGGTCGATAGCCGTTTTTACTCCTCTTGTTCCTCGCCAGCCGCATCCGGTGCGGGCATAAGGCAGCCTCTATGAGGATTGACTTTTTTAACCGCATCGCGTTCAAACTGATGCGCTCGAGCCTGGCCATTGCCCTTACCCTGGGGGCGATAGTTGCGCTGGTTCAGGTTTATACCGACCTGAACGAACAGCGCGAAGCCATCGACAACAATATCCAGGAAATCTTCCGCGTTACCGAAAACCCCGCACAGCGGGCTGTCCACCTGCTCGACAATCAGCTGGCCGGCGAAGTCGTCAGGGGTCTGGAATATTACAACTTTCTGACCTACGCGGCGATTTTTGACGATAAAAATCAGATTATGGCGGAATACCGCACACCGCCAACCGAGTCCGCCACGCTGTGGCTGACGCGGTTGCTGATGGATGAAATCAAGCAGTACGAACTGGATCTGATCTATTCGGACGGGACTTACGAAGGACGCTTCGTACTGCGTATCAGCAACGATGCGGCACTGGCACCGTTTTACAGCCGTTCGACCACGATTTTTATTTCCGGACTGCTGCGCAATATGAGCCTGGCACTGGTGCTGATGGTGCTGTACCACTACGTGCTGACGCGGCCGCTCACCACTATCGCCAGCCGCTTTGCCGATATTCGCCCGGACCAGACCGAGGGCAGGCGCATCGACAATATCGACGGGCATAAACACGACGAGTTGGGCCAGATCGTCAAGGCCGCCAACGCGTTTATCTCGACGCTGGAAGAGCGCCAGACCGGCCTCACCCAGAGCGAGCAGCAACTGCGGATAATTCTCGATGCCAGCCCCAACCAGATTTTCGCGGTCAACAAGACCGGCGAATTCGTGTTTCTGAATATCGCTACGGAAAAGTTCTACGGCAAGGAGCATGATGCGCTGATCGGCCGCAACTACTACAGTATTCACAAGGTGATCAGCGACAAGGAAGCCAACGCCATCCTCATCAATATCAAACGCGCTGACTCCGACAACCGCAGAACACTGGATATCGAGCAGCGGCTGACCGACGCCAAGGGCGATGTATTCGCCATGCAAATGTCTTACATCCCGTTCGATTTCTATGGCGAATCCTGCGTGCTGGTGATCGGCGCCGATATTACCGGGCGGGTAGAGGCCGAGGAGAGGGTCGAGCACCTGGCCTATTTCGACACACTGACCGACCTGCCCAACCGCAATATGCTCTACGACCATTTGAAGATGGACATTTCGCGCTCCAAGCGCACCGGCTCCTACGGCGCGCTGCTATTCATCGACCTGGACGACTTCAAGCGTATCAACGACACCATGGGTCACTCGATCGGCGATCAGTTACTGCTGCAACTGTCGCAGCAAATGAAATCGCAAAAACGCCAGACCGATACCCTGGCGCGACTCGGCGGCGACGAGTTCATCCTCAGCCTGCCCGATCTGCACAACGATATCGACTTTGCCAAGCAGCAGGCGGCCGAACTGGCCAAGCGCCTGCTCGACAAGATCAGCACGCCGATTACTCTGGAAAAGCGCGAATTCACCATCAGCGCCAGTATCGGCATCGTCATTTATCCCTACGGTGACAGCGATACCGAATCGCTGCTGCGTTTTGCCGATACCGCCATGTACAAAGCCAAGCAAAGCGGCCGCAACTGCTACCAGCTGTTCGAGGAGTCCATGGCCACCGAGGCCAGCAACCTGATCCGGCTCGAGTCGGAGCTGCGCACCGCCATGCAGCAGCGGCAGTTCGTGCTGCGGCTGCAGCCGATTATCGACAGCCAGTCGGGCGACCTGGCCGCCGCTGAGGCGCTGATACGCTGGGACCATCCGGAGCGCGGCATCGTCTCACCGCTGGAGTTTATCGGCTTTCTGGAAAGCTCCGGCATGATCCGGGACGTGGATCAGCTGGTCTTTGTCGAGGTCTGTCGCTATATCCACAGGCTTCGCACCGTGGGCGAGTTTCCCGATCATTTGCGCCTGTCGGTCAACCTCAGTGCCAGCACTCTGCACCGCGCCGACTTCGTGCAGACGGTGGAGTCGACACTGGCGGAATACAGCCTGCCGGGCACCTGTATCGAATTCGAAATCACCGAGGGCGCGGCGCTGCAGCGTCTCGACGAGGTGATTCAGAAAATGCAGCTGCTGCAGCGACAGGGCCTGACTTTCGCGCTGGATGATTTCGGCACCGGTTACAGTTCACTGAGCTATCTGAAGCGCCTGCCCATCAACAAGATCAAAATCGACAAGTCTTTTATCAAGGATCTGATTTTCGACCCCCAGGACGAAGCGCTGGTGGCATCGGTAATCGCCATCGCCGACACCCTCGACCTGCGGGTGGTGGCCGAGGGCGTGGAATCCGAGGACCAGGCCGCCTGGCTCAACTGCTACAGCGATATCTGGTACCAGGGTTACCTGTTCGACAAACCCCTGCACCCGCAGGCATTCCGACAAAAATACCTACAGACAAAAAAGCAGTCTCTAGTCGCTAGAAACTAGTCACTAGCGACTAGTGACTCAAAACTGATAACCCACCCTGAATCCCCATTCGCGCGGGCGGGCGAAGTAACCCTCGGTGCCGCCAAAGGCCGCCAGTTCGCTGGAGCCGCTTAGCAGGTAGGTCTTGTCGGTCAGGTTGACGACGAAAACTTCGGCGCTCAACTGCCGGCCGACGCTGCGCCAGCCGAATGCGGCATTGATCAGGGTAAAACCGCCCTGGGCGATCGCTTCCACATTGGTGGGGTCGTTATAGACCTTGCTCTTGTAGCTGGCATTGGCCGAGACACTGAGCGAACCCCAGTGCGGCAGGCCGTAGTCGGCCAGGCCCCACTGGTAGCGGCCACTGATATAGGCGTTCCAGCGCGGTGTGCGCACCAATTCGGTGTTTTTGTCGATCGCCACGCCGGCATCGAGTTCGGTATAACGGGCATCGAGATAGCCCAGCCCCGCCTGCAGCGCCAGCCCGCCCGTGCCGGCCAGGGACAGCCTCAGCTCGGCGCCGGTGATCTTGGCCTTGGCGGCATTGTCAATCACCGGGATCAAAACACCGGTATCGCCCGACAGTACGGTGAACTGCATGTCCCGATAATCGCTGTCAAACAAGGCCGCCTCCAGCACCGCGCCGCCCCCGCCCAGTTTTGTCTTCAGACCCGCCTCGAAACTGGTGACCGTCTCGGGGTCAAACTGGTCCACCGGGCCGGGAAATATCTGTCTGCCGTTAAAGCCGCCGCTTTTGAAACCGCGACTGCCGCTGATGTAGACCATGGTGCCGCCGCGCCAGCGGTAGTCGAGGCTCAGCATCGGCGAGGTATTGGTCCAGGTGTCGGAGACTTCGCCCGGCCCGACAAACTGCAGGCCCGAAGCGAGCGTGTAGTTATCGACAGAGAAATCCTTTTTCTCGCGCGTGGCGCGCAGCCCGGCGGTGAGATTGACACGGTCGCCGAGACGCCAGCCGAGCTGCGAGAACAGTGCCGCGCTGGCGCTGATCTGATCGTTGTTCGCCTCGAAATCGAAGTCCAGACCCGGGTCCCCGGTGGCCTCAAACAGCCCGGAATACAGAAAACCCTGGGTCAGATTGATACCGTGTTCGCGCAGATAGTAAAGCCCGACCAGCCAATCCAGGCGCTGGTCGGCCGCCTGCCCCGCCAGGCGCAGCTCCTGGGAAAACTGCCGGTGGTCGTCGCGGTTGAAACTGTGGCCGTACTGCAGCGGCGAATTGTCGGGGTCGCGGGCGTAGTCGGCATTCAGCCGCCGGTAACCGCTGATCGATGTCAGCTGTCCCCAGCCCAGATCGTGCTCCGCAGTCAGCGAGATACCGGTCACATCGAGGTCGTCCTGGCTGGGGCCGGTCTGCAAGGTGGTGAAGGGGCTGCCGCTGATCCAGCGTTGGTCCCAGGCAGTGCCCTGCGGGGCGGCCACCAGCGCATTGTAAAGATCTTTGATCGGTGTCGAGTCCACCACCTCCAGCAGGGTCTGGGCAATGGCCTCCTGGCGCTGGTGGGTGTGGTCGATAAACACCCGGATATCCGTACCTCCGGCGGGCTGGTAGGCCAGGGCCAGGCGCAGAGTCTGGCGGTCGATATCGCCGAGTTCACCGCCGTCGAGCAGGCGCCTGACATAGCCGTCGCGCCGCTCCGACAGCGCACTTATCCGCGCCTGCAGATTGCCGGCCAGGGACCCCTCCGCCACCGCGCTGAAGTCGAGCCGACCCGATTCACCGGAGACCAGTGACAAGGCACCGCGCGACTGCGCGGCGGGGGCGCGCGAATGCAGGGAGATGGCCCCGCCGATGGTGTTTTTACCAAATAGCGTACCCTGCGGTCCGTTCAGCACTTCGGCCCGCTCCATATCCACCAGCTCCAGCACGCCGCCGATAGAGCGGGAGATATAAACGCCGTCCAGATAAATGGCCACCCCCGGGTCCGTAGTCAACAGGAAATCGTTCTGGCCGATACCGCGGATAAAAACCGTTGCCGCATTGCCACTGCCGGCCAGCGGCGAGGTGGTGCTGAAGTCCATATTCGGTGTCAGCAGGCCGAGGCCGGAAATATCGTCCAGCGTGGGCTCGGACAGCTGCTGGCGGCTGAATGTGGTCAGTGCGATGGGTACCTCGAGAGGATTCTCCTCGCGCTTGCGGGCGGTAACCACCACTTCCTCAATAGCGCCGTTTTCAATAACATCGTTTTCAATAACATTATCTTCAATAACATCGTCCGCCACGGCGGCAGCGGCGCCAAGACCCGGTAGCGGGGCCCACAACAGCGGCAGCAAAAACGCCAGGCCAAATGCGCGATCATTGTTTTTCGAAGTCATCACGCCCCTTCTATTTATAGTCTGTCGGGTATCTATAGTCTGTCGGGCCGGCCGGAGCCTTTCACGCCGGCGCCGCCCCCGTGCAGGCGAAAAGCCGCCCTGTGAACCGCCTTTACGTTAGCATACTATGCGCACCCGACTCACCCATTTAACCGGCAATTGTGCCGGCCGTGCGGCAATAATCCGAAAACCACCTGCTGCTTAAAAGTAGCAAATATAGGCGGGACATGCACAGATACAGTTTTTATGCAGTGAAGTGTTTAACCAGTGGCTCAATATTTTTATACTTTTTTAGAATATATACTTTCCTTGTAATTATTGCGCTAACGAGTCACGATTCGCCGTTGTAAGTGCTTACACTCATTACTAGCCAACCGCAAAAAGGCCCCTGGAAAATAAATTGACGAGCCCGGTCACAACAGTGTTCAACAGCTACTTAACAGTAGCGGAGAGCGCTTACAAACTGGCCACTTTGGAAGGTGGCATGCAAAACAACATTAGTCTATATTTCGCGCTTTCCCCCCCGAGTGAGGCAGCTCTCTTCTATGACGGCGTGAAAGCCATGTTGAGAAGGCGTGAAAGCCATGTTGAAGCCCGTTGAAAGACCCAAGATCGTAGCCACAACCAAGCCCCCCGCAGTCTCCGCGCTCGAGCATCCCGCCCAGGAAGAGGAGACGACCTATGCGGATATGATCGTGGAGTATCTGCAACAGCTCGGTATCGACAGCGTTTTCGGCGTGCCCGGTGGGGCTATTGAACCGTTTCTCAATGCCCTGGCCCGCTCGGAGCGCAAGGGCGGGCCGCGGCTGGTTGTCGCCCGCCACGAATGCGGCGCGGCTTTTATGGCCGATGGCTATTACCGCGAAACCGGCAAAATGGGCGTAGTCTGCGCCACCACCGGCCCCGGCGCCACCAACCTGATTACCGGTATCAGCTCCGCCATGGCCGATGAAATCTCGGTGCTGGCGATTACCGCACAGACGCCGCTGCCGAAGTTCGGCAAGCGGGCGCTGCAGGAATCCAGCTGCACGGCCATCGACACCGTCGCCCTGTTTCGCCATTGCACCCAGTTCACTACCCTGGTGTCGCATCACGAGCAGTTCGAAAGCAAGCTGGTGTCGGCCATTATGGCTGCCCATCGGGTGCCGCACGGCCCGGTGCATATCAGTATTCCATCGGATATCCTGCGCGCGCCGGCGAAGATAAAACCCCATATTCACTCCGATCTGCTGGTCCACGACTTTTCCATTTCCGACAATTTATCCATCGATCGGCTGTGCGAAAAACTCGGCCGCGTGGACACCATTGCCATGTACATCGGCGCCGGCGCCGGCGCCGCCAGCGAACAGATCATGCAGTTCATCGAGTTGACCGGCACCGCTTTTGTCACCGGCCCCATGGGCAAGGCTTGGGTGGACGAAACCCACCCGCTGTATCGCGGCGTATACGGTTTCGCCGGTCACGACAGCGCCAGGGAGCTGTTCCAGAACAACGGCGTGGACCTGATTCTGGCGGTCGGCGCGGCACTGGGCGAACTCGACACCGGCGGCTGGAACCACGATCTGCTCAATACCAAGCTGGTACATATCGACTCATCTGTGGAGCATTTCACCCGCTCACCCATGGCCAATCTGCATGTATTCGGCAACCTGCGGGCAATTTTTTCCAGCCTGGTCGAGCATACCGCCACGGCACGCAAATGGGGTCGGACCTGGGAGACCCTGCCCGGCAAGCGCGAGCCCAATCTGCTCGGCAGCCATACCAGCCTGAACGAGCCGGAAAAGTGCCTCAGCGACGAGGCGCCGGTCAAACCCCAGCGCTTAATGGCTTACCTGACCTTCAACCTGCCCTCCAATACCCGGGTCTTTGTCGACGCCGGCAATGCCTGGGCCTGGGCCACCCACTACCTGGTCAGCGCCGACAACCAGGGTCGCTACCGCCTGGCCATGGGCTACGGCTCCATGTCCTGGGCCGTCGGCGCCGCGGTGGGCAGCGCCACGGGCAATCCCAGCGCGCCGATACTGTGCCTGGTGGGCGACGGCTCCTACCTGATGAGCGCCCAGGAAATCACCGTGGCCGCGCAACACAATCTGGCGGTGGTGTTTATGATCCTGAACGACTCCGCCCTGGGCATGGTCATGCACGGCCAGCAGATGGGTGGCCAGGAATCGATAGGCTGGGAGTTGAACAAGATCGACTACGCGGCGATGGCCGCAGCCATGGGCATCGACGGCGTAGTTATCGAGACGCCGCAGCAGCTGCAACAGCTGAATATGCGGGACTTGTTTCTGAAAAACTCGCCCACCCTGATCGATGTGCGCATCGATAAAAACGAGGTGCCGCCGATGGGTGATCGCATCAAAGGCCTGGCCGTCAACGGTTCCGCGACACCGGGAGGATAGGTAAGACCCATGTCTTCGGCGTCGGCCAATGTGCGCAGTCGCGGCGAGAAGTTTACGCCGCGCATCGAGACCAAAATCACCCGCGAGACCAGTGCGGCCCACAACCCCTTTCTGGTCGAGCAGTGCCGCATGCACGGTTACGACCACCTCGAATTGATCGATCGCTGTGAATTTTCCGACGTCATTTTTCTGCTGTTGCGCGGCGAATTGCCCGAGCCGGGGGAACGCCGGCTGTTTCGCCGGCTGTCAATCGCCCTGATCAACCCCGGCCCGCGCCACCCGGCCACCCAGGCCAGTATCACCGCCGGCGTGGGCAAGACGCTGACAGTCAATGTGCTGCCCATTGCGCTGTCGATCTTCGGCGGGGAATTCGATGGTGCCGGTGGTGTCGAGCAGGCCATGCGCTACTACCGGCGCGCCAGCCGCAAGCCCGCCGCCGAAGCCGCGGCCGCTGCAAACCCGCCGCCCGGCTTCGGCACCCTGTACGGCGACCCGGACACCTACGCGGAAAAACTGCTGCGGCATCTGCTGCAGGGCGACGGCGAGTACCGCATACTCGACTGGGTGCGGCAACTGCACGAACTGCTGCGGCCGCGGCAGCTCGGTATTCTCAAAGCCGGCATCTGCGCCGCAGCGCTGGCGGACCTGGGCTTTCAGCCGCGCCAGGGCAACAGCCTGATGCAGTTAATGGCCGCGCCCGGGCTGCTGGCACATGGGCTGGAATTTGCCAACAAGCCGCTTACCAGCATGCTGTTTGAACCCGACAGCAGCTACGAGGTGGAGTATCCGGCGGCAGGCGAACAAGCGGCGGCAGAGCAGACATGAACTACGACTCCTGGGCGGCGCTGCGCGGAAAAATCAAAAGTAAAAAAGGCATCTGGCGTATTGGCGAAGGTGTTGAAAGCCACGGCTACGATCTGATCAACGACCTGGTTGGCCACTACTCGTTTATGCAGGTGGTGGTGCTCAACGCCACCGGCAGAATGCCGAGCCGGGCGCTGGCACACTGGTTTGAAGCCGTGCATATGTGCCTGAGCTGGCCGGACCCGCGTATCTGGTGCAACCGTATCGGCGCGCTCGGCGGCTCGGCCGGGGCCAGCGTAGTGGCCGCCACCAGTGCCGGCATCATGGCCACCGATTCCCGCGCCTACGGCATTCGCCCGATCGTCGAGGGCATGGAGTTCATTCAGCGGGCGCAAACAGAGGTCAGCAGCGAGGGCGGGTCGGCGGCGGAGTTCGTCGCCAGAGAAGTGAAAAAGCACAACGGCAAACCCTACCTGATGGGTTACGCCAGGCCGGTGGCCAAGGGCGATGAGCGTATTGCCGCACTCGAGCGTGTCGCCCGGCAGCACGATTTTACCAGGGGCCCGCATATGCGGCTGGCCGGCGAGATAGAGGCCCTGCTGAGCGAGCAGTTCGACGAGTCGATGAATATCAACGGCTATGTTTCCGCTTTTCTGTCGGATCTGGGCTTCAGCGCAGAGGAGGTCTACCGCATCTTTTCGGTGGTGGTTTTCAGCGGTATCACCGCCTGCTATGTCGACAGTGCGGACCGCCCTGCCGGGCACTTTGCACCGCTACAGGTCGACGATATCGAGTACAGCGGTAAAGAGGATCGCCAGATCGGCGGCAAATAGTCCGCCGGCCGGTTTATGCGATAGCGGCACGCGATCGAGGCGGCCCGGTGTTCAGTCACCGGCGCGCCGGTAGCAGCTGGTACTGTATTATCTCGACGTTAGTACTATCTCGACGCCGGTATTATCTCAACATAGGGACCGAGGATGGCGCGCAGCTCGCCGGAGTGTTTGAGGGCGGCCAGATGCTTGTCAAACTGCTGTACAAAAGCCCGTGTCGCCGGGCTGTCATGACAAACCACTGAGGCGCCCTCGTCGCGAAACAGCGCCAGGTTCTCATCGTACTGGGGGGGAGAGACAGACAGGGCATCGGCCGCCAGCAATACATCCGGGGTAAAACCGAGAATGGCGTCGATGCGCCCCGCCTCCAGCATCCTCACCCGCACCTCTTCGCTGGGGGTAATCTCCACAATCGGATTGAGTCCGGCTAAAAAGATTTCCGGGTCCAGACCGGCCCACAGAGCAACCCGTTTATCGTTGAGTTGTTTGAGCTGGGTGATTTTCGCAGCGCCGGCGCGGGTAAACACTCTGAGGCTGATCTGGTCCACCGGCGCAGATGCCACCAGCGGCACCGAAGCGTATTGTGGTGCCGACTTCTTGATAGCGTTCAGGGAGGTGGGAAAAAAACAGCCCGAGCCCTCGCCGAACTTGCGCATGACACGGGTCAGCGGCCGCACGGTCAAGGTAAAGTCAAGGCCCATGCCGGCCAGTTTGTTAAAGAGTTTATTGTACTGCTGTTTACCATTCTCCTGCAGGCGGTAGTTCAGGGCATGGCCATAGATATGTACGACTTCGTCCCCACTATCCAGCTGTGCCGCCCAGGAGAAATCACCGACAACCATGAGCACCATCGCCATTGTGAGGTATTTCATAACACCGTGCCCTCGCCCATACCGCCAACCCACAACCAGTTGTTTTTATATCCGCCACTGCTGCCTGGCGAATCTACCGGCCCCCGGCCGATAAAGCAAATACCCTTTCTTTTCTTAACAGTCTGTCAACGGCGGGCCGTTGGCGTCGTCCACAGCCAGCTCATCGCGCCGGTACAGGGGTGTCCCGGCGCGCGAGCCGCCGCCGGCATTTTCCGCGGCAGGCGCTTTGTTGCCCATGCAGAATAAAAAATAGTCATGGATATCAGCACCTTGTGTAGCATACTGTGAGCGCCTGGACAAGCTCCCGAAGCATTTGCAGCGACCCTTTATGACTGCTGCCGTGGCACCCGGTCGCGTATCCACCCGAGGAAGATTACAACGTCATGTTAATCGCTCACAGTGGCCACTACCGCTAAAAGTGAATAGAATGAGGCTTGTCAATCCTGCCAATAAATAAAACGTCTCAGGGGTATCCAGTTGCCGCCATCCAATCGATCGACTCAACCGGCGGCCAGGCTGATCGGCCTGGCCCTGATATTGGCCATGATCAGCGGCTGTATCGCCAGCGGTCATCAGCGGGTGTCTTTTTTTCGCGCCGTCTCCACCCACAGCAACTACACCCTGCGCGAACTGCAGGGGGAAGTGGAAACCGCCATAGAGGAAATCGGCTATGTCGCCAGCACCGGCGGCAGATGGAAAAGCCGCAACGACTCCACCTATATCCTGCTGGAACGCGACACCTCCCTGCAGCCCACGATCGACATTGCCATCTATACGAAATCACCACAGCACGGGCTGCGGGAAGTTCTCACCGAAGAGCTGTCTCTGGCCCTGACCACGCAATTCGGGCAGCGCATGAAGCGCGGCGAAGTCAAAATACTGAAGGCCTTCAACTCGGGGCTCAGCAGTATCTGAAAAAGGTTGGCCACTGCAGGGAGAGCACACCACATGGAAAGTAACACAGTATGTTTGATCTGACTCCTCTCCAGGCTGAAGAAATCCGCCACCAGCAGGTAAAAATGCTTTACCAGCGTTTCAACCAGGCGCTGATTGCCACAGTCATCAACTCCATTCTGATCACCGTGGCGCTGTGGCAGGAAATAGCGCACACCACCCTGATAATCTGGCTGGTTGCGCTACTGACTGTCACCGCCTTGCGCCAACGGTTAAACCGGCAGTATTTGCGCCGGCAACCCGCCGCGGCGCAGGCGCCGAAATGGGAGAGCCGGTTTTTCCTTGGCGTGGCGGCCAGCGCCGTACTCTGGAGCAGTGCGGGGCTGGTGCTGTTCGCCCATCACTCGGTGGTGCACCAGGTTTTTCTCGCCTTTGTGCTGGGGGGTATGAGCGTCGGCGCCATCACCAGCCTGTCGTCGCGCTGGCCGCTGGTGCTGCTGTTTATTCTGCTGACGGAAATTCCCATCACCGCCCAGTTTTTAAGTTCCGGCGATCAGGTATTGGCAGTAATGGGGATCATGTATGCCGTTTTCTTTGTGCTGATCTTAAAACTGGCGCTGGACTACCACCACAACACCCGGGAAAACATCACGCTGCAGGTACTCAGCACCGACCGCGCCAGACAGCTGGAAGTGGCCAAACAAAAAGCGGAACAGGCCAGCAGGGCCAAGTCGGATTTTTTGTCGCAGATGAGCCATGAGTTCAGAACGCCTCTCAACGCCATTATGGGCTTCGCACAACTGCTGCAGCTGAACGAAAAAAACGACGCCGGCGACAGCCAACAACAGCGGCAGCGCGACAGGGCAGTCAGGGAAATACTGATTGCCGGAGACTACCTGACCCGCCTGGTGGAAGATGTGCTCGACCTCGGCGCGATTGACAAGCAGCGCATGCAGGTGCAGCTGGAACCGGTAGAAGCGGAGACACTGGTGCGCGATTGTATCGACCTGTTGGCGCCGCTGGCGCAGCAGCACGGCGTCTCGCTGACCGTCAAAGAGTGCCCCGGCACGGTGATGGCCGACCCGGTACGGGCGCGCCAGGTGCTGTTAAACCTGATTGGCAACGCCATCAAACACAACGGCGAAGACGGCAGCGTTACCGTGCATACACACTATCTGTCGGACCACCAAGTGCGCTTCAACGTGGCGGATACCGGCCCGGGCATTGCCGCCGGGGCGCTCGAGCATCTGTTCGATTCCTTTGGGCGTTTCGGCACCAGTAAAAGCAAGGGTATCGGTATTGGCTTGAGCATTGCCAAATCGCTGACCGAGCTGATGGGCGGCAGCATTGGTGTCAAGTCCAGCGAGGGCCGCGGCAGTACCTTCTGGATCGACCTGCCCGCCACTACGTCACATTACTGAGACATATTACCGAGCGCTAAAAAAAGAAGTGCCTGATTGCCTGTAACAGCAGCAGCAAGGCCACCAGCGGCAGAATGAAACGGCTCAGTTTACTGATGTCCCGATCGGACTGCTTGCCGCCGAAACGCTCTATCAGCGGCACGACGAGAAGCAGCAGCACAAACAGGGCACCCAATACAATCAGCAGATTTCCCATACAGGCGAGGCCTCCGGTGGCGGCAGTCAGAACCGCCACCATACTAGCACGCCGGCGGCAGCGGCGGGCAACTACTGGTAGACTACGGCCACACAATCAATCCGCTGGAGCAATTATGGGATCATCGCAAAACACGCCCCTGGCAGGCCTGCGGGTCGTGGATATGAGCAGAGTACTGGCAGGCCCCTGGGCCGGGCAGATTCTCGCCGACCTCGGCGCCGAGGTCATCAAGGTAGAGCGCCCGCAAAGCGGCGATGATACCCGTCACTGGGGCCCGCCTTTTCTGCCAAACCGGCACGGCGAGGATTCCGAGTCGGCCTATTATCTGTGCGCCAATCGCGGCAAGAAATCCATCACTGTGGATATTACCGTGCCCGAGGGCCAGCGGCTGATACGCGAGCTGGCACAACGGGCCGATGTGCTGCTGGAGAACTACAAGGTCGGCGGGCTGGCCAAGTACGGGCTGGACTACGCCGCGCTGGCGCCTGTCAACCCGCGCCTGGTGTACTGTTCCATAACCGGCTTCGGCCAGACCGGTCCCTATGCGCAGCGCCCGGGCTACGATTTTCTGATCCAGGCCATGGGCGGCCTGATGAGCATTACCGGCCAGGCCGATGGCCAGCCGGGCGCCGGGCCGGTCAAAGTCGGCGTCGCCATCACCGACCTGGTTACCGGTCTGTACGCCAGCATCGCCATTCAGGGAGCCCTGCTGGAGCGCCAGAACTCCGGCAAGGGCCAGCATATCGACCTGTCGCTGCTCGACGCCTCAGTGGCAATCCTCGCCAACCAGGCCAGCAACTATCTGGTCGGCGGCGCAGTGCCGCAGCGTCTCGGCAATGCCCACCCCAATATCGTCCCCTATCAGACTTTCGCCTGCAGCGACGGCCATATCATTATCGCCGTGGGCAACGACGCCCAGTTTCGCAGCCTGTGCCAGGTGCTGGCGCTGCCCGCGCTGGCCGATGACCGCCGGGCCAGCTCCAATCCTTTACGGGTAAAAAACCGCGACTACGTCATCGCCGAGCTGGCGGCGGCCATTGCCGGACATCAGTGCGAGGCGCTGCTGCAAGCCTGCGAGCAGGCGGGGGTGCCCTGCGGGCCGATCAATACCATCGACCAGACCTTCGGCGACGCCTCGGTGCTGGCGCGGGGCATGCGCCTGTCGCAGCGGCATCCGCACA
This sequence comes from Exilibacterium sp., assembly GCA_028280195.1. GTDB lineage: Bacteria > Pseudomonadota > Gammaproteobacteria > Pseudomonadales > Cellvibrionaceae > Exilibacterium. The sequence goes on from JANQMH010000119.1 coordinate 23,928, forward strand.
ACGACCAGCTGCAGCTGGCGGGCAGCCCCATCCACATGAGCCGCAGTGAGCTGGTGCAGGATCAACCGCCGCCGCTGCTCGGGCAGCATACCGAGGAGGTACTGACGTCGCTGCTCGGGTACAGTGCGGAGACTGTTAAGGGTTTGGCTGAAAAGAAAGTGATATAGGCGGAAGGATTTATCGGGGGCGGTGCTAAGCGATTCGGCCCTCACCGGAACCGAGGGGCGAGACACGCCGTGAACCCATCCCTGGGGGCTCTTCGCCAGCATCCCTGCTGTCGAAGGTCTCGCCCCTCGGTTCCGGTGAGGGCCTGGCAACGTGGTTCCACAATATTCATCAAGAACACTTGAGGTAGGCTCACCTCGTGTAAGAGCTTCCAGAAACCTTCGACAGCAGGGATGCTGGCGAAGAGCCTACAGGGGTGGAGCGGACAAAGGCGAAGCACCGCTTCGCCCCGCGCAACGACCGAAATCACAGATTTCGGTCGTTGCG
>JANQMH010000121.1 GCA_028280195.1 Exilibacterium sp.
TCGGTGGTATCGCTGCCACCGAGCTGCTGGCCGTAGGGCGCATAGTGCTTGCGCCACAGCAGGTCACCGGCGGCGTTGGAGGCTGCCACCACCGAACCCGCCGCGTCACTGTGGAAGTAGGTCACCGTGCGTTCCGCTGCCGCCGGTAGGCCGGTCAGCAGTAGTAGCAGGCTTAATATCACGCCCATCAGGGCTGTTGCCTGCGGCAGTCTTTGCATGATTGTAGTCATAGTCGAAGTATCCCTTTTCTCGTTACTGTCATTCAAGCGGCAAGGTGAAAAATGTCGAGCGATTAACAGCCGGTGGGTGCTGTCGCTGTGGTTGGCTGTTATCGATGATAAAAGCGCCGGGGAAGGGTGGTTTCGGGTCCGGCGGCCAGGGTAGCGTGCCCGACCCTGTCGAGGTCGAAGGCAGCAGGTCGCGCCATGCCAATAACCGGGATGCCGGCAGGCCCTTCCGGCTTATCGGCGGCTCGCTGATAAAGGCGCTGCCCGCCGGCGGCGGCTGGCGGCCGCTGTGCTGCAGGTTGTGCTGGAACATCGGCCAGGGCGAGGGCGCCAGGCCGCCGGCGTTGTCGATCAGGGCATAGAAGCCCCGGTAGTTGTCGTCAGTGGCGAAGAAAAGTGTGCCATCGGTATCCATGGATACCGAGGAGGGGCCGATCATGCGACCTTCGGTGGCATATGTCCATTGCAGCGATCCGTTGGCGTTGATGGACAGCAATGAACTGTTCCTCGCACCCGATATGCGCAGGCTCAGATAGATGGCGCCGTCGGCTGCGATCACCGGGGCGGCGGATACCCAGGTGTTGGCTGTGGTCGGCAGGCGGTACTGCCATTTCTCGGTGCCGTCTGTGGCGATGGCGTGGAGGGCGCCTGCACGGGTGCCCACATAGATGGTGCCATCGGTGCCGATGACCGGTGAATGCTCTATGTCGGCACCGGCATCATGTACCCAAAGCGGGCTGCCGGTGGGGGAGAAGGCATAGACATTGTGGTCGCGGCAGCCGAGGTAGATATTACCCCAGGCATCGATCGCGGGTGTCGCGGTATTGCTTACCGCCCCCACCGGGGCCGACCATTGTAGGGTGCCGTGCGGATCAATGGCATAGAGCAGCCCTTCGCCCACAGGGGTGTCGACACCAAGATAGATTGTCCCGTCGGCACCGATTACCGGCGAGGCGCCCACGAAACCACTGGTGGTGTAGGTCCAGCGAAGTGTGCCGTCGGTATTCAGGGCGTAGAGCAGATCAGCAGTGCCAATATACACGGTGCCATCGGTACCAATGGCCGGTGATGGCGTCAGCGCCCACAAAACCGTCGTGGGATCGGGGAACTGCCATTTTACGCTGCCCTGCGGATCGACGGCATACAGGTGCCGGCTGTTGGCAGAGCTGACGTTGCTGATATAAACCGTACCATCGGGCCCAAGGGTTATCACGGCATCGCGCGAGGTTGGGGCCAGCGCCAGGGACCAGTCAAGGCCCGACAGGCTGGCATTCCAGGCACGCAGCATCCCCTGCTCAGTAATGGTATACAGTCTGCCGTCAGGCGCTATCGCCGGTGCCGCGCTCAAGTCGACTTGCGATATTCCCCTGCCCAATGCACGTGGTCGCGGGCGGCTGTCCGGGTTAAACAGATCCCGCCCGGCCCAGATCTCCTGGCGGTTGCTGAAACCGTCGCCGTCGATATCCAGCCGCTTCTCGCTGTGCTCGTTCAAAGGATTGTAGCCGGCGGCGATCTCGTAACCGTCGTTCAGATCGTCGCCGTCCGTATCCACCAGTAAGGGGTCGGTGCCGTGGGTCAGCACTTCATCGCCGTCGCTTAAGCCGTCGCCGTCGGTATCCGCAGTCAATATATCCGTGCCGCTATCCCGCTCCTGCTGGTTGGTCAGGCCGTCGCCGTCGGTATCCACTTCGGGCGGTACGACTTTGATGGCAACGGTACTGGTTGCGGTGACTGCGGCACTGCTGGTGGCGCTGGCGGTAATGGTGTGATCGCCTGAGGAAAGGCTGGCGGTAATGCTGGCACCCGTCGCCAGCTGTCCGTCGAGATTGGAGTGCCAGGTCAGGGTGTGGCTCAGGTCGCCGTCCACAAGGTCGTCGGCGACGCCGTTGAAGGTGACGCTTTCCGTACTGAGGTAGAGATCATCATGCCAGGGCGAAGCGATACCGACTGTCACCTGACCCTCGCCGATAGGGCCGTCTACATTACTGGTCCCTTGCAGATCATGGTCGCGCATCGGCCAGGCGGAGGCTGCGGGGCCGCCGGTATTGTCCAGGATAACCGCGAAGTGGTAGCCATCATTCAAATAGTCGTTGCCATACAGATAAACAGCAGCATCTTTGCCAAGGCGTGAGAACCCTGCCGATAGTGCACCGCCCAGTGTCGCCAGGTTATATGAACGCTGTAACTGACCGTTTGCACTTATGACATAAGCCGCGCTCTGATTATTCACCGTTGTGCCACCAAACAAAGATCCATCAGCCAAAACAACCGGCGCCGTGAAGCCTTTGTTCGACACTGACGAATAGGTCCATTTTTCGCTACCGTCGGGGTTTAGCGCCTGTATATAACCCCGGGAGTTATAGGTGGTGACACTGTAGTAAATGGTACCGTCTAAGCCAATAACCACAGGGGAGATACCACTCCCGGGAGCGTCCATGGTCCACTTCAAGGTACCGTCTGGCGCAATTGCGAAAAGCTTCGTTGCTAAGTTGATACCAGATGAACTGATATAAACGGTGCCGTCGGCACTGACCACAGGTGAGTGATAAGACTCCGTACCACTACCCAGAGAGTAGCGCCAGCGTAATCTGCCGTTGGGATTAAAGGCGTATACATCAGCCCGGATATCCCGCTGACCGCCGTTGACCCTTACGCTACCGTCAACCACTGCGTAAATCGTGCCTTCAGCACTGACACTGGCGTTGTGGCATCGAACATCCTTTGGAAGTGGCACTTTCCATTTGCGCAAGCCACCCGCCGTTAATGCCAGCAGGCCGCTTGGGCCGCCATATTCCTCGTAGCAAGCGTAGAGTGTGCCGTCATCACTCACAGCGACCGCCTTCAATCGCCCATCGCTCTCGATATGGTCCCATTGGAAACTGCCATCGGGATGCAGGGCGGTCACCATCTGGCCCAAAGTGGTTTCGGTGCTAAAGTAAAGCCTACCGCCCGCACCGATAATCATATCCCTGACACTATCCCCGCTAGCGCCAAAAGACCAACGCTGAGCGCCGCCGGGGGTGAAGGCGTACACCGTGCCGTCTCCACTGCCCACATAGGCGTTACCGGTATCGTCAATGGCGAGGGTTTCAATACTGTCAGCGAAGGTCGTCCACCAGTACACTGTACCTGCCGGTGGCACCGACTGGTTGTCCAGTGGATCAAAGCCGGTAAAGCCTTCCTGCCGGTTGGTATAACCGTCCGCATCGCTGTCCAGCAAACCTTCCCGGTCGTCCAGGGGATCGAAGGCGGGGTCGCTGATTTCAATGCTGTCCGGCAGACCGTCCTGATCGGTGTCCTGCGACAGCGGGTCGGTACCGTACAGCTGCACTTCATCGCCATCAAGGATACCGTCACCGTCGGTGTCGGCCACGATGGGACTGGTGCCCAGCACAACTTCCTCACCGTTGGTGAGGCCGTCGCCATCGGTGTCGAGGGCGCTGTCGGTGGGATCGCCGGGGTTGAGTCCGGCCACAAACTCCTGGCAGTCGGGCATACCGTCGCCATCGGTATCCACGCCCGGTATGTAAATACCGCCGGTATACCGGCACTGGTTGCCGGAAGCGGCGGTATCGTGGCCGAACAGGGGCCAGGCGCTTGGCGCAACGCCGCCCGTATTATCCACCAGGGCATGGAAGCGGCCGTCGCTGGCGCCGAACAGGACGGTGCCGTCACTGGCAATACTGACAGGTGTGCCAACGGCACTGCCGTTTGTGTATGTCCATTTTCGCGTACCGTCCGGGTTAACGGCATGGATCTTATTATCATTGGAGCCGATATAGACCGTGCCATCGGCGGCAAGTGCCGGCGATGAGTCAATTCCCAAAGTGCCTGAACCAAACCAGTAAGCCCACTTGAAACGACCGTCGGGACTGATTGCATGCAGGCGCCGGTCGTAGGCGCCCAGGTAAAGCGTGCCGTCCGTAGCGATGGCCGGTGAGGAAAAAATTACCCTGGCGCCCACGTTATATTCCCAGCGCAGCGCGCCGTCGGATGAAAACGCGTATAGGCGACCACTGGTGGAGACCACATAAACGCCGCCGTCGGCGCCCAGGGCAGGGGATGCTGTAATGCCGTCATCGACAATGTGAGTCCATTTTTCGCTGCCATCCGGATTCAGTGCGTACAGTGTGCGGTTGTCGGCCCCAAAGTACAGAGTACCGTCCAGCCCAATCACAGGTGAGGTGTCGATGCCCGGCGAGGTGCTCACATGATAGGCCCACTGCAGCGTGCCGTTGGGGTTTAATGCATAAAATGTCCCGCTTTGTGAAGCGACATAGACAGTGCCGTCAGCGCCTACAGCCGGCGAGCCGGTTACTGCGCCGCCGGTATCGTAAAACCACTGCGGGCTGCCATCGGGGTTCAGTGCATACAGCCGGCCATCACGGCAGCCAAAGTATATTGTCCCATTCAGGCTGACCGCCGGTGTGGAGTCAATAAAGCAACCCACGGCATACGACCATTTTTCGGTACCGTCGGGATACAAGGCATGTAAGCGCTGGCTCAAACCGCCAACATACAATGTACCGTCGGCCGCCTGCGCTGCGCCTGTGAGGATTTGCCCGGGTGTGGCAGATGACCAGGCCAGCCCGCCGCTCGCCGGCAGCGAGGCGGGATCGAACAGGTCGGTTCCCCGCCAGCTCTCCTGGCGATTGCTGAAGCCGTCGCCGTCCGCATCCAGTATGCCTTCCCCGGGCTGCCGCGGATTGAAACCCTGATCCAGTTCCAGGCCGTCACTGAGGCCATCGTGGTCTGAGTCTCTGGCAAGTGGGTCAGTGCCGTGAATAAATACCTCGTCCCCATCGGTCAGCCCATCGCTGTCCGTGTCCGGGTTAAATGGATCAGTCTGGTTGAGGTTTTCGTCGCTGTTGTCCAGGCCGTCCCCATCCATATCCGCGGCGATATCGCCGGCATCAGCAGGGTTGAACCCTCGGACGTATTCGGCGCAGTCGTAAATACCGTCACCGTCAGTATCCAACGCCGCGGGGTGGAAGCCGCCGCTGTAGCGGCAAACATTGGCCGACGCCCCCGAATCCCGTCCGAAGGTTGGCCAGGATGCGGTGGCCAAGCCGCCCGATGTGCCCACCAGCGCATAAAGCGTGCCGGGTTCAGAGGCGATATAGATACTGCCGTCGCGCCCCAATGCCGGCGCACTGAAACGGTATTGCTCTGTTGTATCAAAGGACCACTTTTGTGTGCCGTCCGGGTAAAGTGCATAGATATGGCCGTCGGTCGAGCCGAAGTAAACACTACCGTCTCTACCTAAAACCGCCGCCGACTCAATACTGCGAAGGGTGGTGAAATGCCAGCGCAAGGTTCCATCGGCATTCAATGCATAAAGCCTCGAGTCATTGGCACCGATATAAACCCTGCCCCCGGCATCTACGACCGGCGGGGCCGCAATGCGCCCTCCCGTCGCATAGGACCACTGCAGGGTGCCGTCGGGATTTAACGCGTACAGGTGATTATCATAAGAACCGAAATAGACAGTCCCATCCGCAGCGACTGCCGGGGAGGAATAAACGCTGCCCCCGGTGGTATAAAGCCATTTCAACGAACCATCCGGGTTGATCGCATGGAGTTTGTTATCCACGCTGCCGATATAGATGGTGCCATCGGCTCCAACTGCCGGCGATGACCTTACCCAGTTGCCGGTCCGATACGACCACTTTACGGACCCGTCGGGGTTGACGGCATACAGGTGGTTATCGGTGGAACCGATATACACTGTGCCATCGCTGCCTATGGCTGGGGACGAATACAGACTGCCGCCGATATCAGAAACCCACAGCAGCGAACCGTCCGGGTTAAAGGCATGAAGGCTGCCGTCTGTGGCGCCAAGATAAACCGTACCGTCGGCTGCAAGCGCCGGTGAAGACTCGAGTCCCGTGCTGATTGCATAAGACCATTTGATACGCCCGTCAGGATGCAGAGCATAGAGTCCGTCATAGGATGATGCAATATAGAGTGTACCCCCGGCGTCAAAAACCGGAGATGTCGAGATAGTGCTCCCGGGTATAAATGACCACAATTCATCACCCATCTGCGGATGCTGGGCGAAGTCGGTCATATCGTAAAATGTCAGATATTCCTGCAGGTTACTGTAGCCATCGCCGTCAAGATCCTGTTGTGCATCCGCGGCATCGAGGGGGTTCAGGCCGACCTGCTGCTCGATAAAGTCCGGCAGCGTATCGCCATCGGTATCGGTGGTCACATCGATACCCTGATCGACCAGCGGATCGAGTCCGAAAATCACTTCATAGTTGTCGTCAAGGCCATCGCCATCGGTGTCCGCCAGTGAGGGGTGGGTACCCAGCTCCGATTCCTGGCTGTTGGTCAAACCGTCGCCGTCGCTATCGGTGGTGCTGCCGTCGGCGGCATCGCTGGGATTCAGGCCATAGGTGATTTCATAGCCGTCGTGCATGCCATCCAGATCGGTATCGGCATCGCTGGCATCGGTATTGTGCAGGTTGATCTCATCGGCGTCTGAGACACCGTCATTGTCGCTGTCGGCGAGGTCCGGCCGGGTGCCGTAGTTGACTTCCTGGCGGTTGGTGAGCCCATCGCCGTCGAGGTCCCGATCGGCGTCCAACGCATCGTTGGGGTCAAGCCCCAACTGAGTTTCCAGGCAATCGGTGATGCCGTCGCCGTCGCTGTCAATGACGGGGTCCACAGCCACGTCGTCTACGCGTGCCAGCAACAGGCTGCCGATGCGGATATAGGCAGTGGTTTTACAGTCGCTGATCGCCTCTTCAAATAGCAGTTGTTCTGACTGGGCGTAGATGCTGTGGGTGTAGTCATAGCTGCCGCGGCGCCTGTTCAGCGTACGATGTCCGTGGCCGTCATAGCTATAGGCTTTGCTGTTTCCGGGCACTGCGCTTCTCACCAGCTGCGAAGCGTCGTTATAAGCAAAGGTCTGCTGGCTGCTGTCAATCACCGTGCCGTTGATGTCCAGGGTGAAAACCGTCCTCGCCGTCGCATCGCCGTAAGGGCCGTAGTCGAAGGTGATCTTTGTCTGGCTGCCCTCCATCAGTGCCAGTTGATTGTTCGAATTGTAGAAGTAGTTAAAACTCTCGGCGCCGCGGGTTTTTGCCGTCATATCGCCGACGGCATCGTAGCTGATCAGGCTTGTTCCCCAGGGGCCCTGGGCTTTGCGCAATCGATCCATGCCGTCGTAGCTGTCGCTCTGATTGAGCAAAACGTTTTGTGCGGGATCGATGGCATCCGTTATCGTCGCCAGGTTGCCGATGGCATCATAGGTATAGCTGAGGTCGACAAGGCCCACAGCACGAATCTGCTCGGTAAACAGGCGCTGGTTGAGTGAAACCGTCGTTACAACACCATTGCCATGGGTGAATCCGCTGGGCTGGCCCGTCGGGTGGTAGGTGATGTTTGCAGCGTAAGTCCCGGCCTGTGTGGCACGGCCAAACTGGTCTGGTGCATAGTCCACCATCATGCCGTTGGGATAGGTCAGTTGGCTCAGCACGTCGAGCTGGTTGTAGCTGTATTGCAGGGTATAGGTTCTCGGTAGCGGCCGTAACAGGCTGAGTGTTTCCGAGCGCAGATTGTCGTTCTCATCATAGACGTAATCCCAAACCCCATCGCCCTTTGCCAGCGCTTCGAGGTTGCCGTTTTCGTCGTAGGTGTAGCGCAGATCCGGGGTGCTGTCGGGGTAATCCAGTTCAACCAGGCGGTTGAGTGCATCATACTGGTATTTGATCGGCGACAGGTCATTGAGCTGTGCCGAGCGAAGATTGCCGACTTCATCGTATGTGTATACTGTGGTGCCGACTTCCGGCTCAAATTGACTGACCAGGAACAGGCGCTGGTCGTATACGAAATCACGGGAATAGCCCGTCACCGTTGCACCGCTCAATTCTCCCTGAAAAATCGAAGTCGTCTGATTGAATATATTCTTTGAGATCAGTGTGGCAATGTTTTCGGGGGATTCTATCGATGCCAGAGACTTGTCTTTTTCGCCGGCACCGTAGCTGCGGTAGGAATAAGTTGTAGTGTTGTTGCGCTCATTGGTTTCGACGACCACCCGATCGTTGTACTGATAACGCCGCGTCGCCCCGTCCGCATGCCGGGACAGCGCCAGGCGGTCAAGCGCATCGTATTCGGACGTCACGCCGTCCAGTGAGTTGGGATAGGACGCAAAAACGGGCCTGCCAAGTGCATCGTATGAAAAGGTCTGGGTGATTGTCTCAGCGGCAAGCAGGTCGGTGCGATCGATGCGAATTCGCTGGCCAAAGCCGTCATAGTCATCGGTTTGCCGGTAGCTGCCGCGGGTCAATACACGACGGTTTGCACCGGTGTAGGTGATATTGGCGTCGGCGTGGATGGGGTAGTCTATACGCGTCAGGCGATTCAGGTCATCATAGGTATAGGAGGTGGTATGGCCGCGCCCGTTGGTTTCGGAAGCCAGGGTACCGGTGTTGTTGACGGTACGCCTGATAACGACCCCGTTTGCCAGCTCTTCCTCGCCGGCAATACCCCGCTTGTAGTTGCGCCAGCGGGTCACATTGCCGCGTGCATCGGTGTGGGTGGCGATATCGCCTGCCGGCGTATATGTGTACATGCTGGTCACCCCAAAGCGGGTTTCGGTGAGCAGATTGCCATTATTGTCGTAGCTGCGATCAACCTCTCCGGCAAATGTGATCTGTCCGTTGTCCTGGTCGCGGCTGCTGATCTTTTCGCCTTGCAGCAGACCGATAATCCATTTTCCGGTGTTGTTCTGGTAGCTATAGTCGATGATCCTGTCCGGCTCGCCTTCTGTCGGGTTGTGCTCAACCACTTTGCCCGGGTTGCCAAAGGCATCGTAATCCGAGTACTCGCTCAAATGCACAAAGCCGCTGCCGGAGGCGAAGGTATCCCTGCTAACCCCTTCCCATAACAGTACCGGTGCATAAGTGCCGACTTCCACCCACCAGTGCCGATAGCCGGCACCGTGCCAGAGATTTTCGTTGGAAATCCTGCGTTCACCCCACTGCTTTTCACGCCGCTCGCGCAAGGTGCCGGTCAGTGTATAGGTCTCGCGCTTCACTTCGAGGCCGACGTAGGAGGGGCGGATAAACTCCCAGCTCATGGCGGTGGTATAAAACGATTTGCCGAAATGATAGTACTTCTGTATCGCAGTGGGCGTTGTGACCGTGGTGACATCGTAGGACAAATTACCATCGGCGGTCTGATAGTAAGGCTCACTGGAAGGCGCGAAGGCATAAGACCAGGTACCGGCCACGATCGCCGGACCGGCGGTTTCTTTGGTATGGATGGCGGTGGTCTTTAGCGCGGAACCGGGGTCGAACTGCACGGCCTGATAGGTATAGCTGATTTCACCACCGTTGGGATATATCACTCTGTTGAGCGAATAGCTGCCGGTGCCGTCTTCATTGACACCGTCATTCGGATCGGGATCGGCGCGTCTGCCATTGTAGGTATAGACCCATTTCTCTCCGTCGGGCCGGCGCACCTCGGTCAGCTGCTGATAGTAGTTATAGACATAACCCGGCATGGTTTCGTAGACATACTCCCACCGCTGCCCGTTCGCCACAATGGCGGCGAGGGAAATACCGGCGGTTGTCGCATTGTTGTACTCATAGGTGACAACCGGTGTTGCCGTCCCGACATCGCTGCGGAATATGTCGGTGATATAGCTGACGCCCGCCCCGTTGGTGGCGTAGTCTATTTGTATCCAGTTGCCGTTGGTATCTTCGATGCGGGTGGTTAACCAGCTGGGCTCGTCCTGAAAAGCGTCATACTGATTCATGGTGTATCGAGTACCGTTGGGGCTGGTGACGATCATGCCGGGGTCGGTGCCGTTACACTCAGCTTTCCAGTTGCTGCGCGTGATCAGTGTGTTGTCGTTGTGAATACTGTTCAGCACCAGCAGCTCGCGCCCGCCATCGGGATACTCCAGGGACGGGTTGTCGGCTGTGGTCACGGAAAACAAGTCCTGCGCACAGATTTTGTCGATATGGTTTTTCGAGGCGACGATGCGGCCGAAATGCATGACCCAACCAAAACCGTTGATATTCAGTGTGGGATAGGCATTGGTTTGCAGGCTGGTGTATACACGGTTGATGCGGATATCCAGACCGCCGTTCCCCGGCACGACCAGATCGGTGTATTTCAGCTGTAAGGTACCGGAAAACGGATCGATATGTTCGCTGACATTTTGATTGATGGTTTCTTTGAACGGATTGATGCCCGGTTCGGCATAGTAATCGCGGATTTCCTCTGCTGTGGTAAAAGCACTGGAAAAACTCACGACGAACAACATTGACAGTACTGTGCGATAGAAAAACGAAGACATGGCGTACCCCTGTTTTATCCTTAAAAAACCTTATCTTCCACACGCTTGCTCAATCGTATATCAATGCGAGCGTGCTCACTTGATGTAAGAAATGTATGACAAAAACATTGACGTTTAACGGCCAATGTCTATTTACGGGGATGCTGAGCCGTGTAGCTGCCCACCGAGTACGTGTTTGTATCGGTGGGCTCAGCGAGTGTAAACTGCGGCTTTTTTTGTGTAGTGGCGCTATTGTGGCGCGAAGTGGCTGTCGGTGGATGGCCATTGTCGCCGCTGGATGGTGACGATGTCACTGTCGGGATATCCACTGCCGGCAGTGAATTACTGCTTGTCCACAACCGGGCGGCGATCAGTATGGCGAAAGCGGTAAAAAGGGTAAAAATAAACAGTGATTTGGTAATGCCAGCGACCATAAAGTATTTTGTTTCCTTCACGATAACCTCTCCCATCGGTACTAGCTGGTTAGCTGCACGCGCGATAGCGGCGAGTGTACAAGCTCAGTTGTAACGGCCGCCGACACGCCAGGCGATCTATGCCATATGCTGTATCCTGGCACTAAAGTGGTGGAAAAATTTTTAGCCTATAAACAAAACTGCCAATTGGCGTCTGTCTGGAACAAAAGTGCTGTCTTTTGAATCTTTATGTTTAAATCTTTAAATCTTTAAATCTTTATCTTTGAATTTCTATCCTTGATACGGAGAACAATAACCCTGTGGCGAGAAAAATAGACACCGCTTCGCTATATGTCAAATATATTTTCAGCTGAAAGAGGTAATGATATATCGTCGCTAATACGATTTTTTATTTGCACACAGTGGCCTTTTTTTCAATGCGTGTCGTTTTGGATTTTTTTTGATTACAGTGTAATCAGTTTTTTTCGGTTGTGTTTTCGCCCCGCCCAGTCTTCCATACAATGGCAGGCTCTTCCCCTTTTATACCCGGGCGCTGACCCTGGTTCAGGCCCGGCTATGGCATGCCGGCTACAACAAGCCAGCTAAAACAGGCCAGCTAAAATAAGCCGGCTTAGAAGCGATAGGTAAAATCAATGCCCCAGTAGCGCGGCGCTGCCGGGCTGCTGGCGGCGGCGGCGATGGCAAACGCGGGGTCGACCACCGGCCCCGGAAAAATCACCACCACTTCACCGTAATACTCTTCGTCCAGCGCATTGGAAACCCACAGGGTGGTATCCCAGCTATCGCCCGCCAGGGTCAGGCGCGCCTCCACCAGATCGACCGGATCGCGCACGCTGCCGGGTGTATTCAACAGATCCCAGTAGGTCTCGCCGACGCGATTGTAGTCGACCCGGGCGCTCAGCTGCATACCGTTGCCGCCGAACTGCCAGATGTGCTCGGCGGAGAGAAAGAAGGTGTCCTCGGGGGTATAGGGCATACGGTTGCCCCGCAGCGCCGGGTTGGACAGCAGTTTTTCCACCGTGCTCTCGGTTTCGCCATAGGCCGCCTGCAGGGTGAAATTGTCGTTGACCCGCCAGGTCGCCTCGATTTCAAAGCCGTCTATTTCCACCTCTTCCACCTGGGCGATAGCCTGCAGGCTGGGACCGGGAAAGAATTCGAAAACCTGGAAGTTCTCCGCCTCGGTGCGGAAAATCGCCGCGCTCAGAAACAGGCGCTTGGCGAACAGCTCCGCCTTGATACCGACGTCGATACTGTCGGACGTTTCCTCGCCGTACTCGTCCTGCACGGTCGAAAGCGGATTTGCCGCGGCCACGGCAGCGGCGGTGCCGGAGGGGTTGAAACCGCCGGCTTTAAAAGCCTCCCCGTAGGAGGCACTGACCGACACGTTATCGGAAAGTGCCCAGTTCAGTGTCAGTTTTGTGGTGGTGTCGGAATACTCGTCGTCGCGTTTCAGCCCCGGGGTGGCGCTCCAGGCCGCCGGCGCCAGGTCCCTTACCTCTGCCTCCTCGTTGTCGTAGCGTACCGCGGCGGTGGCGGCGAGTGTATCGGTGATATCGAAAGCCAGGTGAGCAAAAAACGCGGTGGTATCGCGCTCGGTCTCATCGTCGCGAAAGACTACGGTGGGGTTTATCGAGTCGGCCGGGTTTGGCCGGCGGCCGTTCAACAGGATCGACGCGCGGTCCTCGGCCAGATTGGTGACCCGATCGGCCTCGATGTCGGCCAGGTAAACACCGAGGATGTAGCTGAAGCGCGCCTCTGCCGGAGACGTCCAGCGCAACTCCTGGGAAATACCTTCGGTATTGAACAGCACCCATTGGGTCAGCCCGCCGCGAAAATTGCCGTCTTCATCAAAACCGAAATCGTCAAAGATGTAGGGAAAATTGTCCTGGCCGTAGCGATCTTCGACCGAGCTGTAGGCACTGACCGAGGTCAGCGTGCCATAGGGGGTTTCCCAGTCTATTTTCAGCGAGGCGTTTTCCTTGTCCTGGTCGTTAAAGCTTTTGATATTGTTTTCAAACGGCGGAAAGACATTGTTGATATCCAACATATCGGGCAGAGTGCTGGCGGTAAACTGGATGCCGCCGGCGTCGCGCAGCCGCGATACACCGCTGCGAAAATCCACCAGCAGATTTTCCGTCGCCTGCCAGTCGAGTCTGAGGCGGGCGTTTTTTCGCTGAAAGCGGTCTCTGTCCTCACCGGTGATGATATTGGTCAGTTTGCCGTCGCGTTCGTTGTGCGAGGCGGCGGCGCGCAAAAATAACCTGTCTGCTATCAGCGGGCTGCTGATGGACAGCTGCGCCAGTTTTCTGTTTTCCTCGCCGGAGCCGACTTTGACGTGGCCCTCGAATTCATTGCCGGGGCGCTTGGTGGTAATCACCACTACGCCGCCGACGGCATTGCGCCCGTACAGCGCGCTTTGCGGTCCCTTGAGAACCTCGATCTGCTGCACGTCGAACAGGTCCTGGTTGAGTTCGTTGGGCCCGATGGACAATACGCCGTCGACGACGATGGCGGTCGAGGTTTCGGCATTGCGCGCCGGCGCCATACCGCGCAATACCAGGAAGGCTTCGCCCTCCACATTGGAATCGATCAGGGCGGCGTTGGGTATCATGGCAACAAAATCGCCGGGTCGTTCGATACCGGCCTTTTGAATGGTGGCTTCGTTGAAGACCGATATACTGTCGGCGGTTTCAAGCAGGCTTTGCTCGCGTTTTAACGCTGTTACCACAACTTCTTCGAGCTCCTCACTCGCCACCGGGCCCAGCGGCAGGGCGGCTAGGGCCGCTGCCCCCATTAGCGGTAAGCCATTGGATTTAGCCGTATTATTTTTTTTAAACATGGCCTGTTGCTCCTCTGCGGGATCTTATTATTACACTTGCACTCGCACGATGGTGTTGGCGCGTGCAAGCAGGTCTTTTTTGTCGAGGTCGGGACCGGCCGCCTCGTTTTGAATGACGTTGTCCCGCACCAGCCCGTCGGTGGCTTCGCGGCGCAAAATGACGATGAGATTGGTATCGTTTACCAAAGCGTAGGGGAACTCATGCCAGGTACCGAGTTTCATCACGAAACCGGCCTGGCCGTCGAATACAAACGCTTTCAGGTCCTCGATTCTCGGCATCTCGCTGTCGCTGGGCGGCGCCATTACAGCGACAAAAGGCTTGCCACCCAGGGGGATAAATGCCTGGGTATGTTTGAAATGGCGCTCGACATAGCGCAACTCCAGCGGTCTTCTCTGAATGGTTACCACCGGCATTTCGGTCTGCTCATCGGAAATGAATTCGGCCACCCGTCTGACCTTGACGGTGCCGTCGTAGAAATCGATGGGCATGGCATCGACCCCGGGGTTGTAACCGAGCACATAGCCAAAAGGCGCCAGTGCTTCAGGTGTCGCCTGTTGCGCGATAAGGGTATGTATTTTGTGTTGTGACTGAGTTTGGCTGGTGTTCATGATTTCGTTCCTGTCGGAGTTTTGTTGGAAGAGCGCCGCCCGGCCGCCGTCTCGATGGCCCTGACGATGCTCTGGTAACCCGTGCAGCGGCACAAGTTGCCCGCCAGTGCCTGGCGAATTTCCAGCTCGCCGGGGCACTCGCCCTGCTCGTGCCGCTGCAACAGTTCGGTGGCGATCATCAGCATGCCGGGGGCGCAGTAGCCACACTGCAGGCCCGCCTCATCCCAAAAGGCCTGCTGAATCTCATTCAGCGTGCCGTCCTCGTGCTGCAAGCCCTCGACAGTGGTGATACTGGCTCGCTGAACGCTGCCGAGCGGGGTGATACAGGACTTTACCGCGCTGCCGTCGACCAGTACGGTGCAGGCCCCGCAGTGCCCGGTCATGCATCCCATATGGGTGCCGGTCAGTCGCCGGCTGTCGCGCAAAAACGCCAGCAGTGTGGTGTCGGGTGTGACTTCATCCTCCACCAGCTCGCCGTTGATCCGGCATTGAAACAGTATCGAATAGTCGAGCAGTTCTTCCGTACTCATGATATTACACCCCGGTTTGCTCTTTGCGCGGCTGCGGCCAGCGCCCGCTGCGCCATGACGCCGGCCATGGCCCGGCGGTATTCGCCGTGGCCGCGCTGGTCTGACAAGGGCCGGCTGATTGCGGCGCTGACCAGCTGCATCAGCTGCTCGCCTGCCTGCCGGTTGCACTGGCTGCCCTGCAATGGCGCCAGTGCTTCTTCGCCGAGCAAGCGCGGCCGGTCTTCAGCCGCACCCACCGCCAGCGCCAGCTGCTGAATTCGCCCGGCCTTATCCAGGCTGACCAGCGCGGCACAGTTCGCCGAGCCGTAGCTGCCCGCGCTTAGCTTGAGTTTCTGGTAGTCCCAGCCGGTATTGCCGTCCTGCGCGCGCAGCAGTACGCGCTTGATTAAAGCCGTGGCGCCGAGGTCGTGATCGGTTTCCCCGAGCAGGTCCCGCAGTGCCGCGCGGCGCTGTCCCGCGGCAGTTTCGATCTCGATTTCCGCATCCAGCACCAGTAGTGACGGCGTTATGTCGTAAAGCGGATGCATGGCGGCAATATTGCCGCCGATGGTGCCGCGGTTGTGCACCTGCCAGCCGCCGCCCACTTGCGCAGCGGCGCAGGCCAGCAGTGGCAAGCGGGTTTGCACCAGCGGGTGGGTTTGCAGCGCGCGGTGCACGGTTCTGGCGCCGATGGCGATATGGTCGCCGTCTTCCTCAATACCTTCCAGTTCCTTCAGGCCGCTGATATCCACCAGCACTGCCGGCTGCAAATGGCCGCGATTGATATAGGGCAGCAGGTCCTGCCCGCCGCACACTACCACGGTGCCGGTGCCGAGTTCGGCCAGCAGCTCGACAGCCTGGCGCAGGTCCCGGGGTTTGGCGTACAAGGGGCGCGCACTCATGAAACTTTCCTCAATGGCTGCGGCTTGCCGGCTTTGGCGCTTTGAATCGCCGCCCAGACCCGCGGCGCACTCACCGGCAACTCGTTTATTGCCGCGCCGAGTGAGCGCAGGGCGTCGTTGACGGCATTGACGACAGCCGCCGCCGAGCCGCCCACCCCCGCCTCGCCGGCACCCTTGAGCCCCATAAAGGTGGCGGGATTGGGCGAGTCGTGATGTGCTACTGCGATGCCGGGCATATCCAGTGCCCGCGGCATCACATAGTCTTCAAACGACGTGGTAAGCTGGCGGCCGCTGCTGTCGAAGACGATTTCCTCGCTGAGCACACCGCCGACGCCAAAGGCGATGGCGCCGCAGGCCTGGCCTTCCACCAGCACCGGGTTGATGGCCTTGCCGCAGTCGTGGGCGGCGGCGAGTTTGAGCAGCTGCACCTGGCCGGTGTCGATATCGACTTGACACACTGCGGCGTAGGCGGCGTTGGAATAGCTCGGATAAGGATTGATGCGGCCGTGCGCGTCGGGCGCGTGGTCGATCAGGCCCGGTTTGAAGGTGCGGGTTGCTTCCAGCGGCGGCTCGATGCAGCTTGCCAGATCGTAAGCGCGGGTATAGGCCGCGTAACAGACTTCGGCAAAGGTCAGTGTCCGCCCGGGAACGGCGCTGGAAGACAGCTGCCCGCGTTCGATAGTGATTGTTTCCTCGTCCACCTCCAGCAAAGCGGCGGCCACTTTGCTGACTTTGCCGCGCACCTCGCGGGCCGCCAGCGCCGCGGAGCCGCCGCCGACGATGGTGCTGCGCCCGCTGTAGTTGCCGAAGCCGTAGGGGCAGGTGGTGGTATCGCCCTGCACAACTTCAATGCTGCCGATATCGACACCCAGTTCGTCGGCTACGATCTGGGCGATGCCGGTGCGGTTGCCGGTGCCCGGCGTGGTGACACCGGTAAGCACCATTACCGTGCCGTTGGGATCGGCGCGCACCGTCGAGGAGTCGTAGCCGGCTACCATGGTGCCCGGCAGCGCGCCGCCCTCGGGTGTGAGTTCGTAGGCGATGCCGATGCCGATATAGCGGCCTTGTTGCAGCGCCTCTGCCTGCTGCCTGCGCCAGTGTTTGTAATCCAGTGCATCGAGCGCCTTGCGCACGCAACCGGCGTAGTCGCCGGAGTCGTAGATCAGGCCGGTGGGGCTGGCATAGGGGAACTCGTCGGCTTTGACAAAGTTGCGGCAGCGCATGTCGATCGCATCGAGCCCGAGGCTGCGCGCGGCGTTGTCGATCGACAGCTCCAGTGCCAGTGCCGTGGCTTCCTTGCCGTAACCGCGCGAGGCGTTCCAGGGCGGCTTGTTGGTAGTGACCGCATGCATTTCCACATCGATATCGCGCACCCGGTAGGGGCCCGGCATGGTCAGGCCGGTCAGAAAAGCCATGCCCCAGCCGGGGCAGGCGCTCGGTGCCCCGGTGTTGGCGAAAAAGCGGTCGCGCAATCCCAGAATATCGCCCTCGTTGCTGACCGCAAGTTCCAGTTCGTGCAGCTGTTCGCGGGCGCCGATCAGCAGGCACTCCTCGCGGCTTTCTATCCATTTGACCGGCCGGCGGTTGCGCATGGCCAGCAGGCAGACCAGGGATTCCTCCGGGTGGCCGTGCATTTTCATTCCAAAAGCCCCGCCAATGGCCGGTGCGACGATGCGGATGCGGTTTTCCGGCAGCCGCAGGGTATTGGCCAGGACATGGCGCAGAGGGTGGGGATTCTGGGCCGTGGCATAGAGGGTGATGCCCTGGGTTTCGCCGTCCCAGACCGCGTTGTAGCCGCGGGTTTCGATCGGTTGCGTCGAGAAGCGGTGAATACGCACGCGGGTTTTGACAATGTGGTCGGCTTTTTTGGCCGCCGCCTCGAAGTCGCCGTTTTGAAACGGTACCTGCATAGTCAGATTGGCGTCCCAGCCGGGTACTACCCGCCGTGACTGTTCTGCCATGGCGTCTTCGATTTCCAGCACCGGTTGCAGCGGTTCGTAGTCCACTACCACGCGCGCGGCGGCTTCTCTGGCCGTGAGTGGATCGTCGGCCAGTACCGCGGCCACCGGCTGGCCGCAGTAGCTGACTTCGCCCAGCGCCAGCGGCCGCACCTCGGTGGTACGCCCGCCAAATACCGCCGCATCGATATAGTGGGGGATGGGATTGGTCTGCGCAGCTGCCGCCTCGCCGTCGATCGCATCGATGACACCGGCAACCTTGAAGGCCGCTTTGAGGTCGACCCGCCTGATGCGCGCGGCGGCGTGCGGGCTGCGGATGAGCTGCACAAATAACTGGCCGTCGAAGCGGAAGTCGGCGGTGTAACGGGCACTGCCCGTCAGCGGGGCCCTGCCTTCCAGAGTTCGAACGGGCTGGCCGACATAGCGGTGAGTTCGGGCATCACTCATATAGGCTCTCCATTCTGGGACAGCGCGCTTGCGGCCATCTGCGAAACTGCCTGCAAAGGGCGCGGGTCGCCGTGTACCTTTAAGCCGTGTACCTTTAATAAGGTATCTTTATTGTCGGGCTCCGATGTGCAGTCGGACCCCGGGTTTTAATCGAGGCCCAGCGATCCGGGGTTCATCCGGCCCTGCGGGTCCAGTACTTTTTTTATCTCGCGAATCACCCTGGGCAGAGTCGGATGATTCATCATGGACAGGAATGGGTAGTACTTGCCGATTTGCAGGTGCATTGCCCCGAGAGAGTCGAACAGGTCGCGCAGCTGGTCTCTCAGGTCGAGCACTACCTGGCGGGTGTGCAGATCTTCCGGGATGTCCCGCCACTTGTTGGCAAATTCCGGCTCGATAAGCGAGAGGCGGAATTCACCCAGCTGGTCGCGCCAGTAAAAGCTCGGTTCAATAACGAACTCCGCGCCGGAGAAGCAGGTCAGGTAAGAGGTTTTGATCTGATACTTTTCCAGTGTCGGCGCGGCCCGCTGCAGAAACTGTTCAGTGGCCTGCGCCGCCTCGATGGCTTGCGACAGTGGAAAGAAACCGTGTACCGGCAGCCACAGTTCGCCGTCCGAGCCGAGCAGCACCGTGCGCACGCCGCCGA
>JANQMH010000130.1 GCA_028280195.1 Exilibacterium sp.
CGGTCGTCGTCCAGCAGCATTTCACCGGGATACCAGTTGTTGGTCACCTCGTGATCGTCCCACTGCGTATAGACCGGCACCTGCGCGTGAAATGCGCGCACATGTGCATCCAAAAAGTTATAGTAGTAGTTTTGTCGAAATTCCTGCAGGGTTTCCGCCACTTTCGCCTTCGCCGGCCTGCCGTCGGCCAGCAGCAGCCGGTTGCGCCAGCTGCGCCCGGCACCGATATCGATGCTCTCCGGCAGCGGATTATCGACGTAGACCTGGTCGCCGCTGTGGACAAAGAAATCCGGTTTCTTGGCCGCCATGGCGCGATAGGTCAGCATGCCCCCGTAAGCGGGGTCGATGCCGTAGCCCTGCCCGGCGGTATCGCCGGCCCAGCAAAAGCGAATATCGCGCGCGGCGGCATTGGCCGCGGTGCGAAACTGCCCGCTGACCGCTTCGCCCCTTACTCCGGGGTGCACCAGGCTTTCACAGGTAATGCGGTAGTGCCACAGGGTGTCAGCGGCCAGATTCTGCAGCCGCGCCTTGACATTGAAATCGTTGGCCTCGAGACCGGGCAGGCCGGTAAATGTCTGAACCCGGGTAAAATCCGCATCTCTCGACAGCTCCACCTGCATCCGCACCGGGCCGCTGGCCCGCGCCCAGAGCGTGGCGCCACTGGCGGAAACTTCGCCGCAGGCGCAACCGTAGTCCATGCGCGGGCGCTGCGAACCGGCCCGCAAGAATGCCGGGGCCAGGCAGGCGGCAGCGGCAGCCGCTGAAGCCCGCAATATTCGGCGCCTCGATAGATCCATGGATTCCCCTATACCGGGCGGGTGATAGTTGGATTTGCCGTGCTCTGCAAACGCCGGCTATTCTATCTGCAAACGCCGGCTATTCTACTAGACGCCGCCGCATTTCCACCAGTTGCCGGTGTCTGAAAACGCGGCCTGCCTTCAGTCCCTGATAATACGCGTGCCGAACTGTCCCCGATTAGCGGCGATATCGGTAAAGGCGGCGGGTTCACTGGCATTGACAATGGCGATGGCGCCGACACCCGCATCGAGCAGTGCCAGCGCCTCCTCCACTTTTGGAATCATACCGTCGACAATCACCCCGGCGTCGATTAACTGCCTGGCCTCGGTGGGCGTGACAGTCTGTATGCGGCTGCCGGGGCTGTCGATATCCCGATATATTCCGCCTATTTTCGTGGTAAGTATCAGCAGCTCGGCACGCAGTGCCGCGGCTACTTTCGCCACCGTGGTATCTGCATTGATATTGTAAACCCGGCCGTCCCGGCCAACGCCGAGTGAGGCGATAACCGGCACCAGATCCAGATTCAGCAGACCTTGCAGCAACGGCGTATTGACGCCGGTAACATCGCCGACCTCGCCGAAGTCCACAGGCGAATCACCGGCGCCCGATACCCGGCGCGGCGGCCTTTTGAGCGCCTGAATCAGATGTGCCGAAGCGCCGTGGCAACCAAACGCCTTTACCCCGGCGGCGAGCAGCACCGACACCAGATCGACGTTGACCTGCCCGCACAGGGCCTGCTTGACCACCGTCAGATCTGCCGGGCTGGTAATACGCCGCCCGCCCACTTTCCTCGGTGCCAGGCCGTGCAGCGCCTGCAGCCGATTGACCTGGGGGCCGCCGCCGTGCAGGACGACGACACGCCAGCCGGTCTCCACCAAACGGCTTATGTTTTCCGCCAGACCCTGCCGCTCGGTACTGTGCAGCAATATATCACCGCCGACCTTGACAACAGCGGTTGGTTTTTTACCCGCCGCGCCTTCCATCAGGGCCACATGCCCGGCTGTTGCAGCAGGTAGGCGTTTTCATGGCCGGTCATCAGGTTGAAGTTCTGTATCGCCTGACCCGCTCCGCCCTTGATCAGATTATCCAGCACGGCAATCGCACACAGCGTACGCCTGCCGCTGCCGGGATCGGTTTTGATATCCAGACCGATCTCGATCCGCAGGGTGTTTTTGACAGCGACCACTTCCGGCGTCATGCCCTCGGGCAGCACCGAAATCAGTGGAAAAGGCTGATAGTAATCGCTGTAGAGCCGGCGCAGTTGATCCTCGCTGTAATCCCCGGGTAGATCCAGTTGCGAGATGGACATCATGCCGCGCGAAAGCGGCGCCGATACCGGCACGAAGTCCAGCGCTATATCGCCCGCACCGGCCGCTTTCAGGGTCTGCAGAATCTCGGGCGTATGCTGGTGATTGAAAACCTTGTAGGCTTTTATATTGTTGCTGCGCACCGCGTGGTGATTGCCCGCCTGCGGGTGCACCCCCGATCCGCTGGAACCGGTCAGAGCCACCAGACGCACGGTGGATGCCTGCAGCGCCCCGGCCCGGGCCAGCGGCAGCAGCGAGGTGGCAATACAGGTGGCAAAACAGCCGGGGTTGGCAACGTACCTGGCCGTTTTGATCTGTTCGGCATACAGCTCCGGCATGCCGTAGGTGAATGTGCCGAGACGCTCCGGGCAGGGATGTTCGGGCGCGTAAAAGCGGGTGTAGTCCCGCAGATCATTGAGGCGGAAGTCACCGGACAGGTCGATAATGCGGATATCGAGATCAAACAGACTCATGGCCACCTTGGCGGTGGTGACATGCGGCATGGCCAGAAACACGATATCGGCGCCGGCGGCGCATTCAGCAGGCGGAATATCCTCCAGTACCAGATCGGTTAAACCCCAAAAACTGCGGTGCACTGCGCCGATATTGCGCCCGATATGATCCTTGCTGGATATACGCAGTATCTCGACATCCTCCCTCGGCAGCAGGTGGCGCAAAAGTTCAGCCGCCAGATAACCTGAACCACCGATAATGGATACCTTGGTTTTGTTCATAAAGACCCCCTGTAATGGCAATCAGCCGGGCTGAGCGATATCGGCCGGCGATACCATCAGCACGGCTCTGTGACCGTTTTGCACATGGGCATTGGGAAAGACGATACACTCGCCCGGTGCTTTTACCGTGTAGCTGAAGTCCGTATCGGTGGCCAGTACCGTACCGGGCGGAAACTCGGTAAAATTCGGCACATCTTCAGCGAAAGTCAATCGAAATCGATCGGTTTTCTTTATCACTTCCTCAACCACCTTAAAGACTTTGAGAACGAGCGGCTGTTTTGGATCGCCGGCAACCGGGCCGGCTGCAATGACGTTTTTCAAGCCGGCGATAATGCCGCGGAAATCGCCCATATCATTGTCGCCGAAGGCTTGTACTTTCCCCAGTTCTACCGTAAAGCTGTGGGCATCGAAGGTCCGGCTGGTGTAGTAAGAGTAGGTCGTGCCGGGCCTGTTGGACAGCAGCACCGCTTCGATATCACAGCTTTGCAGAAACCGCAGCTGTTGCAGCGAGTGAGGCCTGCCGTGCAGATAGGGATAAACCGCAAATTTTTCATACCTCGATGCGCGGATGGCGGTATGCAGGTCATAGTGCAGGCGGACCTCGCCGGCGGGGGAGAAAAATCGCCCGGTAAAGTATTCAATTTGTTGCGCCCGCAGGCCTTCACTGCTATCGCCAGGCGCGGCCCGCCGGTGTTTCCCCTCAAACAGGCGGTTGAGATTTTCGTCGCAAAACCGCTTTTGCAGATTCACAGCCGGCGGATTGCCGATAACAAACAGCAGGCGGCCGTTAACACCCAAATCACCGCTGAGGATATCGTTCACCAGAGTGTTGCAGATTTCCATCGGCGCAGTTTCATTGCCGTGTATCCCTGAGGAAATCAACAGGCTGGCACCGGATAGTCGCGAGTGCGCCGGACAAATATACAGAATACCCGTCTGCCACAGCTGCACAGCGGTTCCATCCGCGAGGATATATTCACGGCCAGGCCCGCTATCGAGCGGGTGGCGCAGGGTAAAGCCGAGGAAATCCCCGCCGTCAAACAGTGCCTGTCGCGCGGCGGCCAGTTGCTCAGATGCGCTGGAATTCATCAGCTGCGTTGAAATTCATAAAAGGAGCCCAGGTTGAAAAGCGCGGTTAACTCGTCCAGTGCGCGCAGGCTTTCTTCCATTAACACCGGGTCGGCCAGGTCTGCCGGGCTGATCCGATCGCGATAATGGCGGTCAATCCACTGATTCAAATCGGCAAACAAGGTGTCAGTCAGCATAAACCGCGGATTTACGGCATTGAGTTCCGCCTCGGTCAGTGCCACCCTCAGGCGCAGGCAGGCGGGGCCGCCGCCGTTTTTCATACTCTGCCTGACATCGACAAACTCCACCCGCTTTATCGGTGTGTCCTGCTGCTGCAGTTGCCGCAGATAGCGATAGACCTTTTCATTCTCACGGCTCTCTACCGGCAGTATCAGCGTCATTGCATCCTCGCCGGGCAGCCTGACCAGCTGTGAATTGAACAGATAGGAGGTCACGGCGTCAGCCAGCGGCACCTGCGATGTTTTCACTTCTATGAAATGCAGTTTTTCATCGCCGTACTGCCGCTGCAACTGCTGTTGTAGCTGCGCTTTATCGAGGAAGGCCTCCTCGTGCATGAAGAAAGTATTGAGGTTGGAGACACTGACGACATCGTTGTGAAAAGCACCGGCGTCGATAATGCCGGGATTCTGCTGGGCAAACACCACCTTTGCCGCTTGCAGCCGGTGCAGGCGACTGACGGCACGGGATGCCTCATAGCTCTGCCGCGCGGGAAAATGTGCCGTGGCGGCGGAATTCTCGCGAAAAGCGTAGCGGCCGAAGACGAACAGCTCAACGCCGGCGGCGCCGTAATCCGGGGCAAAGCGGTTGTGGTTGGCCGCTCCCTCGTCGCCAAAGTGGCTGCCGCCGGGCAGGGCCTGGTGGTGGTCAAAGTACTGGCGGTCATTGAAAATGGCCTGCAACAGGCGCCCGGTGGTCTGGTGCTCTATCGAGCGATGGAACATGCTGTTGAGGTTGGCCGCCGTGAAGTGCACGCGGCCATCGCCGGTATCGGCGCTGGGGGATACGGTTGCCGCATTTGCCGTCCACATGCACGAGGCCGAATAGCAGCTGGCCAAAAGCTCGGGCGCCTGCTTTGCGGCTTTCTCGATAATGGCGCTGTCGCTGCCACCGAAGCCCAGCTTTCTCAAAGTCGGGAGGTGCGGCCGCTGCTGTGGCAGCAGCACACCCTGCTGCAAACCCAGCTCGCGCAGGTAGCGCATCTTTTCCAGCCCCTGGCGGGCGGCTCGCTGCGGCTCAGACAGTTTCAGCGCATTGCTGGCGGAGGCAATGTTACCAAAAGACAAACCGCCGTAATTGTGTGTCGGGCCGATCAGTCCGTCAAAATTGACTTCATAGCTATTCATTATTCGGGGCTGTTCAGGGCTAAGGGTGCAAAACGGATGACATCGCCAACGGCCAGGCCAAGTGTGTTGAATGTCGTTTCGGGCAACAGCACGCCGCCTTCGTCGACAAGCACCAGCGGGCTGTAGCATACGGCAAACTTATCGATACTGCCGGTTGCCACCATATAGCGGCATGTATCGGCAGCGTCGGTAGCGCCGCGGACGCTTGCGCAGCGGCTATGCTTGACGGTGGCAATGTCATCGATCCTGGTGTCGACACTGGGCGAGGCATCGAAGATATCGACATGGCCATTCCATGCAAAGCCCTCGCTCAGCAGCATCTGCGTGGCGGCTTTGCCTTTCTCGTTGGGGCTGCCGATAGCCTGCTGCGCCTCGGCGGACAGCAGGTTGACATAAATCGGATACTTGGGCATCAGGTCGGCAATAAACTGATTGCCGTTCAGCGCGCCGTAGAGATCGGCCTGCGCAAATTCCATATCGAAAAAATGACGCCCGACGGCTTCCCAAAATGGCGATTTGCCCTGTTCATCAAAAGTCCCCCTTAAATCGGCCATCACACTTTCGGGAAAACGCTGGCGAAACTGCGCCATGAACAGATAGCGGCTTCTGGCCAACAGCTTGCCGTTGCCGTTTCTGCGGTAGTCTTCCGACAGGTAGAGGGTGGCGACTTCGGCAAAGCCTTCGAAGTGATTGGTGAGATTCAGGGTTTCGACGGTAATTTTTTTATTCAGGGCTTTATTGCTGTGGGTGACCTTATTCAGCTTGTAGGAGTAAAACTCATCCTTGACACCCAGACAGGCAATGATGCCGGCGGTGCCGACAATTGTTGCCTTCTCCGTGTCTTCCATCACCAGCAGATAGGTCTCATCGTCAGGTTTGGCAACCTGCCTCTCAACGCTGACAATCGAGGCCTCAATTTTATCCGCCAGTGCCCGGCGGTCGGGAGGCAGGGTCGTCATACCCGGATAGGCCGATTCGGCCAGGGCCAAAACACTGTCGAGATCCGATTGCCGGGCGGTTCTTACAATAATCATGGTGCTTGAATCATAGTGCTTGAATCACGGTGCTTGAATGATAGTGCTCAATCGAATTTGTCAGATGACAGCGCTCTATTCTCACATAAAGACGAAAAAATTTGCCGCGGATTTATACCCTATAGTTGTAGATTATTCGGCCTTTCTGTGAATAGCCGAAAAATATGCTGCGCATATTCGAGCGCAACTTCGCCCTGCCAGTGCCGGCAAGAAGCTCAGCTGACAGCCCGACAAATCCATCAAAGCACAGTGACAGCTCCCTGCCCGGTGTCGGGGCTCGCTCGACAGCGGGCAAGGGGCGGTGCATGGCGGCCTCTGTGAACTTTAGTCGACAAACACTCTGATATCCGCATAATCATTGGTTAACAATGATTATTCGATACTATATTTCATCTGATAGAGTATAGAATATTCGCACGCCGCAGCAGAGTTTGCCCGCTGTGGAGCAAAACTCAGATGGCCTTTTTCGCCTCTCAACCAATCGCAGCCATTCGATGACTATGACAAACAAAGACTTAAAACAGCTCGATGCCCAGACCATTCTCCACCCCTCGACCAATGCCGACGATTTTGCCCGGCACGGTTCAAAGATCATTCAGTCGGGGCAGGGCATTACCCTCCAGGATTCCGATGGCAATAAACTGATAGATGCGGTTGCCGGCCTGTGGTGCGTCAATGTCGGCTACGGCCGGCCGGAACTGGCCGAGGCAATGCGTCGCGCCAGTATGGAGCTGGGCTATTATCACACCTTTACCGGCATGTCGAATGTGGCGCAAATCGAACTGGCGGAGCGGCTGCTGGCACTGGCGCCCAAAAGCCTGTCAAAAGTCTTCTTCGGCAGCAGCGGCTCCGACGGCAACGACAGCCTGATAAAAATCATCTGGTATTACAATAACCTGCGCGGCAGGCCGGAGAAGCGAAGAATCATTTCCCGCTGGCAGGGCTACCACGGCACCTCTGTCGCCACCGCCAGTCTCACCGGGCTGCCGGCCTTCCATCGCGATTTCAACCTGCCCATCGACGGCATCCTGCATACCGGCTCACCCGATTACTATCGCCACGCCGAGCCCGGTGAGTCGGAACTCGCGTTTTCCAGGCGGCGCGCGCTGGAGCTGGAGGCGCTGATTCAACAGCAGGGACCGGACACCGTCGCCGCCTTCATCGCCGAGCCCGTCATGGGGGCCGGCGGTGTCATCGTGCCGCCCGAGGGCTATTTCACCGAGGTACAAAAGATCACGGCCAAATACGACATTCTGTTTATTGCCGATGAGGTCGTCTGCGGCTATGGCCGCCTGGGCAGCTGGTTCGGCAGCGATGTCTATGCCATTACGCCCGATATGATGACAACCGCCAAAGCCATAACCAGCGGCTATTTTCCCTTTTCCGCCTCTTTTATCTCCGAGGAAATCTGGGAGGTGGTGAGGCAGGGTTCGGCCAAATACGGCAGCTTTGCCCATGGCTACACTTACGCCGGACATCCGGTGGGCGCCGCTGTGGCAATGGCAAACCTGGATATCATTGAGAGCGAGCAGCTGGTGGACAATGCAGCGGAAGTAGGCACCTACTTTCACCAGCAGTTGCAGGCGCAGCTTGCCAATCACAGTTGTGTCGGCCAGATCCGCGGCCGGGGTCTGATTGCGGCGGTGCAGCTGGTAAAGGACAAGACCAGCAAGACCTTCTTTGATCCGACTGTCAAGGTCGCCCCACAGGTAACCGCGGAATGCTATCGGCGCGGGCTGATTGCCCGCCCCCTGCCCTCCATCGACTCGGTGGCGTTCTCCCCCCCCTTGGTTGTCGGCAAGGCGGATATCGACAGGATTATCGATATTTTCGCACAGTCGCTGCGGGCCGTGATGGAAAAGGTCATGTAAAACCCGACAGCGACCCCAGTCCATCAGCAGGCCAGGTTTCTGGACGGGCACGGATCGAGGCCGATATAATCAGCGCTGCTTGCCGATGGATTTTCAGACCGATTATTTCAGTGACAACTCCCGACATCAGTTGCAACACCTATAGAAAGCAATCTATAGAAAATACTGCAGAAAACGAAAGTATGCCAACCAGGTATTTATGGCATACGGCATAGAGTACCTGCAGCGGGAACTCGGCCAGTCGCTCTACCGGCAGGGGCTGGAGCTGGCCGAAAACGATCGCGTCTTCAATGTCCGCGAGTTGTCCGGCGGCGGCATCGTCACCGGCCTGGTTGCCCGCAGCGACGACCCCGGCTGCCGAACAGCCGCAAACGCCTATCGCGTTTACATACAGCTGACGGCCCAGGGCATCGATGGCGAGTGCAATTGCGGAGAGTCCGGCAACTGCGCGCACACAGCCGCCGTACTGATCGCCAACACCCTTGCGCCAACCGCTGCCCCGGCGCCCCCGGGGCCGGCCCGGCCACGGCGCCGGGACAGCGCAGCGACCGCGGAGCACAGGCAGCCTCGGGACACGCCGGCCGGCGCGCAACAACTGGTCTATCTGATCAGACCGGTACGGCAGCCCGACAGCAGCTTCCCCCAGGCGCGCCGCCTGGAGATTTCCCTCTGGGTCGGCCCGGCCAGTGCCACAACCGCGGCAGGCAAGGCGCCGCAATATCACCCCTTTATCGTTCGCAACCTCAACCACAGCGATTTCCCGCGCTATGTTACAGACTGGGACCGCGGCCTGATCGAGGCGCTTCTCGCCCGCAACAGCAGCGGCCCCTGGCAGCTCGACCGGAGCGAAGATGCCGACTTGATCAGGCGCTGCATCTCTGCGGGCAGACTGCACTGGGGTTCAACCGCCGGCCCGGTACTGCGCTGGCACCGGGAGCGGGCGGCGACACTGCGCTGGCAACTGCTCGACAGCGCTGAACAACAGCTGATTTGCGACAATATTGCCACCGCCGTTATCGGCATCGAACTCGAACCGCCGCTTTACTTCAATGGCCAAAGCGGCGAGGCGGGCCGCCTGAATTTCAGCTGCGATCCGGCCCGGATCAGGGAGCTTTGGCGCCAGCCGCCGCTGTCCGCCGAACAGGCAGTGCACACAAACAGCAGGCTGCGCGCCGACAAGAGCCTGCCGCTGCTACAGGAACTGGCGATCAAAACCGCCACAACCGTAAACCTGAAAGCGGAGCTGTATCTGTCCCAGGCAGCGGGCACCACCTTTGCCGCGGTGCGCTTCAACTACGGCGGCAGAGCAGTCAACAATCGCGCCCTGCCGCCGCAACAACACCATATACGCCGGGTTGCCGGCTCGACCTGCTGGGTAATGGCCCGGGATCAGCGGCGCGAACAGCAGTTGCTGGCGCAGTTTTGCGAGGCGCTGGAGACCGCCGCCGGGACTGAAATGCACGGTACAAGCACAGACGGCAGCCTACCCGAACCCGGCTATACCTTGCCCGGCAGTCGCGCCTGGCTGAGCTTTGTGCTGCAGGTAGTGCCGGACCTGCAGCGACAGGGCTGGACCATAGAGACAGACCCGACGTTTCCCTACCGGCTGGCGACGGCCCACAGCTGGTACGCTCAACTGCACGCCGACCACAGACCCAAGGCCGCTCACAGCGGCGACTGGTTCAACCTGGAACTGGGTGTCACCATCGACGGCAAAGCGATAAACCTGCTGCCGGCGCTGGTGGCTTATTTACAGTCGGATCAAAGCAGTACCGGCGCCGGCGACCCGATCGCCGATCACCTGCCGCTGGCTGTCGGCGACGGCCGCTATACCGCCATCCCGCTGCAGAGAGTCCAGAGCATCGTGCAGACGCTGGTGGAATTGTTCGAGCATGACAGCCTCAACAGCGAGCACAGTCTGACCCTGCCCCGCAATCACCTGAGCCGCCTGGCACAGCTCGAGCGGGAACTCAGCCACAGCGGCGACGATGGCAGCGGCGCCTCGACGCTGAACTGGTCCGGCGAAGAAGCACTGGTGGCACTGGCGGAAAAGTTTCGCGACTTCGAGGGTATCGCGCCGCAGCAAACCCCGCAGGGCTTTCCGGCCGCGCTGCGCTGCTATCAACTGGAGGGGCTGGGCCGCCTGCAGTTCTGGCGCGAGTACGCACTGGGCGGCATCCTCGCAGACGATATGGGGCTGGGCAAAACCGTGCAGGCCCTGGCCCATCTGGCTGCGGAAAAAAACGCCGGGCGCCTGTGCAAACCCTCTCTGATTGTCGCCCCTACCAGTGTCATCGGCAACTGGCAGCGCGAAGCGCAGCGTTTTACACCCGACTTTGAAATCGTGGTTCTGCACGGCAGCCGGCGCAAAAGCCGCTTTGCCGCCGCCGCCACTGCCGATCTGGTGATCACCAGTTACCCCCTGCTCAACTTCGACAGTGACTATCTGCAGCAACAGCGCTTTTACCTGCTGGTACTCGACGAAGCGCAAATCATCAAAAATCCACGCGCCAGAGTTTCACAACTCGCCAGAACACTGCAGGCCGAACACCGCCTCTGCCTGACCGGTACACCGGTGGAAAACCATCTGGGCGAACTGTGGTCACTGTTTGACTTTCTGCAGCCCGGCTTTCTCGGCTCGGAAAAAGACTTCCAGCGCCAGTATCGCCACCCGATCGAAAAGCGGGCCGACGAGCAGCGCAGCCTGGCGCTGACCAGGCGCATTGCGCCGTTCATTCTGCGCCGCACCAAGGAGGCGGTGGCTAGTGAGCTGCCCGCCAAAACGGAAATTGTCGAACGCGTGCTGCTGGAACCGGCGCAGCGGGATTTTTACGACGGCATCCGCCTGACCATGCACCGGCGCATTCGCCAGATCATCCAACAGCAGGGCCTGGCAGGCAGCCAGATCGCCATGCTGGACGCGCTGCTGAAACTGCGCCAGGCCTGCTGCGATCCACGCCTGGTAAAGCTCGAGAGGCAGGTTGCAGCAGTCCCGTCGGCAAAGTTTGAGAGGCTGATGTCGATGTTGCCGGAACTGGTGGAAGAGGGCCGCCGAGTGCTGTTATTCTCCCAGTTTACCGCCATGCTGGCGCTGATCGAGCAGGCCGTTGCCGCACGGGACATTCCCTATGTGAAGTTGACCGGGGCCTGCCGCGACCGCGACGCCGCGGTGGAACAGTTTCAGACCGGCGCTACGCCGCTGTTTCTGATCAGCCTGAAAGCCGGCGGCACCGGCCTGAATCTGACCGCCGCCGATACAGTGATTCACTACGATCCGTGGTGGAACCCGGCGGTGGAAAATCAGGCCACCGACCGGGCTTACCGCATCGGCCAGGACAAGCCGGTGTTCGTCTACAAGCTGATTGCCGAAAATACTGTCGAAGAGAAAATCCTGCAATTGCAGCAGAACAAGCACCTGCTGGCCAGCAACCTCTACCAGTCGTCCGGCGGCTTGAGCGCGCAGGACCTGCAGGCCCTGTTTGAAGCCTGACAAATAGCGACCGGACAAACCATGGCCGATACCACCGAACCCTTTATCCAAGCCTATGTAGACCGCCAGATCATGGAACAGGGTGCGTTTACCCCGCTGGAGTTTCTGCTCGACAACGGCCGCCTGATGTACAGCGACTACGAGAGCTGGCGCCGCGGTGAGGTGGAATTACTGGAAGAGATGCTGCTCGGCAATGCCGACCGCATCCGCCCGCAGCTGCAGCAGGCTGCGGCCTATGCGCGCCGCATCGGGCTGGCTGAGGACATCGAGGAGTACTACCCCTGGCAGCGGGGCGGCGAGCGGGCCGCAGCAGCAGCCGGCGATGGCGGCAGACCGCTGCGCGCGAGCGCCGATCGGGCCCTTGACCAGTTGCTCTGCTGCCGCTTCAGCTCCCGCGCCGACGAGGTACAGCTGGATATTTTCTTCGACAACCCCGTCGTGGCGCTGAGCAACGGCATCGCCGCCGCCCTGGCCGGCGGCAATCTGGCCGAGGCGGAACGGCAGTTGGATCAACTGTACCAACAGGCGCCCAGTCACGCCGATCTGGCCGCCTTCGACAGGCTCGTTAGCGCCCTGCGGGACCTGGATCAACCCATAGCTGACATTCGGCAGGAGCTGGAATTCTTACTGCAGCTGGACCCTGTCGCCAGGCGCCTGCTCAGTTCGCAGTCGCGGGATTTTCTGGTGCCGCTGTGGCGCCGGCTTGCCGAGAGCCTGAGCGACATGCCCTACCGCGCCGACAATCCCCAACTGCACGCCAGCTTCGCCCTGGGGCGGGCACAGCAGTGGCAGGCGGCCGGCCAGGCAGTGCGGGCAGTGTCCGACTGGCGCCGGCACCCGCCCCTGTGCCTGCGCCTTGCCGAGAGCGGCTACCGCCGCCGCAACCGGGCCGAGTCGCTCGAGGCCTGGTGCCAGCTGTGCTGGCACGCCCCGCAGCAGGCCGCACAGGCGCTGGACAGCGACCGGCAAGCCGATGCGGGCATGCGCGCGCTGTGGCAGCAGTTTCTCGATACCGAAGACGACCTGGCACTGCCAGCGCCACTGTCAGATACAGACTTTCCCGCCTGGCTATTGTTGACAGAGCGCGGGCTGGTACACAGCATACCCGCGGAGACGGCCGCCGGCACAACACCCGGAGAGACATGCTTTCGCCTCGCCCACGCGCTGATCACTGCCGGGCAGGCCGGCGACACAGACAGGGAGATGGACTTGCGCCGGCAGCTGCTGCAGCACAACCAAAACCTGTTTAACTACCTGAAACAACGGATTTGAGAGAATTCCCCGGCAGCCGTGGGCCGGCGACAAAAAACTCAGGGATGAGCGCCGATGCATTTGATCCGCAAAGAGACCGTTTTCCGCTGCACACCGGCAGTCTGCCGTGCAACTTCAACAAACTGCTGCCGGTCGTGAAACCTGAGCGAACCGGTATTGGGCGGCTCGATATCCACCTCCGCCGCCAGCCAGTCAAACCCCTGTTGCAGCGCCCAGGATTCAAGTTTGGCGTAGATGCTGCGACCGACACCCAATGACCTGACTTTGTCGCTGACGACGATGCGATCGATATAGAAGAAGTTTTTAAGGCGACGGGAAAACCATCGATAGTTGACACTGTCGTAGGCGGCACCCTCGCTAAAACCCAGCAGAAATGCCACAACCTCACCTCGGCTCTCGGCCAGCCATAACAAGCGGGCCATGGCTCTGAGTTCGGCAAACCGCGACTTGTCCATGGGGCTGAGAAAGTGAACGGAATGCTTGTTGAGATCGAGGATCGCTGCCTCATCTCCGGCGCTATAAGGCCGTATCAGCAGATCAGTCATGGTGTAGTTTTCCTGCCGCCACCGCTGCAGTCAGCACTGCCTTCTCAGGCTATTGACTGCAGCGGCAGCGATATATACTCCCCGCGAAACAGGACTAAGGCCGCTAGATACCTGCCCGTTGCCGGTGCTATCACAGCGGGTAGCACGCCGGTCTTACGAATCTTCCTGCTGCTGGGCCTTTTGGGCCTGTACACTCCTGCCCCTTGCCAGCCGTTTCATGATATCCCGCCAGCTGACGATGCCAACCGGTTTCTGATTATCATCGACAATAGGTATGCAGGAAATTCTGTGGCTGTTAAAAATATCGATGGCATCATAGATATCCGCGTCAACATTCAAGGTAACCGGGCTGCGCGTCATTATCTGGTGCGCCTTTTTATTCAGTGTCGCGGTATCTTTAGTGGTTTCGGCAATGGTTCCGATATTCGGGCTGATGGTTTTCAACAGATCCCTGTCGGAAATGATGCCGTGCAACCTGCCCGACTCCACTACCAGCAAATGGTGAAACTGGCTGCTATCGAAAATTTCTTTAATCAGCCCTACCGTATCGTCCATCTCAACACTGACAACCGGCTTACTCATTACCGACGCTATGCTCATAACACACCTGCCGCCCCCTGATACTAACCCTTACGCCGTATGATACCACCATAGTACCAAGCGGCATTTTCTATCATTATACTGCTTTTTATTTTTTCGGCAGGAAATCGCCGTCGCGGCGGGGCTGCGGGCACGGAAAATGCACCGTCAAGCCGGCTTCATCGCCCCCGCCCGCCGCATCACAGCCATTCTATCTTGCAAGATTTACTGCTGTCCCGTCTTCGCGAATCAATTCACTGGCGTAGACTTCCGGGCGAAAGAAATTAACCAAATCATCGTCGACCACGCCTTTGACGGTAACCTTTTCTCCGACATCGACAGTGAGGCGATTCCTCCAGCCGATATAGATGCGCACACTGCCGCTGTCATCCTCAAGGCGAAACTCGTCATCGTCCAGAATACGCGTCACCTTGCCCTGCAATGTCACATGGGCGCCGCGGGTAATTTCCCTGATGGCGGTAATGTCTTCTTTCGCCATCGACGCTTGTACATAGCCGCCCAACCCCAGAGTCAATATCAAAACACCCGACATCACAACACTAACTTTGCTCATAGCACTGTCTCCGATAGCCTGAGAAAAAAAAGGTCAAAGGATGGAAACCCTTTCACCATTTTTGCTGAGCTTATGACACTTCTTACCGGGGCCGGTTCACCGCGGTGACAGCCACCTGCAGCTTTATTTGCCGCGTGCCTGCATCCACGGTGGCGAGCTTTCCTCAAAACTCTCAAACTCCGGCGCGAAGCACGCGTTTTGTTTGTCGTCCAGTGTTGTCACAGTGATATAGATACAGTCGTCGCCGTCATCAATGGCACATATCTGGCTACCACATTCGGGGCAAAAGCCGCGCCGGGTGCGCGCCGATGAACGGTAGAACTTTGGCGTCGCCTGTTCAAACTGAAAAGACGACAGCGGAAACGTTACCCAGTTGATCAACGGTGCCCCGGAGAGGCGCTGGCACATATGGCAGTGACAGAAATGAGGGTCGGAAGGCTGCGCATCCGCACGGTAGCGAATATGTCCACACTGGCACTTACCCTGGTATTGCGTCATCAAACCACCTCCGCGGGTGCATCTCCCTATCCGGTCAACTCCAACAATACCGGACAGTGATCGGAGCCCGAAACATCGTTGAGAATATCCACTTCCCCGATACGGGAAACCAGATCCGGAGAGGTTAAAAAATAGTCTATCCGCCAGCCGATATTCTTTTCTCTGGCATTGGCCCGATAGCTCCACCAGCTGTATTTTATCGTCTCCGGGTGTTTGTGGCGGAAAGTATCGACGAAGCCGGCCTCGACCAGCCTGTCAAAGCCATCGATTTCGGCCTGCGTGTATCCGGCGGTTTTGTTAAAGTTTTGTTTGGGCCTGGCCAGGTCGATCGCCTGGTGGGCGACGTTGAGATCACCGCAGACGACGACGGGCTTGCGCCGCTGCAGCTGCTGCAGGTAGTCGAGGAATGCCGCGTCCCACTGCTGGCGATAGTCCAGGCGCTTCAGCTCGCTGCCGGAGTTCGGCGTGTACACGGTCACCAGGAAGAAGTCGGTATATTCCACGGCGATAACGCGGCCCTCCTGGTCGTGGGCGTCGATATCCATATCCATAAGCACCGACAGCGGCTCGGTTTTACTGAGTATTGCGGTACCGGAATAGCCTTTTTTAACCGCCGAATTGGTATAGATATGATAGCCGTCGACACCCCCCAGGGCTTCCAGTACCTGCTCATCCTGCGCTTTGGTCTCCTGCAGGCAAAGCACATCGGTTTGCATACCTTCGAAAGAGCTGGCGAAGTCCTTCTTGATAGCTGCCCGGATTCCGTTGACATTCCAGGAAATTAGACGCATAAGGCACCCTTGTTGATCGAGGTCAAAGCCGAATGGCGCTTACTTAAGCAAAGCGGCGCTAATGCATCGGTCCGCCGCCGGGTAGAGCTACCTTCAAGTGTTCTCAACAGATGTTGTCGGAACTGCGGTGGCAGGCCCTAACCCGGTTGGGGTCTGGGGTTCGAGACTCTCGACAGCAGGGATGTATCCACGCCGGGTCTCGAACCCCAGACCCCAAGT